>DASTNZ010000244.1:0-3276 GCA_035762665.1 Jiangellaceae bacterium | reverse complement strand
CTGCGCGGCGCCGGCGGGATGGAAGTCATACGCACCGACAGAGGTGATGTCGGCCCCCCGGACGTGACCTCTTCGGAGGACGAATCCGAGACTGCCTCCTAGGCATCTATCCCTGGTTCACGCAGGAGTACCTGCTTCCCCCGCGCGAGGTGCGCAAGCTGACGCCGGCCGAGATCCGTTCACACATTGAGTGGAGGACGGATGGTCGACAGCACGCTTCGGTTCAACATCTTCGCCCGGGACCAGAACACGAAGCGCACCCTGGATGGCATCGCCGACGCGGCTGAGGACGCGGGCGACGGATTCACGGAGATGGCCCGCGACGCGAAGCGGGCCGAGGACGAAGTCCAGGACCTTGAGAACCAGATCCAGTCGCTCAAGCGGGCCATGGTCGGCATCGACGGCGACGCGTTCAAGGACATGGACCGGCAGCTCCGGGGGCTTGAGTCCACACTCAAGCGGAAGATCAACGTCCGGAAGGCGTTCTCCGACGCCGGCGACGACGGCGCCTCGGCGATGTCGGCGGCGTTCACCTCGCGCATCGGTCCGCTGCTGCTGAAGGTGCCGATCTCGGTCCCCCTCGCCGCCGGGGTAGCCGGGGCAGCGCCGGTCATCGCCTCATCCATCGCCGGTGCCGTGACAGCCGGGGTAGCGCTCGCATCGGTTGGGGCAGGGCTGGCGATCGCGTTTCAGGACGAGGAAGTCAAGCGCGCCAGCGCAGGTCTGGCCGCCGGGATCGGCGAGGACCTGAAGGACGCGGCGAAGCCGTTCGTGCCGGCCACGTTGCAGGCGATCGAAACCGTCCGACGGGGATTCCGGACCCTCAAGCCGGTGCTGGCGGACATCTTCGAGACGTCCGCCGCCCGGGGGGACCTTCAGGTTTTGACCGAAGGTGTCATCGCGGCGACGCAGGAGATCGCCGAAGGGTTTCGGGACGCCAACGCCAAGGCCGAGCCGCTGGTGGACATGCTCGGCGAGAAGCTTCCCTCTGCGGGGCGGACCGCCGGCGACGCGCTGCGGATCATGTCCAACGACGCCGAGAACAGTGCCGACGCTCTGCGTGGACTTCTGACCGTGGCCGAGATGGGCGTCGGCGCTACCGCGACGCTGGTGGCCGGGCTCAACAAGATCGGCCCCGCTGTCGCTGCGCCGATCTTCGCCCTGGGTGACTTGACGGAGAAGGAAGACACCGCCGCCGAGAACGCGCGCAAGCTGAACGAACAGGCAGCTCGCGCCGCGGCCGGGCTGACGGGGCTCCAGTACGTCGCCGGGAGAACTGCCGCCGAGATCGACGGCCTGAACCAGGCCCTCGACGAAGGCCGGTCCGACACGCTGAGCGCCGAGCAGGCGTACCTGTCGGCGCAACGATCCTTGCTCAGCCTCACGGCGACGATCAAGGAAAACGGCAAGCAGACGAAGGTCGGCAGCGACAAGTACATCCAGAACCGCGAAGCGCTGCTGGCCTACGCGGGCGCTGTGCAGAACTCCGCCGCCGCCACTTTGCGCGCGACCGGTTCGCAGCAGGCCGCGAACAACGTCCTCGCCACCGGAAGACAGCGGTTCCTCGCCGCCGCAGCCGCCGCCGGGATGGAGGCGAAGGCGGCGCAGAACCTGGCGAACAAGCTTTTCGCCATCCCGTCGCCGAAGCCGACGATCACGGTGAACAAGCAGCAGGCCGAAGCCGCGATCAACTCGATCAACGCCAAAATCAACACCGTTCGGGGTCGCACGGTCTACATCCGGGGTGTTGTGACCTGGTCCAACAGGGGCTTAGTGGTTCCCGGCGGCGGCCGGATCCTCATGCGCCACGGCGGGATCGTCGAGCACGCGCAAGGGGGCTTGCTCCGAGAGGCGCAGACGTTCTCCCCAGCCAGCCCGGCGCGCTACGCCTTCGCCGAACCCGGAACCGGGGGGGAGGCGTTCATCCCGAAGCGCGGCAACCGGAACCGGGCGCTGAACATCCTCGACAAGGCGGCGGGCTGGCACGGCGCGCAGGTCGTTTCCGGTGGTGGTGGCGGCGACACCTACCACTTCACCATCAACGGTCGTGGCGACCAGCCTGACAGGCAGTTCATCCGAGAGATTGCCAGTCAGGTGAGCCGGATCATCGCCCTCAACGGCGACCGCCAGGCGCGAGGGGGATAGGTGACGACCGTCCAGTTCGTGTCGTCGATCGCCGCCAGCCCCACCGTCCGCCTTGCCCTGAACACCGGCCCGTGGACGCTCCACGCTCCCAGGACGGACCTGTCCCCGCCGGACCTGCGCATGGCCAGGGTTTCAACCCTGCTCACCGACGGCGAGAACATTCCCGCGAGCGCGTACGCGAACCGCATCCTGCGACTCGGGCTGACCCTGTCGACGGCATCGACGGACCTCGCGGCCACCCAGCTCCAGGCGCTGTTCCGGGAACTCAACCGGCCGACGAACATCCTGAAGTGGCATCCGGCCGGCGCGACGGCCCCCGTGTTCTTCCGGACGTTCAGAGCGTCGTCGGAAGCGGTGCGGGTGGTGCGCGGGCACCAGTTGCACGAGATCGACGTCGACATCGAAGCGGAACCGTTCGCCGTCGGGCTGCTGGAGACCTTGAGTCCGTCCACGGTGACGAACAACCCCGCCACCTCGTGTTACTTCGACATCGCCGGGTCTGCGATCAAGGGCGACGTCGAGACTCCGCTGATCCTGACGATTCCCTACGCCGACGTCAGCGGGTTCGGCCCGTCAGCGTTCGCGGTCCGCAGAACGGGGACACCGTCCGCGACGCCCCTGTTCTTGCAAGCCGAGTCCGCGACCCTCGGCACCGGCGCGACGTTGCCGGGCAACGACGTGCTGATGTCCGGGTCGGGCTCCAACTACGCCCGGATTACCTTCACAACCGCGACGATGGTGGACCGGCTGCTGTTCGGCGTGCACCCGGCGAGCGCCAGCGTGGACGCCCGCGACCGCTACAGGGTGCTGGTGCGGTACAGGAAGAACACCAGCACCGACGTCATCAACATGCGGCTCAAGGTCCACACCGGCGGCACCGCATATACGAACACGACGGTGGCGTGTGCGGCCAGCACCACCAACATCAGGTATGCCGACTTGGGCACCGTGCAGATCCCCGTCGGGACGGATCCGGTGTATGACGGCTTTTCCGGCTCCGAACGCGCCGCTCGGGGTGCCGTTGTCACACTGATGGCCGAACGCACCTCAGGTGCCGGAACGCTCGACGTCGATGTTCTGGTGTGGATGCCCTGCGACTCCTACGGTGAGATCACCTGGCCGCCCACCTCC
>DASTNZ010000243.1:0-3225 GCA_035762665.1 Jiangellaceae bacterium | reverse complement strand
GGCGGGGCGCCCGTCTCAGCGCGCTTCTTGAGGCCGCGCAGCATCCCGGTGGCCATGACGAAGTCCGCCGGGACGATGGTGCCGACGTAGAACGCGGCGAACCATCGCGGAGCCATCCGTCCGCGCACGCGTGAGTGGACGCGGGTCTTGCCGTCGCCGACCGGGGTGAGGGTGAAGCACCAGGTCCAGGTGATGCGAGCGTTGTACTTGTCGTACCATCCGGGCGGAATGTGCGAGGTCGACTTCAGTAGTAGTAGTCGCGGCGCATCGACCTCGTGCACCACGTATTGTGCGGTGCCTGGCGGACCGTCGGGAAGGGTGTCGCCGACCTTGAGGTCTCGCACGAGGTTCGGGTCGAGGTGGTCGAGACTGGACCAGTTGTTCGGAAACATGAGCCGGTCAACCCATTCCGGGGTGTAATAGCCGCCCAGGTGCCAACCCATCTGGGTCAGCCAGGGCCAGATCTGCTTGGGTCGGGCACTGATCGTCACTGCATGATTGGTGACCATGTGTGGAGCGGGAACGAGCTCGTCTCCAGGCATGCGGGCGGCTCGTTCGTGGGCGGTTGAACCGGCACGCCGGCCGAGGACCTGCGCGGCGGCGTATCCGGCGAGCGCGGATACTCCCAGGTAGGCGGCGATGTGAGACATGGCAGGACCTCCTCAGTCCCAGCCCATCTCCGGCTGCCTTCTTCAGGACAGGGGCGAACGGCCCAACACCGACGACCGGTAGACCAGATTCCGCAGATCCGGGAAACTGTCTCGCCGGATGCGCTGCCGCGACGTCAGGCTTGGCTCAGTGCTCCACCGAGGCCGCTGCCCGCAACCGGTCGACTCCGAGGACCCGGGCCACCGAGTCGGCGAAGTCGGCCCGGCCATCTCGCGAGACCAGCCCGGTGAGACACACAAGGCCCACGCCAGCCGCAGCGCGCAGCGCGGCGGCACGGAGGACCGCTGCTGGCTGGGACGCTGGCACCGCTCGAAGCCGACATCGAGACGCAGTGGCGCCCAAGCTGGGGCGGCGGGCCCTTTTCGGAGGTCGGAGGGCACTGTTCTTCGTGGCGTTCGGCCCTGCCCCGTCCCTGCACAGCTGCGATGTGCTGAGAGTTGGGGACGTGTGGCCCCATGGAACCAAGCCACGAGGAAGTGGTCTCAATGACGACTGCCATAACGGTCTCCGGGCTTGTGAAGGATTTCGGCGCCAGGACTCGGGCACTGGATCATCTCGACTTGCAAGTCGAGACTGGTGAAGTGCACGGCTTCCTTGGGCCGAATGGCGCTGGGAAGACCACCACGATCCGCGTTTTGCTTGGACTGCTGCGCGCCGACGCCGGGCACGTCGCCCTGCTCGGCGGTAACCCGTGGCACGACACCGTGGCGTTGCACCGGCGTCTCGCCTACGTGCCCGGCGAGGTGAACTTGTGGCCCAACCTCACCGGTGGTGAGGTGATCGACTTGCTAGGCGACCTGCGGGGAGGGCTCGACTCGGATCGCCGGGAGGAACTGCTCGAGCGGTTCCAGCTCGACCCGACCAAGAAGATTCGCGCGTACTCCAAAGGTAACCGGCAGAAGGTGGCCCTCGTGGCAGCGTTCTCATCCGACGTGGAGCTCTACTTGCTCGACGAGCCCACCTCAGGGCTGGACCCGCTGATGGAGGCGGTATTCCAGGGCGTCGTGCAGGAGCTGCGGGCCGCCGGACGGAGCATTCTGCTCTCCAGCCACATCTTGTCCGAGGTAGAGGCGCTGTGCGACCGCGTCACGATCATCCGGGCCGGCCGGGCCGCCGAAACCGGCACGTTCGATGAGCTGCGACACCTCACGCGCACGTCGGTGGTCGTCGACACCGCCAAACCAGTCGAGTCGGTCGCGCTGTTGCCCGGCGTCCACGATGCCCAAGTGCACGACGGCCACGCAGAGTTCAGTGTCGACCCGGGCGAGCTGAATCACGTTCTCGAGCGCCTGGTCGACCTTGAAGTGCGGTCGATGATCACCTCGCCGCCTACCCTCGAGGAGCTGTTCATCCGGCACTACGGCGAAGACATCGCCGTACCCGCCGGGGATGCGGATGTCGAGGTGGTGACGGCACGATGAACGGCTTCACCGGCACGATGCGGTTGATCCGCCTCGCGTTGAGGCGTGACCGGATCACCCTGCCTGCGTGGATCCTCGGCATGGCTGTTTTCCTGGCTGCGACGACCGCCATGTTCCAGGACCAGTACTCCAAGCACCCTCTGCTCCTGGAGCCGGACACCCAACTCGTGGTCGAGAACCCAGGCATGCGGGTGCTCGGCCTGGTGACAGGCGCCAGTGTCGGGGGTTACACCCTGCACCGGGACGCACTGACCCTGGCCGTGCTCGCCGCACTGATGAGCGTGCTAGCCGTCGTGCGGCACACCCGTCAGGCCGAAGAGCTCGGTCGCGAGGAGATGCTAGGCGCCGGCGTCGTCGGGCGCTACGCCTCTCTGGCCGCGGCGGTGATCGTCGCGCTCGCTGCCAACCTTGTGCTGGCCGTGCTGCTCGGACTCGGCATGGTGGTCGCGGGACAGCCCGCGGGCGGTTCATTTGTTGCCGGCATGTCGATTGCCCTGGTGGGTGTCGCCTTCACCGGCGTCGCCGCGGTGACGTCACAGCTGGCGTCGACCACGCGCGGCGCGACCGGTCTCGCCGGTGCGGGCCTCGGCGTCGCATTCATGCTCGCGGCGCTGGGCAACATGCTCGGGACCGTGGACTCCGCCGCCCTCCGGGTCACGAGCGCCTGGCCGGCTTGGCTCTCCCCGATCGGCTGGAGCCAGCAGATGCGGCCGTTCGCGGACAACCTGTGGTGGCCGCTGGGCCTCGCTGTGGTGGTCATGGCCTCCCTCTTCTGGTTGGCCGTCGTACTCGTCGGCAGACGCGACGTCGGTAGAGGGATGTGGCCGGAGCGCAGGGGTGCCGCCCACGCAAGCCCGGCCTTGCTCAGCCCCGCCGGCCTTGTCTGGCGGCTGCAGCGTGGAGCGCTGCTGGGCTGGGCGATCGGCCTGCTCGGCTTCGGCCTGGTCTTCGGGGCGCTGAGCGGCCAGATCGAGGGACTCGAGGGAGAGGCGACGGAGTGGTACGCCACCTTCGGCGGTGATGCCGACCTGCTCGGCGCCTACTGGGCCTCCATGATGCAGATCGCCGGAATGGCCGTGGCGATCTACGCGGTCTCGCTCTTGCTTCGCCTGCACCGCGACGAGGCACAGGGCAC
>DASTNZ010000242.1:0-17892 GCA_035762665.1 Jiangellaceae bacterium | reverse complement strand
GGTAGGCGCGGCCATGGCCGTCGTCACCATGAAGCAGCTCCTCGAGAGCGGCGTGCACTTCGGGCATCAGACCCGGCGCTGGAACCCGAAGATGAAGCGGTTCATCTTCACCGAGCGCAACGGCATCTACATCATCGACCTACAGCAGTCGCTGACCTACATCGACCGCGCCTTCGAGTTCATCAAGGAGACCGTGGCGCACGGCGGCACGGTGCTGTTCGTCGGCACCAAAAAGCAGGCCCAGGAGGCCATCCGCGAACAGGCGACGCGGGTCAACATGCCGTACGTCACCGAGCGGTGGCTGGGCGGCATGCTCACCAACTTCCAGACGGTCAACAAGCGACTGCAGCGGCTCAAGGAGCTCGAAGAGATCGACTTCGACGACGTCGCCGGCTCCGGCCTGACCAAGAAGGAACTCCTCATGCGCAAGCGTGAGAAGGACAAGCTGGAGAAGTCGCTTGGCGGCGTGCGCACGATGTCGCGCGTGCCGAGCGCGGTGTGGGTCGTCGACACCAAGAAGGAGCACCTCGCGGTTAATGAGGCGCGCAAGCTGGGCATCCCGGTCATCGCAATCCTTGACACGAACTGCGACCCCGATGAGGTCGACTACCCGATCCCGGGCAACGACGACGCGATCCGAGCGGTCACCCTGCTCACCCGCGTGGTCGCCGACGGCGTTGCCGACGGCTTGATGGCGCGGCAGGGCCAACGCACCGGCGATGAGGCTGCCGTCGGTGATGAGCTGGGCGCGGACGAGCCGCTGGCTGAATGGGAGAAGGAACTGCTGGCCGGTTCGCAGGCCGCGAGTGCAACGGCCGAGGCCGGGACGGTCACCGAGGCACCCGAGGCAACCGAGGCACCCGAGGCACCGGAGGCACCGGAGGCAACCGAGGCACCCGAGGCACCCGAGGCACCGGAGGCTGCCGAGGTTCCCGCTGCCGAGGTTCCCGCTGCCGAGGCTGCTGCCGAAGCCGAAAGCGACGAGGCACCGGCCGCCGATGCCGAGGCCGAGCAGGCCTGATCGCACCGGGCGGCAGTGGCCACGGCCCACGACCGGGCCGCTCGCCCAGCCGTTGACCTTCATCACGCACGCGAAAGAGAGCGAGATATGACGAACTTCACTACCGCGGACGTCAAGCGACTCCGCGACACCACCGGTGCCGGGATGATGGACGCCAAGAAGGCCCTCGTCGAGACCGACGGCGACTTCGACAAGGCGATCGAAGTACTGCGGATCAAGGGCGCGGCCAAAGCGGCCAAGCGGGGCGCTGAGCGCAGCGCGTCCAACGGTCTGGTCGCGGCCGAGGGCGGGGCCATGATCGAGCTGGCCTGCGAGACCGACTTCGTCGCCAAGAACGCCGACTTCCAGAAGCTGGCCGCCGACGTCGTCGGCGTCGCAGTTGCCAACAAGCTGGGCGATGTCGACGCCCTGAACGCGGCCCGGCTCCCGGACGGGCGTACCGTCAGCCAGGCAATCGAGGCCGCCAACGCGGTGATCGGCGAGAAGCTGGAGCTGCGCCGGGCCGCGTACTTCGACGGCACCGTGTCGACCTACCTGCACAAGCGGGCCAGCGATCTGCCCGCACAGGTGGGTGTCCTGGTGGAGTACACCGGCGACGCTGGTGCAGCCCAGGCGGCCGCCCGCGCCGCGGCGATGCAGATCGCAGCGATGCGGCCGCGGTACCTGACGCGCCACGACGTGCCCGCTGACACCCTCGAAAACGAACGCCGAATCGCGGAGGCGACCGCCCGCGAGGAGGGCAAGCCCGAGCAGGCGCTGCCGAAGATCGTTGAAGGCCGGCTGAACGGCTTCTTCAAGGACACGGTGCTGCTCGACCAGCCGTCCGTACAGGACTCCAAGAAGTCCGCCGGGGCGCTGCTCAAGGAAGCCGGTGTCACGGTGACGCGCTTTGCGAGGTTCGAGGTCGGCCAGGCCTGAGGGACGCAGCGCGAAGGCAGCAGCAACGAGTCACCAGGGAGGTCGGTGCCGTGGAGGGAACACCAGTGACCGAGACGGAGCCGACCGCTTCCGGCAATCCGGAGCAAGCGCCCGGCCAGGAACGTCCCGGCGCAGCAACCGTTGGTGGCAGCCGACCCCGCCGGGTGCTCCTCAAGCTCTCCGGCCAGGTTTTCGGCGGTGGTGCGGTGGGCGTTGATCCGACGGTCGTCAAGGCGGTGGCCGAGCAGATCAGTGAAGTCGTCCGCACCGGGGTGCAGGTCGCCATCGTGGTGGGTGGCGGTAACTTCTTCCGTGGTGCCGAGCTGCACCAGTACGGGATGGACCGCGCTCGAGCCGACTACATGGGCATGCTCGGCACGGTCTTGAACTGCCTGGCCCTCCAGGACTTCCTGGAGAAGCAGGGTGTCGACACCCGGGTACAGACCGCCATCGCCATGGGCCAGGTCGCCGAGCCGTACATCCCGCGCCGGGCCATCCGTCACCTCGAGAAGGGCCGCGTGGTCATCTTCGGCGCCGGGGCCGGCATGCCGTACTTCACCACGGACACGGTCGCCGCGCAGCGCGCGCTCGAGATCGGGTGCGACCGGCTGTTGATGGCAAAAAGCGGTGTGGACGGGGTGTACGAGGACGATCCGCGCAAGGACCCGACCGCCCGCAAGTTCCACACCATCACGTACACCGACGTGCTGCGGCGCCGGCTGCTCGTCGCCGATCCGGCCGCCTTCAGCCTCTGCATGGACAACCAGTTGCCGATCGTGGTGTTCGGCCTCAGCGAGGACGGCAGCATCGCGCGGGCGATCCGCGGTGACGCCATCGGAACGATGGTGGCGGCGGACGTCGAGACCAGGCTCGTCGACGATGCCTTAGCGTGAAGACGGCCTGCGACGCTGGGCGAGCCGAGTGCGTCGCGGTACGGTCACATGAATACATCAACTACTCACGGGACTAGGGAGCTGCGGTGATCGACGAAACGCTCCTCGAGGCAGAGGAGAAGATGGAAAAGGCGGTGTCGGTTGCCAAGGAGGACTTTGCTGCGATCCGCACCGGGCGTGCTCATCCCTCACTGTTCAACAAGATCATGGTCGATTACTACGGCGCTCCGACACCGGTCAACCAGCTGGCGTCGTTCCATGTAGTCGACGCCCGGATGATCACCATCCATCCGTACGACAAGGGATCGCTCGCAGGTATCGAGCGGGCTATCCGTGACTCCGACCTCGGGGTTAATCCCGGCAATGACGGCCAGATCATCCGGGTGTCTTTGCCGCAGCTGACCGAAGAGCGGCGCCGGGAGTACATCAAGGTGGCCAAGCACAAGGCCGAAGAGGCTCGGGTGTCGATCCGGAACGTCCGCCGGCACGCCAAGGAGGCACTCGAGCGCCTGGTCAAAGACGGCGAGGCAGGCGAGGACGAGGTCTACCGTGCCGAGAAGCAGCTGGACGAAGTGACCAAGTCCTACGTCGAGCAGGTGGACGCGCTGCTGGAGCACAAAGAGTCTGAGCTCCTTGAGGTCTGAAGCGACGTGACAAGCGACAGGCCGGGGGGCCTGCCGGCCCGAGAGGCCGCTGGCCGGCGCCGGAGCCGGGTCGCGGGGAGAGCCGCCCCGCCAGGGTCGCCGGAACCGGACTCGGCGAACCAGCGCCGCGACGCCGAGCTGTTCAGCGACGCCCAGCCATCGCGAAGGCGGCGGCCCGGACGTGCCGGGCGCGACCTACGTGCCGCCACGCTGGTCGGGATCGTCCTGGCGATCCTAGTCATCGGCAGCATGATCGTCTGGAAGCCGGCCTTCGTGGTGCTCGCCGCAGCGGCCATCGTGGTGGCCGTCTGGGAGCTCAGCCGCGCCCTCGGAGAAGGCGGTGTGCGGGTGCCGGTCGTGCCGGTGCTGCTCGGCTCGGTGCTTATGATCGTTGCCGGTTATGTCGGTGGTCCAGAGAGTCTCGCAGTAGCCCTCGGCCTCACGGTGGTCGCTGTCCTGGTATGGCGGCTCGGCGAGTCCGGAGCCGGGTATCTCCGCGACACCACAGCTGGGGTGTTCGTCGCGATGTACGTGCCGTTCCTGGCCGGATTCGCGACGGTGTTGCTGCGTCCCGAGGACGGGCACTGGCGGGTTTTAGCGCTGCTGGCGGTGGTCGTCGCCTCGGACCTCGGCGGATACCTGGCGGGCGTCTTCATGGGGCGGCATCCGATGGCGCCCACCGTAAGCCCGAAGAAATCATGGGAAGGGTTCGCCGGCTCGGTTGTGCTCGGCACGCTCGTCGGCACGGCGGCGGTCATTGTGTTGCTGGACGGCCAGTGGTGGGCGGGGGTGGTGTTCGGGCTCGCCGGGGTCATCGCCGCCACGTTAGGTGACCTGGGCGAATCCATGATCAAGCGGGACCTTCGGATCAAGGACATGAGCGACCTGCTGCCCGGCCACGGCGGCCTGATGGACCGGCTGGACTCGGTCTTGACCACGGCACCGATCGCCTGGCTCGTCCTCAACGCTTTCGTGGAGGTCTCGTGAGGGATATGAGCACGCTCGCAGGCGTGTGAGAATAGCGACGTCATGCCCGAACCTGGACAGCTCACCTTCGCCGCCCCTCGGCGTGCCAAGCCGCCGCGGCATCTCGCCGACCTCGAACCTGCCGAGCGACGAGCTGCGGTAGTCGAGCTGGGCGAACAGCCGTTTCGCGCCGACCAGCTCTCCCGCCACTACTTCGCCCGGCACACGGCCGATCCGGGCGAGATGACCGACCTGCCGGAACGGCTGCGGGGGACCCTGGCGTCCGAGCTGTTGCCTACCCTGATCACCCCCGTCCGGCATGTCGAGTGCGACGGCGGCGCCACCCGCAAGACGTTGTGGCGGCTGTTCGACGGTGCGCTGGTCGAGAGTGTGCTCATGCGGTACGGCGGCAAGCGCTCCACACTGTGCGTGTCAAGCCAGGCCGGTTGCGGGATGAACTGCCCGTTCTGCGCCACCGGCCAGGCCGGCCTAACTCGGAACATGTCCGCCGCCGAGATCATCGAGCAAGTCGTGGCGGCGGCTCGCATGCTGGCCCGAGGTGAGCTCGCCGGCGGCCCGGGACGGGTGACCAATGTCGTGTTCATGGGTATGGGAGAACCACTGGCCAACTACGCGGCAGTAGTACGCGCCGTTCGCCGGATGGTCGTCCCGACGCCGTCGGGTCTGGGGCTTAGCCAGCGCGGTGTGACTGTCTCAACAGTGGGCCTGGTGCCGGCGATCGACAGACTCGCCGCCGAAGGCCTGCAGGTGACGCTCGCTCTGTCGTTGCACGCGCCCGACGACGAGCTCCGCAACACACTCGTCCCGCTCAACACCAAGTGGCAGGTGGGCGAGGCATTGGACGCCGCACGCCGCTACTTCGACACGACCGGCCGTCGTGTCTCGATCGAGTACGCCCTGATCCGCGACATCAACGACCAGGCCTGGCGGGCTGATCTGCTCGGCCGGTTGCTGACCGAGCGCGGCCGTGGGTGGGTCCATGTCAACCCGATCCCGCTCAACCCGACGCCAGGCTCGAAATGGACCGCTTCCGGCCCGAACGACGAGCGTGCCTTCGTCGCCGCGCTGGCTGCGCATGGTATCCCGGTCACAGTGAGGGATACCCGGGGACGCGACATCGATGGCGCATGTGGACAATTGGCCGCACTGGACGCTTAGTATTTGCCAGCCCTCGTACAGAAAGGAGAGTGATACCTGGTGGCCGTCAGCCGCGACCCCGCGTTCCGGACTGTCCGTATGCGGGAGTCCTATGACCTCGACGCGGTCGATGACTTCGTCGACCGGGTGATCGACGCCCTCGAGGGCAGGCCAGGAGGACGGTCGATCACACCGGACAAGATCGAGGCGCAGGAGTTCAAGGTGGTCCGCCTACGCGAAGGCTACTCCATGGACGACGTCGACGACTGGCTCGACGAGGCAGCCGCCGAACTACGGCGAATCCGTGCTGGAGGCGGTCGCCGTCCTGCGGCCCGCCAAGACCCGCTTCGCGCCGAACCGTCGTACGAGCAGGTAGGTGCTCCGACGAACGCTTACGGCGCACCTCCGGTCGTGCCCCCTATCGCCCCATCGCCTCCTGTCGCCTATCCGGCCCCAGAGCCGCAGCAGCCGTATCACGACTCCGGATACCTCACCCCGCACCAGGTGGACACGGGGTACCACCAGGCCGACACTGGATACCACCAGGCCGACACCGGATACCACCAGGCCGACACCGGATATCAGCAGGCCGACACCGGATATCAGCAGCCGGGTTTCGATACCGCATTCCACCAGCTCGACCCTGCGCTGCAGCAGCTCGACCCGGCGTTCGGACAGTCGACCGGCAGTGCGCCGGAGGCCGATCGCCCCGTCACGCAGGTGTCGACCCCCACCACTGGCCTCCACCACATGGAGATCTGGGTGCGTGACCTTGAGGTCGGCGTAAAGTCATTCGGCTGGCTCTTCGAGCGGCTCGGCTGGACGCTGTTCCAGGCGTGGGACAACGGGCGGTCCTGGCAGGCCCCTGGTGACGGGCCGTACGTAGTGATCGAGCGTTCGCCGGACATGACATGGTCGCAGTACGACCGCAAAGCGCCCGGGCTCAACCACCTGGCGCTAGCCGTTCCCGAGCGCTGGATGGTCGATCGCATCGTGTCGGAAGCCGCGACGTACGGCTGGCGGCTCCTGTTCGCCGACCGCCATCCGTATGCCGGCGGGAGTCAGCACTACGCAGCATATTTGGAGAACGAGGAGGGCTTCGAAGTCGAGGTCGTCGCACCCTGACCACATCCACCGTTCGGAATCCTTCCGCGGCTTGCGATGTCTTGCGATGATTCAGCGTAGGGCCAAGTACTCGTCTCGACGGCGCACGCGCCGGCGTAGGGAGGCCACATGGCGGCGGATTATCGCGTCCTGGGCATCGTGCTGGCGGGAGGTGCGGGCAAGCGGCTGATGCCGTTGACCGCCGACCGGGCGAAACCGGCCGTGCCATTCGGGGGCGCCTACCGCTTGATCGATTTCGTCCTGTCGAACCTGGTCAACGGGGATGTCCACCGGCTCTGCGTCCTAACGCAGTACAAATCACACTCGCTCGACCGGCACATCAGCCTGACCTGGCGGTTGTCCTCGGCGCTCGGGCATTACGTCACGCCGGTCCCGGCGCAACAGCGCCGCGGTCCCTCCTGGTACCAGGGCAGCGCGGACGCGATCTACCAGAGCTTCAATCTGATCCACGATGAGTCGCCGGAGTATGTCGTGGTGTTCGGGGCCGACCACGTGTACCGCATGGATCCGCGGCAGATGCTCGAGCAGCATGTGGGCGGCGGCGCCGGCGTCACGGTTGCGGGCATCCGGGTTCCGCGTGAGCAGGCCACGGCCTTCGGCGTAATCGACACCGACGATGGCATCAACATCTCGGGCTTCCTGGAAAAGCCCGATGATCCTCCCGGGCTGCCGGATGATCCGGACCAGACGTACGCGTCGATGGGCAACTACATCTTCACTACGGAGGCACTCGTCTCGGCGTTGACCGAGGACGCCGAGGACGTCCGGTCCAAACACGACATCGGCGGGGATATCATTCCGAAGCTTGTCGACAAGGGCCAAGCGCACGTCTACGACTTCAACACCAACGTGGTGCCCGGTGAGACCGAGCGTGACCACGGCTACTGGCGGGACGTCGGCACGATCGACGCTTACTACGAAGCCCATTTGGACCTGATCTCGGTACAGCCGATCTTCAACCTCTACAACCAGCAATGGCCGGTACTGGGACCCCACTCGCAGCGGCCGCCCGCCAAATTCGTTGCCGGCGGAGTCGCGACCAACTCCATGGTGTGCGCAGGGTCGATCGTCTCCGCCCAGGTGACGGACTCAGTTCTGGCGCTGGACGTGACGGTGGAGGAAGGTGCGGTCGTGCAGGCGTCCGTACTTCTCGATGGCGTTCGGATAGGGCGGGGAGCGGTCGTGCGGCGGGCCATCCTGGACAAGAACGTGCAGGTGCCCGATGGTGCGCACATCGGAGTGGACCTCGACCACGACCGGCGGCACTACCACGTCACCCCGTCTGGAGTCGTCGTTCTCGGAAAGGGACAGCCTGTCGTCTAGCCGCCAAGCCCCGTTGATCATGCAAGTCACGGGCGACACGCCGATATGTCCCGAGTTCATTCGAGCTGGTCACCGGCGTGTCGCCCGTGACTTGCATGATCAACGCAGTCGTCGGTAGAGCTGTTGGGTCTCCCGGGCGATCTCCGTCCAGGAGAACGTGTCAATTGCGCGGGCGCGCCCTGCCTGGCCCATCTTGGCGGCCAGCGCCGGGTTCGACAGCAGCGTGTTGACCGCTGCCGCTAGATCAGCCACGAATTGGTCCTGGTGCACGGGGGTTCCCGTGCCGTCGGCTGCCTGCTCGAGCGGGACCAGCAGCCCGGTGACCTCATCATCCACCACCTCTGGGATGCCGCCGGTCGCAGTCGCGACGACCGCCGCCTGGCACGCCATCGCCTCGAGGTTGACGATGCCCATCGGCTCGTAAATGGACGGACAGACGAAGACAGTGGCGTGGCTCAGGATCTGCACGACATGGGCCTTGGGGAGCATCTCGGAGATCCACACGACGCCTTGTCGTTCCTCCCGCAGCATGGCCACGAGACTCTCGACCTCGGCCGCTATCTCCGGAGTGTCGGGCGCGCCGGCACACAGTACGAGCTGGGCGTCCGGCAGGAGGGACCGGCCCGCCCGGAGCAGGTACGGCAGCCCCTTCTGCCGGGTGATCCGGCCGACGAACACGACGGTCGGCCGGTTCGGGTCGATTCCGTACTGCTGCAACACGTCGGTGGTCGGGTCCGGCGCGTACTCATCGGTGTCGATCCCGTTGTGGATGACGGTGACGCGGTCCGGGTCGATATCCGGGTAGCAGCGCAGCACGTCGTACTGCATGCCGCCAGAGACGGCGATGATCGCGTCGGCCGCCAGCAAGGCGGTTCGTTCGCACCACGACGACAGGGCGTACCCGCCGCCGAGTTGTTCGGCTTTCCACGGCCGCAGCGGTTCCAGGCTGTGCGCCGTGATGACATGCGGAATGTCGTGGAGTAGCCGCGCCACATGTCCGGCCAGGTTGGCGTACCACGTGTGGCTGTGCACGACGTCGGCGCCGGCGCAGTCGGCCGCCATCGCCAGGTCCACGCCCATCACCTGAAGGGCGGGGTTGGCCGCCTGCAGATCGGATGGCGTGCGGTAGGCCACGACGCCGGGTTCGTCCCGGGGCTGCCCGAAGCAGCGCACCTGCACGTCGGCGAGGCCGCGCAGCTCGCGGGCCAGGTATTCGACGTGGACTCCCGCCCCGCCGTAGACGTCCGGCGGGTACTCGCGGGTTAGCAGGTCGACCCGCATCTGATCAGGAGAGGGCGCGGCCGACGGCGAGCTGGCGGGTGTCCGGCGCCGCGACCCGCTCGGCGTCGGCCGCGGTGTCGTCGGGCTGCTTCTGCGACCGCCGCTCTGCCTCCACCCGGGCGTGGTACGCGTCGACCTCCGCCTTGGTGCGGTCCTCGTCCCAGCCCAGCAGTGGTGCGGCCACCGCCGCCACCGCTTCCGCGGATTCGGTGCCGCGGTGCGGTGTCTCGATCGAGATGCGCGTGCGGCGGGCGAGCAGGTCGTCCACGTGGAGCGCGCCTTCGTGGGTGACCGCGTAGTGGATCTCGGCAAGCAGATACTCCTCCGCGCCCGGGATCGGCTCGAGCAGTGCCGGGTCGTCCTCGGTCGGCCGCAATACCTCATGCACGAGCGAGCCATACCGGTTGAGAAGGTGGCGCATCTTCCATACCGGCAGGTGGTATTGCTGGGCGAGGGTCACGATCTGGTTGGTGAGAGCCAGGTAACCTTCCGCTCCGACGAGGGGAGTGTGTTCGGTGACGCTTCGCGGGATGGGCCGGCCGATATCGGTGATGGTCGCGTCGACGGCATCGGCGGCCATTACCCGGTAGGTCGTGTACTTTCCACCAGCGATCGAGATGAGCCCTGGTTGAGGCCGGGCGACCGCGTGCTCGCGGGACAGCTGCGAGGTGTTCTCGGACTCGCCGGCCAGCAGTGGACGGAGCCCCGCGTACACGCCCTGGATGTCGTCGTGGGTCAGGGGGACACTCAGCACCCGGTTGACGTGGTCGAGGATGTAGTCGATGTCCGACCTGCTCGCCGCCGGGTGCGCCTTATTCAGTGACCAGTCGGTGTCGGTGGTGCCGATGATCCAGTGCGTTCCCCACGGAATGACGAACAGCACCGACTTCTCCGTACGCAGGATCAGGCCCACCTCGGAATTGATTCGATCCCGGGCCACCACGATGTGCACGCCCTTGGACGCGCGAACGTGGAACCTGCCCCTGCCGCCGGCGAGTGACTGGATGTCGTCGGTCCATACGCCGGTGCAGTTGACCACGACGTTTGCAGAGACCTGGATCTGGTTGCCGGTTTCGACGTCGCGGATCTTGGCGCCGACGATGCGCTCGCCGGCGTGTGCGAACTCGACCACCTCGGCGGAGTTGAGCACGGTCGCGCCGTATGCCGCGGCGGTCCGCGCGACCGTCAGAGTGTGCCGCGCGTCGTCGGCCTGAGCGTCGTAGTAGCGGATCGCACCGGTCAGCGCATCCGGGCGCAGGGCCGGGCAGAGCTTGCGGGCGCCGGTGCGGGTGTACTGACGGTGGCGTGGCACCGAGCGGTTGCCCGCCATTGTGTCGTACAGCAGCATCCCGGCCTCTACGTACGGGCGCTCCCAGAAATGGTGGGTCAGCGGGTACAAGAACGGCACCGGCTTCACCAGGTGCGGCGCGATCCTGGAGAGCATCAGCTCGCGCTCCTTGAGCGCTTCGCGCACCAGGCCGAGGTTGAACTGCTCGAGGTACCGCAGGCCGCCGTGGAACAACTTCGACGAGCGGGACGACGTCCCGGACGCGAAGTCGCGGGCCTCGGCCAGCGCGACTCGCAAGCCACGGGTCGCCGCGTCGAGCGCTACCCCCGCCCCGGTCACACCACCGCCTACCACGAGCACGTCGAGCTCGGCGCTGTCGAGTGATTTCCACGCCTCGGCCCGCTGCCGGGGTCCGAGCTGCGGGTTGCCCTGGGTCATCAAACGCTCCCGTCATCCGATGCCGCCTCTGCCGTCAGCCTAGGTGAATCCGGAGGCTCGGATGCGTCAAGTTAGCGGCCGCGTGGTAAGCAGGACCCATGTCTGTGACACAACAGGACGAGCGACGGGTCGTCGAGCAGGTCAAGACAGCCCTGCTGATCGCCGGAGAGTGGCGGGAAGCCGCGAGCGGTGCCCGCTTCCCGGTCGAGGACCCGTCCAGGGGCGAGGTCCTGACCGAGGTCGCCGACGCCTCTAAGGACGACGGTGCGGCGGCGCTCACGGCAGCCGCCGAGGCCCAGGCCGGCTGGGCCGCAACGCCACCGCGGGAGCGCGCCGAGCTACTCCGGCGGGCCTTCGAAACCCTGATGGCCCGGCAGGACGACCTGGCCCTGTTGATGACGCTGGAGATGGGCAAGCCGCTCGCCGAATCGCGGACCGAGATCGCGTATGCCGCTGAGTTTCTCCGGTGGTTCTCCGAGGAGGCGAGCCGGATCGAGGGTTCCTACCGGGTGTCGCCCGCCGGCGGCAGCCGGATCCTCACCATGCGCCAGCCGGTCGGCCCATGCTTGTTCATCACGCCGTGGAACTTCCCGACCGCCATGGGCACCCGCAAGATCGCCCCCGCGATTGCCGCCGGCTGCACGATGGTGGTCAAGCCCGCGTCCGAGACGCCGCTGTCGATGCTGGCGCTGGCCGGCATTTTCGAGGAATGCGGCCTGCCGCCTGGTGTGCTCAACGTCATCACGACGTCGCACTCGAACCAGGTCATGGAGCCGCTGATCCGTGACCCAAGGGCCCGCAAGTTATCGTTCACCGGCTCGACACAGGTCGGGCGCAAGCTGATCGAGCAGTCCGCCGAGCAAGTGCTCAGAGTGTCGATGGAGCTCGGTGGCAACGCGCCGTTCCTCGTGTTCGGCGACGCCGATCTGGATGCTGCGGTCGAAGGCGCGCAACTGGCGAAGATGCGCAACATCGGCGAGGCTTGCACGGCGGCGAACCGATTTCTCGTCCACGAATCGGTGGCGGCAGAGTTCACGTCCCGCCTCGCAGAGCAGATGGGTTCGCTCGTCGTGGGGAGAGGGACGGCTGACGGCGTCCAGGTCGGCCCGCTCATCAACGCCAAGGCCCGGTCCGGGGTGGCCGAGCTGGTGAGCGACGCTGTCGACCGCGGAGCCAAGGTCTTGACGGGCGGTTCGCCGGTGGACGGGGCGGGATGGTTCTACGCTCCGACCGTGATCTCCGACGTCCCGCGTGATGCCCGGGTGACCCGCGAGGAGATCTTCGGGCCGGTGGCGCCAGTGACGACGTTCAGCAGCGACGACGAGGCCATCGCCCTGGCCAACGACACCGAGTACGGACTGATCTCTTACGTGTTCACCAGCGATCTGAACCGGGCGCTGAAGGTGAGCGAGGCGCTGGAGTTCGGCATGATCGGGCTCAATGCCGGGGTCATCTCCAACCCGGCCGCCCCGTTCGGCGGGATCAAGGCGTCTGGTTTCGGCCGTGAGGGCGGCCGCGAAGGTATCGAGGAGTACCTCGAGATCAAGTACGTGGGGATCGGTGGCATGTGATGGACGAACAGAAGATTCACTTGCGAATCGCGGGGCTCATCGACGAGGAGCACCGGCTGCGCGAGATGGTGGGCCGCCATGAGCTGGACGCTTCCGACGAGCAGGCCCGGCTCGCCGAGATCGAGGCCAATCTCGACCAGTGCTGGGATCTGCTGCGCCAGCGCCGGGCGCACCGCGATGCCGGCGAGGACCCTGACCTGGCCGAGCCGCGCCCGGTCGACGTGGTGGAGGACTACGAGCAGTAGGACTGGTGCCGAGCCGAAGTTCTTACCGTAGGGCGGGGCGATTCGGCGTCGACATTCCGTTCGGTACGGTGGATTGCCATGAAGATCCTCATCTCGGCAGACATGGAGGGGGCGACCGGCGTCACGTGGCCGGCCGACTGCGAGCCAGGAACGCCGGAGTGGCAGCGGTGCCGGCCGATGTTCACGTCCGACGTCAACGCCGCAATCGCCGGATTGTTCGATGGTGGCGCGAGCGAGGTGCTGGTGAACGAGGCGCACTCCACCATGCGTAACCTGCTGCTCGAGGATCTCGACACCCGAGCGAGGATGATCACCGGCCGCCACAAGGAACTCACCATGGTCGAGGGCATCCAGCGCAGTGACCTCGACGGCGCAGTGTTCCTCGGCTACCACACGGCGGCCGGCACGGAGGGCGTGCTCTCCCACACCTACCTGCCGAATTCGATCGTCCGGGTCACTGTGAACGGCGAAGTCGGCAGCGAAGGCCGGCTCAACGCTCACGTGGCAGGAGAGTACGGAGTGCCTGTCATTCTTGTCACCGGCGACGACCGGACATGCGAGGACGCCGAGCTGTACGCGCCCGATGCACGGAAGGTGGCGGTCAAGGACCACATCTCGCGATACACAGCGGAGTGCCGGCCACCGTCTGCGACATTCACCGACATCCGGACCGCAGCCAAGGCCGCCACAGCCCTGGCCGGCCGACAGGAACCGGTTCACACGGGCCCGTTCACGGTTGAGATCGAGGTGGACGCCTCGCAGCTGGTCACCAACGCCTTGATGGTGCCGACTCTCGAGCAGATCGATGAGCGCCGCGTCAGGTTCGAAGCCCAGACCGCGTACAACATGATCCGCTGCTTCAAGGCGGTATGCACCCTCATCTCCGCCGCAACCGAGCGGACCTATGGCTGAGCCGCGCACCGCGGAAGACGAGGTCGTTTCGTTCGCCTCCGAGCTCATCCAGATCGACACCAGCAACTACGGCGGCGGGTCGTGCGCGGAGCGCCCGGCGGCAGAATACGTCGCGTCGCAGCTTGGGGATGCCGGGATCGAGGCGAAGGTGCTGGAATCGGCGCCCGGCCGGGCCAATGTGGTGGCACGGGTGACTGGGAGTTCGCCGTCCCTGCCGGGGATGCTCGTGCACGGGCACCTTGATGTCGTCCCAGCAGAGCCGAGCGACTGGACCGTCCACCCGTTCTCGGGTGAGGTGCGCGACGGCGTCGTCTGGGGCCGCGGTGCCATCGATATGAAGAACATGGTCGCGATGATGGTGGCAGTTGCGCGGGCCTGGGCCCGCGATGGGCGGCCACCGCAGCGCGACGTCGTGTTCGCCTTCACCGCCGACGAAGAGGACAGCGCAGCGGCGGGTGCCGACTGGCTGGTGCGGCACCATGCCGAGCTGTTCGAGGGGTGCACGGAAGGGATCAGCGAGTCGGGGGCCTACACGTTCCACGCAGGCAACGGCGTTCGGTTGTATCCCATCGGAGCGGGGGAACGGGGCACGGCCTGGCTCGACCTGGTGGCACGGGGAACAGCGGGGCACGGATCCCGGGTGAACCGCGACAACGCTGTCGCAGCGTTGGCTGCGGCCGTCGCACGGATTGCCGAGTACGAATGGCCGGTGCGGCTGACGCCGACGGTGCGAGCCGCGCTGGTGTCGATCGGCGCCGCGGTGGGCGTGGACATCGATCCCGACTCTCCGGGCTTTGACGCCGACGCCGTACTCGCGCAACTCGGATCGGCCCGGCGGTTGGTGGAGTCGACGGTCCGGAACAGCACCAATCCGACCATGCTGTCAGCCGGTTACAAGGTCAACGTGATCCCGGGCGTTGCATCGGGACGGGTCGACGGCCGGGTCCTGCCCGGCACGGAGGATGAGTTCGAATCGGTGCTGGACGAGCTGACGGGCCCGGCGGTGGAGTGGGGCTACTACCACCGGGAGACGCCGCTGTCGGCGCCCGTGGACTCGCCGACGTTCGCGGCGATGTCAGCGGCCGTCAAGGCCGAAGATCCGGGGGCGTACGTCGTGCCGGTGTGCATGGCGGGCGGGACGGACGCGAAGCAGTTCTCCCGGCTCGGCATCGTGGGCTACGGGTTCGCACCCTTGCTGCTTCCTCCGGAGTTCGACTACCACGCGTTGTTCCACGGTGTCGACGAACGAGTGCCGGTGGAGGCGCTGCAATTCGGCGTGCGGGTGCTCGATCGATTCCTGTCGTCGGTCTCGAAGGAGAGCCGTGCCGGTTCCTGAACTCAAGCGCGCACCTCGGTTGAAGCCGGGTGATCGGGTGGCCGTTGTCTCGCCGAGCGGTCCGGTGCCGAAGGACCGGCTGGACGCTGGCTGCGCGGTGCTTCGGTCGTGGGGCCTGGACGTGGTGTTCAGCACCCACGTGCTCGATGTGAACGACCAGTTCGATTACCTGGCCGGCTCGGACGCCGATCGTGCAGCAGACCTGCAGGAGGCGTGGCTCGATCCAAGCATCGCTGCGGTTCTGTGCGCCCGGGGCGGCTACGGCGCGCACCGGATGGTGGATCTGCTCGACTGGTCGGAGCTGGCCACGGCGCCGCCGAAGGTCTTGGCCGGGTACAGCGATATCACCGTGCTGCACGAGGCCTTCGCCGTGCAGCTGGGCGTCGCGACACTGCACGCGCCAACTGTGGGCGGCACGCAGCTCGAGGAAAAGCGCTCGGCGAAGCTGTTGCGGCAGACGCTGTTCGAGCCGGAGTCCGTGCAGGTGCTCACCTCGCCGACCGCGGCGACACTGGTGCCGGGGGTGGCGTCCGGCGTGACGGTCGGTGGCTGCCTCGCGCTGCTCGCCGGCAACATCGGGACACCGACATCCCGGGCCGGCGTGGACGGCGGAATTCTGATTCTTGAAGACACCGGTGAGGAGCGGTACCGGCTCGACCGGATGCTGACCCAGCTGCTCCGGAGCGGCTGGCTGGACGGCGTGTCCGGCATCGCCCTCGGCTCGTGGGTCGAGTGCGAGGACGGCGTACGGGAGCTCATGCTGGATCGCCTCGGCGGTCTCGGGGTGCCGATCGTCTGGGAACTGGGCTTCGGGCACGGCCCAAGCTCGCTGACCGTGCCGCTAGGAGTGCCCGCGACACTGGACGCCGATGCCGCGACGCTTACCCTGCACGTCCCGGCCCTCGGGTGAGGCTTGCTATCGAACGCGTGTTCGTGTAGTCTTAGATTAGCGATAGGGACGTAGGAACCCACCAACGTGACGAGTAGCGCAGAGGCCGAATGATCCGGCCCGGTTGAGACCCGGGTCATCCCCGTTCTTCGCGTCTATTACGTGGGGGTCCGCCATGTCGGCCGCCGTGTCGCCGTTCGCACCGGTTCCGGTGCCAAAGGAGCTTGGTGCGGTCCCACCCGGTGCTGTTCTGACGGGTCTGCTCGAGGACATCGACATTGAGCACGTGTCGGGATTGGACACCGTCGAAGTGCTGCTCGCCGAGCATCGGTTGACGTGCCGGCAGCAGGCTCGGTTCCTGCGGGCGGTACTCGAGACGGGGCTGCGCCGGCCGTTCTCGGTCAGCACGGTGGAGCGCGTGGAGCGGCCCGGTGAATTCGCCGCTGAGGAGGCTCGGGCGGCGCTGGTGTGGTCCCGGACCCGAGCCGAGCGGACGTTTGCGTTCGCGACCGACTTGTTCTTGCGACTACCGCTGCTCGGTGAGTCGATGTTGGCGGGCGACATCGATGAGCCACGAGCAAGGGCGTTTGTTGACTGGACCGCTGGGCTAACGGACGAGCAGGCCCACAGAGTGTGCGAGCAACTGCTTCCGACTGCCGGCCGCTTGACGGTAGGCGAGTTGATCGACCGAATCAAGCGGGCGTGCCTGGCGATCGACCCGGCCTGGGCGGAGAAGACCTACCGGGAGGCGGTCAAAACCCGCCGGGTGCGGGGGTGCCTGACGCCGGACGGAACCGGAACCTTGGCCGGGTACTCGCAGCCCGCCGAACGGGTAGTCGCTGCCTGCGAGCGGATCGACACTCTTGCCCGGGCGTGCAAGCGGGCCGGCGACCGGCGCAAGATCGACCTGATCCGCTCCGACCTGTATCTGGGCATGACCGACGGCACGTTCGAGGGGCTGGCAGAGCACGAGATCATCGACTATGTGCTTGCGCACCCCTACACGGTTCCTGGTGAGGAGGATGGAGAGGGCGCCGGCAAGGACACCGATGGCGGCGGCACCGATGGCGGCGGCACCGATGGCGGCGGCACCGACGACAACGGCCCTGGCGCTGACGGCCGGAGCCATGCGGCTAACATCCCCGACCCTGCTGACCGTGGCGCGAACTGCCCGCACCCCGGCAGTGGTGGTCCGGGCGGCGGCTCCTGTGCGTCGATGCCACCTGAGCCGATCGAACCGGCAGAACCGGCCGAGCCTGGGGTATCAGCTGTCGCTTCCGTCGGTGCAACCCATGCTGGCACCAGTCAGCCGGCGACACGGGCCTGGGCGGTGCCGGAGCTGCGAGTGCAGTTGGGCACGCTGCTCGGGCTCAATTCCGAGCCGGCCGAGGTGCCAGGCTGGGGATACGTGCCGGCCTGGCTGGCCCGGCATCTAGTGGCCCGGACGCACGACGCCGAATGGCGGTATGTCATCTGCGATGGCGACGGCCGGGTCGTGTACGGCGGGCTCATCACGGCCCTGCCGAACGGTGCAGGCGCGCGCCGCAACACTCGGCGTGGCGGCATCGTGGAACTTGCTTATCGCCCTCGCGAACTTGCCCAGCCAATTGCTGGCCTGGGTCCCGCCGCGAGCACGTGGGCACCCGTGCTCGAACAGCTTGCCAGGGTCGTGGCTGGGTCAGGCGGCGCCCGGCAGGCTGACGGTCGAGATCCCACACGCAGGACGGCGGGGGCGGCGTTGCGGCGCTGGATCCAGCAGCGCGACCGACGCTGTGTGCATCCGTGCTGCCGCGTGCCGGCGTCCAAGGCCGACCAGGATCACCGCATCGGTTTCGCGCACGGCGGCCCTACGGCCGAAGGGAACTTGTCCGCGCCCTGCCGGCA
>DASTNZ010000241.1:0-3291 GCA_035762665.1 Jiangellaceae bacterium | reverse complement strand
CGGTAACTGGCGAATGCGACCCGGCAATAGTCGCAGCGGCACCGGCCTGCGGTGTAACCGCTGAGTGTCCCGTGCTGGTATTGCCGTCCCTTCTCGTTCGGCTCGGTCAGGCCGAGCGATGTCGGGTTCGGAACCGCGCGCAGGCGGATCTGTGGCCGCTCATCGTTGCGCATCGCGAACAGCAGGTCGTCGGGGCTGAGACTGCGCAGCCGTACGTGTTCTCGGAGCTTCTCCACGACAGGCGCGCTCAGCTTGAACCGTCGGTACTCCCGGTCCTTCGGGTAGTCCTTGACCAGGAACCGGCCGCGGGGGGTGGAACTTCGGGTTGACCTCGACGACCGCGCGGCTGACGGTGAGCACCCTGGTCCGGTCGAGATCCTTGACCCGTAACTCGGTCAGCTCGCCCCAGCGCAGGCCGCTTTCGATCTCGGTCTCGACCAGCAGTTGGTAATCAGCAACCGGCAGGGCTTGGTAGATCTGGTCGAACTGTTCCGGCGTGATGATCTGTAGCGGCTTCTTCGGCACGGGTGGCGTGCGCACACCTTTGCACGGGTGGAGGAACGTGACCTGGTCGTCCATCGAGGTGGTGAAGATTGCGGATAAGATGATCTTATTGGACCGGATGGTCGCTGGCGTGACGCCCTCGTCCGTCAACTTCGCGATCCAGGCACGGACGTGCTCGGGCAAGATGTCGATCATCCGCATCGTCCCGAACTCGGGCATGAGGTGCTTGTAGATCGAGTAGGTGTAGGCCTCCCGTGTGCTGACCTCGATCTGGTGGTTCGGCAGCCACGTCTGTTCGACGTACTGCTGGAAGGTCTGCCGTCCCCGCCCCGGGTCACCGACCCGACCCTTGCGAACCTCGGCTTCAGCGTCCTGCCAGGCCTGCTCGGCCCGCTTCTTGGACGAGAACGTGCCGGCGGAGCGTTCGCAGCCCTTGAAATCCCAGTAGTAGGCCGTAAAGCGCGGTTTGCCGTCCTGGCCGACGCGCTTCCGGGCGTAACCCATGGGAGCACCTCCGTACCGGTCATTGATCGTTTGACCGTGATTTGACCGTGGATCATCTGCGACGAGATAGCACTGACCAGTACCAGAAAGCACGAGCTGTACGCTATCTACCTGTATGTTTACCGGATCAGCAGGGTATCACGGCGTCAGTGTATGAACGATCTGCTCGGCTCATAACCCAGAGGTCGCAGGTTCAAATCCTGCCCCCGCTACGAATTTCAGGCTCGGAATCTACGGATTCCGAGCCTGAAAGCATTTAGAGACTTGATCGAGTGTCCACTTAGTGACGTGTTGCCCGGACAGCCTCCGGCCCGGCTGACCTACACGCCCGCTACCCCTGCGTCGGCCCCGGGCGACGGCTGGCTGTGCAGTCCGGACATGACGCACCTGACCGCCATGACCGCTGCCCACGCCACCGACCGCCTCAACGACTGGCAGACCGCTCTGCGCGCGGAGAACAAGGCCCCGGGCACCGTCGCGATCTACGCCGACGGCGCCACCCGCTACCTCCGCTGGTGCACCGACGGCGACCGCCTGCCGATGAGCCGGGCGGCGCTCAACTCGTGGATCGCCGGGCTGCTCGACACCGGCGCTGCACCCGGCACGGCCCGCATCCGCCAGCTCGCCGTACGCCGCTTCGCCTCCTGGCTCACCGCCGGCGGCGAGATCCACACCGATCCATTCCCCGGCGTCAAGGCACCCCGCGTCGAACCACCGTTGGTGGAGCCGCTCACCGACGACGAGCTGCGCGCACTGATCCGGACCTGCGTAGTGCCCGATGCCGACCTGCCGGGGGAGGTCCTCCATCACCGTCGCGACGAGGCCATCATCCGGCTCATGTTCGAGACTGCGATCCGGTCCGGCGAGGTCGTCGACCTGCAACTGGACGACCTCGACCTCATCGGTCGGATGATCACCATCCGCCGCGGCAAAGGCGGGCGGGGGAGAGTGATCCCGATCGGCCAGGCCACGACCGAGGCGCTGCTCGTCTATCTCGACGAGCGCGAGCGGCATCTCCTCGCTCACACACCCGACCTGTGGCTCGGCAACCGGGGCAAGCAGTTCGGGCGGGAAGGACTCATTCGATCCTTACGCCGCCGCGCCCAGCGCGCCGGAGTCCAAAGCTTTCGACCTCACCGGCTCCGGCACACCGCCGCCCACCGCTGGCTCGCCGCGGGCGGCTCCGAATCCGGACTCATGGCCATCGCCGGCTGGACCCGAACCGACATGCTCGTCCGCTTACACCCGCGCCGGCGCCTCCGAACGAGCCGCAGCCGAGGCCCGCCGTCTCGACCTCGGAGCGATCTGATCGACGGCAACCGGGTGGCTAGGTTCCGCTGCGCTCGGTGAGGCGCGTGAGTGCCGGGGACATCTGCCGCCTCGTCGGCGCCTTCGGGAGCGGCTGCGTGTTGTCGGCGGCGAACGCTTGCACCAGGTAGCCGACCAGGCGGCGCCAAGCCTCCGGCGCGGCATCACGGTGGCGGTGACCACGCCGGCGTTGGCCATCAGGATCAACGGCAGATCCTGATGAACGAAGTCGTGCCGCAACCCGCCAGTCGCTTGGGCCCGCTCGATGAGCTCGGCTAGGGCATGGGCCGCGCGATCGCGCTCGGTCTCGAGTCCCTTGGCGGTGGGGAAGGCGAGGGTGAGGACGTCGGCAAAGCCGCGGTCGTCTGCCTGCATCCGGCACACCCGCTCGATGTAGCCGCAGAAGCCCTCCCAAGCGTCGGGCTCCACGAGGGCCTCCTCGGCAGCGGCGAGGTAGGCCGCCATCTTGTCGGCGAAGACCGCGCCCACGAGGTCGTCGCGGGTGGGGAAGCGGCGGAAGAGCGTGGCCACGCCAACTCCGGCGCGGTCCAGCGTTGCCGTTCGCTCGCCGAAATACCACACCGTGCTGGCCTTGGTAGTCGGCCCGGTCGCCGGGTGCAGAGCACGGCACCCTCGCAGAGGAGGGGCGCATGCCCAGCTTCCTTCGGCCCGTTGACAACCGGGCGCTGTGGGATCCCGTCAGCGGAGGGCTCGGCGTACGACGGGCTCGGCACGGACGGCGGCCCGGGCGATCACGTCTCGGGCTCGCAGTCGTCCCAGGGCGTTCGCGGCGATCACGGTGGCGGGGACGGCGAGGATCAGGCCGACGATGCCTCCGACGAGGCCGCCGAGTGCGGTGACGACAAGGACGACGACGGGGTGGATGTGGAGGGTGCTGCCCATGACCTTCGGCTCGACGAAGTTCTCCAGTAGCAGGTTGGCTGCGAGCACCACGACGAGCATGATCGCTGCCTC
>DASTNZ010000240.1:0-13171 GCA_035762665.1 Jiangellaceae bacterium | reverse complement strand
GATGGCGATGTCCAACCGCGTCGCGGTCATGAACGCCGGGCAGATCCAGCAGGTCGGCAGGCCGCGGGAGATCTACGAAAAGCCTGCCTCGCGCTTCGTCGCCGGGTTCATCGGCAAGACGAACTTCATCGAAGGCACCGTCGAGCGTAAGGAGCCGGAAGGGGTCTACGCCGTCACGACGGACGACGGGACGTTGCGGACGACGTCCAATGCCGCCCTGCCGGTCGGCACTGCGGTCGTGGCCAGCATCCGTCCGGAGCACATCGGTCTGCAGCGTGCCACGGACGGGACGAGTGGGCAGAATGCCTGGACCGGCACGGTCGAGACGCGTGCGTTCCTCGGCGAGTCAGTCGACCACCTCGTGTCGCTCGGCAAGCGCACGCTGCAGGTCCGCTGCCCAGCCAAGGTCTCCATCCCAGCCGGGACGGAAGTCGTGCTCACCTTCTCACCGGAGCACTGCCTGATCATTCCTGCCGACGAATGAACGCTCACGCGCCTGAGTGAAGGGAAGCAACGGCGTCCAGGAACTTCAAGATCCGGGCGGGAACGGTTCGCTCGGTCTGCTCGGCCACATTGACGTCCCAGTACTCGGCTGCCACTAGGCACTCCTGTAGGTAGCGCGCGGCCGAGGTCGCATGTGAGTCGTCGTGGCCGGGAATGATGAGTGTTGGGACGTCGAGCTGGATGAGGTCCTCCGGTTCAGCGCCGGGAACTGTGTCACGGTCGAGCAGCGTGCGCGCCATGCCGGCGACCAGGGTTCGGTACCGTTCCGAGTCCTGATCGATGTAGGTCTGGGCGAACGCGGCGTCCGATCGGATGACAGCGGCCCAAGGGCCTACCCGAGAGTCCTGGCCGAAATGCGCAGGGCTGTTCTGGGCAAGCGCGACCACCTCGTCGAGCCCGTCCTGCTGGACGTAGGCCAGGTGACGAGCGAACCGGGCGTGCTGGGTGATCCGGTACTTCGGCCCACCGGCGGGCCAGTACAGCACCAGGCTCAGCGCAACGTCGGGATGGGCGACGGCGAATGCCGTAGCGACCGAGCAGCCTTGACAGCCACCCATCAGGTGCGCCTGCGCGAGCCCAAGGTGGTCGAGGAGCCCCTTGGCCTGGGCGACGTAGTCCGACCACGTGATGCGTTCTACCCGGCCGCCGGACTGGCCGGACTCCCGCCGGTCGAAGACAATGCATGTGTACCGCTGTGACAGGTGCTCGACCGGCTTGATACGCCGGTAGCTTCCCAACTCGCTCCAGTTGTCCAGCCGGGCGTTGAACCCGCCTGGCGAGAACATGAGCAACGGCTCGCCCGTTCCAGCCACCTCGTAATAGGTGGTGATTCCGTCAGCATCTGCGGTCGGCACTTACCTCTCCCTTTCCAGCAGTTCGGTGAGGACCCGCTGCGTCCAGATCTCTGCCATTGCCGCCTTGTACTCGGCCGATCCTCGCTCATCTGAAACCGGGGACGTGGCGGCGCGCGCAGCCGCGGACACGGTAGCGACGTCTACCGCGGTCGGCGGGCGCGTAGCGAGGGCTGTTTCGACCCCGCCAACCAGCACCGGGGTTGGAGCCACTCCGCCGAGCGCCAGACTCAAGCGGCTGACCTCCCCGGACTCGGCGCGTTCCACTCGCGCCGCGACCGAGACGGTCGGGTAGTCGTCCCTGCTCTGCGGTGTGAAGCGGCGATAGGTCTGCGCTGCTCCCGTAGCCGGAGGTAGCGAGATATGGGTCACGACCTCGGCTGGCCCAACCGCCGTCTCGAGAAAGCCCCGAAAGAACCCGTCGCCCAACGGCACGGCCCGATCGCCGGCCGGGCCGCGGATCGCCACGGTGGCCCCAGCCGCCAGTAGCGCCGGGGCGAGGTCCTGGCGCGGGTCCGCGTGAACAATCGCGCCCCCGACGGTGGCCACGTGACGTATTCGGGGGTTAGCGACGACCCCTGCCGCCTGCGTGACCATCGGGTGCTCGCGGCGAAGCTCGGGTGACCGGGCCACCTCGGCAAGCGTGGTCGACGCACCGACGTGCCACCAGCCGTCGGCGTCCCTCCTGATGCCCTTCAAACCGGCGACCCGACCCAACCACACGAGCATTTCGGGCTCCAGCATCCGCTGCTTCAACAAGACGGCCAGCGACGTGCCGCCGCCGACGAGGACGGCATCTCGGCCGTTGATTTCGTCCAGCGCCTGGGAGAGCGTGCTCGGCGCGACAAACCAGGTCATCTCTGGAGCGCCGCCTTCGCCGCTGCCAGTATTGTCTGGTAACCGGTGCAGCGGCACAGGTTGCCGTTCAGGTACTCCCGGATGGCCCCGTCGTCGGCGTCTGGCTGCTCGAGGGCGAGGGCGCAGACCGCGGCTACTTGGCCCGGCGTGCAGATCCCGCACTGCATCCCTTCGTGAGCCACGAATGCGTCGACAACTTCCGGGAACCGCTCGGTGAGGCCCTCGATCGTCCAGACATCGGCCCCCTCGACGCACGGCGCCAGATACAGGCACGAGCTCACCGACCGGTCGTCCACAAGGACCGTGCATGCGCCGCACACGCCGACGCCGCAACCCTCCTTGGTGCCGGTGAGACCGGACTCCCGCAGGACGTCGACCAGGAACGCGGTCGGACGAGACTCCACCTCGGTTGGCTGGCCGTTCAGCCGGAACGCAACTCTCATTGTTGCTCCTCGTGGAGTGCCGTCCACACCGCCTCGGCTCGGAGCGGTAGCGACCTGACCCGCACTCCGCTGGCAGCGGCCACCGCGTTGGCGATCGCGGCGGCCGTAGGGACGTTGGTGAGCTCGCCTGCCGCCTTGATATTGAGCGGACCTACGCCACGCCCACCTGGCACCAGGACCGTCCGTAGTGGAGGCAGGTCACGGATCGATGGCAGCTTGAACTCACCGAGGGTGCCGGACCACACCTGGCCGGCCTGGACGTGCAGGTCCTCCAGGCGCGCGAACCCGTAGCCCATGGCCGTCCCACCGTCCAGTTGCATGCTGTGGGCGACCGGGTTGAGGACCTCGGCGACGTCCACCGCCGTCACCAGCCGCAGGACCCGGATGGCTCCGGTGTCAGGGTCGACGGCGACGTCTGCGACCTGCACACAGTAGGAGGTCACATCGACACCCAGGTCCTCGTCGACCTCGACGGTGACGGCATCCCGGTCGCCACGGTTTCCCCACGCCTTGATCGCCGCCGCCACGACCGAGCCGAGGCCTACCGACACCCGGCTGCCGCCGGCGCCCCGGTCGTACGGCAGCTGATGCGTTGACACGTGGACGACACGGACCGCCTCGTCCGGCAAGCCCAGCGCGTCGGCGAGGATCCGGCGGGCCACGGTGTGGCTCCCGGTGCCCGTCTCCGGCACGGCCACCTCCGCGCGGACGCCGCCATCGGCTTCGGCGACGAGGCGCAGGCTCGTCCGCACCGCTCGGGTGGTGCGCCGGTCGTAGACCCCGATGCCCGTGCCAGTGAGCCAGCCAGCCGGGGCTGGGCACGCCGAGGACGCAGCCTCCAGAGCGGCGTCGAGCGTCTCCAGCCCTCGGCACTGCGCCCACGTGATGCCGTGGATATTGGGCTCGCCGTCGCAGAGGAGGTTGCGGCGGCGCAGTTCGACCGGTGGCAACCCGGCCTCGAGTGCCAGCTCGTCCAGCGCGGACTCGACGGCGAACGTGGCCTGCGGCGCCCCGGGTGCCCGCATATGACCACGCGGGACCGAGTTCGTGTACGCGATGCGCGCCTCGGTGTACACGGCAGGAATGCGGTACGGACTGCCAACGTCGACCAGGCCACTCAGATCGACATTTGCGCGGGGTTTGAAGCCGGCGTATGCGCCACCGTCCACAACTGCGTCGACACGCAATGCCTGCAGCCTGCCGACATGGTCACATCCGATTCTTACTCGCAGCGCCATCGAGTGCCGTGGGCTCGTGGCCGCCAGGTCTTCTGAGTATCGCAGCGCCAGCTTCACCGGCCGGCGGGTCAGCCGTGCGAGCACCACGCAAAGCGGGATCTCGCCGATCAGGCCCTTCCCGCCGAAGTCACCGCCGATGGCGACCGGATGCACGATGACATCGGACTGGTCGAGCTGAAGACACGCCGCGAGCTCGTCGCGTACCCGGTACGGCGACTTGTCGCTTGCCCACACGTGCACCGCACCGCCGGCGTCGACGCTCGCCACGCAGGCCTGCGGCTCGAGGTAGCCATGGTGGCCGGCGGGCGTTGTGTACGTGCGGTCGACCACGTGAGCAGCCCCGGCCAGAAGTACCTCGGCCCGCCTTGGATCGCCGCTTGCAACATGGGACTGCAGGTTGACCGGGTCGGCCCTTGTCACGACGGCTCCCGGGTAGTCCCAGGGAGAGTCGTGCACCGCGGGCGCGTTCGGCGCCAATGCCTCCAGAGCGCTGAGCGCGGCCGGCAGCTCGTCGTACTCGACCTCGACCTGGAGAGCGGCCTTCTCCGCCAAGTCACGCGTTTCGGCCACCACCGCGACGACCCGCTCACCGATGAAGCGCACCTTGCCCCGAGCCAGGATCGGAATGTCACGGACGCGTCGGCCGAACGTGGCGGACGGCACGTCGTCGGCGCTGAACACCCCGATGACGCCGGGTACAGAACGGGCAGCAGCCAGGTCGAGCCGACCGATCCGAGCATTCGAGACCGGGCTGCGAACCAGCGCCGCGTAGCACATTCCCGGCAGCATCGTGTCCGCCGCGAACACTGTGCGGCCGCGAGCCTTGTCGACCGCGTCGAGCCGTGGACTCACCTCAGCACTCCTACTTCGGCTGGCAGACCACGTCGACCAGGGCGGGACGGCCTTCCTCGAGCACAACGCCCGCCGCTTTACGGACGGCAGGCGCGATCCCCGCAGGGTCCGAGATCGGCCCTTCCCCGTGCCAGCCAAACCCGCGGGCGATGGCTCCGAAGTCCGGCGCCGGGTTGTCGATCTCCATCCCGACGTAGGCGTTCTCAACCGGTGTGCCGCGCTGGCGGGCCAGCCGCTCCTGATGCTCCCAGTCGTTGTAATACGAACGGTTGTTGAACATCACAACGAGCAACGGCAGCCGGTAGTAGCTGGCCACCCACATCGCGCCGACGTCGAACATGAGATCACCGTCGGGCTGCAGGTCGACCACGAGCCGGCCCGAGCCCTTGTGGGCCAGGGCGACGCCGAGGGAGATACCGAACTGGGTCGCGGTACCGAGACTCTTGCCGGGATGGCGGTAGGGTCGGTCGAAGTCCCACGTCCGCAGCGCCCAGTCGTTGGCGGTGCCCGCCGTCAGCACCCAGTCGACGTCGGAGATGGCGGCCCAGACCTCAGCGGCCAGCCTGGCCGTCGACACGGGTGACTGATCCCAAACTTGCTCAGCAGTGCGCCGCCAGCCGTGCCAGGTGTCCTCATGGATGGCCGTCAGCTCGTCACGGCGGCGCTCTCGGCGATTCCGCACCTCGTCCTCTTCACGCTTGACCAGCTCGTGGCTGTACTCGAGGAGCAGGGGAAGTGCGATAGACGTGTCCGCCGTCACCTGCAGGTCGGTCTCGCACAGCTCAGCGAAGTCATGGGACCAGGAGGAGATGCCGACCTCGTTGAAGCCGAGGTCGACCACCCTTGCGTCGGCAGGGATACGTGACGTGACAGTCCGAGTCGTCGACTCGAGTTGCTGGGTTGGCTTACCCATGTCCTTCACGTCGACGAAGAACACGAGATCCGCCCTCTCGAGCTCACGCGATCCGGTCGCGTTAAGGGGATGGCGGTTCGGAAAGTTCAGCCGAACGTTGGTGTCGATCACTCCGACACCGAGCAGCTCGGCCAGCTCCACAAGATGATCGAAGCAGTGCGGGTCTCGCCCGGCGTATCCGGGGATCATCACCGGGCGTTCAGCGGCAGCCAACAGCTCGGCAAGACGACGGACTGCAGCGGGATCCGGCCCCGGCGGGGTTGGCACACCAAGTCGCCGGACCTCGGGTAACGGCACGTCCTCCGCCAGCTCATCCTCCTGCAGCATCGCGTCCAACGCGATGTAGACCGGCCCCTGGGGTTGGCTCATCGCGACGCGGTAGCCGCGGATCATCGTCTTCGCGACGGATCCGATCGTGGCCGGCTGGTCGTCCCACTTGGTGTAGTCGCGAACCGCGGTTCCCTGAACGTTGGCGGTGTGAATCCAGTCGATGTTGGGACGACGGCGGGTGGTGTCCATCGGTCCGGCTCCACCGAGCACGACGACGGGCGCGCGGTCCAGGTAGGCGTAGTAGACGCCCATACTGCCGTGCAGCAGGCCCACGACGTTGTGCAGGATCACCGCCATCGGCTCGCCGGTCGCCTTCGCGAAGCCATGCGCCAGCCCTACCGCAATCTTCTCGTGCGGGCACTCGATGACTTCCGGGGTGTTCTGACCATAGTTCACGATCGAGTCGTGCAGCCCCCTGAACGATGAGCCAGGGTTGAGGCTCACGTAGCGGAGCCCGAGGGCGTGCATTACGTCGACCATGTGGTCCGAGCCGTAGCGCGGCCTGCCGTTCCCGCTCATCCTGTTTCCCTTCGCAACGGAGTGCCCCTGATCTGGCGCCCGGCGCGTACGTCGTCAGCGTAGGTTGTGATCGCGTCAAAGGTGATCTTGGCAACGTTGGCGTAGCCGTCGCCCCGGCTCGCCAGCGCGGAGTGCGCGTAGCCGATCGCCGCGTGGACCATGCGCATCCTGCCGTCCAACCACGGGCCGCCGCCAGACCCACCCAGCACGGGCACGGGCACGGCGGCGACGACCCTGGGTCCGACGATCGGGCCGGAGTTGGTGAAATTCAACAGCGAGGCGCCGGCATCGGCCAGCAGCGTGGCCTGGCCGATCATCTCGTCGGTCATCTCGCCGGGCACCTCGACCCCACCCTCGGACACCTCGCGGTAGTCAACGCCATGCCGCAGGGCCGTCTGCGGTGTGATGCCGAACTGCGCTAATACCGGGATCCCAGCCCGGACAATGGCGGAGACGGCCTCGGGGAAGTCGGCCGCGCCGTCCAGCTTGACCATGTCGGCACCACCCTCCTTGACCAACCGGATCGCTGCGCGGACGGCGGCCTCGGTGCCCTCCTGGAGCGGCCCGAACGGGAAATCGCAGCTGACGAGGGCCCACCTGACTCCATGGCGTACGGCGCGGCATACCAGGACCATCTGGTCCAGCGTGACCTCGAGCGGGCTGGAGTGGCCCCACAGGTTGACCCCAACCGAGTCGCCGACCGACACGATGTCCACCCCGGCCTGGTCGACGATCTTCGCGACCTGAATGTCCCATGCCACGACTCCAACGATCTTGCGGCCGTCGCGCTTCATCTGGTGCAACGCAGGGACAGTTAGGGCGGTCCTCATGTCACCTCACCTAGACCCGCAGCGCGGTGAGCAGGTCGAACAAGTCATCCTCTGCCTTGGACACCACGAGAACCATGGCGAACGGTCGCAGCGCCAGGACGGCGTCGTCGGTGTGTTCACCCGTCACCGTGAGAACGACTCCTGCGGTCATGACGCTGCGCTCCGCGCACGCCCGACCGATCATCGACGCCGCCTCCGCTCCCTGTGAGGTCGCCACCATCACCACCACGTCGGCACCCTCGAGCTCCTCGCTCAGCAGCGTCTCCGAGCCGTCGTCGCAGCGGTGGAGCGTGGCTTCGGGCGAGCAGCCGTTGCCTCCGCTCGGGATGCCGGCCCCGAACGTCAGGAAGTGTGCGGAGCCCTCCCACCGGCGCTGGAACGCACGGCAGACGACAGCGGCCGCGCCAGCGTCGACGGCCACTACCCGGGAGTCGCGCGGCTGGAACGGGTACTCGATCCGGAACCGCGCCTCGGCCGCGGTCGCCGCCATCGCACAGCTGCTCAGCAGCGTTGGGCGGCGCTGCACCTCAGACTGAGGCATGCTTCGTCCCAGGTGTCACCATCAGCGCGTCGCGGCTCGCCTCGATGAACCCCCGATCTTTGGGCACCACGACGGACGCCGACCGCACCCGGTGGTGCGAAGGATTCACGCCGGGTGGGGTGATGCCCTCATCTCGCAGGGCCTCTGCTGCCTTGCGGAGCCTGATGCGCGCCTGGATGATGCCGCTGTCTGTCGAGACAAGCCGCTCCTTGCTGCGGTCCACTATCGGTCCCATGCTCTCCTGGAGCGACGCGTCCTGCATCGCGATCCCCCACACGCCGGAGAACGTCTCGCCCCGGCGCTGGGCGTCCCTGTCCATCAGGTAGTCGTTGTCCTTGTTCTGCAGCGGCCGGTACGTGCCCGGGACGTACTGGTTGTGCACTCCGTAGCCGTCCTTCATGGCCTGCAGCTCGGCCTCGGTGAGTGGGCGTGTCGGGTGGTAGTCGAATGAGTACGTCCAGCAGTTCTCGTCATCGATAGGGACCCAGAAGTGGCCGTGAACCGGATAGTCGCCGCGGGGAGGGACCATCGTAAAGTTCGGCATCACCCACGGCGTGATCCGCCAGTAGTAGGTGCCCTCCTCGGCGTTGCGACGGGCGCCGATGAACAGGCCACCGGCGGCCTCGGCCACCTCGAAGAAGGGTTTCATGTCGGCCAGGTTGTACGTGTTGCCCTTAGCGCCCTTGAAGAGCGGGTCGTCCTTCAGCCCACCGGAGTGCAGCCACGAGACGTGGCTGGAGTCGATGCCGCCTTCCAGCGCCTGCAGCCAGTTGCACTCCTGCCACCGCTTGGACGTGTAGGTCTGCTCGGCCGGAAGGTGTGCGAACTCCCATGCCGGCAGCTCCGGGCGCGCTGCCGGATCTCCCATGTGCGTCCAGAGCACGTCACCGATCTTCACTAGCGGATAGCCCTTCAGCTTCACTTTCTGCGGGAACCGACTCCCCTCCGGCTCCGACGGCACATCGATGCACTGGCCCGACGTGTCGTACTTCCAGCCGTGGTAGGCGCAGCGCAAGCCGCCCTCCTCGTTGCGGCCGAACCACAGCGAGACACCCCGGTGTGCGCAGAACTCGTCGATCAAGCCATAGCCGCCGGCGCTGTCTCGTAGCGCGAGCAACCGCTCGGAGAGAAGCTTGACGCGCACCGGCGGGCAGTCGTTCTCCGGCAGCTCCTCTGCGAGCAAGGCGGGCATCCAGTACTGCCGGAACAGCTCGCCCATCGGCGTCCCAGGACCGGTCCGCGTCAGTAACTCGTTGATCTCCGGCTTGAGCATAGAACCTCCGCCGCCAATCACCGCGAACGGTCATATGTTATACCAATGGCTGGTTGGGCTCAACGGGCGCCGCGAGCCGCGGGTCGCGATCGGCGCAGTCTCAGTCATTCCTCGCGCACCGGCAGCAATGCTCGGACCGCATCGTCCGGCAACCGGGTGCCGCGGGTGAGGTGCTCAGCCATGCGACGCTGAGCTGCTGCAGTGTCTCGCTGTTCGATGGCTTTGACGATCTCCTGGTGCTCATGCACCGTGTGGAGGAACCACGACTCCTGAGGCTCGCGGGTGCGGATCACATGCATCGACAGCGGTCCGCGGAAGGAGTCGGTGAGCAGGCTGATGGCGTTGTTGCCCGCGATCTGGGCGACGCGAAGATGGAACTGAACCGACATGCCCCGCTCGTAGGTTCCCAGGTCAAGAGCCGACTGCGCATCGCGCATCATCGCGTGGAGCGCTTCGATGTCGTCGTCGGTGGCACGTGCCGTCGCCAGCGCGACGGAGCCGAGCTCCAAGATCAGCCTAGCTTCCGCGATCTCCTCGGGCTCGAGCGACGACAGCAGCATCAGGTTGGTCAGTCCCTCGCCGACGATCTCAGCACCTGGAGACGTGACGAACGCACCTCCTGCCGCACCGACACGGATCCTGATGAGCCCGAGTACCTCGAGGCTACGTAGCGCGTCCCGGACGGTGACCCGGCTGACGCCGAAGCGGTCGGCAAGATCACGCTCAGGTGGGAGACGATCCCCTGGTTTGAGCCGTGACGAGCGGATGGCATCCTGAATCTGCTGAACGATCTGCAGCGAGATGCGCCCACCCGCGACCGGTGCGAAGAGGTCGTCCACCGTCACGCCTTTCTCTCCCCTACTCGTGTGCCTGCCAAGTCCGCGCGTCAGGATCGAACCGCGCCGCGGAGCCGGCGGGCGGTGCGCTCGAGATGCTCGGACATCACCGCTGTCGCCCGCCCGACATCGCGAACTGCCACGGCCTCGACGATCTCCCTGTGCTCGAGAACACCTTTGTCGCCCATGTGTGGTGCGATGGCCCTGGCCCGCTGCAACGAGGCCAGCAGCGGCGCCTGCAGCGCGTCGGTCATGAGCTCGACCGCCTGGTTGTGGGTCGCACGAGCCAGCCGGACGTGAAACTCAGCCGACAAGCCGACCTCGAATGTCCCGTCCCTCAGCGCGGCCTCGGCGCGGTCGCAGATGGCCAGGAGATCCGCAACGTCCTGGTCATCGGCACGCTCACACACAAGTGGGATCAACGAGAGCTCGAATACCTGCCGAGCTTCCGTCACGTCCTCCGGGCGTAGATCCGAAAGCATGAGCATGTCGGTCATCCCCTCAGCGACCAGCTTGGGTGCGGGTGCGGTGACGAACGCACCGCCGTGGGCGCCGACGCGGATCTCGATGAGGCCACGAGCCTCCAGTATGCGAAGTGCATCGCGGACGGTGACGCGGCTGACGTTCAACTGCTCGGTGAGCTGTCGCTCAGCCGGCAGGCGTTGACCAACCGTGAGCTGACCGCTGCGGATTGCGTCCTTGACTCGCTCGACGATCTGCTCCGAGACACGGCCGGTCTGGACCGGGCGGAACAGCTCATCGTTCATCTCGCCAAACCTCACGTCAATGGTCATACAGACATAACTCTGCCACGGTGCCCTGGACGCGTGCAGGCGCACCGCTACGAAGTCGCCTCACGCACCCCGTACGTGCGCACGCGAGTACCCAGGAACCACTGGCCCGCTGCGTAGGCAACGGGCACGAACCCGCCGATGGTCAAGGCCGAGACAGGGCCGAGCAGGCCGGCCAGCCAGCCGATGTTGAGATCGCCGAGCGCGGGACCACCGCGCGATGCCATCTGGTACAGCGAGGAGACGCGACCACGGATGGAATCCGACGTTTCCAACTGCACCACGGCATGACGGATCGCCGTGGCCACCGCGTCCGAGCAACCGATGGCCAGGGCAGCGATGATCGCCAGCGGGAAGCCGAACGGCAGCGTTGACACCTGGGCGAAGAGCACACAGGAGCCGCCGTAGGCAATCGTGGAGATCAGCACGATGCGGCCGTAAGGGGTGTTCATGATCAGCCTGAAGACCACGGCTGCGCCCAGGAGTGCTCCTGCGGATGGTGCCGCAGCGAGAACGCCATATCCAGTCGCGCCGACCTGAAGCACATCGATGGCGAGAGCGGGCAAGACGACCCGCCAGGCACCGAACAGTGTCGCGGACAGGTCGAGAGACACGAGTTGCCCGATGATGGGTCGTTGACGGACAAAAGCCAGACCATCCCGGATGCTCCGCAGCAGCGAGGGCCGGTCCTCGTCGACCTTCAGCCGTGGCACCCGCAGGACGGCCAGTACCAGCACGAGCACGGCGTACGTCGCTGCGTCGACGGCATACATCGCCCCCGGTCCAGCCACGGCCACCAGCAGCCCGCCGACCGCTCCGCCGATCAGGACCGCGACCTCGCGGGACGGGTTGATCAGCGCGAAGGCGTGGGCGAGTTGGTCCCGTGGAACCAAGGCCGGGATCAAAGCCAGCCTGGCCGGCCCGTCGAAGGTGGCAGCCGACGCATTGATCAGCACCGTCAAGTAGACGTGCCACGCCGCGACAACGTCGGCAAGGGTCAGGATGGCAAGCACGAGGCTTGCCATGAGCGATACGGACTGGGCGGCCTGCAGCAGCCGACGACGGTCCACCCGATCGGCCAGCGCGCCACCGAGAGGCGACAGCACGAGTAGGGCGGCGGCCTGGAACAGGCCGACGAACCCGACCTGAAGGGTCGAACCAGTGAGGAAGTAGACGTGCAGGAGGTTTACCAAGAAGGTGCCACGGGTCCCGATCTCCGAGCAGACGACTCCGAGCCAGTAGAGATCGAAGTCGCGGTTGTGGAGCAACGCGCCGAGCCGTGGCTGCACCGTCCGCCTCCGAGGGTGCCACGTGTTGAATGGTCAATCGGTATGACTATAAGGTGAATCCAACGCGATGCGACGATGTGGAGGGACCATGGGAGGCAAGCAGGGCCGCGTCTTCCTTCGCGGCATGACGTCCGACAAGTACAGCCTCAGCGAGTTCCGGAAAGCTCAGCTGGAAGCGCCTCGCGTGCGCGGGGACGACGTCGTCGTGGACGACGCCGCCGTCGGTCACTCGGGCGACTCGGAAGCCAGCCGCACCTGGTGGCGCCTTGGCCCAGGCGACGACGAGTTCCTCACGCAGACGCTGCAAGTGCACTTCGTGGAGATCCCACCCGGCAGTTCCAACCGTGGCCACGGCCACCAGAACGAGGCCGCCTTCTACATCCTGCAGGGCAAGGGCTACGAGATCCACGACGGCGAACGGTACGACTGGGAAAAGGACGACCTGGTCGTCGTCCACACCGACTCCGTCCACCGGCACTACAACGACGGCGACGAGACCGCCGTTGCACTGGTGATGAAGGCCAAGTCGATGTGGATGTATTTCGGGCTTATTCAGCAGGGGCGCGGCGGCCCTGCGCAAGATGACGACCGGTTCGGACCGCGTGAGGACTGGTCCCGGATATGGACGCCAGGCGTGGTGGGCCGCAGCAAGGTCGTCAAGCCTGCTGACACGACGTGGAACACCACGCCCGATGGCCGAGTCCGCGTCATCGCCTCCCCCGACCGTGATGATCTCCGCCTGTTCAGCGTCGACGTCTATCAGCAGGAAGTCCCCGCCGGGAGTCGTTCCGGCAAGCACTGGCACATGGCCGACGAGGTGTTGTACGTGATGTCCGGACGTGGCTACAGCCTGCATTGGGAGGTCGAGGCCGAGATCGCCGACAAGTACTACGCACGAATCGCGACCGAGCCGAGTCGTCACGAGTTCACCGCAGGCGACACGGTCTACGTGCCGCAGAACACCGTGCACCAGCACTTCAACGGCTCCGACGAGGAACCAGTCGTCTTGCTCTCGGCGCAGAACAGGCTCTTCCGCTACCTGGGCTACGACAACGTCGCCCACCTCGAGAACGCACCCGAGTACGACGTCCCGGCAGGTGCCA
>DASTNZ010000239.1:0-3016 GCA_035762665.1 Jiangellaceae bacterium | reverse complement strand
TGGAACGGTACGACGACCCCGCAACCTGTCTCTTCGACGAGATCACGGGCAAGCGGCAGGGGAGTTGTCACCACGGGTACACGGTTGGCCATGTACTCGACGACCTTGGTCGGGAGACTGACGCGATAGTTCGGTTCGTCGTGCAGTAGCGACAGCCCGGCCATCGAACCCCTGACCTGTTCCATCGCCTGTCCAGCCGGCAGAAACCCAGACCAGTCGAGGACATCGTCGTCGGCAGCTCGCTGGAGCGTCGCCTCGACGTCGCTGGACGCCAGTCCGATCAGCTTCAGCCGAACTGCGCCGCCGGTCTTGTCGGCGACTAGTCGGGCCGTCTCGATGAGTTCGTCTGCTCCGCGCGCTCGCGTGATGCTTCCCACGTAAACCACCTGTGGTCGATCAGGACGGGGGGGCGCGTCGGGTACCAGGTTTAGGTTCGGCACAACCAGATGTGAGCGCGTGAACCGGTCCTGGTAGGCGTACTCGGCCAGGATCAGGTGTAGTCGTCGCTCCGCCCAGTGCTCGACGCGCCGGAAGGTCCAGCGGACGAACGGCCGGAGTGGGCGGGGCAGCCAGGGCTTGAGAGTGACTGCTGCTGCCGTGTCCTCGTGGACGTCCCATATGACCGGCGGTAGCGGAAGGCCCACGATCGACACCAACAGCTCCGGATCGTGGAGCAACAGCACGTCGTGTGTGGGCGCCTCCCGGCGGAGCATGGACCTGGCGGCGCGAAGCGCTCTCAAGCGATGTCTACCCGACGCCCGCGGTAGGTCTAGGAATCTCATTTGTGGGTCCTGAGGGACCTGGAGGCCGTGCTCGGTAAACGATGCGGCATAGGTGATGTCCCACCCAGCGTCATGCAGAGCGGCGAGCTGGCGATACCGAATCCGAGAGTCCTCAGGGTGATGAACGATCGTGACTACGAGCGCGCGCACCTAGGTCACTTCTTCTTCGCCGGCTTAGGTTTGGTGGAGGCTGCGTAGGCATTGCAGACCTCGTCGGTTGGGCCGTCCATTCGCAGCTGCCCATCGTGAATCCACAGGGCCCGTGTGCACATCTGCTGGATGGCTGCCAGAGAGTGACTTACCAGGAAGATGGTGCCGGCCTGCTCACGGATCTCGTCGATGCGCGCCTTACTACGCGCCCGAAACTCCGCGTCTCCCGTGGCCAGGGCCTCGTCGATGAGGAGTATGTCGGGCCGCGCCGCTGACGAGATGGCGAAGCGCAGCCGAGCACCCATGCCCGATGAATAGGCCTGCATCGGCACGTAGACGAAATCGCCGATCCCAGCGAACTCGACGATGTCGTCAAACCGCTCTCGGACTTCGTTCTTCGATAAGCCCAGAGCGAGACCGCCGATCATGATGTTCCGCTCACCAGTCAGTCCCTGCATGAGGGCGGCGTTGACGCCTAGGAGTGACGCCTGCCCGCTGACGTACACAGCTCCGTTCGCCAACGGAAGCAGACCTGCGATCGCCCGCAGCAGGGTGCTCTTGCCAGAACCGTTTCTACCAACGACCCCGATGGCGTCTCCGTGGCTCGCGACAAATGAGACGCCACGGAGTGCGTGGATCTCGGTCGCAGGTCCGACGTGATTGCTGGTCTGTCGCAACAGCCGTCGCAGGAGGGTTGGGTCGGTATCCGCGGCTTTGGCTTTCCGCTTGCCTCCGAAGACGCGGTATTTCACGTGGATATTGTCAACGATCAGGGAAAGCTTGCCCGAACCTGTGACCGAATGATGCTCGCCGTCATCGGCGGCGCCTGCCTCGAAGTCGATCTCTTCGGTGACTCTTTTCTCAGTCACGACCGTAGCGCTCCTCTGCCCGCCAGAAGAACAAGAAGCCACCAATTAAGAAGAGCAAGGCATAGCCGACACCAAGAATCCACACTCGCCCGTCCATCGACGCGTCGTCCAGAAGCGTCGACCTCGCCAGTGTGAGGTACACCGCAACCGGCTGGTTCTCGGCGACTGGATACAGCCAACCGATCCCATTGTCGTAGAAGCTGTCTTTGAACCTCTCGATCGAATAGAAGACACCAGATGTGTACAAGAGCAGCCTGGTGAGGAAGGGAAGGAGGTTCGCAAGGTCTCGAACATCAGCGACAAGCCGGGCGATGATAAGAGCCAGTCCGGTGCAGAACATCCAGATCAGGACCGTAGCGAGTGGAAAGAGCAGCCACGCCCAACTGGGTCCTTGGCCGGTCACAAGCACGATCAAGCACAACACCACGAGGGCGGGCAGCAGAACGACAAGCTCGGTCAGGACAGTCGATATGGGCAGCACGGCTCGTGGGAAGTGGAGCGAGCGCACGAGCGAGATGTTTCCACTGATCGACTTCGCTCCGAGCGTCATGGCGGCCGATATGAAGCGAAACATGAAGACGCCAGTGACCAGGAACGCGATGTAAGCCTGCGTGTCCATCCCACCGCGGGCCCCGAGCAGTACCCCAAAGGCCAAGAAGTAGACCGCCGACCACAGGAGTGGGTTCAGGATGTTCCAGAGCTGACCCAGGTAGTTGTTGCGGTTGCGGGCGTACGCGTTTGAGGTGGCCATCGTCCAGGCAAACTGTCGACGAGCCCAGAGACCCTGCAGATAGCGGCGCAGTGGAGGACGAACGCCAATCTGCTGCAGCCCAAGCTCCTCGGCGAGGGAGGCCCCCTCACCGGCCCGGAGCTTGCTGATGTATTGCGTGTCCACAGTCATCATCGTCCCCGATAGTGCTAAAGGCGACGCGCGGCATCCCCCGTTGTCACACCTCGCGTGTCGAAGAAGCGCTGCGCGATGGACGCGAGATGGTCGGCGTCGTACTCGGAATGGTTCTGGACAAGGATGACGAGGTCGGCTTCCTTCACAGAGGCCTCGAGGTCGTCGGCTCGGCTGACGTCAAGCCCATTGATGTCCCAGTTGGTGACGTGTGGGTCGTGATAGGAGACCTTCGCACCGAGCGCCGACAGGTGCCGAGCGAGCGGAACGGCCGGCGACTCACGCTGGTCGGCGATGTTGGGCTTGTAGGTGAC
>DASTNZ010000238.1:0-2107 GCA_035762665.1 Jiangellaceae bacterium | reverse complement strand
GGGCGGGCGATCACCAGGTTCGCCCGCCGCGAGGACATCGTGCTGGCCACCAAAGTGAGCGGGAGGATGCACGACGGGCCCGGCGGAAGTGGCCTGTCCCGCAAGGCCATCCTCGAACAGGTAGACGCCTCCCTGCGGCGGGCTCACCCACTCGCAGACCGCCGCGCAGGGCGGTCAGGCTGACGCGCGCGAATGGGTCGTCCCGTTCGGCGACGGCTTGACGGCGGCGCCGACGTCAGGCGGGAGCGCTCGTGGCAGGGAATAATCGAGTCTGGGGACGTCGGCGGCGAACACCCGCCGCCGGGCTTGGGCGTCGGCCTATCCCCAGGCGGCAATGTCGTCGAGCATGTTGGGCAGGCTGAGCACTGCCGACTGAGCGACCGCGGAGGAGACGCTACGGCCCTTGCCGGCGCCGGCCCGCTGGCCGCACCAGGGACGAGTGCGGTTCCAGGTCAGTAAGCCCTCGATATGGCCGCGTTCGAGCTGCCGAAGGCAGGCAAAGTCAGGTGGTTGGGGGTGAGGTAGTCGGCGGACTGCAGCAGGTCGCGGACCAGGTTTTCCACGGCTTTGTGCCCGGCACACCTCGGGCAGCGGCAGCGTGCTCAGCTGCACCGAACCGGCGACACCGGACAAGTCGCTCACCGGGACGGTGGTGTCGTTCTTGACCAGCACAGCATCCATCTACGCCTTGATCGACGAGGCCCATCCGCACAGCTTGTGCCGATGCCGCTCCAGTTCGCCAAAGCTCGCGCACCGCGGGCGGTCCGCTCCGCGCCTTGGGCAGGCTGCCCACCCGTGTCAGATCAGCGAGATTGGCAGCGGCCGAACGTCGTATTTCACCCCTGCGATAGGCGAACCCATTCACGCCGAGCGGATGCTCCAAGTGCACCAAGGCGGCGGCGTTCTGCAGCACGTCCACCGCCCAGCACAAGCCGTAGATAGCCTCCAGCCGCGGAGCTAGGCGTGAATCCGCCGGAGCCTGCGGTAGAACCCGGGCTCCGCGGGCTCGGCGTGGCGGACGCGATGAGCAAGGAGCCACGCTGGCACCGGTCGAGCTGCGGTGTACGGGCACTCCCAACATCGATGGTCAGCGAACGGGTAGCGACTGTTGAGAATGGAAGAAGTCCGCTGGGTCGTACTGACTCTTAACCCGCAGCAGTCGGTGGTAGTTCGGGCCGTAGTAGGCACGCGCCCAGTCCTCCAGCTCCGGATCGGCGAAGTTCTGGAACACTCGGCCAGACCCCCATGGATGCACTGCCGCCCATGACCAGGTCACCCACCGATGCGCGGCTGCCTTCTCACGCATCGAGGCTTCGGGGTTGACCACAACCGAATGCTTCAGCTGGAAGAGCTCATCGCGATGGACGAACGCGGTGGCATCGGGTCGCACACGGTTGTACGCGCCACCCCACGGCATAAAGTCCAACTCGCGGGACTCGCCTGGTGTTCGACCCTTCAAGAAGTTCTCGACCAGCACGGCGCCGGCATCGGGGGGCAGTGGCCATTTGAAGAACTCAGATTTGGTGAAGAGATGGGGCTGCTGTGCCGATGGCGAATGCGGATCACGCCCCTTTTGGTTCTCGCCAACCCCCAGTTCCGCCCAGAATCGCCTTGTCTCCGAGAAGGACATTTGCTCCGACGATGCCCGGATCGGGTCCGAGCCCGCCCGGACGACCAGATCGTCGAGCAGGTCGGTCGCATCGGATTCGGTTCCAAGGAGCGCTCCATACACATCGACGGAAGCCGGCCTGTCGAGCTCCCCAGCGGCGGTCACTTTCAAGCTCGCGGCCAGTTCGTCGGGGCCGACCGGGGCCCACCCCTGCCAGGCCTCGATGACGGCTGCCGCACGGGGGAATGGCCACGCCAGGTGGAAGTTCGTCGCCTCGGGCGCGGGCACGGTGCGCAACACCAGCGACGTCACTACTCCGAAGTTGCCGGCGCCGGCGCCCCGCAGCGCCCAGAACAGGTCCTCCTCGTGGGTCTCGTCGCAGTCGATCAGGCGACCATCAGCCAGGACGATCTGGGCTCCGATCAGGTGATCGGACGTAAGCCCGTATTCCCTGCCAAGGATCCCCAGCCCCCCGCCGAGCGTCAGGCCAGCAACGCC
>DASTNZ010000237.1:0-7581 GCA_035762665.1 Jiangellaceae bacterium | reverse complement strand
GCGCTGGAGTTCTACGTCGAGACGCTGGGATTCGAGACGCTCATGGATGCACCGGTGGAACAGTTTGGCGGGCGCTGGATCGAAGTGCGTCCGCCTCGGTCCACCGTCACCATCGCGTTGACACCCGCGCATGAGAAGGTTCCCGCCGGCGTTGACACCGGAATCCATTTCGCGACCGAGGACGCGGCAGCGCTGCACGCCCAGCTGTCAGGCCGTGGCGTGGATGTCGACGAACTGCTGCGCTGGGAGGGTGTCCCGCCCATGTTCGATTTCCGCGACCCGGACGGCAACGTCCTGTACGTCAGCGAAAGCCCGCATCCACAGACCTAGCGCGCGCCCCGCTGGCGCTCGACTTTGGCGGGCAATGAACGGGCGTACGTGACTCCGCGGGCCATCCACTGTTCGAGCTGGCCCTCAGTACTTACGGCAGCGGGGTCGACGCGCAGCCACCCGCGCATCTCCCGTCCGCGCATGACCATGGGTGTCACCCGCTCGCCGTCGACCAGCGATTCGGTCTCCGCCGGGTCCACCCGGGCCAGCAACCCGCCTTGTCCGCTGGCAGCCACCGACATGTTCCCGTTGATCAGAAACGCCAAGCCGCCGAACATCCGCTGCTCGGCGAGGCCCTTCTCACCGGCGACCAGGTCACGGATGCGGGCTGCCAACTCGTGGTCGTACGCCATGACTTGCATTATCCGCACGGCACCGACAGCTTCGGCGCCGAGAATTCGGGGACGTCGTCCGTCGTAGACACCTACACTGGCACCCAGTCACCTGACAGGCCGGGCATCGACCCGCTTCAACTGTTCGGGAGGTGTTCGATCAAAGGTGTTCCCACCTCGATAACCGCCTTCATCGGGCGAACACCTGACGGTCCGACTGATCGACCAGTCCTGCTCTATAGCTTCGATGAGTTCGAGCGGGTCTTCGGCGGGTTGTGGACCGAAAGTCGGCTCGGCTTCTCCGTGCGCGACTTCTTCCGCAACGGCGGCACCACGGCCGTCATTGCGCGGACACGGGCCGGGGGAGACGAGCAGGACGAGGCGAAGCAGGGCCTTGTCCTCCTCGATCAGACTGATGACGTCAACCTGCTTGTCATTCCGCCGTTCCAGACCGACGACACCGTCGATCCCGAGGTACTGAGGGCGGCGGCCGCTTACTGTCAACGACGCCGCGCGATACTGCTCGTTGATCCGCCGCCCGCTTGGGACACCATGTCGGCATCCGATATCGCGGACCTCTTCAACGGTTCGGGGGTAGCGGCGGCCATGGGGCTCGTCGGTGAGAATGCCGCGCTGTACTTCCCCAGGCTCCGGCAGCACAATCCGCTGCACAGCCGAGTCGAACTCTTTCCGCCAGCTGGGGCGGTAGCGGGTGTGATCGCGCGTACGGATGCACACCGCGGAGTCTGGAAGTCACCGGCCGGCGCGGACGCCGTCCTCGTGGGTGGAGCCGAGTTGTCGTTGGGATTGACCGGGCCGGAGATCGACCGGCTCAACCGGCTTGGCATCAACTGCCTTCGCACCGTGCCCGGCAGAGGCCCCATTGTCTGGGGCTCACGCACGCTGGCGTCCGACGACATGTCCGCCCGCGAGTGGAAGTACCTGGCCGTACGGAGGACCGCCCTGTTCCTCGAGGAGAGCCTGGCCCGTGGCACCCGATGGGCGGAGTTCGAGCCGAACGACGCGACCCTCTGGAAGAACATCCGGCGCGAGGTGGCCGTCTTCGTGAATGAGTTGTTCCTCCAGGGCGCCTTTCCGGGCGCTACGCCGTCGGAGTCGTACTTCGTCAAGTGCGACGAGGAGACCACGACTCAAGCCGACATCGACCGCGGAGTGGTCAACATTCTCGTCGGCTTCGCGCCGATCAGGCCGGCGGAGTTCGTGATGCTTCGGGTGCAGCAGGTCGCCGGTCGGATCACCCGCGAGCAGGCTCCCTGACACGGCGCGGAGCGCACCGGCACTTTCCGGGTATGCGGCCGGAAAGTGCCGATGATCACGGGTGGAACTAGGGTCAGAGCAGCTTGGCAATTTCGCGGGCGCGGGCCTGTGCCATTCGCCGCCCCGCGTCGGAATCAGCGGTAGCGAGGTTGGGGCGGAAGTGGACGGTCTCGATTTCCGCAATGCCGGCCCAGCGCAACCAATCCTCGAAGAACGGTGCTTGGAAATCGGCGCCGAACGCAGCGCCCCGACCTTCGCCGTAGACGCCACTGGTGTAGATCACGGCCGCCCGCTTGCCGGTGAGTAGGCCCGTGTAGCCGCGGTCGGCATCGAAATTGAAGATCATTCCCGGCTGGCTCACAACATCGATGAACTGCTTGAGGATGTAGGGCACGCCGGCGTTCCACATCGGGACGCTGAACAGGTATCGGTCGGCGCTGTCGAAGCGAGCGAACGTTTCCCCGATCACCTGCCATGCCACGGCTTGCTCGGTGGTGAACGGCTCGCCGCCGAAGATCGCCATTTTCGCGTGAGCCTGGACCGGCCCGAACTGTGGCAGGGAACCGTCCCAGAGGTCCCAATGTTCGATCGCGTGCTGAGGATTGGCCTCCCGGTACGCGTTGAGCAGAACCTCGGCCAGGCCGAGCGACTCCGATTTGGCGCTGCGGGGTGATGCCGAGATGTGCAGAAGTGTGGTCATGGAGGCTCCTCGGGGGTCGATGTCCAGGACTCGCTAACACAGCGAATCTGGACTACAGTCCGGTTATGCCGCTCGACAGTACCGGACCACGGTCCGCTTACGCAAGCGTTGATGCGAGGTTGCTGACGCTGCGGACGTCGTCGCCCAAGGAGCGTGCCGATGCGGCCCGCAACCGGGCCGCCGCGCTCAACGCCGCCGCCGAGCTATTCGACGAGCACGGTGTCGAGAACGTGTCCATGGATGCGATCGCGGCTCGGGCTGGCGTTGGAAAGGGAACGCTGTTCCGCCGCTTCGGCGACAAAGCAGGTCTGGCGGTCGCGTTGCTCGATGACCGGGAGCGGGATCTACAAGAAGCAATCTTGTCCGGCCCGGCGCCCCTCGGCCCAACGGGCGAAGCCGGTGAGGTATCGCCTGGTCGTCGACTCCGCGCATTCGTAAGCGCGTATCTCGACTATGTGCTGGGTCATGTCGACCTGGTCCGGATGTCGGAAACAGCATCACCGGGCGCGCGCTACCGGATCGGTGCATACCGCTTCTGGCATCGGCATGTCGCCCTGCTTCTCGCGGCCGCGCGGCCGGGCGAGGACGCCGATGCCCTCGCCCACGTTCTACTAGCGATGCTGTCCGGTGAACATCTTCACGCGGTGGTGGCCGACCAAGGCACCGCGCGGGTTCGACACGCGACGATGACCGTCGTCTCAGCACTCCTCCCAACCCGATGATCACGGGACGTAGGGGTGGGGTGCGGTACGCGCTGTCAGGGGACGCCGAGCAGGCGCAAGACGGCCGCGGTCCCCGCCGCCGCAATGACGACCACGGCGAACGGCACCTTGCGCCAGGCGAGCACTCCACCGACGGCGATCCCGGCCGGTCGGGCGATGCCGGCGAACTCCTGCCCGTCGAGGAACGCGGCGATGCTCACCAAAGCGGCAAGCAGCACGATCGCCGCCATGGCCATCAGCCGGTCGAGCTGGGGCGAAATCTCTATCCGGGCGCGCAGGATCGGGCCGGCGAAGCGGAACGCGAAGGTCCCGACACCGAGCACAACGGTCGCGACAACGAGCGAGGTGATCGTCATGCGGAAGCCTCCTGCCGCATTCTCATCCCGCGGAGGCCGGCGAGGACCCCGGCAAGCGCCAGCAGAACGGGCAGGCCAGGCGGCAGAAAGGGGGCCGCGACGAGCGCGATGACCACTCCTGCCAGGGCTGCGCGGCGGGTAGCGGGATCCCGCATCGCGGGAAGGATCAGCGCCAGTAGGACGGCTGGGAATGCCGCATCGAGGCCGAACGCGTCGGTGTTCGTGATCACTGTGCCGCCGAACGCACCAGCGAGCACGCCGAGGTTCCAGCACGCGAACAGCGCGATTCCGCACGCCCAGTAGGCCGCGCGCCGCCGTTCGGTCTCGCGCTGCGCCAGCGCGAACGCCACCGATTCGTCGATCATCAGGTGACTGCCGATGATCCGGCGCAGCCAACCGGTGCCGAGGACGTCGCCGATCGCGAACCCGAACGGCAGGTGCCTCGCGTTTACCAGCAAGCCCGCCACGACGGCGGCCACGGGGTTCCCGCCGGCGGCCACGATGCCGACGAACATGAACTGTGCCGCACCGGCGAACACCACGACTGACAGCAGCATCGGCAGCCAGATCGGAAGGCCAAGGCTCACCGCGATGGCCCCGAACGAGACGCCGACGATGGTGTCAGCGACGCAGACCAAGGCGATGTCGCGAGCTACGTCTTTGTCGAGTGTTCGCCAGATCGAACGCATAGTATTCAATACTGAACCGATGGACGCCGTTCGTCAAGATGAACGATCCGACTTATGGAGCGAACGATGGCCCAAGATGCCAAGGCACCGATCGAAGTGATCGCTGCGTCGCTGCGGCGCGAACGTAGCCGTGTCGGGCTGTCACTCGCCGAGGTGGCCCGGCGAGCCGGCATCGCGAAATCGACGCTTTCGCAGCTGGAGTCCGGATCGGGCAATCCGAGCGTGGAGACGCTCTGGGCGCTCGGCGTCGCGCTCGGTGTCCCGTTCGCCCAGCTCGTCCAGCCGGCTCGGCCGAAGGTTCAGGTCATCCGGGCCGGCGAGGGGCCGGCAGTCGCGTCCGAACGGGCCAATTACGTTGCCACTCTGCTCGCTTCTTGCCCGCCCAACGCGCGCCGCGACATCTACCTGATCACGACCCAGCCAGGTGCAGCCAGGGAGTCCGACCCGCACATGCCCGGCGTCGTCGAGCACGTTGTGCTCAGCGCCGGACGCGCCATCGTCGGGGTCGCCGAAGAGCCGGTGGAGCTGAACCCGGGGGATTACATGGCCTATCCCGGTGACGTCGCTCACGTGTTCAAGGCGCTCGAGCCGGACACCGTTGCCGTCATGGTTTCCGAGCACGTCTGATCCGCCTCGGCGCGGGCAGCGTTGGCGGATTCATCGTTCGGCGCCTGCTGCGCGGCGCGCTCGGCGCGGACGTGCGCGCGGTAGGCCGCCACCTCGGCCGCGATCGTCTCCGAATCCCAATCCAGGAGGGGGGCGATCAGCTCGGCGACGTCCGGCGCCGCTCGCTCGCCGCGGTCGGGCGTCTCGATCGACGCCCTGGTCCTGCGGGTGAGCACGTCGTCGAGGTGTAGTGCGCCCTCATGGGTCACGGCGTACACGATCTCGGCCCGAAGGTAGCGCTCGGCCCCCTCGACCGGTTGGGCCAGGGCAGCGTCCCGTTCGATCATCCCCAGCAGGTCGGTGCTGGCCGTCCCGTAGCGGCGCAGCAGTCGCTCCACTGCCGGACGCGCAAGACGGGCGCGCGCTGCGAGAACGTTGCGGTTCGCCCACATCTCGTGGAAGCCGACCGCGCCCAGGATGGGCAACCGGTGGGTGAGCGACGGCGCGACCTCACGCCCCAGCCCGCTTGCCGCTGCGTCCACAACGTCCGCTGCCATCACTCGGTAGGTCGTGAACTTGCCGCCGGCGACGACAAACAGTCCAGGGACCGGCTCGGACACTGCGTGTTCGCGCGACAGCTTCGCCGTCTCGCTAGATCGGCCGGCCAGCAATGGCCGCAAGCCCGCATAGACGCCAACGATGTCGTCGGGGGTGAGTGGATCACGGAGGATGGCGTTGACGTGATCGAGGATGTACTCGATGTCGGCCCGGCTCGCCGCCGGGTTTGCCCGATCCAGCGACCAGGGTGTGTCAGTCGTCCCGATGATCCAATGGGCGTCCCACGGGATGACGAACAGCACGCTCTTCTCGGTACGCATGATCAGACCGGTGGCCAGGTCCATTCGGTCGCGGGAAACGAGGATGTGCACACCCTTGGACATGCTTACGTGGAACTCGCCCTCGGTACCCGCGAGCCGGTGGAGTTCGTCGGTCCAGACGCCGGTCGCACTGATCACGCGCCGCGCCCGGACGGTGAACTCGTGGCCGGACTCGCCATCGCGGACCTGCGCGCCGCCCACTCTGCTGCCGTCAACGAGCAGCCTGGTGGCGGCCACCCGGTTGAGCACCATCGCGCCGTGCTGGGCGGCGGTGCGGGTCAGCATCATGGTGAACCGGGCATCGTCCACTTGCGCGTCGTAATAGCGGATCGCTCCGGTGAGGGCGTCGCCGCGCAATGACGGCGACAGCGTGAGCATCCGACGGCGGGACAGATGGCGGTGCGGCGGAAGTGCGCGAGCACCCCCGATGGTGTCGTAGAGCAGCACGCCCGCGCCTACGTAGGCCCGCTCCCACGCCCGGTGGCGAAGCGGATATACAAAGGGCACCGGACGGACGAGATGCGGTGCCAGCCTGTGGAGCAGCCGGCCGCGCTCGCGCAATGCCTCGCGGACCAGGCTGAAGTCGAGTTGCTCCAGGTAGCGAAGGCCACCGTGGATTAACTTGCTGGACCGGCTGGACGTCCCGGCGGCCCAGTCCCGCGCCTCGACCAGCGCGACCGAAAGTCCACGCGACGCCGCATCCAGTGCTGCTCCCGCCCCGACCACGCCACCGCCGATGATGAGCACGTCGAACTGGGTCGACAGCAGTGTGTTGAGGGCGAGGTCGCGGTACGCGGTGTCCAGGCGTGCCGGCACTGGGTCACCTCCTCCGTGGCCATTTACTCAGGGGTGGGCCGCCCACCAGGGCTGGCGACGTACCTACAGGCACGTGTGCCTGTAGGTACGTCGCGCCGCCTGCCGAACGTGATCGAACAGCGGCCCGGTTTGGTGGGCGTTAGTGAACGTCGGCGTCGATCCAGTCGAACGTCTTCGTCACTGCCTTCTTCCAGTTGCGGTACGTGCGCTCGCGCTCGTCCGAGTCCATCTGCGGTTCCCACCGCTTGTCCTCGGCCCAGTGGGCGCTCAGGTCGTCCAGGCCGCCCCAGAAACCAACTGCAAGCCCGGCCGCGTACGCGGCGCCGAGCGCAGTGGTCTCGGCCACCTTCGGGCGGACGACCGGCACATCGAGGATGTCGGCCTGGAACTGCATGAGCAACTCGTTCTGCACCATGCCGCCGTCGACCTTGAGTTCGGTGAGGTCGACCCCGGAGTCGGCGTTCATGGCGTCCAGCACCTCGCGGGTCTGGAATGCCGTGGCCTCCAGGACCGCTCGAGCTAGGTGGCCCTTGTTGACGTACCGGGTGAGTCCGACAAGCGCGCCCCGAGCATCGGCCCGCCAGTACGGCGCGAACAGCCCCGAGAACGCCGGCACGAAATACGCACCGCCGTTGTCGTCGACCGTTGCGGCCAGCGTCTCGATCTCCTCTGCGGAGCCGATGATGCCGAGGTTGTCGCGGAACCACTGCACCAGGGCCCCGGTAATTGCGATCGAGCCCTCGAGCGCGTAGATCGGCTTCTGGTCACCGATTTTGTAGCACACCGTCGTGAGCAGCCCGTTCTCGCTGGCGACCTGCTCCTCACCGGTGTTGAGCAGCATGAAGTTGCCGGTGCCGTAGGTGTTCTTGGCGGT
>DASTNZ010000236.1:0-96352 GCA_035762665.1 Jiangellaceae bacterium | reverse complement strand
CGGGGCGGATGGCGTGCTCGGCCCGCCAGTTGGTCGCCTGCACCCCGTCGCGGACAAGGAAGGTGAACAGCGCGTCGCGCTCTCGGCGCAGGTGGTCCAGGAGCTTGCGGTTGGGCGGGTAGGCGGTCTGCCCGGCGATCTTTCCACCCTGGGCGTGGTGGGAGAACGAGGCTCCCGCCGCGAGGGCCGCTCGCCGGCCCGTTCCAGGTGACCAGACCGGTCAGGAATCGAGAAGCGCCGGACCCCGAGCCGCAGCTAGCATGACCGCCATGGACCTCACCATTCACACGAGCTTCCTCCCGCACGACGACCCGGACGCCTCCCTGGCCTTCTGGCGCGACACCCTCGGCTTCGAGGTCCGCAACGACGTCGGAAACGGCAAGATGCGCTGGATCGCGGTCGGCCCCGCCGACCAGCCCGGCACGTCCATCCTCCTGGGGCCGCCGGCCGCCGACCCCGGCGTCACCGACGACGAGCGCCGCACCATCGCCGAGATGATGGCCAAGGGCACCTACGGCTGGATTCTGCTGGCCACCAAAGACCTCGACGGCACCTTCGAACGGCTGGAGGCTAGCGACGCCGAAGTCGTCCAGGAGCCGACCGAGCAGCCATACGGCGTACGCGACTGCGCCTTCCGCGATCCCGCGGGCAACCTGGTCCGCATCCAGGAGCAGCGCTGAGCCGTCCGGCTATCGCCGGAGAACAAGAGGTCCCGCTCGAATCTGGTTGGATCGAGCCAGGGACGCCGACGGAGACCGCGAAGGCGGCCCGCCCAACAGATGGAGACACGATGAGCATGGCCACGAGGACGGACACGCAGTCGGCTGCGCTGCACGCTGCCGACAGCCACGATCTGCTCCGCGTGCACGGCGCGCGCGAGAACAACCTCAAGGACGTCAGCGTCGAGATCCCGAAGCGCCGACTGACCGTGTTCACCGGCGTCTCCGGCTCGGGCAAGAGCTCGCTGGTGTTCGACACGATCGCCGCGGAGTCCCAGCGGCTGATCAACGAGACTTACAGCGCTTTCGTGCAGGGCTTCATGCCGAGCCTGGCCCGGCCCGACGTCGATGTGCTCGAGGGGCTGACCACGGCGATCATCGTCGACCAGGAGCGGATGGGCGCCAACGCCCGCTCGACGGTCGGCACGGCGACCGACGCCAACGCGATGCTGCGAGTGCTCTTCAGCCGGCTCGGGGAGCCCTACATCGGACCCCCTATTGCCTACTCGTTCAACGTCCCGATGCGGAAGGCGAGCGGGTCGATGACCGCCGACAAGGGCAAGGGGGAGCGGCTCGTTGTGCGCGACGCCGTCTACCACGGCGGGATGTGCGCGCGCTGCGAGGGCATGGGATCAGTCACCGACATCGACCTGACCCAGCTTTACGACGACAACAAGTCGCTTGCCGGGGGCGCGCTCACCATCCCTGGCTATACGGCCGACGGCTGGAACGTCCGAATCTTTACAGAGTCGGGGTTCGTCCCGGCCGACAGGCCGATCCGCGACTTCACGAAGACCCAGCTCCAGGACTTCCTCTACAAGGACGCGACGAAGGTCAAGATCAACGGAATCAACCTGACCTACGAGGGTCTGGTACCGAAGATCCAGAAGTCGTTCCTGTCCAAGGACGTCGAAGCGATGCAGCCGCACATCCGGGCGTTCGTGGAGCGGGCGGTGACGTTCACCGCGTGTCCCGAGTGCGGCGGCACCCGGCTCAATGAGCCAGCCCGGTCGTCGAAGATCAAGGGAATCAACATCGCCGACGCCTGCGCGATGCAGATCGACGATCTCGCCGAGTGGTTGCGCCACTTGGACGAGCCGTCGGTCGCACCGCTGATTGCTGGTCTGCAGCACACTTTCGACTCGTTCGTCGAGATCGGGCTTGGCTACCTCTCGCTCGACCGACCGTCGGGCACTCTCTCGGGAGGCGAGGCACAGCGCACCAGGATGATCCGGCACCTCGGGTCGTCGCTGACCGACGTCACCTACGTCTTCGACGAGCCCACCATCGGGCTGCATCCGCACGACATCGCGCGGATGAACGACCTGCTGCTGCGGCTGCGCGACAAGGGCAACACGGTGCTCGTCGTCGAGCACAAACCCGAGGTTATCGAGATCGCCGACCACGTCATCGACCTCGGCCCCGGCGCCGGCACTGCCGGCGGCGAGGTGGTGTTCGAGGGCACCGTCGAGGGCTTGAGGGCCAGCGGCACGCTGACAGGGCGGCACCTGGACGACCGGGCCTCCTTGAAGTCGTCGGTGCGGACACCGTCGGGAGTGCTCGACGTGCGCGGCGCCAGCACCAACAACCTGCAGGACGTCGATGTCGACATACCGCTCGGCGTGCTGGTGGTGGTGACCGGCGTGGCCGGATCGGGCAAGAGCTCTCTCATCGACGGCTCGGTGTCCGGCCGGGACGGAGTGGTGTCGATCGACCAGGGCGCAATCCGCGGCTCGCGACGGAGCAACCCGGCGACGTACACCGGACTGCTCGACCCGATCCGCAAGGCGTTCGCGAAGGCCAACGGGGTGAAGCCGGCGCTGTTCAGTGCCAACTCCGAGGGCGCCTGCCCCGCCTGCAACGGCGCCGGGGTCATCTACACCGAGCTCGGGTTCATGGACACCGTCGCCACCACCTGCGAGGAGTGCGAGGGGAAGCGGTTCCAGGCGTCGGTGCTGGAATACAAGCTCGGCGGCCGCGACATCAGCGAGGTGCTCGCGATGTCGGTGACCGAGGCCGAGCAGTTCTTCGGGGCCGGCGAGGCGCGCACGCCGGCCGCCCACGCCATCCTCGACCGGCTCGCCGACGTCGGGCTCGGCTACCTCAGCCTCGGCCAGCCGCTGACCACGCTGTCCGGCGGCGAACGGCAGCGGCTCAAGCTGGCCACGCGGATAGGAGAGAAGGGCGGCGTCTACATCCTCGACGAGCCGACCAGCGGTCTCCACCTCGCCGACGTCGAGCAACTGCTCGGCCTGCTCGACCGGCTCGTCGACTCCGGCAAGTCGGTCATCGTCGTCGAGCACCACCAAGCGGTCATGGCGCACGCCGACTGGATCATCGACCTCGGCCCGGGCGCCGGCCACGACGGCGGTCGGATCGTCTTCGAGGGCGCACCCGCCGACCTCGTCGCCGCCCGCTCCACCCTCACCGGCGAGCATCTCGCGGCCTATGTCGGCACCTGACTTGACCGAGGCCCTCGCGGACACCATGAAGAGTTCTGTTTCGACTTTCATCCCATCGCCGATAAGTCACATTATGTCAAGTTGACGAATGCCCTTCCCCTGGGATGAGGTGCGCCAGTCCCCAAGCACGCCGTGATTTCCCGTCGGCACGGGCATAGCACTGCACTGACCACGATGTGCGGCTGTCCGTACGGTCCACCGATCGACCTGTCCGTGTGCAGCGTCGTTTTTGTCTCCCGCCATTCCTAACAGGCGTCTGGCCCTCCCACATGGAACCGACGGTGAGTGGCCGCCGACCGATAAGTTGACATAACTACAGGGAGACCTCCCGCGGCAAACCGTTCCTCCCTGATCCAATCGCCAGGAACCATGCGAAATCGGAGGTTCTCGCGACGGTTTGATCAGGGAGGAACGTTCAGCCCACGGAGGTTAGCGCTTTCCGTCATCGTCGGGCGTGTCCGACGGCAACCCGTATCAGCGATCGCCCACAGCGGCCCTGCGGCGAAGGAAACATCTGTGTAACTCGGCTGCGGCAGGCTGAGGACGTGGACGTTACGATCGAGATCGAGTCGCCGCTGCAGGACGACGTGCGGGCTCTGGTCGCGGCGTTGAGCGACCGTCTGTCGCCGCTGTCACCGCGAGAGTTCCAGTTCGGCATCGGTGTCGACGAGATGGCCGACCCGAGCACCACGGTGTTCGTCGCGCGCGACGCCGCGGGACGAGCGGTCGGCTGCGGAGCGCTGACGGTACACGGTGGTGGCATCGGCGAGGTGAAGCGGATGTTCACGGTGCCGGAGGCACGGGGCGCTCGGGTGGCGGCCAAGACCCTGGATGCGATCACCGGAAGAGCGCGCGAGCTTGACCTGGAGTGGCTCATGCTCGAAACCGGCGCCGGCCCGGCGTTCGCCAGCGCCCATCGGCTGTACCAGCGGGCGGGCTTCACGCCCCGTGGACCGTTTCTCGACTATCCGAACAGTGGCTGGTCGGCGTTCTTCGAACTGCGACTACCCTGAGCGAACTCAGCGGCCACTCCCCTTCACCGAGCCCGTGATGTTGCCGGCCGGATCGCCCACAGCACAGACAACCTGCCGGTCTCCGACTTCCCAGGCCGCCTCGTCCGGGGCGAAGTAGAGGTAGTTGAGCTCTGAGTCCTCATACTCCGCACCTACGTAGTCGGCGAACGCCGCAAGGCAGGCATCGGATGCCTGTTGGTCCACCTGCTCATCGCCAGGGTATTCATCGCCGTTGAGGTCCGTGATCAAGTAGATCTCGGCGTAGTGCTCCTCGGCGCAGTCGATCTCCGTCCAGTCTTCGGCCACGCAATCACCTTTGACCGGGAGTGCGTAGGCCTCCCCCTTGCCCTGGAGTGAACCTTCGACCGGACCGGCCGGGTCGTTTACCGCGCAGACCACTTCCCGGTCGTCCAGGGTGGTCCACGACTCTTCGGTCGGGAACAGCTGCGTGATCTCCAGCAGCGAATCGTCGTAAGCCGTACCGATGAACTCCTCGAATCGTTCGGCGCAACCTTCGCCGCTTTGCTCGACGACTGCCTCCTCCCCCGGGTAGTCGCCATCGGGCAAATCGAAGATCGCGTAGACCTCATTTTCGTGCGACTGCTCGCACGGCACGGCATCTACGGCTTGCACCTCTGTGGTCTCAGTGCCCAGTTGGTCGCCGGCGAAGCAATCGCCGACGCGGACTTCGAAGGCGCCGACCTCACCGGCCTCCACGACCTCTTCATCCTCGCCTCGAACGGCGTTGTCGCCACAGCCGGCGAGCAGCAGCGTTGCTGCGACGACGATTGTGGTGCGAACAGTGGCCCGCATGTCGATACTCCAGTCCATTCTCATCAGTAGCTTCGCTCCGGCAACTCGGCCCTCCGTGCATGGCCGACGACGCATTGTGCCGTGTGGCATCGCGCCGACTAAAGGCGGGTCTCGATATGGTCATGACCCCGGTGTGCTAGGTGTGCATGACCTTCTGCGGACTGTGCACGCGACCATCGACCGGAGCCATCGCGCTGAGAGATTTGTCCTATATCGTCGCATTAACGAGGTCCAGGCGCCGCCTCCCAAATGACCAGGATCCGCTTCCACTCTTGCGACCCTGAGTAAGACTGCTGCGAACTACTGGGGCGTTGTTCCAGTTTCATCGGCCACCGGCTAGTCTGCGGTCGCTCAGCGGTTGTCAGGGAGCTCCATTGCCAGGACGTCATGCAGCCGGCCATCGCCGTCGCCGACGGTGGCCTCGCTGGCTTGCGGTGGCGCTGGTGGCCGTGACCGCCCTCGGTGCCGGGGCGTACTTCGCGCGAGATTACTTCATCGGCGATGCGCAGGCTTCCTGCGAAGGGTCGCTACCAGTGTCTATCGCGGCTGCGCCGGCAATCGAGCCTGCCGTAAGTGAGTTTCTGGCGCAGCACGAAGGCGATCCGGATATGGCCGTCGCCGGCACCTGTATCACCGTAGAGATCACCGCCGAAGCCCCGGCGGCCGTGGCCGCCAGCCTCAGTGGCGACGCCCATCCGGACCTCTGGATCCCGGACTCCAGCATGTGGACGCAGCAGCTCAGCACCAGCGGGATCGCCCTTGGCGATGTAACCTCGCTGGCGATCTCGCCGCTGGTCGTCGTGGCGACCGAGCCGATCGCGAAGGCCCAGCTGGGCTGGCCAGATGTCGACATATCGTGGACCAGCTTGCTCGAGAACCCTGGCAGCGCCACCGTGGCGGACCCGTCGACGACCAGCGAAGGATTGGCGACGTTGCTTGCCGTCCGGGCCGTCGTTGGCGAGGCTGAGGAGAACCGGACCCAGCTGGTGCAAGCCATGACGGCGGTCTCGGAGACGTCCGTGCCAGACGTCGACACAGCGTACGAGGCGGTCCGGTCGGATCCCACCACTGCGCCTGTGTTCACCGCGGCCGAGCAATCCGTGGTCGCACACAACCAGCAGCACCCGGCGAACCTCGTCGTCGCGCTCTACCCCACCGAGGGCACGTTCGCATTTGACTACCCCGCGATTCCGATCGAGGGGCGCGAGACCACCGTCGAGACAACCCGTGCAGTCGGGCAGCTGGTCGACGCACTCCAGACCGAAGCCGCGGTGGCCGCACTACAGGACGCGGGTTTCCGGAGCCTCGACGGGGTGGCCCGCGACAACGCGTTCGTGCAGGGCATCCAGGTGCAGATGCCGACGGCGATGCCGAGCCCCGACCCGGCCGTCGCCGGGCAACTGCGGCAACAATGGGCCGCACTGTCGCTGGAGATGCATATGCTCGCGGTCATCGACGTCTCTGGATCGATGGTCGACACGGACGGCGGCGAGCAGACCCGTGCCGAGTTAGTCCGCGACGCCGCAAGAGCTGCCCTCGACCTCATCCCGCAGAGCGGGTCGGTCGGCGTCTGGCTCTTCTCCTCCTTCGAGACGGAGGGGACGCACTGGGAAGAGCTTGTGAACGTGGGACCGCTCACCGAGGAGGTCGACGGCGTCGTCCGTAAGGAGGCGCTGATCGCCGCTACCACGGAGATTCCCACCCGCGCGGAGGCGAACGTCGACAATGCCGTCCGAGGCTGGACCGCGCTCTATCCAACTACGCTTGCGGCATTCAACGAGGTCAAAGCCAGCTACCAGCCAGGCAAGGTGAACTCCGTCGTACTGCTCACCGACGGCCGCGACGAGTGGCCGGAGGGCACCGACCCGGAGATGACCCTGGACCAACTGCTCGACGCGCTCCAGGCCGGCTACGACCCGGCCCGCCCGGTGTACATCATCACGATTGGCATCGGGCCCGATGCCGACGCCGAAGCCCTGCGCGCCATCTCGGAGGCGACGAACGGCACCCATCACATCGCCCGCGATCCCTCCGATATCCAGCAGGTCTTCCTCGAAGCGATGGTGGCACGCCAGGAACGCTGAAACCGGTCTGCGGCTGATCGGCGCGTCTGTCCGCAGAATGGCGGTTCGCGCCGGTAACGTCGCGTGACATGGCCGATGGGTGGCGTCCCCTGGTGCTGGGTGGCATCGTCCTGGTGGTGATCCTGACCCCGGTCTTCCGTGGCGCGGAGCCTGCGGCGTCGGAGGAATCGAGCGTGGCACCGGCGGCGGCGCAGCAGGAGCCAGCGCCCACTCCGACCGAGTCCTCGGTCTCCCAAGACTCAGCCGATTCGGCTCCTGTGTCCGAAGTGGATGGCGTAGGCACGCGTCTCCTGGCCGGTGGCGGAGGCGCGAAAACGGTCGCTCTCACCTTCGACGACGGGCCACACCCGAAGTACACCGAGCAGGTTCTCGCACTGCTACGGGATCGGGGTGTGGTCGCCACCTTCTGCATCGTCGGAAAACCGGCCAGCACGCATCCGGACCTGGTCAGGGCGATCGTCGCTGACGGTCATGTGCTGTGCAACCACACCGTCAGCCATGACATCGGCCTGCGCCATAAGGGCGATGGCGTCATCGCCGGCGAACTCGAGAACACTCAGGCAGTGATGCTCGGCGCCACCCCGGACGCGGACATCAGGTTCTTCCGCGCACCAGGCGGCGCATTCGCCGAGAACATCAACGCGGCAGCCTCCGCGCTCGGCCTCACCCCGCTGGGCTGGAGCATCGACACCCGAGATTGGGGCAAACCAGGCGCGAGCGCGATCCGTGACACCGTGTTCTCGCAGATCCATCCAGGCGCGGTCGTTCTGCTGCACGACGGAGGTGGCGACCGGTCCCAGACCGTGTCGGCGCTCCCAGAGATCATCGATGGGCTGGTCGAGCGCGGGTACACCTTTGTGGTGCCGGAGACATGACTCGCGCGTACGCGGTCGTGGACCTCGACGGCGTGGTGGCCGACGTCCGCCACCGGCTGCATCATCTGGAAGCCGACCGCAAGGAGTGGGACGCGTTCTTCGCCGGCATCCGCGACGATCCGGTTCACCCGGAAGGGCTCGCCGTGGCGAATGAGCTGGCGCGTGAGCACGAGCTCGTCTACCTCAGCGGCCGCCCCGAACGGACGCGCGCCGACACCGAGGAGTGGCTCGACCGGCACGGCGCCCCGGCAGGCACCGTTCTACTGCGCCGTGACGGCGACCGCCGACCGGCGCGCATCACGAAGGTCGGGATCCTGCACCGGCTGGCGAGAGAAAGGCCGGTGGCCGTGCTGGTAGACGACGATCCTGCGGTGTGCCGGGCCGCGCGGAAGGCGGGCTTCACCGTCTTGGAAGCCACCTGGAGCCGTCCGCCGGCAACCCTGTTCGAGGCTCAGGAGTGGCTCGGCGAGACCTGACCGCTCCGACGATCATTTCGATACTGCGGGTTAGACCGAGTTCCCCCGGATGATCAGTGCGATGAGGGGTTGAGGGACGGGTCGCGGAGGTGGCAGGCCACTTCTACGTCGTCGACGGTCAGCAGTCCCGGGTCGATACCTTCCCGGAGCTGGACGACCAGCTCCTCGCCTGCGGTGGTGACGCCGGCTACACCTCGCCAGAACGGATCGTCCGTCGCCTCGGCCCGTGCGGACTCGAAGAGCGCGGTGAGGTCGTTGATCGACCGGTCCGATGGAACTGGTAACCGCACCTCAGTCACCCCTGGTGCGACGTTGTCGAGAGAAGCGACGAGCGGAGCCTCCTCGGTCAGCGCCTCTTCACCGAGGTGGGTCCAGCGCCGTTCGAACAGCGCACGCACGTCACGGGCCTCCCAGCCGCACGGCTCGAACGCGAACGGGCAGCGCGGATGGAACGAGCAGCCGTGCGGCGGGGCCGCTGCGTCTGGAATCTCGCCGCGCGGCAGGTCGCGCGGCACATGTCGATCCGGGTCGGGATCTGGAACGGCGCGGAGCAGTGCCTGCGTGTAGGGGTGTTTGGGATCCGCGAAGATGTCCTCGGTGAGACCAAGCTCCACCACGCGGCCGAGGTACATGATCGCGACTCGGTCGCAGAAGAATTTGGCGGTCGCGAGGTCGTGCGTGATGTAGACGTAGGTGAGGTCCAGATCGTGCTTGAGGTCGAGCATCAGCTCGAGGATCTTGGCGCGAACGCTCATGTCGAGCATTGAGACGGGTTCGTCAGCGACGAGCAGCTCCGGGCCACAGATGATCGACCGGGCGATCACTGCGCGCTGCTTCTGCCCACCGGACAGCTCGGTGGGCAGCTTGGTCAGGAATTGCTCCGCTGGGGTGAGGCCCACCCGCTCGAGCGCCTCGACCACACGGTCGCGAATTTCGTCCTTGCTGTGGGCGAGCTTCTGGATGCGCAGTGGATGCCCGATGGCCGTCAGCAGGTCCATGGACGGGTTGAGCGCTGCATGGGGGTCTTGGAACACCATCTGTAGCCGCCGGCGAAGCGGGCGGAGCCGCCGCTCCGGCAACTCGGCAAGATCGCGACCGGCGTACTCGATGGTGCCGGACGTCGGGCGTACCAGACCTAGCAGTGCTCGGCCCAGCGTTGTCTTGCCACTCCCCGACTCGCCGACGAGCCCGAGCACTTCACCGCGGCGCACATCCAGGTTGACTCCGTCGACGGCCTTCACCGTTTGGGTGGCGCCACCGACGATCCGGGCGAGAGCACTTGCTCGCAGCTCGAAGTGGACCTCGACGTCCCGCAGCGACATGAGCACCTCGTCAGGCCTGGCGCCGCGGCCTGACGGCAATCTCGTCACGGAGGTGTCCGCCCCGCTGGCACCATCGTCCGGGACGGGGGTGGCAGGTGTCCCCTGCACGTCAGGCTTCGTCGGCAACGGTGATCTCCTCCCGTACCAGGGGCTCGCGACCTCCGTGCGGAATGAGGTGATCCGGGCCGTGCAGCCAGCACTCGACCCGCTGCTCGCCAACGTCGACAGGCTGCGGGAATCGCTCCGGACACACCTTCATCGCATCCGGGCAGCGAGGGTGGAATCGGCAGCCGGGTGGCGGGTCGACGAGGTCCGGAGGGGAGCCTGGAATGTAGTGCAGTCCGGTTGTGGACAGAGAGATCGTCGAGCGCAACAGCTCCCGGGTGTACGGATGCTGCGGCCGGGCGAACACGTCGCGCACCGGACCTTGCTCGACGATCCGGCCAGCGTACATGACGGCCACGCGGTCGCAGGCTTCCGCGACAATTCCGAGGTTGTGCGTGATAAAGAGCAGGGCCGTGTCGAAGTTGCGGCGCAAGTCGGTCAGGATTCGGATGATCTGTGCCTCTACTAGCACGTCGAGCGCCGTCGTCGGCTCATCGGCTACCACGAACGAGGGGCGCAGCACGAGCGCGAGCGCGATCATGATCCGCTGCCGCATGCCGCCGGAGAACTCGTGCGGGTACGCGCGGTATCGCGTTGGCGGGATGCCCATCCCGCGCAACGCCTCCATCGCCTGGTGCTTGGCGTCCTGCGGGCTCAGGTTGGGTTCGTGAGACCGGAGCGTCTCCTCAAAGTGGTCCGATATCCGCAGCAGTGGATTCAGCCGGGTCATCGGCTCCTGGAAGATCAATCCAAGGTGGGGACCGCGAAGCGCCTGGATGTCGCGGGGCCGGGCAGTGACCAGGTCGACGTCCCGGTAACGAACCTCCCCGGCCACCTTGGCGCCGCTTGGTAGCAGACCGAGCAGGCCTCGACCGAGCGTCGACTTCCCGCAGCCCGACTCGCCCACCAGCCCGAGTGTCTCCCCAGGGTTCACGTCGAAGGTGACACCGTCAACGGCTCGTACCGGCCCGGACTCGGTCCCGTACCAGACCCGGAGGTCGCGCGCGCTCAGTACTGGTTCGGTCATCGGGTCACCTCCTGGTCCCTATCGGGCGTCCGATCGGGAATGACGACTGGGAGCAGTCGGCGGACCCGGAGGGCGGGATTCATCGTCTCGTTCAGACCTTCGCCCACCAGGGTGAGGCCGAGTACGAGAAGGACGATGGCCAGGCCAGGGAACAGGCCGGTCCACCAGATTCCTGCACCGGCATCGGCGATGGCACGCTGAAGGTCGTAGCCCCACTCCGCCGCTTCTGTGGGTTGGATTCCGTAGCCGAGGAAGCCGAGCCCGGCAAGAGTCAAGATCGCATCGGCGGCGTTGAGCGTTCCGATCACTGGCACGCTCTGGATTACATTGTTGAGAAGGTACTTCGACATGATCGTAAGTGGACCGGCCCCCATGGCCCGGGCTGCCTCGATGTATGTCTGTTCCTTGGCGCTCACCGTCGCCGCCCGGACGACGCGGAAGTATTGCGGGACGTAGACCGCAGTGATTGCCAGCGCGGCCGTCGCGACTCCCCCACCGACGTACTCGGTGAGCATAAATGCCACGATGATCGCCAGCAGCAGAGCCGGCAGGGTGTAGAGCGCGTCCATTACCAAAACGAGTGCGCGGTCGAGCCACCGGCCGACAAAGCCGGCCAGGATGCCGAGCAGCACGCCCACAAACAGGGAGAACGTCAGCGCCAAGAGCACCACAGCAACCGCAGTCCGCGCACCCCACACGACCCGGCTGAAGACGTCCAGTCCCTGGACGGTGGTGCCGAAGATGTGGTCGGCCCCGGGCGGCAGGTGATTTCCGAACCGCTCTCCGTCGTCATACGCGACCTGGTTGAATCCGTACGGCGCGATGAGCGGCGCGAAGATGGCCATCAGCACCATGATGATGGTCAGCACGATGCCCGTGACGAGCATGAACCTCGCCACTCCGTAGGATTGCCGAAATGGCCGAGCGATGCCTCGCAGCACTCGCCGCACCCGGTTTCGACCGGGCGCGTGCTCGGCGGCGGGACCTGGCGCGGGGGTCGTGACCGTGGCCATCAGTATCTCACCCTCGGGTCGATGATCGCGTTGATGATGTCGATCAGCAGCGACACTGTGACGACAGCCAGCGCGAAGAACGTGACAATACCCTGTACTGCGATGTAGTCACGGTTGGCGAGATAGCGCACCAACTGGGCACCGATGCCGGGCCAGTTGAATGTCTGCTCGGTCAAGATGGCGCCGCCGAGCAGCAAGGCGACCTGCAGGCCCAGGACGGTGACGAACGGCACAAGTGCATTGCGGAATGCGTGCTGGATGACGACCCGTCGCTCCGATACTCCCCGAGCACGGGCCGCCTCCACATAGTCGCCGCGAAGTGTCTGCACCAGGTTCACCCGCACTATGCGCATAAAGATGCCGCTGAGCAGCAAGCCTAGGGTCAACCCAGGCAAGACCAGGTGTTCCAGTCCGTCGAGGAATGCGTCGGTATCCCCCGCCAGCAGCGCGTCGATCAGGAAGATGTGCGTGACCTCCGGCACCCGGGCCAGCATTATTGCGTTTGCCTGGGAGCTTGTCGGCAGCCAGCCCAACCCCCGCACCCCGAATGCCAGCTGGAGCAGTAGGCCCAAGAAGAACACCGGCGCCGCGTAGGTAAGGATGCTGAAGACCCGCATGCTCGCATCGAGCGAGGTGTCGCGGCGGCGGCCGGCGACCAGGCCCATCGGCACCCCAACGATCAGCGCCACGACAAGCGCGGCGATCGTCAGCGTCAGCGTCGCGCCGCCATTGGTCAGCAGGATGTCGGTGACCTCGCGGTTGTCGGTGATGGTCTGGCCGAAGTCGAACTGGAAGACGCCGCTGATGTACTCCCAGTACTGGACGATGACGGGGCGGTCGTACCCCGCCGCCTCGCGAAGCTGCGCGATCTGCTCGGGCGTGCGCTGCCCGCCGACGGCGACGGTCACCGGGTCGCCCGGCGCCACCCGCATCAGGAAGAACACAATCGTGAGGATCACGAGCACGTTCGGAACGAACAGCAGCAGCCGTGTCACCAGATACGTGCGCAGCGAGCCGGACGTGCGGGTCGACAATCCGACACCAGCCTTTCGTGGAACACGCGGTGATGACGCAAAGGGCTCCGGACGGCCAGCCGGTGGCCATCCGGAGCCCCCTGTGCCCGTGAACTAAGGGTAGGACTACTCTCCCGGAGCGCTCACCATGTAGTACCGGAAGATGAATGACGCGTCCAGGGTGTCCGCCACACCTTCGACGCCCTCGCGGACGTAGGCGAGATGGTCCTGTTCCCACAGCTGGACGATCGGGACGTCTTCCGCCACGATGTCCGAGGCCTGCTCGAACAGGGCGACCCGCTCCTCCTGGTTCGTGTTCACCACGATCTCGTCGAGGATCTGGTCCATCTCGGGATTCGAGTAGCCGGCGTTCAGGAAGTTCCTGTCATCCGACGCGTAGAACCCGGTCAGGTAGTTCGAGGCGTCCGGGAAGTCCGGGAACCAGCCCAGGTCGAACGCGTCCATGCTGCCATCGGAGAACGTCGTAGAGTACTGCTCCCACGACAGGCTCTCCAGCGTGATGTCGAACAGGCCGTCGGCCTCGAGCTGCCGCTCGATCTCGGCGTACATGTCGGCGATCTCCTCGCCGTACCGGTCCGGCATCCACCACAGGGAGAACGCCACCGGCGTCTCGACGCCTGCGTCCTCGAGGAGTTGGGCCGCCGCTTCCGGGTCCGGCTCGCCGTAGCGCTCCTGGAAGGATGGCTTGTGTCCGTCGAAGAGGGACGGAATCGGGCCGTACAGTGGTGTCACGGTACCCTGGTAGACGCTCTCGGCGATCGCCTCGCGATCGATAATCTGAGCGATGGCCTGCCGGACAGCCACGTTGTCCAGTGGCGGACGGCCGGTCTGCATCACCATGTAGTTGATCGACGCGCCGCCTCCGACAAGCACTTCGACACCGCGCTCGGCACCGTTCTCTTGCAGGTCTGCGGTGTCGGTCACGCCCAAGCTGGGGTACGCAATGTTGACGTCACCGGCCTCGATGGCCTGCTTGAGGGCCGACTGCTGGTCGAACTTCTGGATGATGACGCCGCCATTGTTGACCTCGCGCTCACCCGTGTAGTTCTCGTTCAGCTCCAGCGTTATCTGAGTGCTGGGGTCGAAGTCGCCGATTACGTACGGGCCCGAGCCGATGACCTGGTCATTCGGCTGCAGCGCATCCGCGGGGTAGGTGTCGCTGGGCACGATCGAACCCATGTTCGGTGCGGACAGGACCATGGGCCACGTCGCGTCCGGCGAAGCGAGGTGGAAGACCACTGTGAGCTCGTCGGTGGCCTCAATGCTGCCGCCGTTCTCCGGGCTGATGCCGCCCATGAGGGTCCAGCCACCCGACTCGTGCTGAATGGTGAGCTGCCGCTGGAACGAGTGCACGACGTCCTCGGCGGTCAGGTCGCTCCCATCGGAGAACGTCAGCCCCTCCTTCAAGGTGCAGGTGTACGTGACGTCGTCGGTCCAGTCACACGAATCGGCAGCCTGAGGCACCGGCTGGGTTTCACCTGCTGGAATCGTCAACAGCTTCTCGTAGAGGCCATCGACGATGTTGTTCGACGGCCGGTCGAACTCACCGGCCGGGTCGATGTTTGTCACCGTGTCAGTCGTGCCGACAACCACCACGGTGTCGGACGCCGCAGTGCCGTTGCCGCCGTCACCGCCGTCGTCGTCGTCGCCGCCACACGCGGCGAGTGTCAGTGCGCCGACTGCGGCGAGGACCGCGCCGGCATGGAGCCTTCGTGCGCGCATTAGGGTCACCTCGATGTCTAGCCGTAGGTAGCCGTCACCGTGACGGCCAGTCGCTGATTACGCACCCTAGTGCGGTAGGTCCTTGATCCGGACGACTAGCGGTAGCGCTCCCGTAACGATCCGGTCACGCACTTAGCAGACCTTCGACATCTGACGGTCGGTCGGTGCGTAACCTTGCGTCGCCTGTCGTGCTCTCTGACCTGCCAGGCAAGGCATGACATGTGACATATTGAGCGCGTGTCCGCGGATGTGATCATCATCGGCGCCGGCGTCGTCGGGGCGGCCTGCGCTTGGTACCTCACGCGGGCAGGGTTACGGGTGACGGTACTGGACCGTGGACCGGTGGCCGGTGGGACGACCAGCGCCGGGGAGGGAAACCTCCTGGTCTCCGACAAGCCGGCGGGGCCGGAGCTGGATCTCGCCATACACTCGGCAACGCTCTGGCGCAACCTTGCCGACGAGGTCGGTGGCTTCGAGTACGAGCCCAAGGGCGGGTTGGTCGTGGCGGAAACCGAAGCCGCGCTGGTGGCCCTGACCCGGTTCGCGGATGGCCAGCGGGCTGCTGGTGTTGACGCGGACATCGTCGCGGCCAGCGAGCTGGGCACGTACGAGCCGGAGCTGGCATCGAACCTGGCCGGCGGCTGCTACTACCCCAAGGACGCGCAAGTCCAACCCATGCTCGCCGCTGCTCGGCTGCTGGCGGGCGCTCGCGCCGCTGGTGCGCAGGTGCGGGTGGGCGTGGAGGTTACGGGGGTAATGCGTGATGGGGACCGGGTGGTCGGCGTACGCACTGCGACGGGCGACCAGTCGGCCGGCGCGGTCGTCAATGCGGCCGGTACGTGGGCCGGCGAGGTGGCGAGTCTGGCCCGGGTGAACGTGCCTGTCACGCCTCGCCGCGGTTTCATCCTCGTCACTGAGCCGCTGCCGCCGATCGTGCGGCACAAGGTCTACGCCTCCGACTACGTGGCTGCGGTGTCCAGCGACGACGCGCGTCTGCAGACCTCACCGGTCGTCGAGGGGACCAGGTCCGGGACGATCCTGATCGGCTCGAGTCGCGAACGAGTCGGGCTGGACAGGACCCTGTCGGTGGAGGTGCTGCAGCGGCTCGCCGAGGCCGCCGTGCGTCTTTTTCCGGTGCTGGCAGGGGTCAACGCGATCCGCGCGTATTGTGGCTTCCGACCCTACTCCCCCGATCACTTGCCCATCATCGGATCGGATCCCCGCGCACCGGGGCTCGTGCACGCATGCGGGCATGAAGGCGCCGGCGTCGGACTGGCGCCGGCGACCGGCGAGCTCGTCGCAGCCGTCCTCAGCGGTCAGCCGGCAGCGGTCGACCCTGCCCCGTTCGGTCCGGAGCGTTTCGAGTGAAACCCACATTCGCCTTCAACGGCAGAGACCTGGGGTACCAGCCGGGGCAGAGCGTGGGTGCGGCACTGCTTGCCGCCGGTGTGCGGTCCTGGCGCACCACGCGGCGGCACGCCCGCCCACGCGGCATCTTCTGTGGCATCGGTGTGTGCTTCGACTGCCTCGTAACGGTCGACGGCCGGCCCAACGTGCGGGCTTGTGTGATCACGGCACAGGAAGGCATGGACGTACGTGCCCAGGACGGAGGTGGCCATGCCACTCCCCCGCGATGACCAGGGCGGCTGCTACCACGTCGTGGTAGTGGGCGGCGGGCCGGCCGGGCTTGCCGCCGCCGCCGCTGCGGTGCGAGCCGGGTGTGCGGTGGCGCTCGTCGACGCGGCTCGCGACCTGGGCGGGCAATATTGGCGGCACCGCCCGGGACGCCTCGATGAGGTGCCTGCCAGCACGTTGTTCACCCTGCTGGCCGAGACGGTCCGATCGGGTGCCACGCTGCTGACCGAGCACGAGGTGTGGACGGTAGGGAGAAGCACTCGCGGTTTCGCGGTGCGCGCCGTCAACGCGGCTTACGAGCGGACGGTTCATGGCGCCGCTGTCGTCATTGCCACCGGCGCAGCGGACCGCCAGCTCCCGTTTCCGGGCTGGGACCTTCCGGGCGTCTTTACCGCTGGCGGTGCTCAGGCGCTGCTCAAAGGTCATGGCGTGACCGTGGGCCGTCGCGTCGCCGTCGGCGGGACAGGACCGTTCCTGCTTCCGGTTGCGGCTGGGCTTGCAGCAGATGGAGTCAAGATTGTCGGAGTCTTCGAGGCCAACGCCACGTCCGGGTGGCTCAGCCGGCTGCCGGCGATTGCCCGCAATGCGCGGCGCGTCTCTGAGGCCGCGGCGTACCGTGCCAAGCTGGTCGCGTCGGGTGCCAGGTACCGGACCGGATGTGCGATCGTGGCCGCTCACGGAGATCGCCACCTCGAGGCGGTAACCGCGGCCGGGCTCGATTCGGATTGGCAGGTGCGGCCCGGCACCAGCCGGACCGTGCGGTGTGACGCGCTCGCCGTCGGTTGGGGATTCACACCCCGGATCGAGCTCGCGATCGGTCTCGGCTGCCCGATCCGGGTGGACACCGACGGTTCGGTCGTGGTCTCCGCGGACGAGGACCAGGCCACTGCGGTGTCGGGGGTCTACGTCGCCGGTGAGGCCTGCGGAGTAGGTGGTGCGGCGCTGGCCGTGGCCGAAGGCGAGATCGCGGGTTACGCCGCCGCCGCGCGGCTGGGCAAGCGCGGCTCGCCTGACCCGGCCCGGGCCCGGCGCGCACGCGCTCGGCTCCGTACGTTCGCAGCGGCAATGCACCACGTCTACCCGGTTCGTGATGGGTGGCAGGACTGGCTCCACCCGGAGACGCTTGTCTGCCGGTGCGAGGAGGTGCCAGTGCGTTCGGTGATCGAGTCCGTGCAGGAGCTCGGTGCCACCGACGCTCGATCGGTCAAGCTGCTCAGCCGCGCCGGCATGGGGTGGTGCCAAGGCCGCATCTGCGGCTATGCGACCAGCCGGCTCGCCGCGTCGGGGAGCGGCGGCTCAGGCACCGAGGTTGGCCTGGCCCATCGGCCACTTGCCGCGCCGGTTCCGCTCGGGCTGCTCGCCGGCACCACAGAGACGAGGGAGAACGCATGACATCCACGCGGGAACAACCGTGGCACGGGGTGCTAGTGGCCACAGCCGTGCCGTACCGGGATGATCTCTCCGTCGATCTCGACCGTTACGCCGAACACGTGCGGTGGCTCGCCGACAACGGCTGCGATGGTGTCTGCCCCAATGGTTCGCTCGGTGAGTACCAGGTGCTCACCGCCGAAGAACGGGCCGCAATCGTCCGGACGGCTGTCGACGCCGCTCCGCCAGGTTTCACTGTCATGCCAGGTGTCGGCGCCTACGGGGCGCTCGAGGCCCGGCGGTGGGCGGAGCAGGCGGCCGAAGCGGGCGCGCAGGTGGTGATGGCGCTGCCGCCGAATGCTTACGGCGGCGATGAGCGGTCCGTCGTCGAGCACTATCGCGAGATCGCCAAGGTCGGCCTGCCCGTGTCGGCCTACAACAACCCGATCGATACGAAGATCGATCTTACCCCTCCCGTGCTGGCTCGACTTCACGGCGAGGGCCTGATCGTCAGTGTCAAGGAGTTCACGGGGGACCCTAGGCGCTGCTACGCGATCGCTGAACGAGCGCCCGACCTTGATCTCTTGATCGGCACCGACGACTCGGTTTTGGAAGTCGGGCTGGCTGGGGCCAAGGGGTGGATCTCCGGATTCCCGAACTCACTCCCCCGTTCGTGCGTTGAGTTGTATGAGGCGACATTGGCGCACGACTTGGAGACCGCCTTGCCGCTCTACCGCACGCTGCATCCGCTGCTGCGGTGGGACTTTCGGACGGAGTTCGTCCAAGCGGTGAAACTCTCCATGGAGGTGGTGGGCCGCTATGGCGGCCCGTGCCGGCCACCACGCCAGCCGCTGTTGCCGGACGACGAGGCTACGGTCCGTGAGATCACCGAGCGGTTGCTCGCCGCCGGGTACCGCTGAGAGGAGGTTGCCGATGCGGGCAAGCCGGATGTTTCACGCCGTCGACTCGCACACCGAAGGGATGCCGACGCGAGTGATCGTCGGCGGTGTCGGCACGCTTCCCGGCGCGACGATGTTCGACCGTCGCCAGTGGTTCGTCGAGAACATGGATGGGATTCGCCGATTCCTCATGTTTGAGCCACGCGGGCACTCGGCGATGAGCGGAGCCATCCTGCAGCCGCCGACCCGGCCCGACGCCGACATCGGCGTGCTGTTCATCGAGGTGTCCGGATGCCTGCCGATGTGCGGGCACGGTGCGATCGGAGTCGCCACAGTGCTGGTTGAGACCGGCATGGTCACCGTCACCGAACCGATCACCACGATACGGCTGGACACGCCGGCCGGGCTCGTTGCCGCCGAGGTAGCGGTCGAGGCCGGCGCGGCGACGGCTGTGACACTTCGTAACGTGCCGTCCTTCTCTGTGGAGCTGGACGCAGCGATCGACGTGCCGAGTTACGGCACGGTCAAGTACGACATGGCCTTCGGGGGCAACTTCTACGCGATCTGCGAGCTCGACCAGTTCGGCATCGCGTTCGACAGGGCCAACAAGCATCAGATCCTTGAGGCTGGTCTGGCGGTCATGGCGGCCATCAACGACGGGCTGCGACCCGTCCATCCGGAGAATCCGCTGATCAACATTTGTCACCACGTCCAGTTCCTCGCGCCTGGGTCCAACGCGCGGTACTCCCGGCACGCGATGGCGATCCATCCCGGCTGGTTCGACCGGTCGCCGTGTGGGACCGGAACATCCGCTCGGATGGCGCAGTTGCACGCGCGCGGAGAGCTTCCACTGCGCGCCAAGTTCGTCAACGAGTCGTTCATCGGCACTCGCTTCGTCGGCACTCTCGTCGACGAGACAACTGTCGGCGGCGTGCCGGCCGTCATCCCGACGATCACCGGTAGGGCGTGGGTCACCGGCACCGCCCAGTACCTGCTTGACCCAGCCGACCCATTCCCCGAAGGTTTCGAACTTTAAGGACCTGAGCATGAGCGACCTGGGATCGATCAAACTGCCGTCGTTCGCGAAGCGAACCAGCCTGCGCGAACATGTGGCGGACGCGCTCCGGGCCGCGATCGTGTCCGGCGACATGACGCCAGGCGAGGTCTATTCAGCGCCGACACTGGCCGAGCGCTTCGGAGTGTCAGCGACGCCGGTTCGCGAGGCGATGCTCGACCTCGCAAAGCAGGGATTGATCGAAGTCATTCCCAACAAGGGCTTTCAGGTGACCCGTATCACCGACAGGGAGCTGGACGAGATCACCGAGATCCGGCGCTTGCTCGAACCTCCTGCCGCAGCCAAGGCGGCCCTTCGGGCGACCCCGGCCGATGTCGCCGAACTGACCCAGCTCGCTCAAGAGGTCGTGGATGCGGCGCGAGACGGCGACCTCATCAGACACGTCGAGGCCGACCGGGCGTTCCACGGCCGGCTGCTCGAACTCAGCGGCAATCACCGGCTCGTCAAGATCGTCTACGACCTGCGTGACCGCACCCGGCTGTACGGGCTGGCCCATCTGGCCGAGCGCGGCATCCTGGGCCCTACCGTCGAGGAACATCTCACCATGTGCGAATACCTGGCCGCCCGAAACTCTGAGGCGCTCGCAGAACTGGTACGTACCCATATCGGCCATGTGCGCCGGGAGTGGGCAGGGACTACTCACCGGTAGGACGCAGTCGAGTCTTGATGCCACGCCCTTCAGAGCAATAGGATCTCGCATCATGTGACATGTCACGCGATACCCCCACGGGCCGGGGTCCAACCCCTCGGGCGGAGGCACCATGGACGTCGCAGTTCAGCACGTAGTGGACCGGCTCGCATCACGACTACGGCGACCGGCAGTTCTTGAAGACCGCTTCTTCCGGCTCGTCACCTACAGCGCGCACGACGAACCCGTGGACGAGGTCAGAGAAGCGTCGATCTTGCGGCGCCACGCCTCAGCCGATGTGAGCAGGTGGCTCAGCGCGGTGGGTATTCGGCTGGCTCGAGGCCCGGTTCGGGTGCCTGGCAACGCCGAGCTGAACATGCTCCCCAGGATCTGCTTTCCCGTGCGCTACCGGGAGATGCTCCTCGGTTACCTGTGGTTCGTGGACGCGGACGAGTCTGTCGGGCCGGCCGACCTTGAGTGGTGCGTGCAAGAGATCACCGACCTGGGCACTCTGCTGCACCGCGAGAGCGTCGCCAGTGTGCCTTCGTCAGAGCGCGTGGCAGAGACTCTGCGCGCGCTCCTGTCCGACTCGCCAACGGCAGCGGTGGCGGCGCGCGACCTGACCGACGACGGGCTCATCAGCGCAGACGATGGTGTTGTCGTCGCCGTACTGCAGGCCGTGCGGGGTCCGGCGACGGCCGGCACGGCCGTACGCGACGCACTGACAGAGGCGCTGATCGGTTCACCACACCTCTACCGCCGCGGCAGCGCACTGCATCTGGCTCGCAAGGACCACTCCGTCCTACTGCTGGCTGCGCCCGGCACCGATGATGTGCGATTGCGCTCGCAGCTCGAGTCGTTGCACTCCATCGCGACGAGTGAACTTGCCACAACCGAGCCGCATGTCGAACTTGTGATCGGCGTAGGGAGCCACCAGCCGGAGCTGGCAGGAGCGTACGAGTCCTACCGCGAGGGTCGCATGGCTGCGATGGCAGGCGGTGCGCTCTCGACGGTCGGCCCGGTTGTGCAATGGACCGAGCTCGGCGTGTACCAAGTTGCTGCGAACCTCGTGGCTCGGGGTGAGGTGGCCCCAGTTCTCCACGAAGGGCTGCGGTCGCTGCTGGACTCCCCCGAGGCGCTGCCCCTGCTGGAGACGCTCGAGACGTACCTCGACGCGGCTGGCAACGCCCAAGTGACCGCCGAAACGCTGCATTTGCACCGGACCTCGCTGTACTACCGGTTGCAGCGCGTCGAGCAGTTGGCGCGTACCGACCTGAAGGACGGCATGGAGCGGCTGGCCCTCCATCTCACCCTGAAGGTCGCTCGGCTCACCGGGCAGTACGTACCGCGGCACTGTGAGCGTGCGGCGGCGACGGAACCCGAGCCGGCGTTGCGCCGCATCGGACGGGTCGCCGAGCGCGCCGCCCAGGTTCGCGTGGCCATTCCCGCCCAGGCAACCCGCTGACCCCCTCCCGCGTCGATCATGCAACAGCTGGGCGACACGCCGATTTGTCCGATTAACCAACTAGGGACATTTCGGCGTGTCGCCCAGCTGTTGCATGATCAACGCTTGAGTGGGGGTTACCAGCCGAGGGCCGAGCTGCCGCCCACGACCGGCAGGATCAGCCGGCTACCGTTCAGGTGAACCGTAACCTCGCCACCGATGGCGGCGGCGTCGCGAGCGGGCCGGTTGCTCGAGGGGCTGGCGTTGTAGTTGCCGGTGATGACCACGCCGACCCGGTGACCGGCCGGAATGATGTGGTCGGACGGCAATGTCTTCCACTGCACGTTGTACTCCTCGCCCGGTACGAGCGCCTGGCTGAACCGCAGGTCGGCGTAGTTCTTCGCGTCGATGTGGCCCCAGGCGAGAACCCGCTCCGGGGTGATCTCGACGGTGACCTCCATCGGCTCGGCGCAGCCGGTTCGCTGGATCAAGTCCTCCGGCTCGCAGGACTCCTGGATGACCTCCAGGGGGTCCTTGCCGGCAACCGTGACCGTCTCACCCTCGCCGTAGTCGACGAGGAGAGCGGACAGCAGGGCGGTCTCGCGGTTGGCCGACATGCGCACCCTCAACTCCGGCGTGCCGGAGATCCTGACGTCCTGCGCAAGCGGTGGTGTCACGTACGCCAACCGGCCGGCCTGGCTCAGATGCGCGTCCGCGATCTTGGAGTTCTGCGACTGGATCTGGTCGACGAACGTCTGGGTGTGATCGCCGGGCGGCAGGCTGAGCGAGAGTGTGCCCGCCTCCTGTCCGGTGGACGGCCCGAACCGCAGGTCGACGTTCTGTGCATTCGCGTCCGGCCAGGTCGAGTAGGTCTGCCAGGTGCCGTCGGGACGCTGGATGTCGGCCATCGGCTCGTCCATGATCCCATTCGGGATGTTGTACAGCCAGTAGTCCATCCAGTAATGCATAACCCGCTGCCACTCCGTGAGCCGCACACTGGTGGGGTTCACGTGCGCGCCGCGGTGGATCCAGATCTTGCGCGGCATCTGGCGTTTCTCCACCTCACGCCACATGTCGGCGAAGTGCATGGTCTTGACGTTGAAGTCGGTCAGACCGTGCACCATGAACACCGACGTGTTCGCCGTGTTGATCTTGTTGACGTCCGGAAGGTAGCTGCGCTCCTGCCAGAACGGCGTGAAGTCCATGTTGCTGGCCTGCTCTGCGTCCCCTATCGCCGCGAGCACCGACTCGCACGCGGGCGCTGACACCGCCCCTGGTAGGTCGCGGCTGAATGACACGTACTGGCCGAGCCATTCCGTGTAGCGGAAGTTGATGTTCTCACTCCAGGTCGACCACGCGATTCCCTGGTCGTTCACGTACCGGTACCAACTCGAGATCGCCGCAATCGGCACGACGGTGCGCAGGCCCTCAATGCCCTGGGTGGCGACGGCGTTGGGCAGCGTTCCGACGTACGAGACACCCTGCATTCCCACGTTACCGGTGCTCCAGGTCGCGACCGCAGGCGTGCCGTCGTAGTAATAGGCCGGCGCCCGCCCGTTCAGCCAGTCGACGACCGCCTGGATGCTGATGGTGTCCTCGACACCGCCGGTCGTCGGGCAACCGAAGGACCGGCCGGTTCCCTGCATCTCGGGCTGTGCGATCGCGTACCCGCGCGGCACGAAGTATTCGTCCCACCAGCCAGGGAAACCACGGGTCTGGTCCGGTGGCGGGTCGGCGGACCGGCCGTAGTACGGGCTCGCTTCCATGATCGTGGGAACTTTCATGCCCTGCTCTGTTTCGGCAGGGCGGATGACGTCGACGGCGATCAGGTCGTTCCTACCGTCGCTGTCGCTGTCCATCGGGGCCTCGACGTAGACGACCTCCTGGATTGCGCTGTCGTAGTCGTAGACCGGCTGCGTCACACCGTCCTCGATCACGATCCAGTCCGAGCTGGTACCGGCGGTCGCCGGTGTAAGGCCTGGGATCATCAGCGTCGCGGCCATCCCCGTCGATGCCGCAGCTAACCAGAGCGTCCTGCGTGCGCGGTTCATCGCGCACCTCCTCCCATGTGGCGCCAGGCCGACCTTGTGGGCCAGCCCGCATTTCTTCTTGGTTAACCGCCATTCGTCGGCACTGTCATCGGACGAGTGTCGGAGATCGGATAGTGGGGGTCCGACAGGGCGAGGAACGTGGCCGGCGTGCGACAGCCGTCGAAGGTCAATGCGGCTCGTTCCGACATCTGCATGGTGACCTCGGCGAGAGCCGTCCCTAGGTTCGGGACTGGTGCGAACTATTCGCCGAGGCCGGGAGGGCGTCAGGATGTCCGTGCGTGCCAGATCGCCGCGAACCGCGGTATCCGTTTTGACGACTTGTGCTGGAGCACTGGTCCTGGCGACCCTCGCCGGGCCGGTCACGGCTGCTGCCGATGACGTGGGCCCGGTCTTCGTGGACGGCCAGGCGCAGGTCGTTCCCGAGTTCCAGAACCAGAACGTCCCGTGGATCCGTGAGGAGCTGTGGGTCGAGACCGAATTCGACAGCGACGACGACGGCGAGCTCGACCGGGTCCATGTCACGCTCGCCCGCCCGGGCCCGACCGAGGACGGGCTGAAGGTGCCGGTCGTCTACGAGACCAGCCCGTACTACGCGGGCGGTGCGCCGATCGAGAACTGGAATGTCGACCACGAGCTGGGTGAGGAGCCGCCGCCGCGCGGCCCGGCACCGGAGCCGGACCGCCGCAACACCAGTCCGATCATCTCGACGTCACACGAAAGCTACTGGGTGCCGCGCGGTTTCGCGGTGGTGCACTCCGAGTCGCCCGGTTCAGGCCTGTCCGAGGGTTGCGCCACCGTGGGTGGCCGCAACGAGTCGCTGGCGCCCAAGGCGGTCATCGACTGGCTCAACGGCCGAGCGAACGGCTACACGAGCCCTGACGGCGGCGAGTTGGTCCAGGCCGACTGGACCACTGGCCAGGTCGGGATGACGGGAACGTCGTACAACGGCACCCTTCCGATCGCTGCCGCGTCGACGGGTGTGAAGGGCCTGGAAGCCATAATCCCGGTGGCGGCGATCTCCGAGTGGTACCAGTACTACCGCAACAACGGGGCGGTACGGGCACCTGGCGGATTCCAAGGCGAGGACCTGGACGTCCTGTTCGACTACATCAACACCCGCCAGAACCGGGATTACTGCACCGAGACAGTCCGCAAGTTACTCATGACGGAGCAGGACCGGGTCACCGGCGACTACAACCCGCTGTGGGACGAGCGCAGCTACATGAACGACGTGCACCGGATCAAGGCGGCCACCCTGGTCTGGCACGGCACCAACGACTGGAACGTCATGCCGCAGCAGGCCGTCCAACTTTACGAGGCGCTGAAGCGGCAGGGCACGCCGGCACAGATCTACCTGCATCAGGGCGGCCACTCCAGCCCAGCGACAGGTGCCTTGCCGATCCTCAACCGGTGGTTCACCCGCTACCTCTGGGATCACGAGAACAACGTCGAGGCAGACCCGAGGGCCTGGATCGTCCGCGAGGGCGCCAGCACCGCCAACCCGACGGGATACGGGGACTACCCGAACCCGGCCATGCAGGAAGTCACGCTGGCCCCCCAGGAAGGTGGCGAGACGACTGGCGGGCTGACCTCGCTGGCCCTGCCAGACACGGCCACCGAAACGCTCGTCGACGCCGGCAACACCGCCTGCAACGCCGGGTGGCTGGCTACCCAGCAATCGGAGAACCGGCTGCTCTACACCTCCCCTGTGCTCAGCGCGGACCTGCACATCTCCGGCGTCCCGTCGGTGACCGTCCGGCTGGCCTCGAGCGCGCAGCGAGCCAACCTGTCGGCGGCGCTGGTGCGGCTGCCGTGGCCCACCGCGTCCGAATGCACCTCGAGCACCCGGAGTTCTAACACCGGCATCGTGACCCGCGGATGGACCGATCCGGCGAACCGGCAATCGCTCTACCGCGAAGATCTGCTGGTACCGGGTGAGTTCTACGACGTGACGTTCACCATGCAGGGCACTGACAAGATCGTGCGCGCCGGTGAACGCCTCGGTCTGATGATCTTCTCGACCGACAACGAGTTCAGCATCCGGCCGCAACCCGGCACCGAGTTGACCGTGGACCTGGCCGGCACCTCATTGCAGCTGCCGGTCGTAGGTGGACCCCTGGCGATGCCGGTGTGCGAGACCGTCGACTCGCGAGCCACTGTCGTCGTCGGCGACGTGGACTCTGGGGTGCCGAACCGGGCCCTCGCGGGCAACTGCACCATCAACGATCACATTCTCGACGAAGAGAGGTGGTCCAACCACGGCCTGTTCGTCGACCACGTGACCAAGGTGAGCGGCGAGCTCTTGGCCGCCGGCGTGGTCGATAACGACGAACACGCAGCCCTCCTCCGGGCCGCGGCGATTTCCAAAGTCGGCAGATAGGGAGTGACGTTCAATGCGACGGAAGCTCGTCAAGCTCGCACCCGTGGTCGCCGCGGCGACCCTGCCGTTGGTCGTTCCGACGGCCGCGGTACCTGTGGCAACTGCGGCAACGGACCCCCCTTTACCCCTCCCTGAGCCCAAGGTCCATGTCATCCAGGAGACCGGCCCGGCCAGCGAGCGGATGAACTTGATCATCCTCGGTGACGGTTACCAGTGGGACCAGCAGAGCCTGTTCTTCGAGGACCTGGACCGCAACCTCGCTGTCATGTGGGCGACGGAACCGTACCGGACCTACCGCAACTACATGAACGTGTACGCGGTGGAGATCGCCTCGATCGACTACGGCGTCCGGCGCGACCCCGACGGACGGGTGCGGCACCCGGACGGGACGATCCGGGACACTGGCGAGCGGGAAGGGCCGATCGATGCCAAGAACACCGCGCTGCGGCTGTGGTTCTCCGACGGCCTTGTCAACCCGCTGGCTCGGGGCACTACGTACGGCCCGGCTCCGTTGAACTGCGAGGACTTCGCAGATTACTACCCGCCGGGTGTCGATCCTTGCGAGACCGGCAACCAGGCGCGGACTCGGATCATCAACGACTACGTCGGGCCGGTGATGGGCATCCCGGGCAACTCACAGAACGTGCAGTCGCTGGCGATCTTCAACACGTTCACGTACGGCGGCATCGGCGGAACTAGCGCAACCGCCTCGGGTGGCAGTCCGCAGGGTCCGCTCATCTCCCTGCACGAGCTGGGTCACTCGCACGGGACGATGGCCGACGAGTACCCGTACTCGGCCCGTGACGTCGTCCGGCCCTGCTACGCGGGCGGCGAACCCGGCAGCTTCCACCACACGATCCGCACGAGTACCGAGCAGATGATTGCCGAGCAGCACAAGTGGTGGCGGTGGATCGGCGAGGAGAGCCTGTCCGGCGGCACGATCGGTCTGCACGAAGGTGGGAACTCCTTCCCCTGTGGGATCCGGAGGCCGAGTGAGCACTCGATCATGCGGTGGATCGGCTTCGACTGGGACCAGGTCGGCCGTGAACACATGGTCGCCCGGATCACCGGCCAGCGGAACCGGGGCGCGATGAGCGTGTTGAACACACCGGAGGGCTCGGTTCCGAGAGACAGCGTGCTCTGGGTGGAGCCCCAGCAGCCGAAGTACCACAACATGCGGGTGACCTGGCGGATCGGCGGGCCGGACGGCGACGTGCTCGACACGGGCGACAGCCGCAACCTCGACCTGGCCGAGCTCGACCTGCAGCCCGGCACTGTGGTGCACGTGGAGGTCCGCGACCCGGTGGGCCCGGACGGCATTGACTGGGTCCGCAATCCGTCAACCGGCAATACCTCCACCAACTCCGGATACAACGGACCACGGTTCGTACAGACCCGGCAGTGGACGATCAGTGAAGAGACTGTGGCGCCAACCCCGGTGGGTGACGTCGACCTCATCACGGGATCGTCGCCGACCGACCGGCCCGTTGCCGGTGACGAGGTCGTCCACGTCCTGACCGGTCACCCGTCAGATCGCGCACTCGACGTGGCGTGGGCCCTCAACGGCGCGCCGGTGGCACCGTCCACCGACCGCACCATCGATCTCGCTGCTCTCGGCCCGGCCAGTGGAACTCACCAACTGACCGCGACTGTGACTGACCCGGCCGAGGGCGGCGGCACGGAGATCGTGACCTGGACGGTCGACAACGTGCTGCCGACAGCACCGCGGACCCTGTCCGAGCCGCTGACCACGCTCGACGGCGACCTCGAGCACCCTGTCTACTTCGACGGCTGGAACATGTTCCTGACGCCGCAGGATGACACCACGGGCTACGAGGGAACACCCCACGTGGTGGGGCAGCTGCGGCTGAACGAGGACGGCTGGTTCAATTACTTCGGCTTCCCGGAAGAGGAGGATGCGCCGTTCAAGTTCCGGCACTCGGGTACCAACGTCAAGGCGCTGACGTACGGCAACTTGGGCACGGGTGGTCTGTCGAAGGCGACCTTCGAGCAGTACTTCGAAGGACACCCGAGCGGTACGTTCGTGCCCGGGTTTGGCACGCACTTCGTCGAGCACCGGGCCACCGACCCGTCCGGAAACATCGGCGAAGCCGAGTCGTACCGGGCCACCGTCGTGCCCGGCGATCCGCTGGACTGCACCCGCACCATCACCGGGGAGCGTTTCGGCAATGTGGTCGTCTCGAGCGGTGTGACCTGCCTCGACGACGCCACCGTCCACGGCGGGGTCACCGTTCGCCAAGGCGCATCCGTGGTGGTGTCGGACAGCACGATCGCCGGGGGTCTGGTCGCCGACGGCGCCGATGCGCTGCAGGTGTTCGGCAGCACGGTCAACGGCGAGACGATGATCAATGGCACCGAGACCGGTGTCTGGGCCGCCGGCAGCACGTTCAACGGCGAGGTTCACCTGACGGACAACACCCAGGTCGCTCGCGACCAGGGCACCGACCGGTGGGACGAGCGGTTCATGCTGTACGGCTACGAGTACGGCCCGATCTTGGTCGGCAACACCTTCCACGGAGACGTGTCGTGCTCCGGCAACAGCGCGCCGGCTCGCGACTTCCAGGCTCCCAACAAGATCAACGGCACGGCCGGGGGTGACTGCTCAACCCTCTGATCGTCCGTTTCGAGTGCGGCGATGGCTTTGCGATTGGGGCGCAGAGCCACCGCCGCACCCGTGCCACCAGGGTCGACGGCCAAGTACCATTCCTGACCGAGCCAAGTGCGCCTGTCAGGAATGGACCTTGGTACGAGGACGGCCGAGGTTCCGACGATCAGCGAGATTCGACGGCCAACTGCTCGATCTGCTCCTGCAACTCCTCGCCAGAGATGCCTTCCGGCCAGCCGCGCAGCACCTGGCCGCCCTTGCTGACGAGGGCCACGAGCGGGGGTTCGGTCACCGCGTAGTTGAGAAAGGTTCGGCCGGTGGTGTCGATTCCCACCGGGTAGGTGATGTCGTTGTCCGCTACGTACTGCTCGACGTCCGCAGGCTCGGAGAGATTGGCGATTCCGACGAACAGCACGACATCGCGGTAGTCGGCTACGACGTCGTTGATGCTCTCCTGCTGCTCTTGGCAGAGCGTGCACCAGGACTCGAAGAAGACCAGCACAACCGGGCGCTCTTCCCATTCCCCGGGCACATCCAGCGTGCGGCCATCGACCAGATCCAACTCGAAGCCCGCTGCGGGTGGGGCGCCGGCTGGTGGCTCCCGGAACACCACACCGTCCGGCACCGCACCAGGCAACTCCCCGGTCGCAGCCGGCGTGCTGGAGCAGGCGCTGAGAATGACTGCGGCAGCACAGGCCGCCAAGCGGACGAGCTTCACCGCAGCACAACCTCCGGGATGTCTTCCAGGCTCGAGTTGGGTTTGATCGGAACGGGAGACCTGTCGTCGATCACCAAGTAGTGATCGTCCAGTGTTTCCACGCCCTGGACCTCGACCATCATCACGCAGACCGTTGGTTGGCGTTCATCGCCCAGGTCGATGTTGAAGGCCTTCTCTGCCGTTCCTTCCGGCAAGGTGCCGGACGCTACTTGCCGACCGTCGGCGTCCTCGACGATGAACGGTGCTTGCGGATGGGCGAACCGGAAGCCGCTCGCGCCGGAGCACGGTACGTCAGGCTCGCGGATGTTGGTATCCGGGATGACAAGCCGGAGCGTCAAACCAGCCTCGTCAGAAACCTCCGGGTTGTCCGCACAACCGGTCAGCGGCACCAGCGCGGCCACGACGATCAACCACGCGCCGAACCGCCAGACACGTGGTCGCGGGTAAGACATGGGATGCACGGTAACCGCCGCCTTGCCCGTGGGTAAGAGTGGGGCGGGAGACCGAACGGTCTCCCGCCCCGTTGTGGGGGGACATTGGATCACAGGTCGCTGCGGATATCTCCAGCCACCGACACGAGGGCGGCACTGGCCAGGTTGCGCGCGCCCACATCGGCAATCCTCGAGGCGAACTCCTCGAACTGGTTGACCGCGTTCTGAGCTGCCTTGCCGGTCGTGTTCGATATCACGTTCAGCAGCGCGCTCAACTGGTTCCGCTCGTTCGTTTCAATGACGCCGGCCGCGTAGTAGGCCTCGACGAGCGCGGATGCGGTGTCGAGTGTCACCTTGAGGTCCGCCGAGGTCAGCTCGACCTCGAGCGACACCGACACACTGGAGTCGGTCTCGCTGGTTGCCGTCACGGTCACCGTTGCCGATTCCGTCGCGCCCGTGCCGGCCGTGGCGTACACCGAGACGGGCACGGACTCGCCGGATGCCGCCGCGACGACCTCGTACGGCAGGTGCACGCCCCAGCCGTCACCGTCGACTGACGCGGACAGGCGGTAGACGTCCGAATCGAAGACACCCTCGCCGGCCTCGCCGGTGTTGCTCAGCGGCACGTTCACCAGGGCGGTCGAATCGCCGACCGGGTAGGTCGCCGCCTCGCCGAGCTCGGCGCCCCGCGCGAAGGCGCCCGCTCCGTCGAGGTGCCGGACCGCGACGTCGTAGAACAGCACGCCGTCCTCATCCCGGTACGCATCGAGAACGTAGAAGTGCAGATCGTTGAAGTTCTCGATGTACTCGTACTGGCTGTCGGACTCGGTGCCGGCATGGAACGTTGCGTCATCGAGCTGGCGAGGGTCACCACGCACGACCGGCACCGGAGTTCCGTCCGGCCGGAAGTAGTCGATCCTGTTGATGTTCTCGATGTTGGCGTCGATGAGCCGCGCCCGCGGGGTTCCCGAGTTGCGGGTCTGAGCCAGCAGGACACCATGCCCGGGCGTGAACGAGTCGTTCCCGACCCGATCCACGACCTCCATCGTGAACCGCTGCCACGTCGTCTGGTTGGTGTGCGTGCACCAGAACGGATCGTCGGTCAGCGTCTCGCAGTTGCCCGGAATGTACCCGCCGGCGCCGAGGTTGACCGTGAGGCCCACATCGATCCCGTTGGGAACGTACGAGCGCGCCTGCAGCGTGGTGACCGCGACACCCTGGTCGACGAGAGCTGGCCGGTCGAGGATGACCTGCTCGTCATCTGTCACGACGCCCAACCGGCCACCAGAACCACTGGTCTTGAAGTGCAGCATGTGGTGTGGGCCGAGCGCCGAGCCGCCGGCGTTCGGGATCTGCCAACGGTTGTGGGTACCGCCGGGACCGTTGAACGTCCCGCGGCTCATCATCTCCCAGTAACCGGTGTAGTTGCGGTCGGTATCGGAGAACGGGTTGTTGTAGTTGTCCGGCAGACCGCGCAAGTGGCTGAACTCATGCGCGAACACGCTCTGGCCCGAGCTCTCGGCCTGGGTGGACGTGCCACCGCCCGCATTCGGCCAGTGATTTGCTGCCGCGTACCACGAGGTCCACGGCACGTATCTGGTTACTGACGAGTTCGGGAGGTTGGGATTCGGATTACCCAACTCGTCTGGTACCTCCTCTGGCCCTGCGAAGATCATCTGGCCGAACTCTTCCCACGTCGACGATTCGTCGTGGCCCGCGGTGACGTAGAAGCCATTATTGAAGCCGCACAGGCCTGATTCGCAGCCGATGTCGGCTCGCCAGGCGTTTCCACCGTCGGTGCGGATGTCCAGTCCGCAGTCGTGAACGCGGGCGCCGTCCCAGATTTCGTCCACTGGCTGGTCGAGCACCAGAGTGTTCGCATCGGGGATGTCGACTACCGTCCGGTTGATCGTCAACGGCGGACGGCCGCCTCCGGACGGGAACATGTCGTGCCTGATCGTGATGCGGTCTCCGACGTAGAAGAAGTCGGTCGAGGTGACATTCAGTTCAGTGACGTTGGTCCCTCCCGTCGGGATGTTCGCCTGGGCGGGACACTGGTTCGTGTTGAGTGAGTTCGCGCCCCATTCGCTGAGGCCGTACTGCCACCAGTGGTGCGGCATGGTGTACGGGCCGAAGACCTCGACGTCGACGCCGATCCGGCCGTGGCTGTCTTCCATCCAGTAGGAATGCAGTGTCTGGCCCCCGTTGTACTCGTTCGGAACGGCGTAGTACTCGTAGAACCACTCGTTGACGTCCTCCTGCGCCACCGGCTCCCAGCCACTCTGCGGGTTCCCGAAGGGATGCGATTCAGGGTCCTGAGTGATCAGGAACGGCTGATCCTCGAAGTCCATCAAGATCACGGCAGTGCGGTACTGCACTTCGCTGCCCTGGCTGGTATCGGCGGAGTTCCACTCAGGCGGCCGAACGGGGACGTAGTCGTCCCAGGTCATTTCAGCCTGATCCGTCCACTGCTGCGGGTCTGCCGCCACGATCGGGCCGCTGTCGGATTCCGTAGCCGGTGCCTGAGCCGCTACGCCCATGCCGCTGGCCAGCGGAATCACCAGCGCCGCAGCTCCTCCGACGGCTATGACGCGCCACGCGACCGTCCTGCGTATTCGCCGGTTCGTCGGTCTCAATCTCATCGTGCCTCCTATGGGCGCAGAGACGACGCGACCCACCGCAGGCCGCCTCGCCGCTCACACTAGGAAGGCAGCGACGTCCGGTCACTGGCCATGTGTACGGAGTGAATGTGGCCGGCTTCCGACATCTGTCGAGACGTCAGCGTGGTGCGCCCCTGTAGCCGGCGATAGCGGCGAGGTCGGCCGCCCGCATTTTCACGAGCGTAGCCACAGTGGGCACACCCGACAGATTGACATCGACGACGTTCGGCGCGGCGACGACGCGTGCACCAGACGCGACACCGGCCCGGGCACCCGTGGTCGAATCCTCGATCACAATGCAGCGGGCAATATCGACACCGAGCTCGCGCGCGGCCCGTAAATATGGCTCGGGGTGCGGCTTGCCGTTGACGACCTCGTCTCCGGTGACGACCGCGCCGAAGCTGTCCGGTGGCAGTGCGGATACCACGACATCGGCCAGCTTCCGGTACGACATGGTCACGAGCGCGCAAGGCACGTGATGAGCGCGAAGGTCGGCCAGCAGTTCGCGTGCGCCAGGTCGCCAGGTGACGGACTCCTTCAAGCGCTCGAGGACCCGCTCCACCATCGTCTCGACCACTTGCTCGGCAGTCATCGGAAGTCCACCGCGGACTCTGATGTACTCCCCCGCCTCGATCAGCGCGCTGCCGACCAGGCGTTCGGAATCTTCATCCGTCCAGGTGCCGCCATGCGAGATGACTAGGGCACGCTCGGTGGCGATCCAATCCGGTTCGGTGTCGACGAGGGTGCCGTCCATATCCCAGAGGACGGCTGCCGGCAGCGGAGTGTGCACTACGCCGACGGTATCAGCCCGCTTTGGCGGCCATCGTCAGCCGGCGTTGAAGTACTTGGCCTCGGGGTGGTGGACGATCAGCGCGTCAGTTGATTGCTCTGGGTGAAGCTGGAGCTCCTCGGAAAGCTGGACTCCGATCCGCTCCGGTTCGAGCAACCGGACCAGGATCTTCCGCGCCTCCAGGTCCGGGCAAGCCGGATATCCGAAGGAGTACCGAGAGCCGCGGTAGCCCTGATCGAGGATGCCGTCGAGCGACGCGTCGTCCTCACCGCCGAACCCGAGTTCCGCACGCACCCGCGCGTGCCAATACTCGGCAAGCGCCTCGGTGAGTTGGACCGAGAGCCCGTGCAGCTCGAGATAGTCGCGGTAGGCGTTCTCGGCGAACAATTTGGCCGTCACCTCGGCCACCCGAGATCCCATGGTGACCAGGTGGAAGGCGACCACGTCAACTTCACCCGGCTCGCCGGACTCGCGGGACCGGAAGAAGTCGGCCAGGCACAGCCGCCGGTCACGCCGCTGGCGCGGGAAGGTGAACCGGGCGACCTCGTCGCTGTGGTTGTCGGGATCGAGCACCACGAGGTCGCGCTCTTCGGATACCGCCGGCCAATACCCGTACACCACTCCCGGTTCGAGGATGCCCTCGGTATGCAGGCGGTCCAGCCACATCCGCAGCCGCGGACGTCCCTCCGTCTCGACAAGTTCTTCATACGAGGGGCCATCGCCGCGGGAGCCACGCAGCCCCCACTGACCGAGGAAGGTTGCACGCTCGTCCAGGTAGACGGCGTAGTCGGCGAGCGGGATGCCTTTGACGACGCGGGAGCCCCAGAACGGCGGGTGGGGAACCGGGGTGTCGGTGGCGACGTCCGACCGTACGTCGGCCACGTCGGCGGGCGTGTCGTCCCGCCGCGCGGTCCGAGCGACGCGCCGCTTGCGCCGTTCCGGCAGCACCTCCGACAGGGACGTGCGAGCGTCGGCTTTGGCGGCTGCGATCGCGTCCATGAGCCGGAGCCCTTCGAACGCATCTCGGGCGTACCGCACCTCGCCGGCGTAAAGCGACGCCAGGTCGTCCTCGACATACGCGCGGGTCAGCGCCGCGCCGCCGAGCAGCACGGGCCAGCGGGTGGCGACGCCCCGCTGGTTCATCTCCTCGAGGTTCTCCTTCATCACGACAGTGCTCTTGACCAGTAGGCCGGACATGCCGATGGCGTCCGCGCCGTGCTCCTCGGCTGCCTCGAGGATCGTAGTGATCGGCTGCTTGATGCCAAGGTTCACGACCCGGTAGCCGTTGTTCGTAAGGATGATGTCGACCAGGTTCTTGCCGATGTCGTGCACGTCGCCCCTGACCGTGGCCAGCACGATCGTCGCCCGGGACTCGTCGCCGCCGCGTCCCTCGATATGCGGTTCGAGGTGGGCGACCGCTGCCTTCATGACCTCGGCGCTCTGCAGGACGAACGGCAGCTGCATCTCACCCTTGCCGAACAGCTCGCCGACTGTTCGCATGCCGGCCAGCAGGGTGTCGTTGACGATGTCGAGAGCGCTGCGCTGTTGCAGGGCCTCGTCCAGGTCGGCTTCGAGGCCGTTGCGCTCTCCGTCGACGATCCGCCGCTCGAGCCGCTCGAAAAGCGGTAGGGCGGCGAGGGCCTCGGCGCGGTCGTCGGCCGAGACCGACACTCCTTCGAACAGCTCAAGGAACCGCACCAGCGGGTCATAGGCCTCACGGCCATCGGACGACGGACGACGTCTGTCATAGACCAAATCCTGCGCGACCTGGAGCTGTTCCTCGGGGATACGCGAGATCGGCAGGATGCGAGCGGCGTGCACGATAGCCGAGTCCAGCCCAGCGCCGACCGCCTCGTGCAGGAACACGGAGTTGAGCACGGCACGGGCGGCAGGGTTCAGCCCGAAGGAGACGTTCGAGATGCCGAGCGTCGTCTGCACGTCCGGGTGGCGCCGCTTGAGCTCGCGGATCGCCTCGATCGTCTCCGCCGCGTCGCGCCGGCCGTCCTCCTGGCCGGTCGTGATCGGGAAGGTCAGGCAGTCGATGATGATGTCGCTCTCGCGCATCCCGAACTCGTCGGTGAGCTGCTTGATCAGCCGCTCGGCCACCCGGAGCTTCCATTCTGCGCTCCGGGCCTGGCCCTCCTCGTCGATGGTCAGCGCGATGACGGCCGCGCCGTGCTCGCGGACGATAGGCATCAGGCGACGCAGCCTGGAGTCCGGGCCGTCACCGTCCTCGTAGTTGACCGAGTTGATCACACTGCGCCCGCCGAGACACTCCAGACCGGCCTCGATGACCGCAGGCTCGGTCGAGTCCAGCACGAGCGGCAGGGTGCTCGCGGTCGCGAACCGCCCGGCAAGTTCATGCATGTCGGCAACGCCGTCCCGCCCGACGTAGTCGACGCACAGGTCGAGAAGGTGGGAGCCGTCGCGGATCTGTGCCCGGGCGATCTCGACGCAGTCGTCCCAGCGCTTGTCGAGCATCGCCTCGCGGAAGGCCTTCGAGCCATTGGCGTTGGTGCGCTCGCCAATGGCCAGGTACGACACGTCCTGGCGGAACGGCACGTGCTGGTAGAGGCTGGACACGCCGGGTTCGATCTGCGGCACTCGGCCGGCGACCTCGCGGCCCCCCACGCGCTCCACCACCTGGCGCAGATGCTCGGGGGTCGTTCCGCAGCAGCCGCCCACCAGAGCCAGTCCGTACTCGCGGGTGAACAGGTCGTGGGCGTTGGCCAGCTCCCCGGGTGTGAGCGGATAGCGGGCGCCGTCGGCCGTGAGCTCGGGCAGGCCGGCGTTCGGCATGCAGGCCAGTCCGGCTCCCGCGTGCCGGGCTAGGTGGCGGAGGTGTTCACTCATTTCCGCGGGGCCTGTGGCGCAGTTCAGCCCGAGCAGGTCGACGCCGAGCGGTTCGAGCGCGGTCAGCGCGGCGCCGATCTCGCTCCCGAGCAGCATTGTGCCGGTGGTCTCCACAGTGACGTTCACCACCAGTGGGACGTCCGTCCCCGCTGCCGCCATTGCGCGCCGAGCCCCGATGACCGCTGCTTTGGCCTGCAGAAGGTCCTGCGCCGTCTCGACGAGGACGGCGTCCACTCCCCCGGCGAGCATGCCTTCGACCTGCGATTGGTAAGCATCACGCAGCACTGCGAAGCTCACATGGCCGAGAGACGGCAGTTTGGTACCCGGGCCGACCGACCCGAGGACCCAGCGCGGCCGGTCAGGTGTCGACCACCCGTCGGCGACTTCCCTGGCCAGCTCGGCGCCACGGAGTGCGATCTCGTGGATGCGGTCGGCGAGGTCGTACTCGGACAAAGCCGTCCAGTTCGCACCGAACGTGTTGGTTTCCACGCAATCGACGCCGACCCCGAGGTACGCGTCGTGGATCGAGCGAACAACGTCCGGCCGGGTCAGGTTGAGGATCTCGTTGCAGCCCTCGTGTCCTTCGAAGTCGTCGAGGGTCAGGCTTGCGGCCTGGAGCATCGTGCCCATCGCACCGTCGGCTACCACGACACGCTCGGTGAGCGCCCTGCGGAGGACGGTTGCGGATTTCGACACGGCTTCTCCTACATCGGGTGACCTGCGTACAGGCCAGGCTAGCTTGGGCTGTCCGTCAGCCGGACAGATTGTCCAGGGATCGGGACATGGGCGATTCGGCGCCAGGGTCGTAGTCTGGCCTCATGCCTGAAGGCGAGAACACCGCGGCCCGCACCGGTCGCCGGTTGACGAACCCGTTGATGATTGCGGCGTTCGCCGGCTGGAACGACGCTGGTGAGGCCGCTACGGGAGTGATAGACCACCTCGCCGACTGCTGGAACGCCGAGCCGTTGGCCGAGATCGATCCTGACGACTACTACGACTTCCAGGTCAACCGGCCCACAGTGCACATTGCCGAGGACGGCGTCCGGACGCTGGAGTGGCCGACCACTCGGCTACTCATCGCGCGGCCGGGCGGCAGCGATCGAGACGTCGTGCTGGTGCGAGGGATCGAGCCGAACATGCGATGGCGTGCGTTCTGCGAGGAACTGATGGGGCACGCGGAGGATCTCGGTGTGCGCGATCTGATCACGCTCGGCGCCCTGCTGGCCGATGTGCCGCACACCCGGCCAGTTCCGGTCACGGTGTCCGGCACTGACCACGGGCTCGCTCGGGCTCTGGGCGTCGAGCGGTCCCGGTACGAGGGACCGACCGGCATCGTGGGCGTGCTTCAGAATGCGGCGGCCACTGCCGGCTGGTCTGCCACCAGTTTGTGGGGCGCAATCCCTCACTATGTGTCGCAGTCCCCATGCCCGAAGGCCACGCTTGTGTTAGTCCAGAAGATCGAGGATCTGCTGGACGTCTCCATCCCGCTGGGCGACCTGCCGGACGAAGCACAGGCCTGGCAGCACGGCGTGGAGGAGCTCGCTACCGAGGACCCGGATGTAGCCGAGTATGTCAAGCGCCTGGAAGAGGCGCGCGACACCACCGAGCTGCCCGAGGCGTCCGGCGAGCACATCGCTCGCGAGTTCGAGCGTTACCTGCGCCGTCGCACCGACTCCTAGGGATTCCACACTCGACACACCAACCTCGCGGTCAGGGCAGAGAGATTCCCAGCAGTGCATCCAGGAGGTCCCGGACGAGCGCGGGAGCCGTCGGATCGCTGCCGGCGCGTAGGCGTGTCTGCTCAACCCACCGATCGACGGCGGCCATCGCGCGTGGCGTGTCCAGGTCGTCGGCCAGGAAAGCGCGGACCTCGGAGAGTAGCCGGCTGGCATCGGGCCCGGCCGGTGCAGCGACCGCCGCTCGCCAGCGGGCCAGCCGGTCATCTGCGGCGGCGAGCAGGCCGGACGTCCAGTCCCGGTCAGCCCGGTAGTGATCGGACAGCAGCGCCATCCGTACGGCGGTGGCGTCCCGCCCGTCGGTTCTCAGGCGGGACACGAACTCCAGATTGCCCAGCGACTTGGACATCTTCTCGCCGCCCAGCCCCACCATGCCGGCGTGGACGTACGCGCGCGCGAACGGCCAGCGCCCGGTGACGTGCACGTGTGAGGCCGACATCTCGTGGTGCGGGAACACGAGGTCCGATCCCCCACCCTGTACGTCGAAGGCGTCGCCCAGATAGTGCAGGGCGATCGCGGCACACTCGATGTGCCAGCCGGGCCGGCCTGGCCCGAACGGGCTCTCCCAGGACGGTAGGCCGGGCCGTGCGCGCCACCACAGCACACTGTCGACCGGATCCTTTTTGCCGGCCCGGTCGGGGTCGCCGCCCCGCTCCCTGGATAGCGCGACCATGGCTTCGTGATCGAGGTGAGAAATGGATCCGAACCGCGGGTCCGCCTCGACGGAGAAGTACAGGTCACCCTCGACCTCGTAGGTCGCTCCGGCGTTCCGCACCTGCTCGATCAGCCCCGCGATCAACGGGACGGACTCGACCGCGCCGACGAAATCGTCCGGCGGCAGAACATGCAGCCAGGCCATGTCGTCCCGGAACTGGTCGATCTGCTGGGCGGCCAGTTCGTTCCACTCGAGGTCGGTCTGCTCGGCCCGTTCCAAGAGCGGCTCGTCGATGTCCGTGACGTTCTGGACGTACCGCACGTCGTGCCCGGCATCGTGCCAGGCGCGGTTGAGGAGGTCGAAGGCCAGGTAGGTGGCCGCATGGCCGAGGTGCGTGGCGTCGTACGGTGTCACTCCACAGACGTACATCCGCGCCTGCGGACCGGGAGCCGTCGGGCGCACCTGGCCAACCGCTGTGTCGTACAGGCGAATTGGATGCCCTCGCCCGGGCAATTGAGGTGGTTCCGGGGCAGTCCAGGCGCGCATGCGAGTGAGCCTAGAACACTGGCCACGGGATGGGCCGCGGCCGGTCGCCCATGGTGGGTAGGCGCCCGTCCTGCAGCAGGCGAGAGATCCGCTCCTTCGTGGCCCGAACCTCGCCTGTGGCCAGCAGATCACTGAGCACGGGGCCGAGCGGACCGTCCAATTCGACCCGCAGGCGGCGTAGCAGATCACGTTCGTGGTCGGTGAGTTCGTGCCCTGCCCATCCCCACAGGACGGTGCGGAGCTTGTCCTCCGCGTGGAACGCGACTCCGTGGTCCACGCCCTGGACCGATCCGTGTTCGTCGGTCAGGATGTGCCCGGCCTTGCGGTCGGCGTTGTTGATCACGACGTCGAAGAGCGCGAGCCGGCGAAGCCGCGGATCGTCAGCGTGCACCAGTGTGACCGGCTTGCCTTCGCCGTCGACGGCGTCAAGCACGGCCAGCCAGCCGTCCCGCACGGTGTCTGGCGGGACGATGTCGACGAACTGCTCGCCAGACTCGTCCACCCACAGCTGGCACATCCCCGGCCCGTAGGGACCGTCGCGAAGCAGCGTGGGCGGCACGAGATTCCAGCCGACGGCCTCCGATACCAGAAACGCGGCGTACTCGCGGGCCGCCAACGTCCCGTCCGGAAAATCCCACAACGGCCGCTCGCCGACCGCGGGTTTATAGACGCAGCGCGCCTTTCCTCCGGGGCCGACGACCCGGCACAGCAATGTGGCATTGGACGCTGCAACCAGCCGCCCCTCGACGACGAGCTCACCGTGCTCCAGCAGGCGAGCCGAGTCACTCACGGCGCCGGTAGCCGTTCTGGCGGGGGCAGACGTGCCCCTCGGGGTCGAGCGGCAGCGCGCATAGCGGGCACGGCGGGCGCCCGGCCGCGACCAGCGCCTGAGCCCGCTTGACGAATGCCCTGGCGGCGGAGCCGGAGATGCGCACGACGAGGACATCGCGGTCCTCGGGAATCTCAGAATCGGGTTGAAGAACGTCGTCGTCGGCCGCGGCGAAGGCCTCGATGACCACCTGATCGTCCGTGCCGTCCCAGGCCAGGGTCAGCGTGCCGACCCGGAACTCCTCCTCGATCGGCTGATCCAGTGGAGCAGTGTCCTCGAGGTCGGCCGGCGCCACGACCGGGACCGGCGCCTGACCGCCGGTGCGCCGGACAACCTCGTCAAGCAGCCCATCCAGGCGTTCGGCCAGGGCGGCGACCTGCTCCTTCTCCAGTAAGACGGTCACGATCCGGGAACCTTCTCGCACCTGAAGGAAGAAAGTCCGCTGGCCCGGCTCGCCGACCGTGCCGGCGACGAACCGCTCGGGTGAGTTGAACCGAATGACCTCGTGGGGCACGGAACCGACCTTATTCGGTCCCGCGTCCGCCGCCCACCACTGCATCGCTGCCCCGGCGCCGCCGGCGCGGACGGGAACCGATGCTGAGCAGTTCGCCGGTGTGGTTGAGGTGGACCACGAACGGGCGCAGGTCCGTGTAAGTGATCACGGTGACCGAGGCTGGGTCGATCACGATTCGTTGAAAGGCGTCCAGGTGCATTCCGAGCGCATCGGCCACGACCGCCTTGATGACGTCTCCGTGCGACACCGCCACCCATGCTGGGGACCCGCCGGTGGCGGCGGCGACGCGCGCGTCGTGGTCGCGGACGGCATCGACGGCGCGAGCTTGCATCGCGCGCATCGGTTCGCCACCGGGGAACGTGGCCCCGGACGGGTGGGTCTGGATCTGCCGCCACAGCTTCGTACGAGAAAGCGCCCGGATCGGCCGGCCCGTCCAGTCGCCGTACCCGCACTCGACGAGACGCTCGTCCGTGATCGGCGTTAACCCCCCGCGGCCCGTCGCGATGGCGCTCGCGGTTTCGACGCAGCGATCCAGGGGGCTCGTGATGATTGCGGCCAGGGGCAATCTCGCCAACCGGGTCGCGAGCGCGTCGACCTGTGCTTTTCCGGTCTCGTCCAGCGGGACACCGGAGGACCGGCCGGCAAGCGTCCCAGCGGCATTAGCGGCCGTGCGGCCATGGCGGACGAGCAAAACGGTAGGCACCCAGCGAGCCTACTGGTGAGCGGAATAAGGATCGGAGACACGGAGTTGCCGATCGATGGATCAGTTCGCGCCGTCTGAGGAGGCTATACCTGTGGCTAAACCACCGATTCCCGACGACCTGGTCAAGCTGCTCGAGCAGCCCAACCATGCCGTGATGGCCACCGTCCGGCCGGACGGCGCTCCGGTGTCGGTTGCTACGTGGTACCTGTGGGACGACGGCCGGATCCTGCTGAACCTCGATGCCGAACGAAAGCGGCTCGATCACATGCGCGCCGACCCCAGGGTTTCGCTGACCGTGTTAGATCCCGATTCGTGGTACCGCCATATCAGCCTGCAGGGCACCGTGACGATTACCCCGGACTCTGAGCTGGCGGGCATTGACCGCCTGGCGATGCACTACTCGGGCAAACCGTACGGGAATAGGGAGCGGCCGCGGGTCAACGCGTGGCTCGAGATCGACAGCTATCACGCGTGGGGATTGCGCTGATCGGAACTGGCCCGAAAGAACGCGGCGTATGATGCGAAATCGTCAATAGTTCGTTACGAAGGAGTCTCGGGCCGTGGGCGTTCGCAGCAGCCTTGCCGGCGTGCCCGCCGCACTCGCCGCCGGGCTGCTTGGTCTGGGCGTGCTAGCCGCGTCCGCGACCCCGGCAGCCGGTGCGACCCCGGACGATCCTGACCGCAATGTCGACGAGCTCAACGAGAGCATCCAGGATTTCGCCGAGGAGCTTCTGGACGCTCACGCCGACACCGTCCGGGTCGCGCTCGAGACACTCGAGAGTGCGCAGACTGAACTCGACGCTGCGACGCTGCGGGCGGAGACCGCACGTGACGCCGCAGCTGCTGCCGGCGCCGCCGCAGATCAGGCAAGCCGCACGCTGGACGCGACCTTGCTGGCCGAACGTGAAGCGTCGCGCAAGCTAGACCAACTCACCGCAAAGGTAGAGAGGACGCGTGAGCGGCTGGGCGTGGTTGCGCGGGCGGCGTACCAGTCCGGTCTCGGCGGCTGGTCGGCGCTGCGAGCGGGCGACGACGCGATGCAGGAGCTCTCGGATCAGCTGGCCGAACTCGAGGCCGTGCAGGACCGCGTCCGTAGCCTGCGTGAAGACCATCGGCACCTTGTCCACCAGGTCGCCAAGACCAGCCACTTGGTGAGTTCGGTCGAGGAGGAAGTCCGCGCCGCGACGCAGGCACTCGAGGTCGCCGAAGCCGCACATGTGGATGCCCGCGTTGCAGCCGACCTGGCCAAAGACGAGGAGTACCGTAGGTACGAGGAGTTCCTCGCCGAGTCAGAGGACCTCGAAGCCTGGCTGGCCGAGTACTCGATCAGTGACACGCTGGAAGGCACGGGCAGCTTCATGCGTCCCGGGACCGGCCCGGTCACGTCGCCATTCGGGCCCCGAATGCATCCGATCCTCGGATACGTCAAATCTCACACCGGCGTCGACCTGGGCCGGGGTGACGGATTCATTTACGCCGCCGATCACGGAGTCGTGGCCGAGGCGACATGGAACGACGCGTACGGCTACCTCGTGATCGTGGACCACGGTGTGATCGACGGCCAGCAGGTGTCGACTCTGTACGCGCATCAGCCTGGCCTGTCGGTTGACATCGGCGCCAAGGTGGCCAAGGGCCAGCCCATCGGATCGGTGGGTTCGACCGGATTCTCGACCGGTCCGCACCTCCACTTCGAGGTCCGCATCGGCGGCCGACCGGTCAATCCGTGGCCGTGGATCTCCGGCGCCCCGATGCCAGATGAAGCCGGCCAGTAGCCGCTAGGGCGTCAGCGCTCCCGCTGTCAGCAGCCCGAGGGTGAGCAGGCCGAGCGCCACGCGGTAGACCACGAAGGGGGTGTACGAGCGGGTCTGCAGCCACCGGAACAGCCAGGCCACGACCGCGTATCCCACGACGAACGAGACGGCTGTTGCCAGCAGCATCGGGCCGAGCCCGTATTCGGCGCCCTCGGCGAGCGCGGACGGCCACTCGAAGATCCCTGCCCCCAGCACGGCCGGGATGGCCAGCAGAAAGGCGAACCTCGCGGCGGCCGCGCGGTCGTATCCCAGGAACAGCGCCATGCTGATGGTGGCGCCCGACCGTGACACCCCAGGGATCAGTGCGCAAGCCTGGGCCAGCCCGAGAAGCACGGCGTGCCGGAAGTTCAGAGAGCCGAGTGTGCGTTCACGGCGTCCTACCCGATCGGCGAGGCCGAGCACGAGCCCGAGAACGACCAGCGTGGTACCAACGATCCAGAGCGAGCGAAAGTCGGTCTCGATGACGTCCTTGAGTGCGATGCCAAGCACCACGATCGGTACCGAGCCGCCGATCACGTACCACCCCAGCCGGGCATCCTGGGGATCCCAGGTCCTTTCGATCCGGTGAGCGCCGCCGACCCGGACCAGCTCGTTGCTGCGCAGGGCACCCCGGTTGACCAGCGAACGGGCCCAGGCCTCAACTATCCGGCCGATGTCCTTGGCCAGGTAGGTGATGATGGCGGCCTCGGTACCGATCTGGATGACGGCTGTGAAGGCCGCGCCCGGATCCTCCCAACCGAACAGCTCAGGGTAGATACGCAGGTGCGCGCTGGAGGATATGGGCAGGAACTCGGTCAGACCCTGCAGGATGCCGAGCACGACGGCTTGGAACCACTCCATGGTCGGGGTGAACTCTCCTGTAGTGCTAGACGGCGGCGGCTTCGGCGGCCGCCACGAGCTCGCGGAGGGCCTGCACCCGCTGCTCGACCGGGCCGTGATAAAGCGCCACCGACAGCGTCGTGACGCCCGCGTCAGCATAAGCCCTGAGTCGGTCCCGGACGCGATCGACCGGCCCGATGAGTGCGGTCTTGTCGATGAACTCCAGCGGCACGGCAGCCATCGCCTCGCGGTGCTTGCGGTCCAGGAACAAGTCCTGGATCCGGGCGGCCGCCTCGCCGTACCCCATCCGCACCGCCAGTTGGTTGTAGAAGTTCTGCTCCCGGCTGCCCATGCCGCCGACGTAGAGCGCGGTGTACCCCCGGACCGGGTCCGCGCACTGCTCGAGGTCGTCCCCGATCACGAGCGGCACGGTCGGCACGATATCGAAGCCGTCCATGGCGGCACCGGCGCGCTCTCGCCCAGCCCGGATCCGGTCGAGCAGGTCCCCGGCGTGCTCAGGCGCGAAGAAGACGGCCAGCCAACCGTCGGCGATCTCTCCGGTGAGCTCGAGATTCTTAGGACCTATCGACGCCAGGTACACCGGAATTCGCTCGCGGATCGGATGGACGGTCAGCTGCAGCGCCTTGCCGGGGCCGTCCGGCAATGGCAACGTCCAGTGCTCACCGGCGTAGTGCAACCGCTGCCGGCTGAGCGCCGTACGCACGATGTCGACGTACTCGCGGGTGCGGCCCAGCGGCTTGTCGAAGCGCACGCCGTGCCAGCCTTCGGACACCTGTGGGCCCGATACGCCGAGGCCGAGCCGGAATCGTCCGCCGGACAGGCTGTCCAGTGTTGCGGCGGTCATCGCGGTGCACGCCGGCGTGCGCGCGGGAATCTGCATGACCGCGCTACCGATGTCGATCTGCTCGGTCTGGGCGGCCACCCAGGCTAGTACGGTCGGCGAGTCGGAGCCGTAGGCCTCTGCCGCCCACACGACCGAGTACCCCAGGCGGTCGGCCTCGCGGGCAAGTGCGAGGTTGTCACGGTCGTTGCCGGCACCCCAATAGGCGAGGTTGAGTCCAAGGCGCATCGCGCGACTCTATCCACCGGCTGGTACCAGGCGGCGCGCGGCACCGGTACTCTCCCCGCGTGGAGCAGCGACGGCTTGGCAGCAGCGGCCTGCGGGTGTCCCGGCTCGGCCTCGGCACGATGACCTGGGGTCGTGACACGGACGAGCACGAGGCTCGCGAGCAGCTCGAGGCCTTCATGGAGGCCGGCGGGACGCTCGTGGACACCGCGGCGTCGTACGGCGACGGCCGCAGCGAGCGGGTGCTCGGCGACCTACTCGAGACCGCGGTGCCTCGGTCGGAAGTGGTCGTTGCCACGAAGTCGGGCATCTCTCTCAGCACGGGCGAGCTCGTGGTGGATGTGTCCCGCCGAGCGTTGCTGGACCAGCTTGATGGCTCGCTCATCCGGCTCGGCGCCGACCACGTCGATCTGTGGCAGGTGGAAGCGTGGAGCCCGGACGTTCCGCTGGGTGAGGTGCTTTCCGCGGTGGACGCTGCGGTGACGAGTGGCCGGGCCCGGTATGCCGGCGTCTGCAACTTCGGCGGCTGGCAAACCGGTTGGGTGGCCGCCCATCAAGCCGGCTTTCCCGGCCGGGTGCCGATCTCGTCCACCCAGGTTGAGTACTCGCTGGTGCAGCGTGGCATCGAGCGAGAGGTGCTGCCGGCCGCCCGGGCAGTTGGGCTCGGTCTCCTGGCCTGGTCGCCGCTCGGGCGCGGGGTGCTGACCGGCAAGTACCGCACGGGGCTGCCGGCGGACTCGCGGGCGGCGTCACCTCACTTCAGCGAGTTCGTCGAGACCTACCTGGACGGCCGGTCACGGAAGATCGTGGAGGCGACCTGCACGGCCGCCGACGGGCTTGGCGTTCAGCCACTGGAGGTCGCCCTCACCTGGGTGCGCGACCGGCCGGGTGTTACCGCTGCCATCCTCGGCGCCCGCACCGCCGCCCAGCTGCGTGGCGGTTTGCGATCGGACGACCTTACGTTGCCGGCTGAGATCGTCGACGCACTCGACGATGTCTCCGCTCCGCCCTTCGGCTACCCAGAGCGCCCCGAATGATCAAGTTCAGCATGCCTGTGGGTGCTAAAGGGGCTCCTCCCCTGAGTCGGGCGGGTTGATCACCTCATCCAGCCGGTATATAAGCATGCCTTCGTCCGCGACCTCGAACGGTTCGGCGGTGAGCGTTTCGGCATCCTCGGCGCTCAGGGCCTGCACCCATACTGTGCCGCCGCGCGGCGCCAAGCCCGCGGCCTCGGCCCGACTGTCCAGCCCGTCCACGCCGTACGCTTGGAGGAGCTGGTAGAGCGCCCGGCCCGGATGACTGACGTCAGCCGCGGCTGCTTCATCGGGATCGTCGGGGTACAGGTCCGCATAGGCCTCGCGGCCCGCCAGCAACAGCCCAGCCGGGTCGGCGATGCCGTAGTCGCGGCGCACCATCACCGTCACCGCGTCCGGAGCGGCGGCCCGGTCCTCGTACTCGATGTCCGACGGCGGGCCGGCGGGGAACTCCCACGGGGTGACCTCACCAGTCAGTTCGAAGAGCATGTCGTCGTATTGCTCGGCTGCGGCACGCAGCCGGGTGTAGGCGGCCTGGACATCGGGGTCGGCTTCGTCCCGCCGGTTCCGTACCGCATGGAAGTGGCTCATTAAAGCGGCGATCAGGTCGTCGAGGAGATCTCGCAGGTCGGTGTCATCGAATGGCGAAGTGGTCACGAGCATGACCGTACTCCGGTCGGCATGGCACCATTTGGCGATGGCTCTGACTATGTCGCGGAGTAGCCCAGCGTCCGAGTACGAGTTCCAGCACTTCACCCTCCCCCGCGGGACGTCCCGTGGCGCGGCTCGTCGGCTGTTGACCGACCACGCCGAGTACGGCCATTGGGAGCTCGCCCGCCTGCGGATTTTCCCGGATGGCACGCGCCGGGTCACGCTGCGGCGCAAGATCCTGCGCATCCCGCGAATGGCCTGAACCCGCTCAGGCGAGTTCGAGGAAACGATCGAGCACGCGGGCGCCGAACTGCAGACCGTCAGTAGGCACTCGCTCGTCCACGCCGTGGAACATGCCGGCGAAGTCAAGGTCCGGCGTGAGCCGGAGAGGCGAAAAGCCGAACGCCCGGATTCCGAGCCGACTGAACGCCTTGGCGTCGGTGCCACCGGACAGGCAGTACGGGATCGCCCGTGCGCCCGGGTCCTCCGCGACGAGCGCCGCCCGCATCGCTTCCACAAGAGGGCCCTCGAAGGTGGTCTCAAGCGGGATGTCAGACACCAGGCTGGTCCGGGTGACGTTCGGGCCGAGCACCTCATCGACCGTCGCATGGAACTCCTCGACGTGGCCGGGCAGAATCCGGCCGTCGATGTACGCCTCCGCCTTGCCAGGGACGACGTTGTGCTTGTAGCCGGCCTTGAGCATGGTTGGGCTGGTGGTGTTGCGCAGGGTGGCCCCGACGATCTTCGCGACCGAGCCAAGGGTCGCGAAAAGCCGGTCGGGATCCTCCGGGTCGAGCGGCACTCCAAACGCCTCAGAGGCGCCATCGAGAAAGGCCCGCACGGTGGGTGTGATCCGCAGCGGCCAATCGTGCCGGCCCAACCTGGCAACGGCCTCGCTCAGCTCGGTCACGGCGTTGTGGTCGTTGACCATCGAGCCGTGCCCGGTCGTGCCAGTGACCGTCAGGCGCATCCACTCGATGCCCTTCTGCGCGGTCTCGATCAGATAGAGCCGCAAATCGTCGTGGACGGTAAGGCTGAACCCCCCTACCTCGCCGATCGCCTCGGTGCAGCCGTCGAACAGTTCCGGGTGGTGATCGACCAGCCAGTGGGCGCCGAGAATGCCGCCGGCTTCCTCGTCGGCCAGGAACGCCAGGACGACCGGCCGCGCAGGTAGCCGTCCCGTCTGCACCCGGTCACGAATGACGGACAGGATCATCGCGTCCATGTCCTTCATGTCCACCGCACCCCGGCCCCATACGCACCCGTCGGCGAGCTCTGCTGAGAACGGATCGTGGGTCCAGTCATCAGCGTCGGCCGGCACCACGTCAAGATGGCCGTGGATCAGCAGGGCGTCGGTGCGGGACGGATCGGAGCCGTCCAGTCGGACTATGACGGATGCCCGCCCCGGCGCTGCCTCGTACACCGCGGGCTCCAGGCCGACATCGGCGAGCTGCTCGGCGACGTATTCGGCGGCCTTGCGCTCTCCGGGGCCGCTTTCGTCACCGAAGTTGGAGGTGTCGATGCGGATCAGGTCGCGGCAGAGGTCGACGACCTCCCGATCAGGTGCGGTCATAGGCACATCCTCCACAATGCTGGTCATGGAAGCACCAGCCGGGCCGACGCCGGGGCAGTGGCACAGGTTCGTCGCGATTGGCGACAGCTTCACGGAGGGCGTTGGAGACGAGCAGCCGGACGGTACGCTCCGGGGGTGGGCTGACCTCGTCGCGACGTCCCTTGCCGAGCATTCGCCGCGGTTGCAGTATGCGAACCTGGCCATCCGCGGCCGGCGATTCCACCGGGTTCTCGTCGAGCAGGTACCCGCGGCCCTTGATATGCGCCCTGACCTGGTCAGCTTCGCTGCGGGTGGCAACGACGCGCTCCGCCCGGGCTTCGACCTGGATCGGATGATGGACCGGTTCGACGGCATGGTGGAGGCGTTCCGCGCATCCGGCGCCGACGTCATCCTCTTCCGCTTCGCCGACCTGTCCCAGCGGCTGCCACTCAAACGTGTGCTGTACGAGCGGATCGTTGCCATGAACAACGCCGTGGCGGAGGCCGGCGCGCGGCACGGTGCACACGTGATCGACATGTTCTCGGATTCCGGCCTCGCCCACCCGGCGGCGTGGAGCATCGACCGCCTGCACCTGAGCCCGCTCGGGCATCAGCGGGTAGCCGCGAAGGTACTGGCGACGCTCGGCCGGCCCGCCGACCCGTCCTGGTTGACCTTGCCAGAGCTGGAACCGGTGTCGTGGCTCCGTGGCCGGCATGCGGACGTGCGATGGGCGTACGCCTACCTCGGGCCATGGATCCAGCGGCGGCTGGCCGGACGGTCATCCGGGGACGGGCGTGTCCCAAAACGCCCCCTGCTCGAGGACGTGCGTGACACTGCTCGCTGAACGCGGTTGCCTCGCGGCGGATGGCGCGGGATGATCGAGAGCAGGGCTCGCGATGGCTTTCGCAAATCGAACGGACGCAGGCCGCCAGCTGGCTGAGCGGCTAGGGCAACTGCGCGACCAGGACGTCGTTGTGCTGGCGTTGCCTCGCGGCGGAGTGCCGGTGGCCGCCGAGGTCGCATCCCGGCTGGGCGCGCCACTGGACGTCCTGGTGGTACGCAAGCTCGGTGTTCCGTTCCAGCGCGAGTTGGCGATGGGAGCAATCGGCGAGGATGGCGTGCGGGTCCTCAACGAGGACGTCCTCCGCCTGGTGAACGTGTCGGACGCCGACCTCGCGGCCACCGAGTCCGATGAGCGGGCCGAGCTCGAGCGGCGCAGTAGGCGTTTTCGCCGTGACCGTCCACGGGTGTCGCTCAAGGGCAAGACGGCAGTCATCGTCGATGACGGCATCGCCACTGGAGCCACGGCCAAGGCGGCCTGTGAAGTAGCACGGGCGCAAGGAGCCGAGCGCATCGTGCTCGCCGTGCCGGTCGCGCCGCCGGAGACGGCTCGTGCGCTCGGTGAAGTCGCCGACGAGGTAGTGGTCGTCCAGCAGCCCAGCTGGCTGTCGTCGATCGGCCAGTGGTACGACGATTTCCGCCAGACCAGCGACGAGGAAGTGGTAACCCTGCTCGACGAGGCAGCGGCGCATGGGATCACCACCGAAGAGGTCCGGATCATCGCCGGCGGCGCCGAACTGGCCGGGACGCTCAGCGTCCCGTCCCGAGCGACCGGTGTGGTGGTGTTCGCACACGGCAGCGGTAGCAGCCGACTCAGTCCGCGCAACGTGCAGGTGGCCAAGGCGATGCAAGCCGCCGGCCTAGGCACACTGCTTTTCGACCTGCTGACCGAGGACGAGGCCAGCGACCGGCAGAACGTCTTCGACATCGAGTTGCTGGCCGGCCGGATGGTCGGTGCGATCGGCTGGACCCGGGCGCACCGGCTGTCTGCCTCCCGTGCTGTGGGTTTGTTCGGCGCCAGCACCGGAGCCGCGGCCGCGCTGTGGGCGTCGACTGAACCCGGTGTCCAGGTCGGGGCGATCGTGTCGCGAGGCGGCCGTCCCGATCTGGCCGGCGCGCGGCTGCCGGACGTCACGGCGCCCACGCTGCTTATCGTCGGGAGCCGGGATGACGTCGTCATCGGCCTCAACCGAGAAGCTCAGAACGCGATGCGATGCGAGACCGAACTCAGCATCGTCGATGGCGCTTCCCACCTGTTCGAGGAACCGGGCGCGCTGGAGAAGGTCTCGACGCTGGCGGCCGCCTGGTTCAGCCGCCACTTGGGCGGCTCACCGTAGCTGGACCACGAGGTGGCCGGCGGGCGTGCGGCGCACATCGTGTCCGAAGGCCGCGCAGGCAGTAGTGAACCGCCGACGTAGCCACTCGGCTTCGACGTCGACAGCCGGCCTGGTGTAACAGAACTCGAGCGCAATGGGCACCGTTTCCAGGCTGGTTGGCCCTTCTCCGTCAACCGTCACGACATAGACAAAGCCGAGATCGTTACGCAGGCGTTCGTCGACGGCGTAGTCGTCGATGAAGTCGCCCAGGTCGTAGAGGATTGGACCCGAGACTCCGTGCGCGAGATGCGCGGAGTGGCCGGCGATCAGGTCGGCGCCGGCGTCCTGGAAGACCCGCGCCGCCGAACGGACGTACGGCCGCGGCTCGGTTGTCATATTCGGCCCCCAGTGGGGTGTGACGATGGCGAGATCGACCGACGTCGCCATGGCCGTGACCTGCTGCCGCAACCAGTCGGGTACCCCGTGCCGCAGGTCTGCGTAGGCAACACCAGCTTGGTCAGGGCCTGCAGCAAAAGCTGGCGGGTGGTCGGTGATGCCGAGCACGCCGATCCGCAGCTCGCCGGCGTCAAGGACTCGCCAGGCCCGGGCCGACTCGACATCGACCCCGGCGCCGACGGTCAGCACGCCGGCGTTGCCCAGGTGCTGTCGCGTGTCACGGAGCGCCAGCGGGCCGTAGTCAAGCGCATGGTTGTTCGCGAGGCTCGCGCAATCCACGCCAAGCCAGGCCAGCAGCTCCGCGGCGCGGGGCGGAGCGCGGAAGAAGAACGGTTTGCCGGGCAATCGCCAAGGATCACCGCGGTCGGAAACGCAACACTCGAGGTTGACGATCGCGACGTCGGCGCTGCCAAGAATATCCCGGATTGTCGGATGGACGATTCGGTCAAAGCGTTCCGTTGCCACGCGGGGGCCGACCTCGCGGCCCAGCATGGTGTCTCCGACGAGTGCGACCGTGATCGACATGGCTGGCTCCACCACCAGTTTGATACAGTTTCTTGGCCGCGACGACGAGACGTGGTCGCAGCTGTACGTCCGGGTGGCGGAATAGGCAGACGCGCTAGCTTGAGGTGCTAGTCCCCGTAAAGGGGGTGGGGGTTCAAGTCCCCCCTCGGACACACACTCGTCGCATACGTGCGACCCCTAACGTACTCGTGTTCAAGCGTTTTTGAGCGCTCGCCCGGTACTTGGCCAAGGTCGCCATCGCCCACCCATTTCGGACGGCGGTGGTGGGCGTGACCGGTGCTCTCGTCGCACCGGTGGTCCCTTCCGCAACCGGTCACGATCGCGGCCCCGGTACCCGGCCGGTCGGTACCGGGCCAGAGCGCGGCTGGCAGGGCGGCTGGCGCCGGTGACCTCCTCAACGTGGCGGATCATGGCCAGCCGCAGCTTCGCCTCACGATCAGTTTCATATCTAGCGGCGCCGGGCGAGGTAGACCCCGGTGAGGCAGAGCGCGCCGCCGAGGGCCGCGAGCAACGGGGGTGTCTGCCCGAGAAATCGCCCAGCCGAGCAGGGTCGCCACCACTGGGATCAGGTATGCGAGTGCGGCCAGGCGACCGGCGCTGGTTCGGCTCAGGGCGTAAGTCCAGGTTGCGAAACCGAGCGCAGTCGGAGCGAGGCCGAGGTAGATCATCCAGCCGAGCGCGGTGGCCCCGGCGTCGTTGAGCTCGGCGACGAGCGTGGGCCCGAACGGCAGGCAGACAACGGTACCGGCGGTGCAGCCGAGCCAGGTCACCTGTAGTGGCGACACGCGGGCGAGCACCGGCTTCTGGATGACGACGGCCGCGGCGTAGGCGAAGGCGGCGACGATCAGGAGCCCGATGCCGAGACCGGCGCGGGCGCCTGACCGCGAGGCGGCGAGGCCGATCATTACACATCCGCAGAGCGCGACGGCGCAGCTGGCGAACAGCCAGCGCGGGAAGCCTTCCTTGAGGTAGATGCCGGCCAGGATTGCGATCAGGATAGGCCCGGTGTTGATCAGCATGGCCGCTGTGCCGGCGTCGACGTGACGTTCGGCCTCGTTCAGTGTGATGCTGTAGACGCCGAGGAAAAGGACACCGAAGGCGGCGATGCCCAGTAGGTCGCGCCGCTGGGGCAGTGGCTCGCGCCGAGTCGCGGCCACGACGCCGAGCACGACCAGGCTGACGAGCAGCCGGCCGAGCGCCAGCGAGCCAGGCGACAATGTCTGGCCGGCGTCGCGGATGGCAACGAAGGACGAGCCCCACAGCGTCACAGTCACCAGCCCGGCCGCGAGCGCCAAAACATCGGTACGCGCAGCGGCTGGGGCCGGCGGGCGCTGGTCGCCCTCGCTCATCGCTCCCGCCCCCCGCTGCGGGCGATAGGTGCGCACGGTGGGGGCGAGGTGTCAGCCGGCTGGCGTCGGGCAGCCGGCGCTCCAGCGTCAGTGCCGAGGTTCCGACCACTAGTGCCACAACCGTGGCCGCGAGGAACGCCGCGGTCGGCGAGACACTGAGCAGCTGGGCGCCGAATGCCGGTGCGATGGCCAGGCCGATCCACCACGAGAGCCCCATCGACGCCATGTACCTTCCCCGCAGACCCGCTGGCGCGAGATCGGGTGAAAGCACTCGCCGACGCCGACCAGGACCGCTGCCGCGAACAGTGCCGCGGTCGCCATGTCGGTGCCAGTGCCTGCGCGAGCACGAGCAGGCAAGCGCCGAGGAACATCCACCCTGCCAGCGCCATCATCACGGCCCGCCGGCGGCCCTCGGCGAACACGGAGATCGGCACCTGGGCTACGGCCACCGTGGCGGCATTGGCGAGCAGCAACAACCCGATGAGCTGCGCGCTGATGCCCACCTCGCGAATGGCGTAGGGCGGTACGAGCCGGTGAACACGCCCCAACCGACCGCGATCATCGCCACGTTCGTCAGCGCGAGCTGGACGAACGCGCGGTCACGAACCACGAGCCGGTACCCGCCCGTGATCGGCTCCGGTCGCGCGTCCTCGCGCACCACGACGACCAATACGCACACATAGACCAGGTAGGTCACGCCGTTGGCCAGGAACAGCACCACGAACCCGGTCAAGCCGTACGCCGCGACGAGGCCACCAACCCCGCCGCCGATCCCGACGCCGACGTTGGCGGCAACCCGTGCGACCGCGGTGGCGCGATGGCGCAGCTGCTGAGGTGCGAGCGTCGCGACGAACGTTGACTGGCTTGGGTTCAAGGCGCCGTTTCCCGCGCCCGCGATCGCGGCGACCACGAACGCCTGGGCAGGCGAGCGGGCAAACGCCAGCCCGGTATATCCGGCAGCCAGGACAACCCCGGCGCCCGCGGCCACAGCACGAGCCCCGAAACGGTCGATGAGAGCGCCGGCCAGCGGCGCGGTCACCACCGCGACACCAGTGATCAAGCCAACCACGAGACCGGCGACGCCCAGACTGAACCCGCGACCGTCGTGGAGATAGATGACCTCAAACGGTAGGACGGCGCCGTAGCCGACGTAGTTCAAGAAGATCCCGAGCACCACGAGCCACAGCTCGCGCGGAAGCCCGAGGCGAGCTGGGCCCGCCGGGCGGCGTGGTGCTCCCGTGCCAGTTGGCTGCGTTGAGCCTCCCGTACGAGGTCGGCCTGGCGCTGCCCGGCGAGCATGTGGTTGATCTCGTCCACCTACCGACCGTCAGGTCTCCCGTTACTGGAGGGTCAAGCCCGCGCCATGCTCGACGGTCAGGACGATGGTGTGGTGCGGAAGATCGGCCAACCGACCTCGGTCAGGTGACGGGACTCGTCATCGGTGTCGAACGCGGTCACCAGGTAGTGCTCGCGAATCGGCCCGTCCACGCCGATCTCACGCTCTGCCACGTAGGTACCGAGCGCGCCATAGGTCTGGTCCAGATTGGCAAACTCGCCCTTGTGCACGGCCACCGCCAGCTCCGCCGGGGGGATCTCCAGCATCCTGGTCCGGCCGCGGGCGCTCACCTCATCCGTGATCGGGATGTACGCGACGACCTCGCCGCCGGCCTCGAACGCGAAGTACTCGGCCGAGTACAACGCGGCACGAGGTCCGGCCGGTAGCGCGCCCGCCGCTGCCAACGCCGCATCCAGCTCCCGGAAGGCACCGTCCCACCACATGTCCAGGTCGGGCATCGACACATGCTCAGAGATCGCGAGTGCCCGCACCGGGCCGACCGTCCGGTGCTCAACCGCGATGGGCGCGGGCGGCCGTTCCAACAACGATCGCAACGAAGCGACGACGGACTGCGCCTGGGCAAGCTGTGACTCCATCCGCTGCAGGTGCGCAACCATCACCCGGTTCCGAGACTCGACATCCGCAGCCTGCAACACCTCCTTGATCTCATCCAGTGGCATGCCGAGGTCCCGCAACCTACGGATCACCTGCGCGGTCGGCACCTGACTCGGCGCATAGAAGCGATAGCCGGAGACCGGGTCGACCTCTGCCGGCTCAAGCACCCCCATGTCGTGGTAGTGCCGTAGCGCCTTCACACTCAGATGAGTCATCCGGGAGAAGTCCCCGATGGTCAGTCGCACCCACATGGCAGGAATTCTCAACCCAACTTCGCCAACAGGCGCCGCAGGGGTCGCTGAGTACCTCCCCGCGCCTCGTTATCGACGTCGGTCCGGCGTCGATGGCAGGCAGCGCTGCTGTTCTGAACATCACCACCGCCGAGGTGCGAAACGACACCGGTTGCCAGACCGGGTCATTCGAGCACGTGCCGCGGGCGAACACCCCGGCAGCCGTGGCAGCAGGCGAACGCCGCGTCGTCGCCGCCTTGGCCCACGCCGATCTCGCGGTCGAGCTGGGCCGGTTCGCGGAGACTGTGCCGAACCTGCGGGCGCTGGCCGCTCGAACCGCAGCGCGCCAGCCAGGACCCGGAGTGGTCGGCTGGTGGTCGTCGTGGTGCTCGGCGTGCCGATGCGTGCTCACCAGGGCTTTCCCCACCCTGGTTCCTTACGAGCAGTCGCTAGAGGTCAGCCGGCTGGTGCTGCACGACCAGGTGCCTGCCAACGCAAATGAGCCGCAGGCCGCAGTATTGCCGGCTGCGTAGCCCCGGGATGGCCCGTCTTCGTCGGGGCTGCTGCTGGCATGCTGGTTCACATGTGCAGGAACATCCGGGTACTCCACAACTTCGACCCGCCGGCGACCGAGGACGAGGTTCGCGCGGCGGCGCTGCAATACGTCCGCAAGGTGAGTGGGTCGACGAAACCTTCTGCCGCCAACGCCGAGGCCTTCGCGGTGGCCATTGATGCCGTTGCGGAAGCCACGCGCACACTGCTCGGCAGCCTCGTCACGAAGGCGCCGCCTCGGGACCGCGAGGTCGAGGCGGCCAGGGCACGGGCCCGGGCGGCGGAGCGGTACGGAGTGCGGGCCGGCTGACCTGCCGCCATTCCGCCATTCGCTTCCGTGACGACCTCGGCAGCACGGCGGCGATGCCGGACGCCACCGCTCCCTGTTGGGATTTCATGAGGTCGTCCAGCATCACCACCGGCCGCGGTGGACCACCGCCGAGGTCGGCCGCCGGCCGCGCTTGAGCGACGGCGAGCGGCGATCCGGCGCACGGTGGCCGACTGCGATCGCCCCGATCGGGTTGTAGTCATCAGGCACACCGAACTCACCGCGAAACGGCGGGATCTGCTCCGGCGGGATCCCGAAAAAGCATCCGCCAAGGCGCTCATCAGTGACGGTCAGCAGCATCAGCAGAGCGGCCATCCCGGTATCGATGTCCCAGTACGGCGCGGGCCAGCGACTCTCGTCCCGGTCGATCCAGCCCTTGTCCGGCTTCGCATACCGGTCGAGGTACGCGCGCTTGCAGGACAACGGCACGATGATCACAGGTGCCCGCCGCATGCCTTCGGACCACATGTCGGTGCCCTCGCCTGAAGGCGTAGTTGCCGACCAGAACCGCTCGACGTCTGCTGGGGTGTCGAGCACCAAGAACGCCCATCCCTGGCTGAAACCTGCGGAGGGTGCGTGCAGAGCGTTGGTAAGCACGCGCTCGACGACGGCGGGGTCGACCGGATGCGGATCGAAGTTGCGCACCATGCGCCGGCGCTCGACGACTTCCTGGAACTCCATGGGCGCCCAGCCTGCCCAACGACGGTGGGTGCACCCATCACGGGGGTTCCACCTCGTCGGGCTGCCAAGCGACACGGTTAGGGAGCGGCCACTTTGGTGTCGTGATCGAGCAGGATAGGGGCATGGCCGATCGCCGGTACACGCGTGATGAGAATGAGGTCGAGCAGCTCGACCGTCACTGGATGGAGCTGCTCCAGGAGCTCCGGGTTGCCCAGACCGGCATCCAGATCCTGTTCGCCTTCCTGCTCGTCGTCGCGTTCAGCCAGCCGTTCCAGGATGCTGACACCTACTCCCACATTGTCTTCGCAGTCACCTTGGTGGTCACCGCCATGTCCGCCGGACTGCTCATCGCGCCCGTGTCGGTCCACCGGCTGGTTTTTCGGCGTAAGCTCCGGCCCGAGATGGTGCAGGCCGCCGCCCGGATGGCGGTGGGCGGCCTGCTGCTGATGCTGATGGCCGTGGCGGGCGCCTTGCTGCTCGCCCTGGACGTCGTACTACCTCGTCCCGTCACGGTCGTTGTCGTCGCTGGCGTCATCGGCTGGTTCGCCGTGTTCTGGTACGTAGTGCCCTTTATCTTGCGGCGCCGAGGCCCGACCGTGAGAACCTCGAATGGTGAGACTGCTGCATCGGACTGACGGGGACGGCTGGGTCACCTGTGCGTGTGGCCACCGCCATTGGGGGCGGTTCGGCGCAGCGGGCTTGCTGCTGATCGCCGCGGACGGAGCGGCGCTGCTGCAACATCGCGCCGAGTGGAGCCACCACGGCGGGACCTGGGGTGTTCCCGGCGGCGCGCGTTCGTCAGCCGAACCGGCAACGGCAGCGGCGCTGCGCGAGGCCGAAGAGGAGGCGGCGGTCCGCCCGAACGACGTCACGCTGTCCCACACGTGGGTGGACGATCATCAAACCTGGTCCTACACGACGGTCGTGGGACACGTGCCATATCGGGTTCCAGCACGACCGTCGGATCCGGAGAGCAAGGACATCCGGTGGGTGCCGGTCGACAAGGTCACCGACCTGCCCCTTCATCCGGGTTTCGCGGCTGCCTGGTCCCACCTGCACGCTCACGCGCCACGTCGGCTGGTACTGCTCGTCGACGTCGCCAACGTGATGGGCTCCCGCCCCGATGGGTGGTGGCACGACCGGTTGGGTGCTGCGACGAGACTCCGCGACCAGATCGCGGGTGCGGCTCGGGACGGTCTGCCTGCGGGCGCGCTGGGCCTGCCGGGTGCTGCGTGGTGGCCGGAGGTGCATCTCGTGGTGGAAGGCCAGGCGCGCCGACTGCCACCCGCGACCGGTGTAGAAGTCCACGCTGCTGAGCGGGACGGCGATCAGTTGCTCACCGAGTTGGCCGCCGCGCAGGTGGCCGAGCGTCCGGACGACCACATCATTGCGGTCACGGCCGATCGCGAGCTGCGCGGCCGGCTACAGAACGCGGGCGCGGCTGTGGTCGGCCCAAGCGCCGTCCTCGACGCCTTGCCCTAGCCTGACCGTCGCCTCCGCAGCGCCACATCAAGGTGGGTCCGCCCACCAGGCTTAGCCACGAAGCTACAGGTCTGCATGCATGTAGGTACGTCGGGCCGCCTGCCGAACGTGATCAAACGTCACGCGGACTTGCGCTTGGCTGCCGCCTTTTTCGCGGGCTTCTTGGCGGCCGTTTCCTCGGCCTCGCCGCGCTTCTTCTTCGCTTCGGCGACGCTTCGCCGCAGCGCCTCCATCAGGTCGACGACCTTGCCCTCGTCCGGCGCGATCTCGGGTGCCTTGGTGATCTCGGCTCCCTCGACCTTGGCCTCGACCACGTCGAGCAACGCCGCGCGGTACTCGTCGACGTACTCATCGGGATCGAAATCTCCACCCATGGCCTCGACGAACGACTCGGCCATCTGCAGTTCCTGCGGCCGTACGGTCGGCTCGTCCTCCAGGAAGCCGAAGTCGGCCTGCCGGACCTCGTCCGGCCACAGCATCGTCTGCACCACCAGCACGCCCTCGCGCGCCCGAAGCACGGCTAGCCGCTCCCTGGTGCGCAGCGAGATCTTCACGATCGCCACCCGGTCGGCCCGCTCCATCACGTCGCGCAGCAGCACGTACGGCTTGGCGTCACCGCTAGGCTCGGCGTAGTACGCGCGGGACAGGCCGGTCGGATCGATCTCGGAGAACGGCACGAATGCCATCACCTCGACGACTTTGCTCGACGAGATGGGCAGATCCGAGAGGTCCTCCTCGGTGAGGACGACGATGTCGCCGCCTGGCAGCTCATAACCCTTGGCGATGTCTGCGTAGGCCACCTCATTGCCGCAGGCGTCGCATACGCGCTTGTACCGGATCCGTCCGCCGTCCGCCGCGTGGACCTGGCGGAACCGGACGTCCTTCTCCTCGGTCGCCGCCACGAGGCGGACGGGAATCGACACGAGGCCGAACGAGATCGACCCTTTCCACACCGTCTGCATCGTGCGCTCCTTCCGTCACAGCCGATCATCCCCCGAAACCGGCTCCGCTGGCCAGGGGTTTGGCCTCCGAACCGCACCGGCACCAGGCCAGCGAGCCCAGAACGGGTTGCCGGAGGGTCGGCGTGCCTCCCCCAGCATCTCAGGCCGGTTTGGCATGGTCGGAGCATGGAGACCACGCAGCAGTGGTGCGCCGGGTGCGCTTCGGTGCGCGAGTTCGTGCTGGTGCCCGATTCCGAGTCCACCGAGTACGCATGCACGGGGTGCGACGCCGCCCTGGTAGTTGCGGGCGGGCAACCGTCCGACGTGCGAACCGCGGTCCTGGTCTAGGTCTCCGCCCTAGGCGACGGCCGGCGCGGCGAGCCTGCCGTCCCGCAACTCGAGCACTCGATCGGCCCGGTCCATCAGCACCGGGTCGTGGGTGGCGACGACGGCGGTCATGCCACGCTCGTGGACCAGGTCGCGGATCAGGTCCATGACCGCCCGGCCCGTCTGCAGGTCGAGCTGGCCAGTCGGCTCGTCAGCGATCAGAACGTCCGGATCAGAGGCGAGCGCCCGCGCGATGGCCACTCGCTGCTGCTGTCCGCCGGAAAGCTCGTACGGCCGCTGCTCCGCGTGCCCTCTCAGGCCGACCATCTCGAGCAGCTCGGCCACGCGTTCGGTGCGTACGTCGGGTCGCGTTCCCAGCAGCCGCAGCGGCACCTCGATGTTCTCCGCGGCGGACAGGATCGGTATAAGGCCGAACGACTGGAACACGTACCCGATTCGCCGCCGGCGGATGTACACCAGCTGGTTCTCCGTCATGGCGGACAGTTCGGCGCTGTCCAGGAATACCCGGCCGGACGTGGGACGGTCGAGCCCGCCAAGCAGGTTCAACAACGTTGTCTTGCCCGAACCGGAGGGCCCCTTGACGACCAACAGTTCGCCCGCGGAAACCGCCAGGCCGACCGAACGGCACGCGTGAACCTCGGTGCGTCCCGACCCGTAGGTCCGAGTCACGTCCACGGCTCGAAGAGTGGTATCAGCCATCGGCGCTCTCCTTGCCGGCGGAGGCGGTGTCGCGTCCGCCACCATTGCTCGCCCTGGCGGCATCGGGCCACACGCCGATGTGGTCGGGTTCGAGGGCCAGCCGGACCCGGTCGCGCATGTCCAGCGCAGAGGTGAACTCCCCTGGCAGCTGTAGCCGGCCTGCCCGGTCGAGCACAGCGAACTCCTCGTGGACGTGCCGTTCCTCGCCGTCCTCGTCCACCGCACGCCGGCGCAGCACCTCGGTGGACGTACGCCCGTCGCGGATCTGGAGGGTGCGCCGCACGTGTTGCGACACCAGCGGGTCGTGCGTGACCACCAGAACGGTGACGCCGAGCTCGGCGTTCGCGTGCTCCATCGCCGCAAGGACGTCATCGGAGGTCGACTCGTCGAGTTCACCGGTCGGCTCGTCGGCCAGTAGCACCTCCGGTGAATTGGCCACGGCCGTGGCGATAGCGACGCGCTGCTGCTCTCCGCCAGACATCTCGCGCGGCCTGCGGTCTCGGCAGTTTGCGACGCCGAACAGCTCGAGCAGCTCGGCGACCCGGGCGGCGCGTGCGCGACCCCGGTGCGTCCTCGCCACGACCATCGGGACCGCCACGTTCTCAGCAGCCGTCAGGTACGGCAGAAGGTTGCGAGACGTCTCCTGCCAGACGAATCCGATGGTGTGCCGCTGGTAGGCCAGCCGTTCGGAGCGCTTCATCGCGAGCAGGTCGTGACCAGCGACGACAGCAGTGCCGGCGGTGGGCGTGTCCAACCCCGCCAGGATGTTGAGCAGCGTGGACTTGCCCGAACCGGACGCGCCGATCAACGCGACCATCTCGCCGCGGTCGACCAGCAGTTCCAGGCCCTGCAGCGCCTGCACCTCCACCCCGTCCGCTTTGAAGATGCGTACCAGGCTCTCACAGCTGATGTGCGCCTCCGCTGTGACGGTCATAACTCCTCCCCCACCCGTAGGACGGCACCAAGCCGCAGCCGGCGGCTCGCGGCCGTTGCAACGGCCACCGCGATCACGACGATGAGCACGAAAGACCCCGCCGCCACTCCGACCAACGACCAGTCGATGGTCACCGCCGGTTGAGTGGCCGCACCGGTCAGGGGTCGTAGGTCGATGGCCGAGAACACCAGCCATGGGATGCCGAGTCCGAGCGCCGTCCCGAACACGACGGCGGACAACGCTAGTGGCGCCATTTCCCAGGCTGCGATGCCCTGGGCCTGCCGGCCGGACAGGCCGAGCGTCCGCAACTGAGAGAACAGCCGCCCCCGGGCCGGCGCGCCGATGACCATGGTGAGGACCACCGCGGCGGCGGCCAGGACCCCGACGACCACCGCAGCAGTGGCGAACGAGTTGGTCAATCCGCTACCGACCGCTCCCGCCCGCACCGTCGCGAAAACGTCGGCGGCCGCGCTGACCTCCGTGTCAGGCGACAGCTCGGCGAGGATGAGCGCCGGATCGACGGCGGCACCGTCGGTGCGAATGAGGGCCGTCCGCATGGGCCGCAGCCGATCAGGGCCGAGCCCGGATTCGATGGCGGCACGGTCGAGGAGAATCCACGCCCGGCCCGCCGAGCCGATTCCGGCCATCCGGTCCGCGACGGCGGCCACGGTGATTTCTACGCCGGTGTGCATGGCGATCGTTCCATCCTCGCCGGGCTCGGCCAGGTCGGCCGACACGACGGCGGGTATCGCACCCGTCGGGGTACGGGAGCGCAGCTCATCGCTGGCCACGAGGCCACTGTCGACGGCGAACTGGACCTGGGCCAGCCGCACAGTGTCCGCGACGTAGACGTCGGCCGTGATGGTCCGGTGGCCCACGGTGACCTCACGCCCGCCTTCCTCACCCAGCGCGACCGCCGCCACCACGCCTGGGATGCTCTCGAGCGCTTCGATCTGCTCGTCGCCGATCGCCGGGCCGGTGGCCCGCAGGTCCGCACCCACGTCGAGGTAGGACGTGGACTCGGCGCCGGCGTGGGTCGTGGACCACAGCACGGTGGAGAACACGGCGACCGATAGCCCCACTACCAGGGCCAGCACTGGCGCCAGCCCGGCGGCTGGGTCGCGGATCGCGCGCGCACTGCCGACGAACCCGATGACGCCTTTGCGACCGCGCATTGCCCGGCTGAGCGCCGCAACGGGTAACGGATAGACACGCAGCACCAGCACGCACACCGCCAGGGCGAGCAGCAGCGGTGCCACCGCGAGCAGCGGGTTCACCCCGGCGTCCGCGTCTCCACTGGCCAGACCGCGCCGGTTGAGTACAACCCAGGACGCGGCGGCGCCACCGACAACCAGCGCATCCAGCGTCCAGCGCAGCCAAGCCCGGCGCCGAGTGCCCGCGTCGCGGCGCTGTGCTCGCATGCTTGATGGCCTGGCCAGCCAGGGCAACAGGGCCGCTGGAGCGATGCCTACCAAGAGCGGTAACACGTACCCTGCGAACCCGCCGTCGCCCGGAATGTACCTGGCGACCAACACCACTGCGACTACAGCGGCGGGCACGCCGAGGAGTGCACCTTCGACGGCGAGCAGGATGCGCAGTTGCCGGCCGGCAGCGCCCCTGGCCGTGATCAACGCCATCGCGCGGCGGCGCCGTTCGACGACCAGCTTCGCGCCCAGGGCCAGCACGGCCAGCGCCACCCCCAGCGGGCCGGCGGCGACCAGCGCGAGTAGCGCGGTGGCGCTCGCCTGCTGTGCTGCCAGCTCATCGAGAGTGTCGATGGTGGCGGTACCGAGCCGAATCGGCTCGGCCACGTTGTCTTGCTCGACCTCCTCGGTGAGCCCGATCCGGGTCGCCGCGCTCCGCAGCCGGCTCAACTCGTCCCGCAGAACCGGGGCGTCGGCCGCCACGAGCTGCGAACCGTCGAGCTGGTACCACGCGTGGAGATCGAACACGAAGTTGAAGGCGCTCAACAGCGCGTCGGGTTCGATGAACGCCCGGGCCGTGACGGTGGTGCCCGCATCGGGATCGGTGACCTCGAACGGCTTCAGTACACCTACGCTGTGCGACCAGTAGCCGTCAGCCGGATCGACCGCTTCGAAGGTGCCGGTGAGCCGGACCTGCCGGGGCAACGGGAACTGCCCATCCAGTTCCAGCGACCGCACCTGGCCCACCGGCCACTCGAGCCGCTCCGCGGCCGGCTCCGACAGCGCGATGTCGATGACCCTGGTTCGAAGGTCTGCCCCGGCAAGAACGGGGTCTTCCGTCTCGAGTGGCGCCGATGTCTCGTCTATGGTCACACCAGCTGGAAGAGCACCGTCGACGAGCTCGATGCGGTCGGCATACGCCGGATCGGCGAGCAGGGTCAGTTCGACGAAGGTAATCTCCTCCGGAATGTGATCGATGACCTGCCGGGTCGCGTCGACCAGCTGGTAGGCGGGTTCGCTCAGGACCGAGCGGGTAAGTGGGGCGGCGCTCTCCCTGATCTCGGAGAGCCGGGCGGTGAGGTGGGGATGGACATCGGCGGCCGGGACCTCGGCACCAGGGCCCCACGGGCTGAACAGCGTGGCCCGCCCAGAAACGTCGCGGGCGCCGGGTGCGCTCTGCGTGATCCGCTCGTGAAGTTCGTCGGTGAACATCTGCTCGATGGCCCGCGGCCACGCCGCCAGTAGCGCCGCGACAACGAGGACCACGATCGCGACAGTGATCGCAGCACCCTTGTCCGCCATCACCTGCCGCCTGAACATCCGAGCCGGGCCGAGGCGCGTCACGTGCTGAACCTCCTCGCTGGGAGGTCGGAAGCGCGCCGCCGCAGCCGTTCGCCATAGATCACGGCGACGGCGACGGCGAGAGCACCCAGCGCGGTCAGCACCGCGGCCCACGGCAGCACCTGCAGGCGCAACGCCGGCTCTACGCCGTAGAGCTCGACAGGAGTGGCAGCACCGGCGAGAAGGCCGGCCACGAGCACCGTGACCAGCCCACCTGCGCCGGCACCAAGGGCGAGTGCCAGCACGGACATGACGAGCTGCTCGCGCCGGCCGAGTCTGGCCTGCAGCTTGGCACTCGCACCGAGCGTGCGCAGCGTGCCGACCTCGTCAGACCGCTCTCTTACCAACGCCGCGGCAGCGGCCGCCAGGCCGATCCCGGCCAGCAGCACAACGGCTCCGGCGACGACCCAGTACGTGACCAGACTCATCCGAGCGAACGCGTTGGATCGCAGGGCGTCCTCGAGCGCGAAGCGGTCGACCACCTCTGCGCGCGGACCTGCGACGGATCGGACCGAGTCGGCGAGACCACCGTTGGCCAGGGCAGTGCCGGACGCCTCGATCCAGACCTGGTTGGCGCGAGGCACCGGGCCGGCCAGGGCCAGCGCCGCCATCGTGATGTCTCCAAGGTCCGCGACGAGTACCTCGTCGGTGGTCATACCGGCCACGGCGGCGGCGATGCCGGCCACCTCGATCACCATCTCTGCGCCGGCAACCCGCACCGCCGCCTGGTCGCCGATGGCCAACCCGGACTGGTCTAGCGCGGATTCAGTGGCATGTACCGCTATCGGAGCCCCCTCTCCCCCGCCGATGGACCATTCTCCGGCCAGGACGCGCACGTCGAACGACGGATACGGGACACCTCCGCTCGTCACCACAACGCCGGCTGCGGACCCCGCCTGCTCGACCGCCAATTCATCCCCGGCCACGCGGGGTGGTTCACCGGCGAAGCCGATGCTCCAATCGGCCGGTCGCCATACCTCGTGAGCGACGTCTTCGCTGATCGAATGGATCTCCGCAAGGGTGATGGCGTAATCGTTCGCCCACCACACCGGGCCGCTGGAACGCTGCCCACCGATGGACATCTCGAAGCCGGCCAGTGTCCACGGGGCGGTCCCAGCCGGCAGCGCCGCGCGCACCTCATGCCGGCTCGGTGTCGCGCTGGCCGGAATGGCGAGCTCGTCCGCGCGCACCGCGGTTACCAGGCCATCGGCGTCGGCCAGCAACAGCTGGATTCCCACCACGCCGGCGGTGGGTTGGTCGGGGCGTTCGCTGCTGAGTGCCATGTCGCCGTAGTCGAGCTCATGCGCGCTCATGGTGGCGGTGAACACGAGCTCGACCGAGTGGGCATCGGACGGCAACTTGGCCCCGTCCAGCCGTAGTCGGTCACCCTGGAACCCGGCAAGCTGCACTTGACCGCCGGCGAGAGGGACCCAACCGGCCAGCACTGGGGTGACCGACATGGTGCCGGAGATCTGCCGGTACGGCTCGAGCGCGGCACCATCTGGGGGTGTGGCTGCGGTGGCCGGCCGTGGCGCCAGCACAACCTGCAGGTCGGCGCCCGTGCGCTGCACCGCAGCGTCGCGCTGCAGGTCGGTCCACGTGCCTGACAGCCCGGCTGCAAGCGTCCCGCCGCCCGCAGCGAGCACGACCAGCGTTATCGGCACGGAGTATGCCGCCGGTCGGCGCGCGACCGAACGCATCGCCAGGACGCTGCCGAGCGTGCGCCGGCGGGCCAGCAGACCCTGCCCTGCCCGGGCGGCCAGCGCCACTCCTGCGGCGACGAGCAGGCCGCTTGCAGCCAGCGCGGCGACCGGCGCCAGCACGGCGAGCGGGTCGATGCTGGAATCGCCGCGGGCGTTCTCGACGGCCGGACCGCCGTACCTCAGCAGTTGCCACATGGTCACGGCGGCCAGCACCATGACCAGAACCGCCGTTACAGCCGGGACGAGCTGAGCGCGGCGTCCACCCTCGGCCCGTGGTCGGAACGGCATGCTGGCCGGTGCCAGTGCCGGACGGGTGCCGATGGCGAGCAGCGTTACAACTGTCACGGCGGCCACGGCCCCGGCGGCGGCCGCGAGCACGGTGGGCGCGGCGGTGGTACCGGACACGAGGTACAACACGAACCAGGCACCGGCAGCACCCGCGATCGAGGACAGGAGAACGACGGGCAGCGTCTCGGCGAGGGACCAGAGCAACCCCTGCGTTGCGGATACTCCTCGTGCCCGGTACACCGACCTCTCCGCGCCGCGGGCGACAACCAGCAGCCGGCCGACCAGCGCTACGGCGAGCATGGCGGCCAGGCCGAACAGCAGCAACGGCGCTGCAGTCACCGACTGCGCGGCGCGAAGCTTGTCCTCGCTGTCGCGCAGCAAGTCCAGGAGGCCGCTGTTGGCCTCCAGCCGCGCGCCGTCCGTACGATCGTCTCGCTCCAGCTGCGGCAACAGCCGGGGCAGCACCGTTTGCAGGGTCACGACGTCGCGAGCCTGGAGTCGGTCGATATCCGGGACGAGCCGCCAACGGTTCGTGAGTGTCAGCCCGGGCACGGCCTCGAGCCCAGCGTTACTCGTGATCCCGATCAGGTCGGTGCTACCCCCGGCTCCGTCGGCTTCTCGGTCCTCGAACCAGAACGGCGAGCCCGCATCGAGGGGTCGCCAGAGCCCGACGACCTCGAGCACCACAACCTCGTCGCGGTCCGCAAACGAAATCGCATCGCCCACCGTGATGCCGAGCCGGGCTGCCGGATCGGCGTGGATCGCAACGGGGAAGGTGCTGTCAGTGCGAACAGTGCCGGGCCAGGTGCCGGCGGCCAGTTCGGCGTGGTCGGCCAGGTCCTGGTAGGCCGCGAGGACCAGGTGGCCCAGGCCGTCATCGTCGACCGCTTCTCCGGACGCGCCTTCCTCGCTGCGCGGGGGGCCGCTCGAGCCTGGAAACACGACACGGCTTCCGGAAATCTGGCTGCGATGCAGTTCGACTGGCACCTCGAGAGCGGCGAGCTGGTCGGCGAGCGCCGCGTCGACCTGCGCCGCGTCGCCGCCCGTGCTGGACACTTCAAAAGCCAGCGGCGGGTCGGTGGCGGACGCGAGGGTAGTGCGTGCCCCTGCATCAGTCGCGGCCGTTAGATAACCGGCCACTCCGGCGGCCGTGCCACTGCTGACCAGCACTACTGCGGCCAGGGCAAACCTAATCGCCGGCTGCGCGTGGGCTCTGCGCCTGCGCAGTCGGGCACTCCGCATATCGGGCCACTCCTGGTAAGGAAGCTAACAAGAATCGGGAGGCACCCTATCGGTACCTTTGCGCACGAGGTAGGCCCCAATGGCCGCAGCGGCGGTGACGTTAAGCGAATCGATACCTGCGGCGAGCGGAATGACGACCCGGCGATCCGCGGTCGCCATCCAGCGTTCGGACAGCCCGCCACCTTCGGAGCCGAGCACCAGTGCCATTCGCTCGGTGTGGACGACGTCCTCGATCGGTATCGCGTCGGCGGCCGGAGTCAGTGCGAGTACCTGAAAGCCGACGGCCCGCAAGTTGACCAGGCCGTCGTACCAGTCGGTGATCCGTGCATATGGGACGGCGAAAACTGCGCCCATCGACACCTTGACCGACCGCCGGTACAGCGGGTCGGCGCAGCGCGGACTCAGCAGCACGGCATCCATACCGAGCGCGGCGGCGCAGCGGAAGATCGTGCCGACATTGGCGTGGTCGACCAGGTCCTCGCAGACGATGATCCTGGTGGCGCCCGAAAGTAGCTCCGCTGCGGCCGGCAACGGGCGCCGGTGCATGGCCGCAAGCGCGCCGCGATGTACATGGAACCCGGTGACCTGCTCGATCAGCGCCTCGTCGGCCACGTAGCACCGCACGTTACCGGCCTCGTCGAGGACGTCGGCTAGTGAATCCAGCCAGCGCGGTGCCATGAGGAAGGACCGGACCGCGTAGCCGGCTGCTACCGCGCGTCGGACGACCTTCTCCCCCTCCGCGATGAACAGGCCGCGCTCGGTCTCCAGCGACTTGCGAAGCTGAACATCCCGCAGTGAGACGAAGTCGGCGAGCCGCGGATCAGCGATGGTCGTCACCTGCTCGACGACGGCCACGTCAGCACAACCTCGTAGTTGTCATCTTCCTCGACGAGTTCCAATCTGCCCGGCGAACGCCGAAAGATCGTCATCATCGGCTCGTTGCCGGTCAGCACGTCCGCGGTGAATCCGCGCACGCCGTGCCTGCGCGCGTAGTCCATGGTGATCGCGTGCAGCTTGGATCCGAGTCCCTTCCCCTGCCACGCAGGATCGACCAGGTAGGCGACGTCCGCCAGCCCGGTCTCGGGGTCGACGAAGTAGCTCCCTGTGGCGACGATGTCACCGGATTCCCGGCCGCCCGCAACCGCCGCGAAAGTCATCTCGTCTTCGTAGCCCACGCTCGCCAGATGCTCCGCGTGCGCAAGGGTGAACGATGAGAGGCGGCGGAAGAAGCGCGTCAGCACGTCTTCTGGCCGCAGCCGGTAGAACAGCGCCTGCAGCGCGGGTGCGTCGGCGGTCCGGGTGGGGCGTACCAGCACTGTGGTGCCATCTCGAAGCTCCACCTCGCGTTCCTCCTCGACCGGATACGCGCGTCGGCTGCGCAGGCGCTGTCCCTGCGGGACCAGCCCCAGACCAGTGGCCGCGGCCAGCAGTTCGTCCCGATGGTCGGGATGCGCGATCTCGATGAGGGCGACGGCGCGCTCGCGTATCGAGGAGCCCTGCAGGTACGCCGTGCCATACTCGGTGACCACCCAGTGCATGTCCCACCGCGGGACGGTCACCGGTTCCCCGGGCCCGAGAACCGGACGGATCGCGGATGAGCCGTCCGGCGCTTTCGCCTCGAGGCAGACAATCGCCTGGCCGCCGCGGGAACGCACCGCTCCCCGGTGGAAGTCCACTTGCGTGCCGACTCCTCCGTACGGCCGGCCAGCCCGCGCCTCCGCGCAGACCTGGCCGGTCAAGTCGATGCTGAACGCCTGAGTGATAGACACCATCCGCCGCTGCGCCGCCACAATTTCCGGGTCGCCCACCTCGTCGATGGCGCGGAGTACGACGTCGGGGTTGTCGTCGATGAACTCGTACAGGCGACGAGTGCCCAAGGCGAGACTGGCGACCACCCGGCGTTTGCTCATCGTCTTGCGCCGACCGGTGATCACGCCGCTCGCCATCAGGTCGACCAGCGAGTCGGTGATGATGTCGGAGTGGATTCCCAGGTCGCGGCGGGAACCCAGGTACTGCAGCACCTGGTTGGGAACCCGGCCGAATCCCACCTGCAGCGTCGATCCGTCGTCGACCAGGCGGGCGACGTAGCGGGCGATCCGCTCAGCGACTTCACCACCAGGCGGGTGGACGTACTCGGCCACCACCGGCTCGACCTCGACGATCGCGTCGAACCGCTCGAACGGGACCATGCTGTGCGGCCCGGTTCGCGGCATGGCGGGATTGATCTCAGCGATCACCATGTCGGCCTGCCGGACGGCTTCCAAAGTCGTGTCGACAGCTACGCCGAGCGAGCATCGGCCGGTCGCGTCCGGCGGGCTCACCTGCACCAGCGCGACGTCGACCCGCAACCGGCCACGCCGCATCAGTCGGGGTACGTCGGCCAACGGCAGGGGAACGTACTCGATCCGGCCCTTCGGCATCTGGTCCGCCACGTTGGTGCCGACGTAGAGGACGCGCTGGCGGAGAACCGAACTCGGCCGCCCGGTGTCGGCGAGAAAATGGATCAACTGCACACCAGGATGCAGCACGGCCTGCTCCTCAAGCGCGGCGACGAGCGTCCGTGGTGTACCGGTGGCCGTGCCGACGAACACGCGCGCGCCGGCCGGCACCCGAGATACCGCCTCGCTGGCGGATACACATACCTCGCGCCACGTGCGCGCGGCAAGGCCGGGCAGCCGCATGGCACCTCACACTAGCGTGACGACGGCGATGATCCCGATCAAGACGACGGCTGCCCGCAACCCGGCTGGTGGCAACACCCGAGCCACCCGGGCGCCGAGCAGCCCTCCGACCGCGGCTCCCACTGCGACCAGGCCGGCGGCTACCCAGTGAACGTCCGCCACGATGACGAACAGCACGCCGGCGACCAAATTCGCCAGACCGGCGAGTACGTTCTTGGCGGCGTTCACCCGTTGAAGCGTCTCGTCCAACCCGAGGGCAAGGACGGCGATCAGCAGGACTCCCTGGGCGGCGCCGAAATAGCCTCCGTACATCCCGGTTGCGAAGACGGCGAGCCACACCAGCGGCCCACCGTGAGCATGCCGCGGCCGGTCGGCAAGCCGGCGGACCAACCATGGCTGGATCACGACCAGCACGCAGGCCAGCAGGATCAGGGCCGGCACGACGGCGGCGAACACGCTCGGAGGCAGCACCAGGAGCAGGCTTGCGCCGAGCACCGAACCCGTGAGCGTGCCCACGCCGAGGCGCAACAGCCGACCGCGCTGGCCGACGAGTTCGCGGCGGTAACCCCACGCGCCGGATATCCCGCCCGGCACCAGGCCGACGGTGTTGGAGACGTTCGCCACTACCGGGGATAGCCCAACCCAGACCAGTGTCGGAAAGGTGATCAGGCTACCGGACCCTACGACGGCGTTGATCGTTCCGGCCCCGAGCCCGGCTAGCACGACGATGCCGGCCTCGACAAGACTCACCGGTTGCCGCCCACCCAGCCCCGACGTGTCCGGCCGGACAACCTACCTGGCTGCGATGATCGGCCCGGTGCGCCCGGACAAGTCGAGACGGCACCGAGTTGCCCGGGCCGCCAGCCGCGTTCGTGCAGGCCACTGAGTTGTCCGGCCGGACACGTCGAAGGTGGTGGTAGAAGTGTCACTCGCGGCCGGGCTCCTGTTCACCGGTTGGGGCTTCGGTCGTGGCCTGCTGGGCCGATCGAAGCGCCTCGCGGACCTGGTCCTGGGCCGCTTCCACTGCAGCCTCGCTCTGGTGGGCGGCCTCTTCGGCAGCCGCTTCCACTTCGGCGCGATCTTTGGCGAGGTCGTCGAACCCGACACCGTTCTCGGACTCCTGCACGATGCCACCAGCGAGCTGGCCCATCGTGCCCACTGCGGTACCCAAGCCCTCGAGCGCCCTGCCGATCTCGCTCGGCACGACCCACACCTTGTTCGAGTCGCCCTTGGCGATCTCCGGAAGCATCTGCATGTACTGGTAAGCCAGCAGCTTCTGGTCGGGGTTGCCGCGGTGGATCGCATCGAAGACGGCCTTGATCGCCTTCGCTTCGCCGTCAGCCCGCAAGATCTGGGCCTGCTTCTCTGCCTCGGCCCGCAGGATCTGGGATTGCTTGTCGCCCTCCGCGGTCAGGATCGCGGCCTGCTTCTGGCCCTCGGCGGTCAAGATCTGCGACTGACGGACACCTTCGGCGTTCAGGATGGCGGCCCGGCGGTCACGCTCGGCGCGCATCTGCTTTTCCATGGAGTCCTGGATCGACGGCGGCGGGTCGATCGACTTGAGCTCGACCCGGTTGACTCGGATGCCCCACTTGCCGGTCGCCTCGTCGAGCACGCCACGGAGCGCGTTGTTGATCTCCTCACGGCTGGTGAGGGTGCGCTCGAGGTCCATGCCACCGATCACGTTTCGGAGCGTCGTGACGGTGAGCTGCTCGATTGCGGCGATGTAATTGGCGATCTCGTAGGTGGCGTCCTTGGCGTTGGTGACCTGGTAGTAGATGACCGTGTCGATCTCGACGACAAGGTTGTCCTCGGTGATGACCGGCTGCGGGGGGAACGACACCACCTGTTCGCGCAGGTCGATCAGCGGTAACACTCGGTCGACGAACGGGATGACGACGGTCAGGCCGGGCTCGAGAACTCGCCTGAACTTGCCCAGCCGCTCGACGATGCCCGCTCGCGCCTGCGGCACGATCCGCACCGACTTCGCCAGCGTGATCAACACGAACACGGCCAGCAGGAACACCACGAACAGCAACAACGTCTGTCCAGCATCCATGTGGAGACCTTCCTTCGGGACGAGCAAGCTATCGGTTGGCGACGCGGGCGTGCCGCCAGACGGCATGCGGGAGCTTACGGACCTTCGGCGGCGAACACGAGCGCAGTCGCGCCCTGGATCTCCACGACGTCCACGTTGGCGCCCACCTCGATCACTGAGCCGTCGTAACTACGTGCCGACCACACTTCTCCGGCCAGCTTGACCCGGCCGCCGATGCCGTCGACCCGCTCGAGGACTATTGCGCGCCGTCCGACGAGCGCGGCCACGCCGGTGCGTTCAGTGATCGATTGGTGCAGGTGGCGCTTGGCGATCGGGCGGACGACGCCGAGCATGGCGACGCTGACCAGGATCGCGGTGAGAGCCTGCACCAGGAATGGCGCACCGAGAGCGGCGGCCACCGCGCCGCCGGCGGCACCGACGGCCAGCATCAGGAAGACCAGATCAAGTGTCGTGGTCTCGATGATGGCGAGGATGAGCGCCAGACCGACCCATAACGCCCACTCGTTGTCGCCGATCCATTCGAAGGCGTCGCTCATGGCCTAACCCTAAGCGATTCATGACGTTTCATAAAGATCGCTAACGGGGGGCGAGTTGTGCGCGTGCGGACCACCGGTCGTCGTTCCGGTTGAGGGTGAGCGGCAGGTCGAACGTCGTGCTCAGCGACTCCGCGGTAAGCGTTTGCTCGAGCCGACCCGACGCTACGACCCGGCCCTCGCGCAGCAGGAGTGCATGCGTGAACCCGCGAGGGATCTCCTCGACGTGGTGGGTTACGAGCACCATGGCCGGCGATGCCGGGTCGGCGGCCAGCTCGCCAAGTGTCGTGACGAGCGCCTCACGCCCACCGAGGTCGAGGCCGGCCGCTGGTTCGTCCAGAAGCAGTAACTCAGGATCGGCCATCATCGCGCGCGCAATCTGGACCCGTTTCCGCTCGCCCTCGGACAGGGTGCCGAACGTTCGGTCAGCGAGCCCGGCAACCCCGAGCCGGTCGAGCAGCCAGTTCGCTCGCTCCTCGTCGAAGTTCTCGTACGACTCCTTCCAGCGACCCACGACTGCGTACGACGCGGTCATCACGACGTCACGGACCCGCTCGTGGCGCGGGATGCGGTCGGCCAGAGCCACGCTCGTCAAGCCGATGCGGGGACGCAGCTCGAACACGTCGACGGTGCCCAGGATCTCGCCCAGGATCGCCGCGTAACCCTCAGTCGGATGCATATTGGCGGCGGCGACCTGCAGCAGCGTCGTCTTGCCCGCGCCGTTCGGCCCGAGGATGACCCAGCGGTCGGACTCGGCGACCGACCAGGTAATTCCCTGTAGCAGGTAGGTGCCGGATCGTCGCACCGAGACGTCGGCCAGCTCGAGGACGTCGGTCATGGCACGCGACCTTACCCACTGCCCGCGGCGGCCCGCCGTGCACCGGGCCGTCACAGGGCGGTCGGAGTTCCCTAGGCTGGACGAATTATGGTCTCGCTTCCCCGGTCGGTTCGGTTCGCTGCCTGGGCCACGATGTGGTTCGAGGGTCGATGCGACCCGCGGGAGGTGGTCGACCGTGTGCGCGGAGACGACGAGCCGCACGAGCTCGAAGGGTCGCCATCGCTCAACTCGTTGGATCAGGTGCTGTTGTTCTGGCGTAAGGCTGGAGCGCATGCCGTGTCCGCCGTGTTGCCCCGGCCCGGCGACCCGCACGGTCTGGCCGGCCCGGCACCGCTTTCCGAATCAGCGGTTGCTGCTGGCGAGGCCGCCGTCGCCGTGGGCGCGCCCTACGCATTGGTGCCACGGGTGACGCCATTCGGCCCGCCCAACGACAAGGGCCATTTCGTGACCTGGGTCTGGCACGAGGCGAGCCCGCCGCCGGCGGGGCCGAACATCGCGCAAGCCGATCGAGAGCTCAACGAAGCGCTGCTGATCGCAGGACGCGTTCTCGCCGACCTCGATGTGCCCGCATGGCGGCCCGAGGTGGCCCAATTACTCGACGATCTGCGAGCAGGTCGGGCGTCCGCGCCGCTGCCACACGGCTACTCGCCGGCCGCCCAGGCGCTGGCCGCTCGGGCGGCGCGCCTCTGGACGATCGCGGAGTTCGCGCTAGCCGACGACGGCGGGGCGGTGACGGCGGCCGAGGCGTCCGCGCGACGCGATGCGCTCCGTCAGCTCGAGCGGGCGGCACGGCACGGACTCGCCGCCGCCTGCAACGACCGCAGTTTGGGTCGCTGACGACGCGAATGCAAGTCCAGCCGATGGACTTGCATCCCGCCATTCGGCCGGGCGGGGGCTAGCCTGAAGCGGTCATGAACCTCCCCGTACCACGCACCGTCTTGGTCACCGTCACGGGACGCGACCGCCCCGGCGTCACCGCCCGGCTGTTCACGGCGATGTCTGAACATGCCGTCGACGTGGTGGATATCGAGCAGGTCGTGGTCCGTGGTCGGCTGATCCTGGGCATTCTCGTCAGTGCACCCGAGGACGAAGCGGCCTTCCGAGGCGCAGTCGGCAAGGTAGCCGGCTCGCTAGGCCTGGATGCCGAGTTCGAGATCGGGTCCGGGGATCCCATTCGCAAGCCCGGCCGAACCCACGTGACCGTCCTTGGCCACCCACTGCGGCCAACTGCAATGGCCGCGGTGGCAGGCCGGATCGCCGCGCGGCAGGGGAACATCGATCGGATCGTCCGCCTCGCGTCGTACCCCGTGACGTCGATCGAGCTCGAAGTTTCCGGTGTCGATCCGGCGGTGTTGCGGGTGGAGCTTGCCGACGAGGCCCTGAGCCACGGCTTCGACGTCGCCGTCCAGCCGTCTGGTTTGATCCGGCGGGCCAAGCGACTCGTCGTCATGGACGTGGATTCCACGCTCGTACAGGGCGAGGTCATCGAGATGCTCGCCGAACATGCCGGCGTGCTGGATCAGGTCACAAAGGTGACGGCTGAAGCAATGCGCGGAGACCTCGACTTCGCCGACTCGCTTCGTGCCCGAGTCCGCCTGCTGGCCGGGCTGCCTGCGGCTGCCGTCGACGAGGTCCGCGCGTCCGTGCGGCTGACTCCAGGCGCGCGGACAATGGTGCGCACGCTGAAGCGGCTCGGTTACCGGGTCGCGATCGTCAGTGGCGGGTTCACGCGGATCACCGACTATTTGGTAGAGGAGCTCGGGCTCGACTACGCAGCCGCGAACACCTTGGAGGTCGTCGCCGGCAGGTTGACCGGCGAGCTGGTCGGGCCGGTTCTCGACCGAGCCGGCAAGGCCAGTGCTCTTCGCCGGTTCGCCAATGCCGCCGGCGTTCCGCTGTCGCAAACGGTCGCGATAGGTGACGGTGCCAACGACTTGGACATGATCGCCGCCGCAGGCCTCGGCGTTGCCTTCAATGCCAAACCTGTCGTACGCGAAGCCGCGGACACCGCTGTCAACGTCCCGTACCTGGACGCCGTGCTTTACCTGCTGGGCATCAGCCGCCAGGAAATCGAGGCGGCCGACGCCGCCGACGGCTATGTCACGCCGGCTCCGCCGCTCGATTGAGCGTGCCAGCCACGCCTCGCCTTCCCGTCGGTTTACCCACGGGTGGGCAGCCAACCAGGCGTGTCGGCGCCGTACCACCCGCACGGGCCTGGTGCGGGAGGGCTAGCCATGCTGAACGTGATCGAACTTCAGCCGCGGGGAAGGGCGGACATGAGCAGGCGGCCCGAGCCCGGGTTGACCTCTGGCCAGGTCTGGCCGACGTCGTAGACCGCCACCGCGCTGGTCTTGAATTCCAGGGCGCTCCCCGACCGATCATCGAGCACGGCGGCCAGCATGCCGACGCTGGGGTTGTGGCCGACCAGTAGCGCCACCCGCACCGCGGCAGGCAGTTCGCGCACCAAGTCGAGCAGGTCACCGGTACTCGCGCCGTACACAGCGTCGGTGATGAGTGGCTTGGGAACTGGGTGCAGTTCGGCGGCGGCCAGCTCGAACGTCTCACGGGCGCGCCGGGCGCTGGACACCACGGCCAACTCCACGGCGATCCCCTGGTCGCGAAGCCATCGCCCCACGGCGGGAGCGTCGCGGCGGCCGCGCTTGGAGAGTGGACGGTCATGGTCGGCCACGCCGTCCGGCCAGGCGGACTTCGCATGACGCACCACGACCAGGGTCTTGGCCATAATCTCGAGCCTAAGCGTGGAGATCACATCCGCCCAAACCCGGGTGGCTTGCCGCTGGGCGGGATGCGAAAACGCCGGCGCGACGCACAGCGGCAAGCCGATAGTCATGCACGGGTCAGGCGAGCCCCGGCGGCGGCTCGCCGCTCAACCGCTCGGCGAGCAGGTCGCGCTCAGCGGGGTTGACGGCAAGCTCGTACGCGCGTGCGTCTGCCGCGTGGGCCTCCTCCGCCCGCCCCAGGTCACGGAGCAACGCCGCTCGCGTGGAGTGCAGGAGCCGGTATCCGGCCAGCACCTCGGCTTCCCGGTCGACTTCGGCCAGCGCGGCCTCAGCGCCCATGACGTACCGCGTCGCCACCGCTCGGTTCAGCCTGAGCACCGGTGATGGGGCCAACTCGTCCAGCCGCGAGTAGAGCAGGCGGATCTGCCGCCAGTCTGTCTGCTCCCAGGAGAGAGCACCCGCATGCAAGGCGGCGATGGCGGCCTGGATCTGGTACGGGCCCGGCCGCCCCATGGCGATTGCCCGGTCCAACAGCGACGTCCCGTGCGTGATGGCGGCCCGGTCCCAATGGGAGCGATCCTGTTCGGCCAGCAGCACCAGTCGGCCCCAGGATGCGAACCTGGTCGCGGCGCGGGATTGGTGGAAGGCGATGAGCGCCCGGAGACCAAGGGCTTCGGGTTCTCGCGGCATCAAGCGGATCAGCAGGTCCGCAAGCGCGACAGACTCGCGCACTAGCTCCTCCCGTTCGGGAACCCGAGCCGACGAGGCGAGCCAGCCTTCGTTGAAGACCAGGTAGATGACCGCGAGCACTTCCCGCAGCCGGTCCCCAATCTCGTCCGGGTCGGGAACTCGGAAGCGCACCCGGCCGGCCCGCAGGGATCGCTTGGCCCGTACCAACCTCTGAGCCATTGCTGGCTCGGACACGAGGAAGGCCGCAGCAATCTCCCCTGTTGTAAGCCCGCACACAGACCGGAGCGTGAGTGCCACCTGCTGATCACGTGGCAGGGCAGGGTGGCAGCAGGCGAACACGAGGGCGAGCCGGTCGTCGTCCGGTTCGGTGAGCGTCTCGTCTGTGGTCGCCGCCAGCAGCGCGAGCTTCTGATCGCCCAGGTGTTGCCGGCGCAGCCGGTCCAGGGCCTTGCGCCGCGCGGTCGTGACCAGCCAGCCGGCCGGGTTGGCCGGCTCGCCTTCCCGCGCCCAGCGTTCAAGGGCCTCTGCCGCAGCGTCCTGGACGCAGTCCTCTGCGAGCTCGAGGTCGCCGAAGCGCCTGGCCAGGCCCGCCACAATGGCAGGTCGTTCGCGGCGCAGCAGGTCCTCGAGGCTCAGAGCTCACCTCTGGCCATCTTGATCAACCGATCCAGGATGTGATCGGTCTCGCGCAATCCGTCATGCTCGTAGGCGTTGGTCTTCCAGACCCGCAGACCCCGCACGGCGGCCGCGGTCTCCTCGGAGTACCCCGCATCGACATACATGTCGTCGGTGTAGAGGGCGGCCACAGCCGGCGTCTCGTTGGCGGCGAGCACTGTGCGGTCATACAGGGCAGGCCAGTCGTCGCGTTGCGCGAGGAATTCGGCCGCGTCGCGGAACGGCCGCAGGGCGGGATCGTCCTCGAAAATCCACGGGTAGATCATCTCGCCGGTGAGAAGCAGCGGCGAGGCCTCCGGGTCGAAGTCAGCGGGCCGGGTGCGCTCCGCTGCCCACCGGGTCGCGGCACCCTGCGCGTAGATGGGCTCGTGCAGAACCGCATAAAGCGGCGCGGCCGCGAAAGTCAACTGCATGTAGACGCCGTGCAGGAAGGTGTGCGACAGCTCCGGGCCCTCGGGACCCTCGACGAACGCCTCCTCGAGCAGGTAATGCAGATTCGGGACGGACATCCGGGCGCCGAGGGCCATCCCGATCGTCTGGAAGCGACGGACCGACAGTGGCGACCCGTCATCTAGCCAGACTTCGTGCTCGCGGAGGTGGGCCGCGATCTGCTCGAGTCGGTCCCGGTCGTCCGGGAACGCGCGGTGGTACTCCGCGTTCTTCGCCCGCACAATTTCGTAGGTGGCCTGGTAGACCTCGTCGGCCGTCGCATCGAGCGGACCTAGTCCGCCGGTGAGGTAGGCCGCGGCAAGACCCCCAGGGGCGGTCGACAGGTAGTTCAGGATGCAGAACCCGCCGTAGGACTGCCCGAGCACACTCCACGTGGCGTCCTCACCGATCAGCCGCCGGCGGATCAGTTCGGCGTCGGCGACGATGGAGTCGGCCCGGAAGTGAGAGAGGTATTCGGCCTGAGCCGCGGCGTCGCCCCGCCGGAGGATGGTTCGCGGTGTCACCGGTGTCGACCGTCCCGTCCCCCGCTGGTCGAGCAGCAGTACCCGGTAATCCTCGACAGCGCGGCCGATCCAGGCCGAAGAGTTCACCGGCCGCGGTGACTTTCCACCGGGCCCGCCTTGCAGGAAGAGCAGCCACGGCTTACCCGCGTCGAGTTTGTCCACTGCCACGAGCTCGCGGGCGTAGACGGAGATGGCTTCACCGGCTGGTTCGGCATGGTCCAACGGCACATCGAACCAATGATCGCGGAGCGCGAGGCCACCGACCCGCAGCGTGCCGTCGGGCGCAGCTGGAATCATCTATGCCCCCGTGGCGTGGTATCCGCCGTCGACGTGCACGATCTCGCCGGTCGTCGCCGGCATGAAGTCGCTAAGCAGCGCTGCCACCGTGCGGGCGGTCGGCTCAGGGTCACTGCGGTCCCAGCCCAGCGGCGCGCGCGACGCCCAGCCGGATTCGAGGTCCTCGAAGCCTGGGATGGCCTTGGCGGCAAGCGTTCGTAGTGGCCCAGCCGACACCAGGTTGACCCTGATGCCGTCGGGTCCGAGGTATCGGGCCAGGTAGCGCGATGTGGATTCCAGGCCGGCCTTGGCCACGCCCATCCAGTCGTACACCGGCCAGGCCACCGATGCGTCGAAAGTGAGCCCGACGATCGACGAGCCCCTGCCAAGCAGCGGCCGGCAGGCCATCGCGAGCGACTTCAGCGAGAACGCCGAGACGTGCAGCGCCTGGCCGACGTCGTCCCATGGGGTGTCGAGGAACTTGCCGCCGAGCGCGGTTTCCGGGTTGCCGTACGCGATGGAGTGCACAACCCCGTCAAGCCCACCGAGCACCTGCCCGACCTGCTCTGCCAGCCCGGCGAGGTGGTCGGTGTTGGTGACGTCGAGCTCCAAGACAGGAGGCTCCTGTGGCAGCCGGCCGGCGATGCGCTTAGTGATCGACAGAGCTCGGCCGAAGTTGGTGATCGCGACCTGCGCGCCCTGCTGTTGCGCCACCCTCGCCACGTGAAAGCCGATCGAGGTGTCCATCGTCACCCCGGCGACCAGGATTCGCTTGCCCTCAAGAAGGCGCCCGGCCGGCGCGTTTTCATTTCCCATCAGTGTCCCATGCCCAATCCGCCGTCGACCGGAATGATCGCCCCTGTGATGTAGGCCGCTTCGTCGCTGGCCAGCCAGCGAACGGCGGCTGCGACCTCGTCGGAATGCGCGTACCGCCCGAGTGGGATGTCCCTGAGAATCTCGGCTCGCCGTTTCTCGGACAGGTCGGAGGTCAGGTCCGACTCGATGAAACCCGGCGCCACGACATTGGCCGTGATGCCGCGACTGCCGAGCTCGCGGGCCAGCGAGCGGGCCATTCCGACCAAGCCGGCCTTACTGGCCGCGTAGTTGACCTGCCCCGGCGAGCCGAGGAGGCCCACGACGCTGCCGATCAGGATGATCCGGCCTCGGCGGGCCCGCAGCATGCCGCGGGCGGCTCGCTTGACGACTCGGAACGTGCCGGTCAGGTTGGTGTCGATCACGCGGGTGAACTCGTCCTCGCTCATGCGCAACAGCAGGGTGTCCTGCGTGATGCCGGCGTTGGCGACGAGTACCTCGACCGGGCCCTGCCGCTGCTCCACCTCCGCGAAAGCAGCGTCGACGGCCCCAGGGTCCGTAACGTCGCACCGCACCCCGGCCAGCCCGTCCGGCGGCTCGCCACTGCGGTGTGTGACGGTGACGGAGTCACCCGCGGCGGCGAACGCTCGGGCAATGGCCAGGCCAATGCCGCGGTTGCCACCGGTGACCAGAACGGACCGGCTCACAGCCGTGGGCTCCTCTCCTCGATTCGACCCGGACTGACCGTACCTGCTCGGCTCCGACGAGCCGTGACGGCCATCCCGACAAGGCCCCTCACGCGTCTTCTAGCCGGAACCCCAGCTTCATACCGACCTGGATGTGCTCGATCTGGCCGTCGACCAGGTGCCCGCGAATCTCGGTGACTTCGAACCAGTCGAGGTGGCGCAGTGTCTGGGCGGCCCGGCCGATTCCGTTGCGGATCGCCTGGTCGACCCCTTCGGTAGACGTGCCAACGATTTCGGTCACCCTGTATGTCCGGTTCATCAGTACCTCCTGCCGACGTGAGAAACGACTGCCATGATTCCTTACGCGGTGCTGTCGCGGGCGCACCGCGGCGGCAAGTAGTCCACCAGCGTCACCTGTTGGGTGAGGCCAGTTGCCGGCCGGGCTCTGGTCAGGCGGACTCCGAAACGGTCCCCGTCTGGTCAGGCCCGGCGTCGGCGCTTACGGTTAGGGATGAATGCGCGCTCGTTCGGCGTTTGACCGGCGCGAGCGGGCAGGAGGCAGGAGATCCGTTGAGAACGAACGTCCAGTCGGTCACCACGGCTCGGCCCGGGCGGAGCGACGACATCAGCGCGCGGCAGCGCCGCTACCTGTGGATGATGGGCATCCGCATCATTTGCGTGCCGTTCGCGCTGCTGGTCGACGGGTGGGCTCGGTGGGTGTTCATCGTCGGTGCGGTTGTCCTTCCGTACCTGGCAGTGGTGGTGGCGAACGCCGTCGCCCGACCGGTGCCAGGAGCGCTCACGCCCGTGACTCATGATCACCGGCCGGCCATCGAAGCAGGCCCTTCCAATGCCGGCGACACGACGTGATCACCTCTTCACGCGAGCCGAAATCCGTGCCATACTCCGATCCGCACGCGTTCCGGACTTCCCCCGTCGGTGCGCGTCGTGACCGGCGGCGCCGGGCAGCTTCCCCCGTGGTTGCCCGGCGCCGTCCTGCGTCCGAACCCCCATTAGCCGCCGATCGCCGACATCGGCCGCGCCGGCTGCAGGAAGCCAGGATCGTTGATGCCGTGGCCGGGCAGCTTGCCGGCCATCGCTACCCGCCACAGCCTGGCCAGCTCGGCGTCGTCGACGCCGGCGCGGAGCGGGGTGCGCAGGTCGGACTCCGCCGTGGCGAACAGGCACGTGCGAACTTGGCCGTCGGCGGTGAGCCGGGTGCGGTCGCACGCGGCGCAGAATGGGCGGGTCACCGTGCCGATTACACCAACTGTCGCCGGCCCGCCGTTGACCGTCCAGGTCTCGGCTGGAGCGCTGCCCCGCTCGCGCCGGCCGGTGGGCGTCAGGTCGAACTCAGCCTCCAGCGCGGTCAGGATCTCCTCCGCAGTGACCATGCGGTCGCGGTCCCAGGCGTGCTGGGCGTCGAGCGGCATCTGCTCGATGAAGCGCATCTGATAGCCCTCGCCGATGGCCCAGCGCAGCAGCGACGGAGCTTCGTCCTCGTTGATGTCCCGAAGCAGAACCGCGTTGACCTTGACGGGGCGCAGCCCGGCGGATGCGGCCGCGGCCAGTCCGGCGAGCACGTCAGGCATTCGGCGGCGCCGGGTGATTGTTTCGAACCGGTCAGGGTTGAGGGTGTCGAGCGAGACGTTCACCCGGTCCAGACCGGCGGCTGCCAGCGCGTCGACGACTCGTACCAGCCCGATGCCGTTCGTGGTCAGCGAGAGCTTCGGGCGCGGGCTTAGCTTGGCGCACGCCGCCACGATCTCGACCAGTTCCGGCCGGACCAAGGGTTCACCCCCGGTGAACCGCACGTCTCGCACGCCTAGCCGTTCGACGGCGACGCGCACCAGCCGGACGATCTCGTCTGCGGTCAGGACCTCCGGCTTCGGCAGCCAGTCCAGCCCTTCGGCCGGCATGCAGTACTGGCAACGCAGGTTGCACCTGTCGGTCAGCGATACTCGCAAGTCGGTGGCCGTCCGCCCGTACCGGTCGATGAGCATGTACTCCACCCTAGGCGCTCGCGCCCACATCGTCGGACTACCGTCTTGAGTGTGCTGCACTTCCTGACGTCTCGACAATGGGTGGTGCGAATCATCGCCGGCCTCATCCTGGCGACCGCATTCGTGTTGCTGGGACTGTGGCAGCTGGACCGGAACGAGCAGCGCCAGGCCCGCAACGCCGCTGTCCAGGCGGGTCTGGACCGGCCTCCGGTGCCGATCGAGGACGTGCTGTCGGTGGGCCAGCCGGTCGCGGACAGCGACGAATGGCGGACCGTGCAGGTGTCGGGACAGTACGAGAGCGATGGGCAGCTGGCCCTCCGCCTGCGACCGCAGGGTGGCCAGGCCGGCATTCACGTAGTGACTCCGCTCGTGACCGACACCGGCGCCGTTGTGCTGGTCGATCGCGGATTCGTGGCGACATCAGGCGCCGAAGTGCCCGGCCTTCCAGCGCCGCCGTCCGGCGAGGTCGAGGTCATCGGCCGGGTGCGCTCCAGCGAGGACGGCGGCAGCCGCACCGGCGACCCCGCGAGCGGCATGATCCGGTACGTCGACCTGGACGTGCTCGGTGCCGCCATGGAGGGCCCGCTTTACGGCGGCTGGTTGGAGCTTGTGGAGCAGGTTCCCCCTGCGGACGGCTCACTGGCCCTGGTTCCGCCGCCAGAGCTGGAGTCCGGGCCGCACTTGTCCTACGCAATCCAGTGGTTCGCGTTCGCCGTGATCGGTATCGGAGGATTCATCCTGCTGATCCGGGCCGAGGCCCGGGTTCGCCGGCAAGGCGCCGGCCCGGCGGCGGCCGATCGCTCGGCCGGGGTGACAACGTCGAGCCAGAACAGGTAACCGAGCACCCGCCTCTGCCGTGGCCCGGCCACCGCTGCGGTTCGATCACGTTCGGCAGGTGGCGTGACGTACCAACAGGCCTGCGTGCGTGTCGGTACGTGGCTACGCCTGCCGAACGTGATCGACCGGGGCCTGGGGAGCGAACTGGGTCGCGTACAGCTCTGCGTACAGTCCGCCGGCGGCGAGCAACTCGGTGTGCGTCCCGCTCTCGACAACGCGTCCGCCGTCCACGACGAGGATCCGGTCGGCATGCCGGATCGTCGACAGTCGGTGGGCGATCACCAGAGACGTGCGTCCAGCCAGCGCCGTGTCCAGCGCCCGCTGGACGGCCACTTCCGACTCGGAGTCCAGGTGAGCCGTGGCCTCGTCCAGGACGACGATCCGTGGCGCCTTCAGCAGTACTCGTGCGATGGCCAGCCGCTGCTTCTCGCCCCCCGATAGCCGGTAGCCGCGGTCGCCGACGACGGTGTCGAGCCCTTCCGGTAGCGATGAGACGAGATCCCAGATCTGTGCAGCCCGCAGTGCCCGCTCGAGGTCTTCATCGCTCGCGCCTGGCCGGGCGTAGACCAGATTCGCCCGGATTGTGTCGTGGAAAAGGTGAGCGTCCTGGGTGACCACCCCAATGGCGTCGTGCAACGAATCGAGCGTCACGGCGCGGACGTCTTGGCCGCCAACTCTCACCACTCCCCCGGTCGGGTCGTAGAGCCGCGACACCAGGTGAGTGATCGTCGACTTGCCGGCACCCGATGGGCCGACCAGCGCCACCAGCTCGCCCGGCTCGACGCGGAACGAGACGTCCCGCAAGATCGCCTCGCTGGAGCTCGGTTCGGAAGGCCGCGCCGTGGACTCCAACGACGCGAGCGACACCTCGTCAGGGCCCGGGTAACGGAACGACACGTGGTCGAACTCGATGGACGAGGCACCGTCGGGCAGCGGGCGTGCACCAGGGGTGTCGCGCACCATGGGCCGCAGGTCCAGCACCTCGAACACCCGCTCGAAGCTCACCAGCGCGGTCATGACGTCGACCTGGACGTTCGACAACGCGGTCATCGGCCCGTACAGACGGGTCAGCAGGGCGGCAAGAGCCACGAGCGTCCCGACCTGGATCACGCCGTCGATGGCGAGCCAGCCGCCCATCCCGTACACAAGGGCGGTCGCGAGCGAGGCCAGCAGCGTCAGCCCGGTGAAGAAGTAGCGGGCGTACAGCGCCTGAACCACGCCGATGTCACGAACCCGACCGGCGGCCTCGCTGAACAGTGCGTTCTCATCGCGGTACCGTCCGAAGATCTTCACCAAGAGCGCCCCGGCTACGTTGAACCGCTCCGTCATGGTCTGCCCCATCGCCGCGTCCAGTTGCATGGACTCCCGCGAGATCTCGGCGAGCTTGCGACCGACGATCCGCGCCGGGACGATGAATAGCGGCATCAGAGCCAGCAAAAGCACGGTGATCTGCCAGGACAGCACCAGCATGGCCGCGAGCGCCAGCACGAGCGTCACCACATTACTGACGACCTGCGACAGGGTGCTGGTGAAGGCCCGTTGGGCACCGATGACGTCACTGTTGAGCCGGGTGACAAGGGATCCGGTCTGGGTTCGGGTGAAGAACGCGATCGGCTGGCGTTGGACGTGGTCGAAGACCTCCGTCCGCAGGTCGAAGATCAAGCCCTCGCCGACCCGCGCCGACGCCCACCGGCCGACCAGACCGAGTACGGCGTCCAGCACCGCGAGTGCCGCGACGGCTACCGCGCCCCACACCACGAGATCACGGCGGCCGGGCGTAACACCACTGTCGATCACGAACTTGAGCAATAGCGGAACGGCCGCCGCACTCGCGGCGCCGGCCACGGTCGTCGCGAGGAACACCGTGATCTGCCGCGTGTACGGGCGGGCATACTGCATGATGCGCCGGGCAGTACCCTTGGCCAGCGCCTTGCGAGCGATCTGCCGGTCCCGAGAGTAGGACCGAACCATCCCCCAGGCCGACATCGGCCCGCCCATCGACACCGGTACTCATCCTCCTTGGCCTTGCTCGTCCCGCTCAACGAATGAGTGGGTGCGCTGACCGGCCGAACGCACTCCAGACGAGGAATCTTCCCAAGTGCGCCGAGGGTGAACAGGCTAAGCGCGGCCCGTCAGATCGCGAATACGCCGGACCTGGGCCGCCCGCTCGGCGCCCAACTGCCGTTCCGCGGTGTTGGTCAAGGCGCTGCGCAGCAGTGCCTTGGTTTCGCGCAGCGCACCGGCCGGGGCGGCCAGCAGCGCCGCCACCAGATCGTCAACGGCGCCACGGAGCTGATTCGCCGGCACTGCCGTCAGCGCCAGGCCGAGTTCGACGGCCTCGCGGGCTCCGACCCAGCGACCCGTCGCGCAGATCTCGAGGGCGCGCCGATATCCCACGGCAGCCACCAGCGGAGCCGTACCACCGAGATCCGGTACCAGCCCGAGCGAAGTCTCGCGCATCGCAAAGCGGGCGTCGTCGGCGCAGACCACAAGATCGCACGCAAGGGCCAGTTGGAAGCCGGCTCCAACGGCATGGCCCTGCACTGCGGCCACCGTGACGGCTGGCGACTCGCGCCACCACGTGAACGCCGCCTGATAGTCGGCGATCACCGCCTCAGCGTCCACGGGGTCGAGAGCAGCAAGCTCGGCCACGGTGCGTTCGCCCGGAATTCCGGTGCCGTCGAGCATCCTCCGGTCGAGTCCTGCCGAGAACGACGGACCCTTCGCATCGAGCACCACGACCCGAATGTCGTCGGGCAGCGTGCGCCCGATTGTGGCGAGGTCCCGCCAGGTGGCGGGAGTCTGCGCGTTGCGTGCCTCTGGCCGGGCGAGCGTCACCCGGGCGAGCGGCGGCTCGACCGAGAGCTCGAGTCCACCCATCCTCGAGCCCTCAGCCGGTCTGCCGTAATTCAGGACTTCTTCTTGCCCCTGGTTGCGCCGCCGCGGCCACGCAGCTGCACGCCGGACTCCGACAGGAGCCGGTGCACGAACCCGTACGACCGCCCGGTCTCACCGGCAAGATCGCGGATGCTCCTGCCGCCCTCGTACTTCTTCTTCAGATCGGTCGCCAGCTTGTCTCGCTGGCCGCCACTGATCCGCGCGCCTTTCGTTAGCTTCTCGGCCACGCGTCCTCCCCTTGGTTGATGTTGCGTAGAGCTGCGGACCATGATCCGCCGCATTACCGGTTTACGCCACCGGAATGCAAGGTCAAGTCCACCATGTGCACGATCATGCCAGAGCGACCAACTCGGCGTACTCGGAGTTCCATAGATCCTCCACGCCATCCGGAAGCAGCAACACCCGCTCGGGCCCGAGCGCGTCCACAGCCCCTTCGTCGTGCGTCACCAGCACAATCGCACCCGTGAAAGATCTTAACGCGGACAGGATCTCTTCACGTGATGCTGGGTCGAGGTTGTTTGTCGGCTCGTCAAGCAGCAGTACATTCGCCTTCGACACGACCAGGATCGCGAGCGCGAGCCGAGTCTTCTCGCCGCCAGACAGCACGCCCGCCGGCTTGTCCACGGCGTCACCGGAGAACAAGAACGACCCGAGCACGCGCCGCGCTTCGAGCTCGGGTAGGTCTGGGGCGGCCGACCTGAGGTTCTCGAGCACCGTGCGATCGGGGTCGAGGGTCTCGTGCTCCTGCGCGTAGTAACCCAGCCGCAGTCCGTGGCCCGCCTCGACGACGCCGGTGTCCGGTGGCTCGATCCCGCCGAGCAGGCGCAGCAACGTAGTCTTGCCGGCGCCGTTGAGGCCGAGGACGACCACCCGGCTGCCGCGATCGATCGCCAGGTCCACGTCCGTGAACACCTCGAGTGACCCGTACGACTTGGACAGCCCGGCCGCCGACAGTGGCGTCCGGCCGCACGGAGCGGGATCCGGAAAGCGCAGCTTGGCCACCTTGTCGGCGCGGCGCTGCTCGTCCAGTCCGGCCAGCAGCCGCTGGGCCCGGCGGTCCATGTTCTGCGCCGCCGTGGCCTTGGTCGCCTTGTAGCGCATCCGGTCGGCCTGTGCCTTGAGCGCTGCCGCCTTCTTCTCGGCATTGGCCCGCTCCCGCCGTCGCCGGCGCTCGTCGATCTCGCGCTGTTCCAGGTACGCCTTCCACCCCAGGTTGTAGACGTCCAGCTCGCATCGGTTGGCGTCCAGATGGAACACCTTGTTGACGGTGTGCTCCAGCAGCGCGACGTCGTGGCTGATGACGACCACGCCACCGGAATACGACCGCAGGAACTCGCGGAGCCACCCGATCGAGTCAGCGTCCAGGTGGTTCGTCGGCTCATCGAGCAGGAGTGTCTCTGCGCCGGAGAACAGGATCCGGGCCAGCTCGATCCGCCGCCGCTGGCCACCCGACAGCGTGCCGAGCGGTTGACCCAGGACCCGGTCGTCCAGGCCTAGATTGGCCGCAATCGTGGCAGCCTCGCTCTCGGCCGCGTAGCCACCGTGGGCGAGAAACTCGGTCTCGAGGCGGGAGTAGCGGCGCATTCCGCGCTCGTGGGTGTCGTGGTCAGTGGAGGCGATCTCCTTCTCTGCCCGGCGCATCCCCGAGATGACAACGTCCAGGCCGCGGGCGCCGAGGATCCGGTCCCGGGCCGTGGTGTCGGAGGCCGCCGCGCGTGGATCTTGCGGCAGGTAGCCAACATTCGCGGTACGAGTGACGGAACCAGCGGCCGGCTGCACTTCACCGGCCAGAATCCGGGTAAGAGTTGTCTTGCCGGCGCCATTTCGGCCGACGAGGCCGATCTTGTCGCCGGCAGCGACGCGGAAGGTGGTGTCCTTGAGCAGTAACTGGGCTCCGGCGCGCGCCTCGAGCTTCGTGGCAGTGATCATGTCGGGAAGGGTCTCCGTGGCTGGAAATGGGCAGACTGCGGCTGTGATTCGTCGCGCACGATCAGCTCGCCACGGACATCATGGTGGCCATTGTACGGAATCGGAGAGGGGCCGGCGATGAGGTTCAACCGCAGGGGGCGCCTAGATCCGTCGCAGGTATCCGACCGGCGCGGAATGGGTCGAGGCGGGACTATCGCCGCCGGTGGCGGCATCGGAGTGATCCTCTTGGCGGTGCTCGCGTTGTGCACCGGTGCCAACCCGGCCAGCCTGCTGACAACGGACGCCCCGGTCAACGTGCCGTCCGGCGACATCGGCAGCCTCGAGGAGGACTGCCAGGTCGTCGCGGACATCGACGACAATCCAGACTGCCGGTTCGTGCTCTACGTCAACTCCATCCAGGACTACTGGGACGCGGAGTTCGCCCGCCGGGGAGCGCGGTATCAGCCGGCGGTGACGACGTTCTTCACCGACGGCGTCCGCACCGCCTGCGGGGCGGCATCGTCACAGGTCGGCCCGTTCTACTGCCCAGCTGACCGCGGCGTGTACCTGGACCTCGGATTCTTCTCCGAGATGCGGAGCCGGTTCGGGGTCGATGCCGGCGCCTTCGGCGAGGCCTACGTGCTGGCGCATGAATACGGACACCACATCCAGAACCTCACGGGACAAATGCAGCAGGTCAGGCCGGGCAGCGGCCCCACCTCCGACGCCGTACGACTCGAACTGCAGGCTGACTGCTATGCCGGCGCCTGGGCACACCACGCGACGACGAGCCCGGCCGACGACGGGCTTCCGCTCATCGTCGAATTGACCGACGAGGACATCCGCCAAGGCCTGACCGCCGCCGCCGCAGTAGGCGACGACTACATCCAGCAGCGGTTCCAGGGCACGGTGACGCCCGAGTCGTGGACGCACGGGTCCAGCGAGCAGCGGCAGCGGTGGTTCCTCACCGGCCTGCAGACCGGGCGCTTGGAGTCGTGCGACACGTTCGGGGCGACCCAGCTGTAGCGGGAGCGGACAACTGCCGCGCCCAGAGCTTGTCGCGCTCCGCAGTGAGCCGCGCCACCGATCCCCCTACGGTTGAGGCCATGCCTCGAATCACAGCGACGCGACTCACCGTCGCAGATCTGGCCCGGATCGCCGTGTTCGCCGCGCTTATCGCGGCGCTTGCTCAGGCATCGGTTCACCTGTTCGGCAACGCGGTGCCGGTCACCGGGCAGACGCTGGGCATCATGCTCGCCGGTCTCGTGCTCGGCGCGGTGCGGGGCGGCCTCGCCGCACTGGCGTACGTCGTCCTAGGGGCGATCGGTCTTCCCGTTTTCGCCAATGCCACCGGTGGCCTCGTTGTGATCTCCGGCCCCACGGGCGGGTTCATACTGGCCTTTCCCGTGGCCGCGTTCGTCATCGGGCTGCTCGTCAGCCGGTACCTGAACGGCTCCGTGGCCTTCACCGCCTGTGTCGTCGGCGGCATTGCCCTGGTCTACGTAGTGGGCGTGCCGTGGCTGGCGTGGCGACTGGGCCTGGGCGCCGAGGAGGCGATCCTGACCGGCGCTGTGGCGTTCCTGCCGGGCGACCTGCTGAAGGCAGGTCTCGCGACCTATGTCGCGCTCGGGGTGCACCGCGCCTACCCTGCCCTGCGTGCCCGCCGCACAACCGAGCCTGAGCCGGCTGGAACCAACGTTTGATCGAGATCCGCGACGTCACACACTCTTACGGTGAACGAGTCGTCCTGCGCTCGGTCAGCGTGTCGCTCACCGAGCGCCGGATCGGCGTGATCGGTGCCAACGGTTCGGGCAAGTCGACCTTCGCCCGGTTGCTGAACGGGCTAGTCCTACCGGACTCGGGCACGGTGACCGTCTACGGTGCGGCAACGGCCAAGGATGCGGTCGCCGTTCGCCGGATGGTCGGCTTCGTCTTCACCGACCCCGATGCGCAGATTTTGATGCCCAGCGTCGCCGAGGATGTCGCCTTCGGACTACGCAAGCGCAGGCTCGGCAAGGACAAAACCGAGCGAATGGTCGCCGAGGCCCTCGAGATGGTGGGGCTGAGCGATCACGCCGAACACCCGGCGCACCTGCTCTCCGGCGGGCAGAAGCAGCTGCTGGCCCTGACCTCCGTCCTCGTCACCGAACCCAGGATCCTGGTGTGCGACGAGCCGACGACCCTGCTCGACCTGCCCAACACCCGACGAGTCCTCGAACTTATCGACGCCCTTCCCCAGCAGGTCGTCATGGTCACCCACGATCTGGAGTCGGTCGCCGGGTACGACCGGGTGCTGGTGTTCCACGAGGGCCGGCTGGCGGCCGACGATCGACCCGGCCCAGCCGTGGAGTTCTACCGGGGGCTGGTGACATGAGCCCGAAGACCGGATGCTGGTTGGCCGGCGCCCCGGCATCGGTCAAGCTTGGCGGGTTCGCCGTGTTGGCCACGGGAGTGCTGATGCTGCCCTCAGCGCCAGCCGTCGGCCTGGCGGGCGTCGGACTCATGGGGCTCTACGCGTCGGCTGGCCTGCGGCCTGTGGTCGTCTGGACCCAGCTGCGCCCGCTGCGCTGGGTTCTGCTCGTCCTCTTCGGGTTCCAGGCCGTTAGCCGGGGTTGGGAGGTAGCTGTCGTGGTGACGGGAAAGCTCGCCATCACCGTGGCCCTGGCGGGTCTACTGACACTCACGACCCGGGCTTCGGAGCTACTCGAAACTTTGGAGCGGGTCATGCGACGGGTGCCGGGCGTGAACGCCGACCGCGCCGCGCTCGTCCTCACCCTTGCGATCAGAGCCATTCCGGTCGTCGCGGGGCTCGCTGCGGAGATCCGGGACGCCCAGCGAGCGCGAGGCGGGGGTTTGGACGTCCGGGCCTATGGGGTGCCGCTCGTTGTGCGATCGCTGCGGTACTCCGATGGGCTCGGCGAGGCGCTTGTGGCCCGGGGCTTGGACGACTGACCGGTGTTACCGCCGCGACCCGATCCGGCGAACTCCCCTTGGCCGCCAGGAAGCCCTCATTCAGCCCAGGTCCACCGGATCGACCCGTACCCGGACTGGGCCGCCAGAATGTTTGGCCGACCGCACGCCCTGTGCCGCCTTGAGGGCGGTCGCCAACTGAAGGCCGAACCGCCGTGGGACCCGGATCACTGCCCGCTCCGTCCCGTCCTCTCCAGCCGGCACCGGGCCTAGAAGGTCGGCGCCGGACGGCAGCTCTGCCATCCGCAGCAGCGCGGCCAAATCCTCTGCCTCGCCAAAGAGTTCGGCGACCCGCGCGACGGGCGGAAACCGGAGCAGCCGCCGGTCCGCGAGCTCTCGTTCTGCGAAGCCCGCGGGGTCCCACCGCACGAGAGCTTGGACCGGCGACGCGCTCGGCTCTGCCACCAGCACGACGTGTCCGCCTTGAGGCCCGGGACGCACGAGCGCGCACGCCATCAGCCACCGTCGCAAAGCCTCTTCCCCAGCATGGAGGCCAGTCCGCGTCAGCATCGCCTGACCGTCGAGCAGCAGCGCCGCAGCGTATCCGCCGTGAGCTACGGGCTCCGCGCCGGGCGTGGCGACAACCAGGGCGGGCGCGGACTCGACGGCCGATACGACGGCGTCACCACGAGAGACCCGCACCGGTACCCCAGGAAACGCCTTGCCCAGCTCTTCAGCGGTACGCCGGACTCCGGGCGTAGTCAGCCGTACCTGTGATCCGCCGCAGGCGGGACACGTCCAGCCGGCTTGCCCGCACCAACCGCACTCCGGCTCTCCACCGCCCCGGGCCATTCCCATTGGTCCGTGGCACGAGGTGCACCGAGCGACCGTTCGGCACCGCTGGCACGCCAGGCCGGCGACATAACCGGTACGCGCCACCTGCACCAGAACCGGTCCGTGCTGGAGCGCGTCCTTCGCCGTTCGCCACGCCAGCGAGGGAATCCGGGCGGTTCGAGCGGCCGGGTCCCGTACCTGCTCGTAGTCGTCGCCAGACACGCGCACGACCGGGGCCGTGGCGCGCACCAGATCCCGGGGCGGCACGGTCTCGTGCGCCCACCCAGAGCTCACCAGCTGCTGGGCTTCTGCGGTGCGGGCGAATCCGCCCACCACGGCTGCGGTCCCCTGTTGGTGCGCGCGCAGCAGCAGTACCTCGCGGGCATGCGGATATGGCGCTCGCGGTTCGGCGTGCAGGTCGTCGCCGTCGTCCCAGATGGCGACGAGGCCGAGGTCAGCTACGGGAGCGAACATCGCCGACCGGGTCCCGACGACCGCTCGAACGGCGCCACGGCGAACCGCCAGCCACCTTCGGTACCGTTCCGATGGGCCAAGTTCCGCGGCCAGCACGACATGGTGGCCCGGTCCGACCAGGCCGGTCAGCGCCGAGTCCACCCGTTCGATGTCCCGTGCGTCCGGTAGCACCACAACTGCTCCCCTGCCGCCGGCCAACGTGGCCGCTACGAGCCGGGCGAGCAATTCCGGCCAGGCGGCGGCCGGGCCCGGGTTCCACACCGCCCGGGGAGTGCGCCGCTGGGTCAAGGCCGTCAGCAAGGCGACGCCGTCTTCGTGCTCGAGCCAACCCCCAGGATCCGGAGCGGGTGGCGGCAAGGGGGCCGTTCCGGACTCCTCGGCCTCCGTCTTGGCGTGCCGTGGCGGCACAGCGAGGCGGAGCACGTCGGCCACCGTCCCCGCATAGCGGTCGGCGACCGCGCGGGCGAGGTCGGCGATTTCGGGTGCGAGCACCGGCTCCGATGAGATCACCCGCCTCAGCCTGGTCAGGCGGCCGGGATGATCACTGCTACCGGCCCGTTCTACGACGAAGCCATCGTGCAGCGCGCCGGCGAACCGCACCGAGACCCGCGCTCCTGGGACGGCCGTGTCGGCCATCGACTCCGGGACGTGGTAGTCGAACGGGCGGTCCAGGTGCGGCAGCGGGACGTCGACGAGGACCCGGGCGACCGGCGACGACGCGGCCAGCGGCTCGGGTTGCCGGCGTGGCCGCCGCGCGGTCTTCGCTGCGAGCGAGCGGGTCAGCGCCGGCTGGTCCGGTCCCCCGGGCGTAGTCACACCGGCGTTTCTATCGCATGCAAAGAGGGACCATTCGGGGCTCTCCCATGCTGAGGGTTACTCCGCGGCGGCGAGCAGCTCGTCGACGCGGTCGGTGCGCTCCCAGGTGAAATTGGGAAGCTCGCGGCCGAAATGCCCGTAGGCCGCCGTCTCGGCGTAGATGGGCCGCAGCAGGTCGAGGTCGCGGATGATGGCCGCCGGGCGCAGATCGAACACCGAAATTACAGCGCTTTGGATGCGGTCGATGGGAACCGTTTCGGTGCCGAAGCACTCGACAAAGAATCCGACCGGGTGCGCCTTGCCGATTGCGTACGCGACCTGAACCTCGCATCGGGTAGCGAGCCTGGCTGCGACGATGTTCTTGGCGACCCAGCGCATCGCGTACGCCGCGGAGCGGTCGACCTTGGACGGGTCCTTTCCGCTGAAGGCGCCGCCGCCATGCCGTGCCATCCCGCCATACGTATCGATGATGATCTTGCGCCCGGTGAGGCCGGCGTCACCCATCGGTCCGCCTACCTCGAACCGGCCGGTGGGGTTGACCAGCAACCGGAGGCCGTCACTGTCGACCTCGAAAGTCTCCAGGACGGGCTTGACGACGTGCTGCTCGATATCGGGTGTGAGCAGGTTGTCCAGGTCGATATTGGCGGCATGCTGCGTCGATACCACCACGGTGTCGATCCGGACCGGTCGATCGCCGTCGTAGTCGATGGTCACCTGGGTCTTGCCGTCGGGCCGCAGGTAAGGCACGACGCCGGACTTGCGGACCTCGGATAATTGCTGGGCGAGCCGGTGCGCGATGCTGATCGGCAGCGGCATCAACTCCGCCGTCTCATTGCACGCGTACCCGAACATCAGGCCCTGGTCGCCCGCCCCCTGCCGGTCGAGCGGATCAGACGAATGCGCAGCGTCGACGCGGTGCTCCCACGCGTCGTCGACGCCTTGCGCGATGTCCGGCGACTGGGAACCGATGGAAACGGACACGCCGCACGAGTTGCCGTCGAATCCCTTGGTCGAGGAGTCGTAGCCGATGTCGAGGATCGTCTCGCGGACCAGCCCTGGAATGTCGGCGTAGGCCTGCGTCGTGACTTCTCCACCGACGTGCACCAGGCCGGTGGTGACGAAGGTCTCGACCGCTACCCGGCTCGACGGGTCGTCCTTGAGCAGGGCATCGAGAACCTTGTCGCTGATCTGGTCGCAGATCTTGTCGGGGTGACCCTCGGTGACCGACTCCGAAGTAAACAGACGACGCGACATTGAGAGCAACTCCTGTCGGATATCGACGAACGGCGGGCTCGCGCCGGGCGCATGCCTCCACGAAGATTATGCGACGTGTCGGACATCGGCCCGGCGTGTCCGCCACGTGGTCACCTTACGGGCCGCGGGCGGTGCGCGCCTACCCTAACCGGTCGGCAACCAGATCCCACACTGCGTGGGCCAAAGCTGCCTTGGGTCCGAGTGGAACCGGGGTCGTGGAGCCGTCCGCGCCGAGGATGACCGCCTCGTTCTGCTCGCTTTCGAAACCGCGTTGCCGCCCGACCTCGTTCACTACGAGCAGGTCGCAGCCTTTTGCGGCCAGCTTGGCGCGGCCGTGTTCGAGCACGCTGCCGGCCTCGTCACCTGTCTCGGCGGCGAAGCCGACCACGACTTGCCCGTCGCGCCGGCGGGTCGCCGACAGCTCCGCGAGAACGTCCGGCGTCTGTTCCAGCTCCACCGTGGGGACGGCCTGCTCCGCCGTCTTCTTGATTTTTGCCGCTGCGTATGAGCGCGGGCGGAAGTCGGCAACGGCCGCTGCCATCACGACGGCGTCCGCGGTACCGGCCGACTCGAGGACAGCGGCCCGCAACTCTTCGGCAGTGCCTACCGGCACCACGTCCGTACCCGCCGGGTCCGGCAGGCTGACGTTCGCCGCGACGAGGGTCACGCGAGCGCCGCGCGCGGCGGCTGCTCTTGCCAGCGCGTAACCTTGCCGACCCGACGAGCGGTTGCCGATGAACCGCACCGGATCGAGGTATTCGCGAGTGCCGCCGGCGGAAACGACCACGTGCCGGCCGGCCAAGTCGGGCACCGCAGCTTTGCGGGTGAGCAGGTCGCGAGCGACCGCGACGATCTCGTCCGGCTCGGGCAACCGGCCTTTGCCGGAATCGGCGCCGGTCAGTCGTCCGACGGCCGGCTCGAGTACTACCGCACCCCGAGCGCGCAACGTCGCGACATTAGCGGCTGTCGCACGGTTCTCCCACATCTCGGTGTGCATGGCGGGCGCGTACAGCACTGGGCACCGAGCGGTGAGGAGGGTCGAGGTCAGTAGGTCGTCGGCCAGGCCATGCGCTGCGCGCGCCATCAGGTCTGCGGTGGCGGGCACGACGAGCACCAGGTCGGCCTGCTGGCCGAGCCGCACATGCGGCACCTGGTCGACGACGTCCCACACTTCGGCGGAGACCGGATGGCCGGACAGCGCCGCCCAGGTGGCGGCACCGACGAAGTGCAGGGCCGCCCGGGTCGGTACGACGCGAACGTCGTGACCGGATTCGGTGAGGCCGCGGACGACCTCACAAGCCTTGTATGCGGCAATGCCCCCGCTGACGCCGACGACGACGCGGGGGCGTTCGGGCGCGCCTCGGCTCAGCGACGCCACGGAATGAGTTACTCCTGCTCTGCCTGAGCGGGTGCCGGCGGCAGCTCGGCGGTGAGCAGGCCCTGGTCGATCTCGCGTAGCGCGATCGACAACGCCTTCTCCTGAACCTGCGTTTCGACGAGTGGGCCGACGTACTCGAGCAGCCCCTCACCGAGCTGCGAGTAGTACGCGTTGATCTGCCGCGCGCGCTTGGCGGCGTAGATGACCAGGGCGTACTTGGAGTCGGTCTTCTCGAGCAGGTCGTCGATGGGTGGGTACGTGATGCCCTCGGCCACGCCGTGGGTTCCGGACACGTTGCTGCCTCCGGGCTCAGAAGGGGGTTGACTGTTGACTGGCGTTCTCAGCCCGCGCTGGATGTCGGCGCTGGGGAACTCATCAAGGTTACCAGCTCTTTACACACCTGTTCGACATCGTGGTTGACGATGGTGATGTCGAACTCGTCTTCTGCCGCCAGCTCTTGCTTGGCGGTGGCTAGCCGGCGCTCGCGCTCGGCGGCGTTCTCGGTGCCCCGCCCGACCAGGCGGCGCACCAACTCGTCCCACGTGGGCGGGGCGAGAAACACGAACAGCGCATGCTGTCCGCTGTCACGGATCTGCCGCGCTCCCTGCAGGTCGATCTCGAGGAGGCATGACCGTCCCTCGGCGAGTGCCCTCTCTACCGGCAGATGTGGCGTGCCGTACTTGGCGTGGCCGTGGACGACGGCCCATTCGAGGAACTCGCCGGCCGCGACCATTCGGTCGAAGGTGGCCTCGTCGACGAAGTGGTAGTTCACCCCGTCGATCTCGCCGGGACGGGGAAAGCGGGTGGTGACGGATACCGAGATCCACAGCTCGGGATGGCTCGCACGCAGCCGCCGGACGACCGTGGTCTTTCCCACTGCGGTCGGCCCGGACAGGACCACCAGCCGACCCGCTCCCCCGTGATTCGCGGGCGTGCCGTTCAGGCGCGGCCTCCGAATTCGCGCTCGAGGGCAGCGATCTGGTTGGCACCGAGGCCGCGCACGCGGCGGTTCTCGGCAATGCCGATCCGCTCCATGATCTGAGCGGCGCGGACCTTGCCGACGCCCGGCAGGGATTCGAGCAGTGCGGAGACCTTCATCTTGCCGATGACATCGTTCTTCTCGCCCTCTTTGAGCACCTCCGTCAGGGAGGCGCCGGAGTGCTTCAGCCGATTCTTGACCTCCGCACGCTCCCGGCGGGCTTCAGCTGCCTTGGCTAGAGCGGCAGCGCGCTGTTCGGGGGTCAGGGAAGGGAGCGCCACGGGCGGTTCACCTCTGGTTTCACTCGAAATACGGGTATGGACAAC
>DASTNZ010000235.1:0-191066 GCA_035762665.1 Jiangellaceae bacterium | reverse complement strand
TAGAACCACGAGCCACGGGCGCGCCGGGCGGCCACGAGCACGACGCCGACGGCGAACGCGATGCCCATCAGGCTGGCCACTACTGAGTGGAGCGTGTCCTCCGACGCCACGTATGGCGCGTTCACGTCGGCGGGCCGGCTTGAGAAGGCTGCCGCTGCGATCATGCAGATGGCGAAGGTGGCATGTGCCACCCGGGCCGCGATGCTCCACTTACGGGTCGTGACGGCCGTGGCGAGCACGCCGAACCCGAACAGCAGAAAGCCGGCGCGCGCTAGCCACGCCCCGTCAACCCCTTGGGCAGCCGACTCGCTGGTCGTGTGCTCGACCCACGAGTAGCCCGCCGGCATCAGCGCGGGCGCGAGCGCCAGGGCGCCTGCGGCAGTGACGTAGAGGCCGACGATGCCGAGACGCCGAAGGTCGCGAGCTTTCATGACATGTCACGCTGCATGCGGCGCTGTGACCTCGCGAATGGCAAGTTGCACGATGCGGTCGATGACAGCGGCCACTTCTGGCGTCAGGCCGGTGCCGACGGTGAAGTCAGCGCCTTCGACGGCGAGGATGACCAGCCGCCGAGGCATCCGCTCCAGGGCGACGGCCAGGTCGATCGCCTCACCCAAACCGAGTCCGTGCGAACTGGCCGTGCCGGCAAGCCCGCCGACGGGTCGGTCGACGATGAGTTCGTGGACCTTGCCCGGATGGACGGGGTCGTTGCGAACCGCGTCGACGAGTACAGCCACGTCCGCCTCCGACCAAAGGTCGACGAGCCGCGACGGCTCGCCGTCCGTTACCGCGAGCGAGACGTCGGGCGGGCCGAGCTCGGCCAGCTTCTTGACCACAGCCGGTCCTACTCCGTCGTCGTGCCGGAATTCGTTGCCAATGCCGATCACAATTGCGGTCATGATCGGTCACCTCCGATCGATGGTGAGGTCGAGGAAGTGGGTGGCGCAGGAAATGCACGGGTCGTAATTGCGGATCGCCTGCTCGCATTGCCACGTCATGGTCTCGTCGTCGAGGTCCAGGCGTTCCTGCACGAAGCGGCGCAAGTCTGCTTCGATGCCGGCCTGATTCTGGGACGTCGGCGGCACTATCCGCGCCGTCGCGACCAACCCGTCCGCAGAGATGTCGTAGCGGTGGTACAACACGCCGCGCGGAGCCTCAGTGACCCCGTGGCCGCGAGCCTGCCGGACCGGCACGTCGACCGCGGCGGGCTCCGGCGGCTCGTACGCTTCGATCAGCCGGAGCGCTTCGTCCACGGCATACAGCGTTTCCACCGCCCGTACCACGATGCTCTGGAACGGGTTGCGGCACTCCGCGCCCAGGCCAGCCTCGCGGGCAGCATCCCGGGCCAGTTCGGAGAACCAGCGCGAGTTAAGCGTGTACCGAGCGGCCGGGCCGGTGAGGTAGGTGCCGTGACCCACTAGTCGGGCGTGCAGCGCGGTCGAGTGCGGGACCTGTTCCTCCAGCACGTGGTCTTCGAACTCCGCGACTGGAAAGCTCTGGCCCGTTGACGTGCACAGGACGCCACGTTCGATCGCGTAGGTGCCAGGACGCGACAGCGCCAGCTGGTCGTGGTCATGGGTGAAATCCGGGAAGTCGAACCCCCCGACCCAGCGGACTGTGTCCAGTGCCATGTCGCGGGCGCGGAGCAGCGGCTCGCGCAGCCGGAAGAGGTCAGCGCGGGAAGGCGCCCGGTAAAACCCGCCGATCCGGATATTGACCGGATGGATCGACCGGCCCCCGATCGCGGCCATCAGCTCGTTGCCGGCCTTCTTCAGCGCGAGCCCGCGCTCGACGATGTCGCGGTGCTCCCGCGCCATCTCCACCGCACCGGCGTAGCCCAGGAAGTCGGGCGCGTGCAGCAGGTAGATGTGCAGCGCATGGCTCTGGATCCACTCCCCGCAGTAGAGCAGCCGGCGCAGGTTCCAGATCGCTTCGCCGACGTCCACCCCGCAGGCGTCCTCGATGGCCGAGCAGGCACTCAACTGGTAGGCGACGGGGCAGATGCCGCAGACGCGGGCGGTGATGTCGGGTGGTTCTGTGTAATGACGCCCGCGAAGGAAGGCTTCGAAGAACCGCGGCGGCTCGTAGATCTCCAGCTCGACCCGCTCAACATGATCACCGTGGACGACGACGTGCATGGCGCCCTCGCCTTCGACCCTGGCCAGGCCGGCGACGTGCAGCGCACGGTCATTCCGGTGCGTCATCGCGCCCTTCCCGCAGGCATTGATCTGTCAACCATTAGGGTCCCGCGACCGGGGTATCCGGCGCTGCAGGCGAAGGTCCTAGGGGGTGGGGCCGGAAGCCCTCTCGGCAGAGTACGGTCATCGAACGGGCCCCCGACGCCGGCCGGTTAAGCCGAAAGTCCCTTGTAGCGCCGACGTTCGCCGCTGCCACTAAGGCGGCGGGTCAGGGTTGAATACCGTGGTGCCATGGCGGCCAGCAGGGCGGGCGTACTCGTAGTGCGGTCGACCGGCCCGGCGATCTGGAGGCGGCAGTGTCAAGCACGATGATCGGCTCAGACCCGACGGTGGTCGATGCGGTCTCGGTCGCCCAACTGCTTGACACGAGCCCGGACCAGGGTTTGTCGGCTGCCGAGGCGGGCCGCCGCCTGGCCGCGACGGGGCCGAACGAGATCGCGGCAGCCGCGCCGGTGCCGACGTGGCGCAAGCTATTGGAGCATTTCCGCGATCCGCTGATCTATCTGCTGCTCGGCGCCATCGTCATCTCGTTCGCCGCGTGGCTGATCGAGGGCGCGTCCGGCTGGCCATACGAGCCGATCGTCATCGCCGCAATCGTTGTTTTGAACGCGATCCTCGGGTACATCCAGCAGGCGAAGGCCGAGCACGCTGTCGAGGCACTTGCGCGGATGAGCAGTCCCGCGGCCACCGTGATCCGGGACGGCGCGCAACTGCGGCTGCCGACCAGTGAGCTGGTGCCCGGCGACCTGCTGGTGTTGGCCGAAGGTGACACGGTGGCCGCAGACGCGCGGCTGCTGTCGGCTACCACCCTCATGGTCTCGGAGGCTTCGCTCACCGGAGAGAGCGAGTCGGTCCTCAAGGACACTCGCACCCTCCCGAAGCCGGTGGCGCTCGGGGACCGGATCAACATGGTCTTCAACGGCACCGCGGTCACCCAGGGGGTCGGCCGGGCCATCGTCACGGCCACCGGCATGGCAACGCAGATGGGCCAGATCGCGGACCTGCTCCACGCCACACGCGAGGACCCCACCCCGCTCCAGCGCGAGATCTCCCGCGTGGGGCGGATGCTCGGCGTCGCGGTGCTCGTCATCGCCGCGCTTGCGACGGCGACGATCTTCGTGTTCTTCGGGGTCGACAGCGTCGACGACGTGGTCACCGCCCTGCTGCTGGGGGTTTCGCTCGCCGTGGCCGCCGTGCCGGAAGGACTGCCCGCCGTGCTCTCCGTCGTGCTGGCGCTGGGTATGCAGCGGATGGCCGCCCGCAACGCCATCGTCAAGAAGCTTTCCTCGGTCGAGACGCTGGGTTCGGCGTCGGTGGTGTGCTCCGACAAGACGGGCACCCTCACCAAGGCTGAGATGACCATCGGCCGAGTGGTCACGGCGTCGGGCGAGGTCCGCGTGAGCGGAGCCGGCTACCGCCCGGAAGGGCGGATGGAGCACGACGGCGGCGCGCTGGAGGAAGGGAGCACGTTGTGGCGTGAGACGGCGACCGTGCTCGGTGGCGGGAGCCTGGCCAGCGACGCGATCGTTCGCGAGGAGGATGGCGACTGGGTGATTCAAGGTGATCCGACCGAAGCGGCGTTCCTGGTCGCCGAGATGAAGCTCGGCACGCGTGATCGCCGCACCGGGAGGTTCCAGCGAGTGGGCCAGATCCCGTTCACCGCTGAACGCAAGCTCATGACCAGCCTCGAGTCCGATAGCCAGCGCGCCGGCAAGATCGCGGTGGTCACCAAGGGTGCTCCCGATGTGCTGCTCGACCGCTGTTCGCACGTCCAGGTCGGGGACGCGGTGGAACCGCTCGATGACGCGTGGCGTGCGCGCATCCTCAGCGATGTGGAGCGGTTGTCGGATGAGGCGTTCCGCACGCTCGCGGTTGCTTACCGGCCCCTCGAGGTCACGGCGCCGCCCGAGATCGACGAGTCACTCGAGCGTGACCTCGTGTACACCGGCATGGTCGGGATCATCGACCCGCCACGTCCGGAGGCGGCGCCCGCCATCGCCGAGGCCCACCGTGCAGGTGTTCGCGTTATGATGATCACCGGCGACCATCCCAGGACGGCGGCCCGGATCGCGCGAGATCTCGACATCGAGCGGGAGGTAGAGGCTGTCTCGGGCGTGGAACTGGATCAGCTCGACGACAACCAGTTCCGCGAAGCGGTTCGCCACCGATCCGTGTACGCACGCGTGACGCCGCAGCACAAGCTGCGCATCGTCGACGCCCTGCAGGCAGATCACAACGTGGTGGCGATGACCGGCGACGGGGTGAACGACGCCCCGGCCCTGAAGTCGGCCGACATCGGCGTTGCCATGGGTCGCACCGGCACCGAGGTCACCAAGGAAGCGGCGAAGATGATCCTGGCGGACGACAACTTCGCCACCATCGTGCAGGCCATCCGCGAGGGCCGGGCCATCTTCCTGAACATCAAGAAGTTCCTCCGATACCTGCTCTCGTCCAACATGGGCGAGGTACTGACCGTTTTCTTCGGCGTCATCTTGGCCGGTGTCATCGGTCTCACCCAGGGGGATGCGCTGGCATTGCCGCTGCTCGCCACTCAGATCTTGTGGATCAACCTGCTCACCGATAGTGCACCCGCGCTCGCCATGGGAGTCGACTCCGAAGCCGAAGACGTGATGAGCCGGCCGCCGCGGTCTTTGAAGGAGCGAGTCATCGACCGCAGGATGTGGGCCGGGGTGATCCTCATCGGTCTCGTGATGGCTCTCGTGACGTTGACAACCATCGACCTCTACCTGCTCGGCGGCCTCATCGACGGCACGCAATCCCTGGAGAATGCCCGGACGGCGGGATTCACGGTGCTTGTGATCGCTCAGCTGTTCAACGCATTGAACGCACGGTCCGAGACGGGCACGGCCTTCCACCGGGTCTTCGCCAACCGATGGCTGTGGGCAGCCATCGCCGTGTCGGCCGCCCTGCAGGTGGCGGTCGTTCACGTCCCGTTCCTTAATGACGCGTTCGCCACCACGCCGCTGTCGCTCGACCAGTGGCTGGTCTGCATCGCAATGGCCAGTGCTGTGCTGTGGGTCAGTGAGATCCGAAAACTGGTGATCCGACGCACCAGTCAGTAGACGCAAAGGCCAACGGGGCGCACCAAGCAGGACCTTTGCCCCTTCTCGGAGCTAATGCCAACGCGCGAGTCTGGCAGTGGAGGGAGGGCGATGGCTCCGACCCGCGCCGGATACGTGCTGCGTGCGATGCTGATCGGCGGGTCGGCCCTGCTGGCTGCCGGTGGGATCCTGCATCTGGCCGGGCGGACCGGCCTCGGCAATGCCGCGTGGGGCATCACCGGTGCGGCAGGAGCTGTCTGGTCGGCTTCGCTCGTGATCGGCGCGCTGCGCCGCGGCCGTGTCGGCGTGGACGCCATCGCGGTTCTGGCCATCGTCGGCGCGCTGCTGGTCGGCGAGCTGTTCGCCGCCGCACTGATCACGTTGATGCTTGCCACCGGGCGCGAGCTGGAGGCTCGGGCGGCCGGCCGGGCCCGGGCCGAGCTCACCGCCCTGATCGCCCGGGCACCCGTCGAGGCGCGGCGGTACCGGGACGGCGGGCTCGAGGTCGTGCCGCTGGACGCGGTCCGCATGGGTGACCTGCTGCTCGTCCGGGCCGGGGAGGTGGTGCCGGTCGATGGGCGGGTGGAGAGCACTACCGCAGTGCTGGACGAATCGGCGCTGACAGGAGAGGCCGCGCCGGTCACTCGGCCGGTCGGCGACGGCGTCCGGTCCGGCGTGGTGAATGCTGGCGGACCTTTCGAACTGCGGGCGACGACGTCGGCGGCGGATTCCACGTACGCCGGCATTGTGCGGCTGGTCGAGCAGGCATCGGCCGAGAGCGCTCCGTTCGTCCGGCTGGCCGACCGCTACGCTGCGTGGTTTCTGCCGCTGTCACTGGCATTGGCAGCGCTCGCCTGGCTGGTGTCGGGCGACGCGGTCCGTGCGGTGGCGGTGCTCGTGGTCGCCACACCGTGCCCGTTGATCCTGGCCGCGCCGGTCGCCCTGGTATCCGGCATGTCGAGGGCCACCGGCCATGGCGTGATCGTCAAGGATGGTGGTGCGCTCGAGCAGCTGGCCGCCGCCCGGGTGTTGCTGCTGGACAAGACCGGAACCCTCACCGCCGGGCGCCCAACCGTGTCCGATGTGGTGACCGCCGGCGGATTGACCAACGACGAAGTGGTCACGTTGGCGGCGTCAGCCGAACAGGTCTCGCCCCACGTGCTGGCCGCGCCGATCGTCCAGGCGGCTCGGGAGCGCGGCCTGGCGTTGCGGTTGCCGACCGGCGTGACCGAGGTGCCGGGAAAGGGCATCCGTGCTTTGGTCGGGGCCCGCAGCGTGGTGGTGGGCCAGGCCGGCTGGGTTGTGGGCGTGCCTCGTCCAGGCTGGCTGCGCACCGTTCAGCGGCGAGTCGAGAGCGACGGCGACATGCTCGTGGCCGTTGCTGTGGACGACGTCCCGGCCGGCGCCATCGTGCTGCGTGATCCAATGCGTGCTGATGCGGCACGGACGGTACGCGATCTCCGGCGGTCCGGCATCCAGCGGGTCGTCCTGGTGACTGGCGACCGACACGAGGCGGCCGAGTTGGTGGGTGCGATCGCCGGCGCGGATCTGGTGCTCGCCGAGCGGTTGCCCGAGGAGAAGCTGGCCGCGGTGCAGGCCGAGCGGCCGTACGGATCGGTCCTCATGGTCGGCGACGGCATCAACGACGCCGCCGCCTTGGCAGCGGCCGACGTCGGCGTGGCGCTGGGTGCCCGGGGAACGACGGTCGCCTCGGAAGCGGCCGACGTAGTTCTCACTGTGGATCGGCTGGATCGCCTCGCAGTGGCGATGCGGGTAGCCCAGCGATCGCGCCGGATCGCGTTGCAGAGCGTCACGGTGGGAATGGGACTCTCGCTCGCCGCGATGGGGCTCGCCGCGTGGGGGCTACTGGCGCCGGCGCTGGGTGCGGTCTTGCAGGAAGCCATCGACCTGGCAGTGATCGCCAATGCGCTTCGGGCCGCCCGGGAGCGGCCCGGCCACATCCGGATATCGGACGAAGACGCCCGGTTGCTGCGCAGGTTCGGCATGGAGCACCCAGAGCTGCGCCCGATCGTCGAGGAAGTTCGGGCCGCGGCTGACGCACTCGCCGCGCCGCCGACCGCCGATGTGATGGAACGTCTCGACAAACTCCGCCGCCGACTGGTGGACGAACTGGAGCCACACGAGATGGCCGAAGGTGCGGAGCTCTACCCGGTTCTCGACCGGGTTCTCGGCAGCTCGGAGGCGACGACCACGATGTCCCGGGCGCACGTGGAGATCAGCCATCTCATCCGCAAATTCGTGCGGCTGCTAGACGACGTGGGCGACGACGGTCTGGACGAGACCGATGTCGCCCGGCTTCGGCAACTGCTTTACGGGTTGCACGCGATCTGCAGCCTGCACTTCGCCCAAGAGGAAGAGTCCTACTTCTCCCTGGTCGAGGACTACGCGGACGGTGGACGACCTCTCGCGAGCTGACCGGCGATCTGTCTGCGGAGTGCGGCGAGCTGCTCGCTACGCCGCACCGGCACCGTGGCCGGGTCGGTTAGTCGGCGTGCCTCGTCAGGAAGCCAGGCCAGGTCGGCGGCGAACCGGGCGCGAGCATCGGTCACCTCCTTGCCGGGGTCGACGTCTCGCACCCGGCGACCATCACGCATGACGGGCTCGAGCAGTGGCTCGCAACCGGGCGGCGCCGGCTCACGCCGCAAGGTCAGCAGGTCACCGGCCTCGGCGGAGCTGAACCGGAACACCTGCTTGGCGCCGGGATCGGTGGCCTTGCCCTCTGACAGCTTCATCACCGGCCGGTGCTCGAACTCCACCAGCTTGTAGGCACTGTCGAGCGACGGTGCGTCGGCCGATACCCCCATCCGCGTACCCACGCCGTAAATGTCGATCGGCGCGCCGCGGTCGACAAGCCTGGCGATGTCGGTCTCGTCCAGGCCGCCACTGGCCACAATCCTCGCCCGGCCGAGACCGACGTCGTCGAGCATCCGCCGCGCCGACCGGGCCAGCGAATCCAGATCGCCGGAGTCCAGCCTGATGCCGACAGGACCGGAAAGCCCGAGCTCGTTGATCACGTCGATCGCGGCCTGGACTCCGCCAAGCGTGTCGTAGGTGTCGACCAAGAAGATCGCATTGCCCGGGAAGTCGCCGGCGAACGCGCGGAACGCCGCTCGCTCGTCGGCGTAGGCCTCGATGAACGAATGCGCCATCGTCCCGACTGGACGTAGCCCGTAGCGCCGGGCGGCCTCCACGTTGCTGGTGCCGGTGAAGCCCGCTATGGCCGACGCGCGAGCGACGCCGATGGCCGCTTCGAGGCCGTGCGTCCGGCGGAAGGCGAAGTCGACGAGTTCGGCGCCCTGCGCTGCGATCCAGCAACGGGCGGCCTTGCTCGCGATGGTCGTCTGAAACGTGATCAGGTTCAGCAGCGCGGTTTCGACCAGCTGCGCTTCAGCGATCGGCGCGGTCACTTCGAGCAGCGGCTCGCCGGCGAACACGATGCGGCCCTCCGGGACCGCCCAGACCTCGCCGGTGAAGTGGGTCTCCTGTAGCGTCGCGAGCGATTCTGCGTCCAGATCGACCACGTCTCGGAGGTAGTCGATCTCCGTGTTGCCGAAGCCGAAGCCCTCGAGGAAGGAGAGCGCATCTTCTAGGCCGGCGGCCACCAGGAACCCGCGCTGCGGGGGCAGCCTGCGGGCGAACAGGCTGAATGTCGCCAGTCCGGTCATGCCGCGATGGAGGTAGCTCGCGGCCATTCTCAGCTCATACAGGTCGGTGTACAGGCCGGACACGAAACACCTGCCGTTACGCCGCGGGCCGGACCAGTCCGTAGTGCCCGTCGTACCGCCGGTAGAGCACCCGTCCTCGCCCGCTCGCCGGCTCGGCGAAAAACAGGAACGGCAGGCTGGTCGCATCCAGCCGCTTCCTGGCCTCGGCCACGGTGAGTAGCGGCGCTGGCCGATCGCTCACGGTCAACGGAACCGCCGTTGCCGGAATCCGGGCCGGCTCGGGCTCGACCTGAGCCAGCCGGTACCCGGTCGGCCCCGCGCGATAGATCACGCTGTCTTGCCCGGTCTCCGCATCGGTGAACAGGTAGAAGTCGTAATCAAGGGCGTCCATATCGAACGCGGCCTCGTCCGGAGTCGCCTTGGCCGGGGCGAACGTCTTGTGACGCACGACTTGCCGCTCGGACTCCGGCCGCGGGAAGTAGTCCGGATGCGGCGTCGGCTCGCTGATGTGCCGCCACTCATGCGACTCGGCTGCCGGCATGCCACCGCGGCGGGCCTCCCAGTCGCGCGCCAGCCGGTCGAGCCTGCGCCGCATTCGATTCTCCAGTAGCTCGACCGCCTCATGAGTGGTCGCCGCCGCCACCTGGGCGCGTAGCGCTCTCCCGTTAAGGTCCAGGTTGCCCTGGGCGATGACGGGGCGCGCCACCGCGGGGTCGTGGGATTGACTCAGCCGTACCCGTGCACGTAGGACAGGCTCGTTCGCGTAGCGCATCAAAGCCGCGATCTTCCGGCGGGCTCTGGCTCGGGCGGTCTCCGGGATCTCCTCGCCGGCGACCACTTCGACCTCGGGAAAGCTGATGTTTCGTCGTCGCGCCATGCCGACCAACTCCTGCGGCTAGGCCCAAGGTTCATAGGGCGGCTCCAATAAAATCGACACCCGTCGGTGGGTGGTGGTGGAGGTCCGTTCGAGCAGCTGACCCAGCTTTACGCTGGTGGGTCGTACGATCCGAAGACCGCCACTTCCCTCTCCACTGCCTTCGCGGGTCTCCGCCTCCTCGCCGGCGGGTGCCACCTTGAGTATCGCCCGTTCTGTAGATGGTTCCGCAGGGACCACGGTCCCGGACAATAAGGCCGAAGGTCCTTGGCTGCCGGCGCCCGGCTTGCCGGTGCATCTGCCCCGGCCGAAAGCATCGATGCACGAGCATCTGGCCGCCGCGTAAGGGACGGAAGGCTCTACCGACGCTCACCATGCCGGCGGAGTATCGATACCGGACCGGAGCGGCAGGGAGGCGCTTGTCATGACCGCCGACAGCAGGTTCGAGACCATGCGTACGAGCTATGGGAGGGCTGTCGAGGTCGGAAGGCTCGGTCTTAACCCGCGTGACTCGCGGGACGATCGTGTGATCTTGGACGTACCGCGGCAGAACCCCGAGTACGACAGCCTGTGGCTGGCGCTCAGCCCAACCGAGGCACGCAACCTAGCCGGCCTGCTGATGCGCCAGGCGGCAGCGGCGGAGGTTCGGGGCCGTCGGCCAGCGGCGGTGTCCGCTCGAGAGGATAGGCGAGGAGCTCGCAGTGAAGATGTTCGCGGACCGCACGGAGGCGGGGCAGCGGCTGGCGGTGAGGCTGGTGCATCTGCGGGACGACGAGCCGGTGGTGCTCGGCCTCCCTCGTGGCGGGGTTCCCGTCGCCGCTGAAGTGGCCCACGCCCTTGACGCACCGCTCGACGTGATCGTCGTCCGCAAGCTCGGCGTTCCGTACCAACCCGAGCTCGGCATGGGAGCGGTCGGAGAAGGCGGCGTCCGGGTGCTCAACGACGAAGTACTACGCATGGCCGGCGTCACGGCGACGGCCCTTGCCGAAGTTGAGTATCAGGAGCGGGCCGTAGTAGAGGCCCGGGCCCTGCGGTTCCGAGCCGGCCGGCCACCTGCCTCGCTCACCGGTCGCACGGCGATCCTCGTCGACGATGGGATAGCCACGGGATCCACCATGCGAGCCGCCTGCCAGGTCGCCCGCGCCGCCGGCGCGCGCCGTGTGGTCGTCGCCGTTCCTGTGGCGCCGCCCGGCGTGGAGCCGTTGTTCAAGGGCGACGCCGACGAGGTGATCTGTCTCGAGACGCCATCGTCGTTCTACGCGGTCGGGCAGTGGTACGCCGACTTCACTCAGGTCAGCGACGCCGAAGTCACACGGCTGCTCCAGAGCGAGCCGGTGGCGCAGTCCCCGCCGGATGATCCGCCTCCCGATGACCAGCGCGGCGCCAGCGCGCGCGCCGCCGAGGTGACCGTCGCGGCAGGTCAGGTGCACCTCGCGGGCCAGCTGACCCTTCCAGCCGCCGCGCCTGGAATCGTGCTTTTCGCGCACGGCAGTGGCAGTAGCAGGCACAGCCCGCGCAACCGGTACGTCGCCGAAGTGCTCAGCCAGGCAGGCCTGGGCACGCTGCTGCTCGATTTGCTCACCCCCGCGGAGGAGTTGGACCGAGCGAACGTCTTCGATATCGGCCTGCTCGGGCCCCGGCTCGTCGGCGCAACGCACTGGTTGACGGATGAGCTGGGCAGCGACGTGCCGCCCATCGGCTACTTCGGAGCCAGCACCGGCGCGGCTGCCGCCTTGGTGGCGGCGACCGATCCAGGAGTCGACGTTGACGCCGTCGTATCCCGTGGCGGCCGTCCCGACCTCGCGGGCGATCAGCTCGGTCTCGTCCGTGCACCCACGTTGTTGATCGTCGGCAGCCGCGACACTGTCGTTCTCGAGCTGAACAGGACCGCCCAGCGAGAGTTGCGCGGTTGTACGAACCGCCTCGAAGTCGTCCCCGGAGCCACTCACCTGTTCGAAGAACCCGGGACGCTTCAGATCGCCGCCGAGCTGGCCCGTGACTGGTTCCTGACGCACTTGCCTGCAGCATCGCCTTCGTGACGTCCCGGACCTCAGGTCGCAGGCGGCGGTGACCTTCGCCCCTGGATGCCGAGCCGGCCGGGGAGGAGCGTGGAAGTGTACGGAGGAGTTCCAGGAGGTGCTTCACGATGACCACCGAGCCGCGCACGGTACCAGCGCGCGATGCGGACCGGGTGAATCCCGTGTCGGTCCGCCAGCTGCGTGAGCACTGGGATCCGACGGGTGCCCTGCTATCGGTGTACGTCACAGTGCCGCCCGACCCGGCGGCGCTGCGCGAGTTCCCCGCCAAGCTCGATCGGTTGCTGGCCACGGCGCGGCCATTGATGTTGGGCGGGAGCACGGGCCGTCAGGTCCGGGCGGCGCGAGCGGCGGTGCGCCAACTTGGTCTCAGCAGGGTCAGGGACTGGTTCGGACGATCCACGGTGATCATCGCGTCAGGTGACGACGGCGTGCTGCACGAGATGAAGCTGGCCGCGACCGTTCCCGACCGAGCCGTGCTCGGCCGCCGACCCTACCTACGCCCGCTGCTTCGGGCCAACCAGGCGGCCCGGCCGTACTCGGTGGTGGTCGTGGATCGCCGGCAGGCCTGGTTGTTCGAAGTGAGCGGGAGCGCCATTGCGCGAATGCGGCTGTTAGAAGGCGAGAGCACACGCGCTCACAGCCATGCCGGCTGGTACGGGTTGGAGGAGTACCGGATCCGCCACCACAAGACCGAGCAGGCCCATCGCCACTATCAGGCGACGGCGGCGGCCCTCCAGGAGCTCGCACCCGCCAACGGGCGGCCACTGGTGGTGGGCGGACATAAGGACGGCGTGGCCGAGTTCCTCTCGACACTTGCGGCGCCCTTGGCCGCCAGGGTGGCCGGAACGTTCGTGGTCGATCCGCACACCATGACTCCTCACGTCGTGCATAGCGGAGCCGCAGCGGTCATGGCCCAGTGGGAAGCTACCCGCCAGGAGCGGGTGGCCGCCGATCTTGCCGAGTGGGAAGCGGCCGGGCTGGCCGTCAGCGGCGTGGAGCGAAGCGCGGAAATGGTCGCCAAGTCGGCCGCGGACTTGCTGGTCGTCCGCGGCGACGAGCTCGTACCCGGGTTGGTCTGCGATGACTGCGGTGCCATCACGACGCGGAAGCATCGGTGCGGGGGCAAGACACCCGCATACCCGGTTCCGGACGTGATCGACGAGATGGTGGCGAGGATGCTCGACACAGGCGGCAAGATCGACCTCGGCGGCCAGGAACCCGCAAAGTTCAGCGTTGCAGCCAGGCTGCACCACTCCGCCGCAGTCGACACCGGGCTGAGCGAATGAGCGGAACCGCCGCCGTCCCTTCTTACCTGCCATCAACGGCCGCTGAGCCCTACCGCCCCCTCACCGGGTGTCGCTGCCGCCCTGTTCGGTCATGACGGACGAACGCCCCGCTTCCAGCCTGGCCACTGGAACCCGGAATGGGGAGCACGAGACGTAGTCGAGGTTGGCCCGATCGAAGAAGTGAATCGACGCGGGGTCACCACCGTGCTCACCGCAGATGCCGACGCCAAGGTCCGGTCGAATAGCGCGACCGCGGGAGACGGCTATCTCGATGAGTTCCCCGACACCGTCGGTGTCGATCGTCTCGAATGGCGACACTGCGAAGATGCCGTTGTCGAGGTAGGCGGGGAAGAATCCGCCCTCGACGTCGTCACGGGAGAAGCCCCACGCAGTCTGGGTGAGGTCGTTGGTGCCGAACGAGAAGAACTCTGCTGACGCGGCGATCTCTCCGGCCGTGAGGGCGGCCCGCGGAAGCTCGATCATCGTGCCGATCGCTGCCGAGACGTCGACACCGGTCTCGGCAGCGACATCGCCGAGCACCTTCTCGATTTGCCTGCGGACGATCTGGAGCTCCGCGGCGGCGCCCACCAGTGGAACCATGATCTCAGGCCGAGGATCGCCATCGTCCCTGGTTCGGATTGCGGCGGCTTCGGCTATGGCGCGGACCTGCATGGCGACCAGCCCCGGGATGACCACGCCGAGACGCACGCCTCGCAGCCCAAGCATCGGGTTCTGTTCGTGCAGCCGGTGCACGGCTTGCAGTAACCGGGCTTCCTTCTCGTGCGGCTCGCCGCGTTCCTCGGCTAGGGCGACGCGCACCGTGAGGTCAGTCAGATCTGGAAGAAACTCGTGCAGCGGCGGGTCGAGCAGCCTGATGATGACCGGAAGGCCGTCCATCGCCTCGAAGATGCCGACGAAGTCGTCACGCTGCAGCGGTAGCAGCTTCGCAAGCGCCTTGTCCCGCTCGTCCTCGGTGCTGGCGAGGATGAGTTGCTCGACGTAACCGCGACGGTCGCCGAGGAACATGTGCTCGGTACGGCACAGGCCGATGCCCTGAGCGCCGAACCGGCGGGCGCGGGCAGCGTCGTCGGGGGTGTCGGCGTTGGCGCGCACGCCAAGCCTCCGCCTCTGGTCGGCGTGGGCCATCAGCCGGTCCACCGCGGCCAGCAGATCATCCGCCTCAGCGGCGTTCGGATCGAGACTGCCCTCGAAGTACTCCACGACGGGGGAGGCGACAACCGGCATCTCGCCGGCGTAGACGGTGCCCGATGTGCCGTCGATGGAGATCACGTCCCCCTCGCTGACCGTCATCCCGGCCGGGGTGGTGAATCGGCGCAGCTGGGGGTCGATGTCGAGCTCATCGGCACCCACCACGCAGGTCTTGCCCATGCCGCGAGCCACGACGGCGGCGTGGGACGTCTTGCCGCCATGGCTGGTGAGTACACCCTCGGCGGCGATCAATCCGGGCAGGTCGTCGGGGTTCGTCTCACGGCGGACCAGGATGACCTTGTCACCCTCCGAGCCGACGGCGGCGGCGGTGGCCGAGTCGAACACGGCCTTGCCGACAGCGGCTCCGGGTGACGCCGGCACACCATGAGCGATCGGCGCACCATCCGCACGAGTGTCGAAACGGGGGAACATCAGCTGGGCCAGCTGAGTGCCGTTGACGCGGCGCAACGCCTCGTCGAAGTCGATGAGTCCCTCGTCGACGAGCGCGGTGGCGATCCGGAAGGCGGCGGCGGCGGTTCGCTTGCCGACGCGAGTCTGCAACATCCACAGCCTGCCGCGTTCGATGGTGAACTCGATGTCGCACAGGTCGCGGTAGTGGCTTTCCAGGGTGGACATGATGTGCAGCAGCTGGTCGTAGGAGGTCTTGTCGATCTGCTCAAGGGCCTGTAGCGGCACGGTGTTCCGGATGCCGGCCACCACGTCCTCGCCCTGGGCGTGCTGAAGATAGTCCCCGTACACGCCGGGTCGCCCGGTGGCCGGGTCGCGGGTGAAGGCAACCCCGGTCCCCGAGTCAGAGCCCAGATTCCCGTAGACCATGGCCATCACGTTGACCGCGGTCCCGAGATCCTCGGGGATCCGCTCCTGCCTCCGGTACACAAGGGCGCGCTCGGTGTTCCAGGAGTCGAACACGGCCCGGATCGCCATGTCCAGTTGTTCCCTGGGGTCCTGCGGGAAGTCGTGTCCGCTCTGGTCGCGGATGATGTGTTTGTACTCGTCGACCAGCGCGCGGAGGTCGGCGGTGTCCAGGTCGAGGTCGCTGGCGGCGTTGCGGGCCTGCTTCGCGGCGTCCAACGCTGCGTCGAACAGCGCCCCGTCGATGCCGAGCACGGTCTTGCCGAACATCTGGATCAGCCGGCGGTAGGAGTCCCACGCGTCGCGCTCGTCGGCGGTCTGAGTGGCCAGCCCCTTCACGGAGGCGTCGTTGAGGCCGATGTCCAGGACGGTGTCCATCATCCCGGGCATCGAGAACTTCGCGCCGGACCGGACCGACACCAGCAGCGGATCGTCGGCCGCGCCGAGGTGCTTGCCCCGCTCCTCCTCTAGCCGCGTCAGGTGAACGCCCACCTCGTCCCGGAGTGCGGGCGGTTCGTCGCCGTGGGTCAGGTAAACCCGGCACGCCTCGGTGGTGATCGTGAACCCGGGCGGCACCGGCAGACCGAGGTTGGTCATTTCGGCCAGGTTCGCGCCCTTGCCGCCGAGCAGGTCCTTCAGATCTTTGTTTCCCTCGGTGAAGTCGTAGACATATTTGGGGCTGGCGTGGCTCGACACGGCGAATTCCCTCCTCTAGGCACCTATGCCGATTCCACCGCGCGAGGCGTTCGGTTGGGCAGGGGCGAGTGACCCCTGCGCGGGTGACCTTCGTACCTCCGCCGCGGCGGCCTGGCCCGGGAGGCTGACCAGGCCGTTCGTCACGGGTGGCCGGGACCACTGCCCCTGGAACGGGGCCATGCACCGCGGAATCATTAGCTGAGGGAAGCATGCACAGTGTCGTCATCGTTGATGACGATGGGCCGGTAGAAATACGGAAACTGCCCACCAGGGTGGGGCGGACCGAGGGAATTGCCCCGCGCCTACATGCGAGGTTCGACTCCTCGCCCGGCCCCCATTCCTTCCGGCATCCGGCGATGTCGCCGCCCGCTGACCTCCTCGATGGTGATCCTGATGAAGTGATCGCGATCCACTGGCGTCCAGGGCTGCAGCGCCAGCTGCCGCAGCCGGGAGATCTGGGTCGGATCGGTGACGACACTCGAGTGCCCGACGATCACCACTGACCAGCCGGTGCGGCTCTCGAGATCAAGCGAGTCGGCCTCGAACGCCACGACTGTATTGCGCGTCGCCGTGGCCAGCTTGGATCCGATACCGGTTCTGATGATCACGGTGTTGTCGTCGCGGACGTAGTTCACTGGTTGTATCGCCGGCAGCGCCCGGGCTGTGAACGCAATCCTGCCGATCGGTGCGGCGTCGAGCAGGCTGAGGCATTCGGCCCTGGAAAGGATCTCCAAGCCGGCAGAGTCAAGCTCCATGTCGCCACTGATATTTGATTCCGGTTGCTGCGTGGTAGGGCCGAAGGGCCCTACGGGATGTTCCGGGTCCTATACGCATCGGCGTCCCTGGTGGCTTGCCGCCGAACTGTTACGGAGCCTCGGCGCTCACCTCTACGTGTGCGGCCCGTCGATGGAGCACTACAAGGTGCGGTCCAGCGACTTGGCCTTCGACGGGGTAATCGTGGCTGAGTACTTGACGTTCATGGAGGTCATGGGGAACGCCGACGTCCACGTCTACGTCTGACGAGTTACGAATGCGCTCAAGCGGCGTGATCGCGCAGGTGCCTGGCCCAGGCTCCTGGTTGTCCGGGAACGAGCATGACTGGGCATAAGGCATGGTGGAGTAGGCCACGGCTGGTCGACCCGAGGCGCAGTCCAGGGAAGCCACCCGCGCCGCGTCGGCCTACGACGACCAGGTCGGCATCGGCCGACGCGCGGACCAGAACATCGGCTGGATGGCCTTCGTCGAGATGTTCGACGACGTCGACCTCCGGGTAGCGAGCGATCCAGCCGGCGACCGCGGCGGTGAGCAGTTGTCGGGCAGCGTCTTCGCTGGTGGGAGGGCCGCCGAGCCGGGCGGAAGGTGGCGCCGGTGGCCGGTGGGGGGCCCAGATCGGCCGCCGCCACGCGTGGACCGCGCGAACGGTCGATCGCCGCACTGCAGCCTCGGCGAAGGCGATTTCCAGGGCGGGGTATGACCTTGGTGAGTCGTCAACCCCGACGACCACATCTCGCGCGCCGTTCATCACCGGACCTCGGACGACCACAACGGGGCACTCGGCAGTGCTGGCCACCGCGTGCGCCACGGATCCGAGGATCAGCCCCGCGAATCCACCTACACCACGGCCGCCGATAATCAACATGGACGCTTTCCGGGCCCTGTCCAGCAGTGCCGACCGGGCGTCCCCTGCGAGCAGTTCAGTGCTGACCTGAACCGTCGTTGCTTCCTGATGGGCATGCGCGGCCGCGTCCGCGAGCAGGCCGCTAGCACCCTTGCGGGCCAACTGGCCGGCCGGGGCGTGGGGTGAGTCGGGAGGCGTCTCGTACAGCCAAGGCTGGAGGGCATGGACGATTCTGAGCGCCTGGTCGTGCCGGACGGCTTCGCGGGCCGCCCAACCGACCGCATGCAAGCTGAGTTCAGAGCCGTCGGTGCCAACGACGATCTCGTTCATGGCGTCCTCTCCGATCGTGATCGGCCGGCCACCGCCCGCTCCCTTCCAGTTGACTGCTCGGCATGGACGCGCTGATCCGGCGTAGGTCACCAATGCTGGGGACCAACGGACCTGACCTGTCGGTGACGCCGGTTTCTGGCCGTGGTCGTTGCCTCATCCGGGACGAATGACCCTGGCGGCGTTGACCTGTTCAGCGGATGATGCAGTGATGACGGGGAGAGGTCATCGGATTGTGCCACATACGGCGGATGTGGGTGTGGAGGCGTGGGGGCCAAACCGGGAGTCCTGCATCGCCGAGGCGGTTCTCGGGGTGGTCGAGGCGTTCGCCGAGACGGCGTCAGTACACCCGGAACGGGACCGCCGATCCTGGTTCGCCAATAGCTGCGACGAGGATCTGCTGGTGAACGTGCTCGACGACGCGATCTACTACCTGGACACCGAGCACGAGGTTCCGGTGGACATCGAGGTGGAGCCTCGCGGAGACGGTGTTGCCGTCAGATTCGCCATGGCCGATGCGTCGCGGGTAAGGATCGTAGGTGCAGCGCCTAAGGGGGTGTCGCTTCACGGCTTACGCATCGGGCCGCTCGGGGGTTCCTGGTCGTGCTCGCTCATCGTCGATGTTTGAGGTTTCTAGCCCTTGACGACACCGAGGGGAACCAGCCGAGCGATCCGGCGCGCCAGCCCGGCCTGTTCGCTGGTATCGGCCACGAGATCGACGTTCTTGTAGGCATCGGGCGCCTCCTCGGCTAGCCCGCGCCAGGACGCGCCGCGCACCAGAATTCCACGCCTCTCGAGCTCGTCCTTCAGGTCGCGGCCGCGGACTGTGCGGGCCGCCTGGTGACGGCTTTTGACCCGACCGGCTCCATGTGCGGTGGAGTAGAACGCCGCCCCGCTGGGCACGCCGGCAAGCACGTAGGAGGCGGTACCCATAGTGCCCGGGATGAGCACCGGCTGGCCGGTCTCGGCCAGGTCGGCGGGCAGCTCGGGATGGCCGGGTGGGAGGGCGCGGGTTGCACCCTTGCGGTGCACGCACAACCTGCGAGGAATGCCGTCGACAAGATGAGTCTCGATCTTGGCGAGGTTGTGCGAGATGTCGTAGACCAGGTCCAGCGCCGTACCGGTGGCGGTCTCGAACGCCCGCCGGGCCGCTTCGGTGAGCAGTTGCCGGTTGGCCCGCCCGTAGTTGGCGGCGGCGGACATCGCGCCGAGGTAGGCGGTGCCTTCCGGCGAGTTGACCGGGGCACAGGCCAGCTGCCGGTCCGGCACCGAGATGCCGTAGCTGGCCATGGCCCGGTCCATGGTGCGCACATGGTCGGTGCAGATCTGATGCCCGAGACCGCGCGAGCCGCAGTGAATCATCACGCACACCTGGTCCTGATGAAGGCCCATCGCCGCGGCGGCTGCGGTGTCGTACACCGCATCGACGGCCTGGACCTCAAGGAAGTGGTTGCCCGAGCCGAGGCTGCCAACTTGACGGAGCCCGCGCTCGATAGCGCGAGAACTGACCTCGCCCGGGTCGGCGCCGGTCACAGCGCCGAAGTCCTCGCATCGGTCGAGATCGCGTTGCACGCCATGGCCGCGTTCGACCGCGTATTTGGCCCCGCCGGTAAGCACCTGTTCCAATTCGGTGCGGGACCGCATCTTCCACACCCCTCCGGGCCCGGCCCCGCGGGGAATCGCGTGGTCAAGCTCGTCCATCAGGGCGGGCAGCCTTGGGGCCAGTTCGGCTTTGTCGACATGCGGCGTGGCGAGCAGGCGAACCCCGCAGGAGATGTCGAATCCCACTCCTCCAGGTGAGACGACGCCGCCGGAGTCGATGTCGGTGGCTGCGACACCGCCGATCGGAAATCCGTATCCCCAGTGCATGTCCGGCATCGCGTAGGAGGCCTCGACGATCCCGGGCAGCGTCGCCACGTTCACGACCTGCTGCAGTGACTTGTCCTGCTGCGGCTCGGGCAGCAGCGCCCGCGAGATGAACACGACCCCGGGCACTCGCATGGCGCCCTCACGCTCGATCCGGAACCGGAAGGGCGTCTCCTCAACGAGTCTCATCGCAGGCAACTCCCTTGATGAACCCGATGTTACGGGTCAGCCGCGCAAGGATGCTGGAGGCCGGTACAACGCTGCGACCTCGTCGGCGTGTTTGGCGAGGACGTACTCGCGGCGCACCTTCTGGGTGGGGGTCAGCTCGTCACCGATAGTGAACTCGTCAGGCACGATGCCGAACTGGCGGATCGATTCGGCTTGCGATACCAGCTTGTTGACCTCGTCGATGGCGGCCTGCACGGTCGCCGTCAGCTCAGGGTCATTCCGGAGCTCGGCGAGGGTGGCTGCTGCGGGCTGCCCACGATCCTGCTTCCACTGCGTGAACGCCTGAGGGTCGAGTGACACCAGCGCGGCGAGGTACGGCTTGCGATCGCCGACCAGGACGCACTGGTCGATCAGCCAGTGTGCCCGGAGCCGGTCCTCGTAGAACGCGGGGGCGATGTTCTTCCCCGTGGCAGTAACGATGATGTCCTTCGTCCGCCCGGTGATGGTCAGGAAGCCGTCGTCCAGCTGCCCGACGTCCCCGGTGTGCAACCAGCCTTTCTCGTCGATGGCCTCATGAGTGGCCCGCTCGTTGCGCCAGTAGCCGACCGTGACGTTATCCCCCTTGACGAGCACCTCGCCGTCGTCGGCGATCCGGATGGCACAACCAGGCAATGGCCGGCCAACGCTGCCGATCCGCTGAGCTGTCGGAAGGTTGAGTGTGATCGCCGCCGTCGTCTCCGTGAGGCCATAACCCTCCAGGATGTGCACCCCAGCACCCCGCAGGAGGTGGCCAAGGGTGGCGCCCAGCGGAGCGCCACCGCTGATCGTGTGGCGAACCCGGCCGCCCATGGCGGCCCGCAACTTGGTGTACACCAGCCGGTCGAAGATCCGCCGGCGAATCCGCAGACCCACGCTGGGCGCTCCCGCGTCGAGTGCTCGGCTGTACGCGATCGCCGATCGCGCCGCGGCGTCGAACACTCGGATCCGCCCGCTCTCTGCGGCCTTGCGTTGAGCGGTGTTGTAGAGCTTCTCGAACACCCGTGGGACGGCCAGCACTATGGTCGGCTGGTAAGCGGCGAGCTCGACGGCGACGCGCGTGAGATCGCTGAGGTGGGCGACTTGGGCACCCTGGTGGAACGCAGCGAACTGGACGACCCGCGCCAAGATGTGTGACATGGGGAGGAAGAGCAGGAGCGAATCCTGCTCGGTCAGCACAGTCGCGCTCACCCCGTCGGCAGTCACGACGTTGTGAATCTCCGCCAGAAGGTTGCGATGAGTGATCATGCAGCCTTTGGGTCGGCCGGTCGTCCCCGAGGTGTAGACGATGCTGGCCAGCTGATCAGCGGTCACAGCGCGCCGCCGTTGTTCGACCTGCTCAGGCCCGACGTCACTGCCTCCCAGGCTGAGCGCCCCGAGGCCTTCGTCGTCCATCAGCCACACCTGTTTTGGATCTGTTACATCCGCATTTTCGACGGTGGCCCGCAGCTCCTCGTTCCCGACGAAGACAGCGGTGGCTCCGGAATCACGTAGGATCCACTCGACCTGCGCCACTGAGGAGGTTTCGTAGATCGGCACGGTCACCGCCCCGGCGGTGAGGATGGCGAAGTCGCAGAGCGCCCACTCATAGCTTGTCCCCGACATCAGCCCGATCCGGTCGCCAGGATTGACGCCGGCAGCGATGAGGCCGGCGGCCAGTGACATCACCTGACTCGCGAAGTCTGCAGACGTGACAGGCTGCCACTGTTCGCCCACCTTGCGGGCGAACGCGGCATGCTCCGGTCGCCGGGCGGCGTTGTCGATCATGTCGTCTGTCGCATTTGCGCCGGCCGGTATCTCATACCGCGACGCGGTGTACCACTCGCGCATACCACCAGCGTGACAACTCACCCTGACCTAGCACACGGGTCTGAAGTCGTTGACAACCCGGCGTTAGGCCCTATCTGGCTGCGGTCGAGGTCGCCGGCGTCCCGTTGCGCGGACCTTCGGCTCTAGCTGTCGCCTGACCCGTGATGATCCCCGAGGGCATTGCAGCGGCACTGGAGCTCGATGGCAGAGACTTACCGGGGAGACGTCTCAAGACCGGCGAGGTAGTCGACGCAGTCGCCGACGGTGGTGAGCTTGGGGTAGTCGTCCTCGTCGATGCGATGGCCGGACCGCTCGCTGAGCTGGGTGACGAGGTTCTCGAAGTCGAGAGAATCGAGCTCGAGATCTTCCCGGAGCGACGTGCCCGCCGGCAGGGTGTCGAAGTCGGCGTCCGGCGCGACCTGGCGCAGCGCCTCGCGCATCAGTTCGCGTGCCTTGTCATGTGTCATCTGTGCCTCACAGGTTCTCGGGTTGGCTGAGACTGCGACTGATCACGTCGAGGAACCGAGCGCCGGTCGCGCCGTCGGTGGCGCGGTGGTCGGCCGAGAGGGTGACGGTGGCCACCGACCGGATGCCCAGCAGCCCGTCGACGGCCCAGGGCCGCTCGACGATCCGGCCCACTCCCACCAGCGCCACCTGGGGTGGGTAGATGACGCCGTAGACGAGTTCGACGCCGAGATCGCCGAGATTGGTGACGGTAATCGTGGCCCCGGTCATTTCTGAGCCGCGCAGCCGCCCCGCCTTGGCGCGTGTCGCCAGATCACGCATCCGCACTGCAAGATCGGGCAACTTGAGCGGGCCCGCGTCGATGATGGCTGGGGTGATCAGCCCTCCTCCGCGCAGCGAGACTGGCACGCCGAGGTTGACCGCCGGTCCCGGCGCGAAGTGGTCGTCTTCCCAGAAGCCATTGAGCGCGGGGACCTGCAGAGCGGCGAGGGCGGTGGCCCGCAGGAACAGGGCAGCTGGAAGGATGCGCTCGCTGACCGGCAGCTCGCGGTTGCGCTCGCGGATCCAGGCCAGGGCGTCGGTGACGTCGATGGTGGTGCGCAGATAGTAGTGCGGGATCTCTCGCTTTGAGCGGGCCATCAGCCTGGCCGTCGTCAGCCGGGCTGCCTCCGCACGCCGTGTCGCCGCGTCGGGCTCCTCGCGGGCCGCCTTTTCAGCGCGCGGGGCTTCCGTCACCGCAGCTGCAGCGGCCCGAATGTCGTCGGCCCGGATAGCGCCGTTTCGTCCGGTGCCTCGCACGGTGGTGAGGTCGATGCCGAGCCGTTCGGCTAGCTGGCTGGCATATGGCGAGATCTTGGCCGCCATCGTTGGCGGCGTGGCGGCCACCGGTGGCAGCGGGGCAGTTGGCCTCGGGGGGACGGGCGCCGGGGGAGGTGCGGCGGATGGAGCTTGCTTGCTGGCGGCCCGCCGGACGTCCGCCCGAGTGATTGTGCCGCCACGGCCGGTTCCTCGCACCGTGGCGAGGTCGACCCCGAGCTCGGTCGCAAGCCGGCGGATCAGTGGGCCGGTATGGGGAGCAGGCGGAACGGCGGGCCGTGGTTGCAGGGCGGCCAGCGCAGGTACCGGCCGCGGCGGTGCCGCCGCGGGTGGGGGAGCGGCGGGCACCGGCGCACCAACCGCCACGAGAATCGCCATCGGCGCGCCGACAGGGACGGTCGTACCGGGCTCGACGACGATGTCGCGGATCACTCCGGCGCGGAAGCATTCCACTTCCATGATCGCTTTGGCGGTCTCGACAACAGCGATGAGGTCTCCCTTGGCGACCTGGTCTCCGGGTTTGACCAGCCATTCGACGAGCTTGCCCTCGTCCATGTCGGCACCGAGGGACGGCATCGTGAATTCGAACGTCTCAGCCGCCATCGCCGATCGCTCTCTGGACCGCGGCCACGACGTCGGCCTGCTGAGGCAAAGCAGCATCCTCGAGGTGCTTGGGATACGGCATGGGAACCTCCGCCGAGCAGACCCGCTCGACGGGTGCATCGAGGTCGTAGAACGCCTGCTCGGTAATTCGGGCACTGATCTCGGCGGAGATGCTGCCGGTGCGCCAGCCCTCGTCGACCACCACCGCCCGGTGGGTTCGGGTCACCGAGTCGAGCAGAGTGGCGTCATCGAGCGGCCGAAGCGTACGCAGGTCAACGACTTCGACGTCGATTCCTCGGCCGGCGAGCTCATCGGCGGCTGCCAGGCTCGTTTGCAGCGTCGCGCCGTAGGTGATGATGGTCGCATCACGGCCGGGACGCCGCACGGCCGCTCGGTCGATGTCCACCTCTCGCACCGACTCGTCGAGTTCACCCTTCATCGGGTAGAGCGCTCCGGGCTCGAAGATCAGCACCGGATCAGGGTCGCCCAGCGCCGTCCAGAGCATGCCGCGGGCGTCTTCCAGGGTGGCCGGGACCACGATCCGGATGCCGGGGATGTGCGCGTACCAGCCCTCCAAGCTGTGCGAGTGTTGAGCGGCGAGCTGGCGCCCGGCACCCGTCGTCATCCGGATCACGAGCGGCACGTTGAGCTGCCCTCCTGACATGTGCAGCAGGGTGGCGGCGTTGTTGACGACTTGGTCGAGCGCCAGCATGCTGAAGTTGACCGTCATGATCTCGACGATCGGGCGCATGCCGCCAAGGGCCGCGCCGATTCCTGAGCCCACGAACGCCGACTCGGAAAGTGGCGTGTCGCGGATGCGTTGCGGTCCGAACTCCTCGAGTAGCCCAAGGCTGACCGCGAAGCAGCCACCGTACCGCCCGACGTCCTCGCCCATGAGGAACACCCGATCGTCGCGAATCAGGGCGTCGCGGATCGCGGCTCGCATGGCCTCCCGGTACGTGGTTTCGATGGTCGTCATGACCGCTCCGAATAGACGAATCTGGTCAATTCCTCCAGCGGCTCCCACGGGCCGGCCTCTGCCGCCTCGACGGCGCGGGCCAGCTCGTCGGCCACCTCTCGCTCGACGGCCTCGAGATCATCGTCGCCAAGCTCGCCGTCGGCCCGCATCCGCGCCACCAGGGCGTCGATGGGATCGCGCCGTTTCCACTCCTCGATCTCGGCCTTGTCCCGGTACCGGTCGGGGTCATACATGGAATGGGCGCGGAACCGGTATGTGCGCAACTCCAGGAATACCGGTCCACCGCCGGCGCGGATGATTTCGACGGCGCGTCGTGCCGCGTCCTCGACGGCCAGCACGTCCATACCGTCGACCGGCCAGGCGGGCAGGCCGTAGGACGCCGCGCGCAGCGCCAGATCGGTCTGGGCATGGCTACGGGCCAGCGCGGTGCCCATCGCGTAGTGGTTGTTCTCACACGCGAACAACACCGGCAGCTGCCACAGCGTGGCCAGGTTGACGGACTCGTGGAACTCTCCCTCGGCGTACGCACCATCACCGAAGAAGCAGGCGGTGACCCGGTGCGAACCCCGCATCGCGTCCGCGAGCGCGAGCCCGACCGCGAGTGGAAGCCCGCCGCCGACGATGGCGTTGCCACCGTAGAAGTGCCGGTCCGCATCGAACAGGTGCATGGACCCGCCTCGGCCCCTACTGCAGCCCGTGGCCCTCCCATACATCTCCGCCATCATTGCGTTCATGGGAACCCCGCGAGCCAGCGCGTGGCCGTGCTCGCGATAGGTGGACACAATCGGCTCGTCGGGATGAAGGGCGCCGATTACCCCGGTCGCCACCGCTTCCTCACCGACGTACAGGTGGAGGAACCCGCGAATCTTGGTGGCGCTGTAGAGTTCGGCGCACCTCTCTTCGAAGCGGCGGATCTGCAGCATCTGGCGGAGCAGCTCCATTCTGTGCTTGGCACTCATCACGTGCCCTCCAGTGTCGAGACGTCACCCTCGGGCAAACCCAACTCGCGGGCCTTGAGCAGCCGGCGCATCACCTTGCCGCTGCGGGTATGGGGCAAGTGCTGGTCGAACGCGATCTCGCGCGGAGCCGCCGCGCCAAGCCGGCGGCGGCCGAACGCGATCAGCTCCAGGCGCACCGGGTCGGTCGGCTCCCAGCCGGGCCGGAGCGTCACGAAGGCCTTGACGACTTCACCGACGACCGGGTCGGGCTTGCCGATCACGCCGGCCTCGGCGACGGCCTCATGCTCCATCAGGGCGCTTTCGACCTCGAACGGGCCGACCAGATGGCCGGCCGACTTGATCACGTCGTCGGCGCGCCCGACGAACCAGTAGTAGCCGTCGGAATCCCGCCGGGCCAGGTCACCGGTCAAGTACCAGCCGCCGGCGAAGCACTTCGCGTACCGGCTTTCCTCGTGGATGTAACCGCGGAACATCGACGGCCAACCCGGTCGGAGCGCTAATTCGCCAGTGACGTTCGGTTCGTTGATCTCTTTCACCTCGCCGGCCGTGACTGCGGCCCGGCCGTTCTCGCCTTGGGCGAGGATGGTGGCCTCGACGCCCGGCATCGGCAGGCCCATCGAGCCCGGCCGGACCTCAACCGCGGCGTAGTTGCTGATCATGATCGCCCCGGTTTCGGTCTGCCACCAGTTGTCGTGGATCGGCAGCCCGTACGTCTTCTGGCCCCACACGACGACCTCAGGATTCAGCGGCTCGCCCACGCTGGCGATGTACCGCAGGCTGGACAGGTCGTACTGCCTGACCAGATCCGTGCCGGGCCGCATCAGCATGCGCAGCGCCGTGGGCGCGGTGTACCAGACCGTGACGTGCTGGTCCTGGAGCAGTTGGTACCAGGCACGAGCGTCGAACTCGCCGGCGTCGACGATCACCGTGCAGCCGTGCGTGAGCGGGGCGATGATGCCATAGGAGGTACCGGTCACCCACCCGGGGTCGGCCGTGCACCAGAAGATGTCGTCGGGGTGCAGGTCGAGCGCGAACGCGGAGGTGGCGTGATGGGCGATCACCGCCTCGTGGACGTGCACCGCGCCCTTTGGAGTGCCCGTCGTGCCGCTGGTGAAATGCAGCAACGCCATGTCGCCCGGCTCGGTCGGCGGGATCTCGAAGGTGTCGTCAGCCTCGGCCAACGCCGCTCGAAGGCTGTCGTCATGGTCGGTGTCGCCGACGAGCAGGATGTGGCGAAGGCTCGGCAGCTTCTCCCTCGCGGCCGCGACCCGGCGCTTGTAGAGCTCTGGCGTGGTGACCAGTACCGTCGCGTCGCCCAATGCCAGCCGGGTCTGTACCGGCTCCGGACCGAAGGCCGGAAACAGCGGCGCGAAGACACTCTTGTTCTTGACTGTGCCGAGGGCGGCAACGTACAGCTCAGGGACGCGGCCCAGCAGGGAGAAGACTCGGTCGGAGGGGCCGACGTCCAGCGAGCGCAGCACGTTGGCGAACCGGTTGGTCTGTTGCGTCAGGCCGCGGTAGGTCAGCTCGGTGAACTCACCGTGACGGTCGCGGAAACGTAATGCGACTTTGTCCGCCAGTGGGCCGTCCGCGTGCCGGTCAACCGCCTCATAGGCGATGTTCAAACCGCGTCCACCGGGAAGGCCGGCGAGCTTTTCACGGGCTGCGTCCCAGGAGAACTCCCGGCGGACGCGTGCGTAGTCGATCAGGTTCGGCTCAACGCTTGGTGTATCGCTCTTACGGATTGGCGCCCAGTTCATATCTATCCTCCGATGAGGAGCCCACACCATCAGGCTCACAAAAAGCCCATAGCGGGGCTAGAGACCAAGGTCCTACCGGCCCTAGGGCAAACGCCATGCACGAGGAGCGCCACGTGCCGGGTCGGGCGAATGTGTCCGCGGAACTGCTATTCGACCCGTGCGCCGACCGGGATCCGGCTCGCGAAGGCTGCCACCTTCTGCTGCCAGCCCTCCTCCAGCGGCCCCTTGAGCGCGGTCACGAGGACCTTGCCCTCCGTGATCTTGACCAGGCCCTTGCCTTCCAGCACCTCGTTCATGATCGGGATGACGCGCTGCCACCTGGCCATCTCCTCCTCGGTCGGCATCCGCCCGGTCTTCTTGTCCGGCTGCGGTGCCGCCTCTGTGGTCAGAATGGCGTACTGGGTGCCAGCGGGCAGGGCCAACTTCGCCAGGAAGCGGCGCATTCTGCCGATGGGTTTGCCCATCCGCCCAGGCGAGCTGAACAGATACAAATCGGCTGCCGGCAGTTGCTTCGGGCTCACGTCCCGGATGTGGTGGACGTTGACAGTTACCCCCTTGGCTGCCATCAGCCTGGTGAACTCGTCCGCCACCGCGGCGCCGTTACCGTACTTCGAGGCGTGGAAGTACTCGATCCTCATGGCGACATGCCTCCTCAGCGTGTTCTCACCACCCACACTGCTCGCCCGTCGCAGCACTCGCCAGTGCAGGAAGCCCTCAACGGGCCAGCACAACGTCCTTGACAGCGAAGCGTCACTGAGCCGTGTCTGCCGAACCGGTGCATCTAGAGATCCGCTGGGACCGTCGGTGGAGCGTGCTCGTATACGTAGCGCAGGTTGTCGACCACGTCGACGACGCCGTCGATCCCCCACACCAGGCCAACCGCGATCGGAACGTAGCTCTTGCGCTCGACCCGTCCACTCAACGTCACGACACCGTCACGGACGGACACGTCAATCTCGTGCGGGTCGGCCCAGATCGCGTAGGGAACGATCTCCTGTAGCGTCGCCTCGCGGATCTCTTCGTCCGAACGCAGGAACACACGGAGCAGGTCTCCGCGGCTGACGATGCCGGCGAGCCGCCCCTCTTCATCGACCACGACCAGACGTGTGACCTGGTGCGCGGCCATTGCTCTGGCGGCCTCAACGACGAGAGCCTCGGATCTTGTGGTCACCGCCGGCGACGTCATCAGCTCGGCAGCGATGCGGCCCTGAGCCTTGACCGCGTCACCGCGATGCCACAGCCTGCGGTACCACGGGGGGCGGGGTTCGGCCTGGTACTCCTCCTTGCGGAGTAGGTCTGTCACTGACACCAACCCGAGGACGCGGCCGTCCTCACCTGTGACAGGGACGGACCGGATGTTGCGCTCGGAGACGATATGAACGATTTGCTTGAATGGAGTGCCCGGACCGACGCTCACGACGTCCCTCGTCATGACGTCGGCGACGGTCTTGCGCCTACGCATGGTCCACCTCCGCGCCGACTTTCTGCTTACCCGGAACGTACGCGCGCAGGTCGATGCGCTGCAGAGGAAATGGCCCCGCTAGCCCAGGACCTTCGGCAGCCGCTTCCCCTGAGAGGGTCGAGGTGATTCCTCCGTCGGCACCAGGTGCCGGGACGGTGCGAGGGCGAAAGGTCCTGGTTGCGGGGACCTTTGGGCCTACGGTGCTCAACGCCGCGGCGCGCATGGTGGATTCAACTGGACGCAGACGCCTGGGGATGTGATGGCGTTATCCGACCTGCTGCAACGGCTTCGCCCGGCCGGCGCGCCGGGCGGGGCCGCACCCGTCGCGGTACCGGCCGAGGAGGAGGACGCGGCAGCGGCGGAGCTGGCGCCAGTCTTCGAAGCTTTGGAGGCAGTGGTGGCCGAGTGCGCCGCGATCCGGTCGTCGGCGGAGCGAGCGGCCACTGACGAGATCGCCCGCGCGCGGCACGAGGCGGAAGCCTTGGTCGCCGACGCCTCGTCGCGGGCGCCCGCCGAGCGGGCCGCGGCTGCGGCGAAGATCCACCGCTCAGGAGACGCGGCCGCGGACGCCCTGCTTGAAAGGGCGCGGGAGACGGCAACGCGCTTGCGTGTGGACGGCGATCGAAGGCTGGTGGAGCTGATCGAGGTGGTCATGGCGAACCTCCGCGCCAGCATTGCCGCCGAGACTGAGCGGCCAGGGGTGGACTGATGACCGCCGGCTGGGTGGCCGCCACGGTGCGCGCGAGGGCCATGGCCAGGCGCCGCGTCGGACCGGTGCTGGCCCGGCGGGTGGCGGGAGCATCCAGCCTGGATGCCGGCCTTGCGCTGCTTGAGGGAACGGCCTTCGAGCAGGTTGCCGCGGCGGGTACGTCGCTGCGTGACGTGGAGCACGGCATCCGCGCCGAGCAGCTGTGGGAGCTTCGGGTTCTGGCGGGGTGGCTGCCGGCCGCCGGCACGCCGCTGGCCCGTGCGTTGGCCGCCCGGTTCGAGCGGGCCAACATCGAAGCGCACCGGACCCGGTTGACCGGGCAGCCGGCCCCAACCGTGTTCACCCTCGGCACCTTGGCGATGTCGTGGCCGCGGCTGGCCGCCACGTCCTCGCTGGACGAGCTGCGCCGCGAACTGGCGGCCTCGCCGTGGGGAGACCCTGGTGCGATGACTGCCACCGGGTTGCATGACGCCCTGCTCATCGCATGGTTACGCATGGTGGCGGCCGCGTCTGCTGGGTTGGACCGGGTGCAGCGGTGGGTGGCAGGCGGTGCCGCGCTGCTGATCTCGCGGACCATCGCATTTGCCCAGGAGCCACCGGAGTCGCTGGTCCGGGCGGCGACACCACTGATCGGCTGGCGGTGGGTGGCGGCAAGGTCACTCGCCGATCTGCATGCGGCCCTGCCGGCCACTGCCCGGTGGGCGATCGCCGGCGTCGACGATCCACGTCAGCTGTGGCAGGCAGAGGTTCGGTTGCGGGCACAGATCGAGTCCGACGGATTCCGGATGCTTCGGACGGCACATCCTGGGCCGGCCCCCGTAGTAGGTGCGCTCGCCGTGCTCGCCGTCGACGGTTGGCGGTTGCGCGCGGCGCTGGCCTGCGCGGCGGGTGGCAGTGGCCCGAGTGAGGTGCTCGATGTCGTGGCGTGAGGGACTCCAGCCGGTCCGTATGCAGCGGATCGCTCTAGTGGCACCTGCGGCCGACCTCGAGGCCATGCTGGAGCGCATAGGTGATGCCGCCGTGGTCGAACTCGAACCACCGGACGTCGAACCGACCCGCGATGCCGAGCTGAAGCGACGGATGGCCCAAGCGGTGACCCGAGGCCCGGTAGGCGCGCTCGCGGGGTGGGTGCCGACCCCGGCGCTACTCCAGCTCACCGACCGGCTGGCGCCCATGGGAGCGGCCGCCGTTCCGCTCCCACCGCCACGCGGCATTCAGCCACCCACCCTGCTCGAGCGGCAGCGCCGCGGGCGCGCATTCGATCCGCTGGTCCAGGGGTACGCCACGGTGCCGTACGCGGATGTCGACCCCACTTTCGTGGCCGGGCTGGCCTACGTCGTCATGTTCGGAATGATGTTCGGCGATCTCGGCCACGGGCTACTGATCCTGGTTGCCGCCTGGCTGCTTCGAAGCGGGCGGCTCCGCCGCCTGGCGAAGGTCCAGCGAGTCTGGCCGTTCCTCGCTGGTGCTGGGGTGACGGCGGCCTGCTTCGGAGTGCTGTACGGCGAGTTCTTCGGTCCGACCGGGGTGATCCCCGTTGTCTGGTTGGCGCCGTTGGAAGAGCCGGTGCCACTGTTGGGCGCGGCAGTTGCTGTAGGCGCTTTCCTGCTCGCCGGCGCCTACGTGCTCGGCACCGTCAACCGGGTTCGCGAAGGCGGGTGGGTCTACGCGCTGTACGCCCGGTCCGGCATTGCCGGCAGCTTGCTGTTTCTCGCCCTGGGACTGCTCGCGGCCGGGATCTACCTGGGTACCGACAGTCTCGTGGCGCTTGGTGTAGGCCTCGCGGTGGTGGCCTCCGTGCTGGCCTTCGTCGGCCTGCTGGCGACCGCCGGCGGCGGCGCGGCAGGCGCGGTTCAGGCCTCGGTTGAGCTGTTCGACCTGATCGTTCGAGTGGGTTCGAATCTGGTGTCATTCGCCCGGCTAGCGGCATTCGGGCTGACCCACGCCGCGTTGAGCGCGGTCGTGTGGCAAGGCACGACCGCGCTCTGGGGGCCCGGCTTGTCGGCGGTCGCTGCTGTGGCCCTTTTCCTGGTCGGCAACGCGGTCGCCCTCACTCTCGAAGCGCTGGTGGCAGGTATCCAGGCGCTTCGCCTCGAGTACTACGAGTTGTTCTCCCGAGTCTTCGACACCGAGGGCCGACCGTTCCGCCCCTGGGTCCTACCGGCTCGAGGTTCTGCACCAACACCCGACAACCAGGAGGTAACCGCATGAGACGGTGGCTGGCACGACCCGCAGTGCGGCGAGCATTGCTCGTCGGAAACGCGGCGCTGTTCGTGATCGGCCTCGCTGTACTCGTGACCATCGTGGTCATGGCCTTCCCGGCTGAGGCTGCGATGGTGGCCCAAGAAACCGAGGCGGCGCAGGAAACGAACGGGACTGCCCTCATCGCGGCGGCGATCGCGGTGGCAGGTTCGTCCATCGGCGCCGCGATAGCGGTCGCGTACACCGGCGCGGCGGCGCTCGCGGCGATGAGCGAGCGACCGGAGATGTTCGGCCGCTCGATGGTGATCGTCGGGCTCGCTGAAGGCATCGCGATCTATGGCTTGATCATCGCGATCATCCTCGTAGGGCGGGCTTGATGACGACCGTCGCCGTGCTTGGCGAGCGTGCCCTGATCCAGGGGTACGCGCTGGCCGGCGGGCTGCCGCTGGTGGCCGAGACCCCTGAGCAGGCCCGGGAGCGGTGGGAGAGACTGCCGCCAGGCGTACAAGTCGTCGTGCTCACCCCGGCTGCCGCGGCGGCGTTGTCCGCGGCGCGCGATGAGGCGGCCGCTCCGATGACGGTGGTGATGCCGGCATGAGCGCACTACTCCCGGCGGAAGCGGCGGCAGCGCTGGCACCAGTGAAGGCCGCGCTGCGGGCGCAAGCCGAGGCCGATGCCCGCGCCATGCTCGATCAGGCGCGGCACCGGGCGGGAGAGATCCGGGCGGAGGCGCGGGCTCGCGCCTTCGGCATCCTTGCCGCCAGCCGCGCCGAAGGGGAGGAGCAGGCCCGGGCCGCGGTCGCGGCCCGAGTCGTCCGGCGCCGACGGGAGGCCAGAGACGTGGTGTTGGTGGTGCAACGCGACCTGTATGACCGGTTGCGCCGACTGAGCCGAGACGCCGCTCGGGCGCTGCGCGACGACCCTGATTACCGCGCGATGTTGCGCCGGCTGACCGAACGGGCTGTCAGCGCGATGGGGCCGGACGCATCCGTGCACGAGAGCCCGGATGGTGGTGTCGTGGCGGTGAGCGGTAGCCGCCGCCTGGATCTGTCGCTGTCGGTGCTCGCCGAGCGCGAGGTGGACCGGCTGGGCGTGGGAGCGGAGCGGCTGTGGGCGGCGTAGTCGGCAGGGTGAACGGGCCGCTGGTGGAGGCCACCGGCCTGGCCGGTGCGGGCATGTTCGAGGTGGTCTTCGTCGGCCCGCACCGAATCCCGTCCGAAGTCGTGGCAATTGCCGACGGCACCGTGACGCTCCAGGCTTACGAGTACACAGGTGGGCTGCGGGTGGGCGACACGGTGCGGGCAACTGGTTTCCCGCTGTCCGCACGGCTCGGACCCGGCCTGCTCGGACAGGTCTTCGACGGCCTGCTGCGCCCACTCATGTCCGCCCCGGTGTGGCTCTCGCCCGCGGAGCGTGCTCGACGCGCCGACCGCCGCTGGGTCTTCACACCTGCAGTTGCCGTTGGCCAGCACGTCGCAGCAGGTACCACCCTGGGCGCCATCGCCCTGAAGAACGGTTTGCAGCACCAGGTATTGGTGCCGCTCGGGAGCTCAGGCCAGGTGACCTGGCTGTCCGATCCTGGCGAGATCGCCGACGACGCAACCGTCGCTCGTGTGGGGGAGCGTGACGTCCTGTTGTGGGAGCACTGGCCGGTGCGGCGACGACGTCCCTTCATCGCGCGAGACGACGCCGTGGTGCCGCTGCACACCGGTCAGCGCGTGCTCGACCTGCTGTTCCCTGTCGGCCGTGGTTACGCGGCCGCCGTGCCCGGCGGGTTCGGCACAGGCAAGACCGTGCTGCTTCAGCAGATCGCCAAGTGGTGCGATGCCGACGTGATCGTCTACGTGGGCTGCGGCGAGCGTGGCAACGAGATGGCCGACGTACTGGCCGAGCTCGCTGAGCTGACCGACCCCCGCACCGGCGGCCGGTTGATCGACCGGACGGTGATCCTGGCCAATACCTCGAACATGCCGATGATGGCGCGGGAGGCGAGCATCTACTCTGCGATCACGGTGGCGGAGTACTACCGGGATATGGGACACGAGGCCGTGGTGATCGCCGACTCGACGTCGCGCTGGGCGGAGGCCCGGCGCGAGTTCGCGTCCCGAACCGGCGCGTTGCCGGCCGAGGAGGGTTACCCGGCCGATCTCGCGTCCGCTCTCGCGGCGTTCTACGAGCGAGCCGGCCGGGTGCGCACGTTGGGTGGGCACAATGCCTCGGTCACCATCATCGGTGCGGTGTCGCCACCCGGTGGAGACATGGCCGAGCCGGTAACGACGGCGACCCAACGCTTCATCGAGGCATTGTGGACGCTCGACCGCGACCTGGCCTACTCGAGGCACTACCCGGCGGTCAGCTGGGGTGCGTCCTTCGCCCGACAGGTCGATGCGGTGGGCGCGTGGCATGCCGAACACAGTGATACCGAGTGGCCGCACCGGCGCGCCCGGGCAGCGACGTTGCTCGCCGACGCCGACCGGCTGGCCGCCCTTGCCGAGATCGTCGGCACCGGCGCACTGCCCGGGCACGAGCGCATTGTGATGCTGGCCGGGCGGCTGATCCGCGAGGCGGTTCTCATGCAGAACGCGCTGAGCGTTAACGACGGGTTCAGCAGCGCCGACAAGGGGGCAACGCTGCTGCAACTGGTTCTCGACGTGGTGGACGCGTGCCAGCGGCTGGTCGAGCGCGGCGTGCCGGCCACCACGATCGAGGAGTTCGACTTCGGCCCGCTCATCCGCGTCCGGGATGAGACCGGACCGGACGACACCGGTCCGATCGCCGCTTGCCGCGACGAGGTGCTGCGCGCCCTGGAGGAGCTGGAATGAAGACGCAGACCGTCCCTGAGGCCGGTGGGCTGATCGCGACTGATGCGGTCGAGTACTCCGACGTCCAGGCACTCCACGGGTCGTTGCTCGTCCTGAAGGGCGTCCACGGTGTCGGATGGGACGAGTTCGCCGTCCTGGAGATCGAGGACGGCACTCGCCGCCATGGTGTCGTGCTCGAGGTGAACGGCGATCTCGCCGTCGTCCAGGCGCTTCAGGGCATTGACGGGCTGCGCCCCGGAGGGCTGCGCGTCCGCTTCACTGGCCGACCACTGCACATTCCGCTCGGATCGGGCTGGCTGGGTCGGGTGTGCAATGGCCGCGGCGAGCCGATCGATGGCGGCCCACCGGTGCTGGGTCACGACACCGCGCCGGTGTCGGGATGGCCACTCAACCCGGTGCATCGCGAACCCCCTTCCGAACCAGTGCTGACCGGGGTCTCCGCCATCGACGCACTCACAACCGTCGTCCGGGGCCAGAAGCTGCCGATCTTCTCCGTGCCCGGCCTCCCGCACCTTCAGCTCGCGACCCAGATCGCCGCGCAGGCCACTGTTGCCGGTGCCTCGTTCCGGGTCGTGTTCGCCGGCATGGGCCTTACCCATGCGGACGCCGCGTTCGTCCGCGATGCCCTGGAGGAGCGCTCGGCCGCCGGCGAACTCGTCGCGCTGCTCAACACCGCGGACGACCCGATCATCGAGCGGCTTCTGACACCACGGATCGCGTTGACCATCGCGGAGCACTTCGCCTACACCGGCGGCCACCACGTGCTGGTGGTGATGTCAGACATGACCAGCTACTGCGACGCCGTGCGGGAAGTTGCCGCGGCGCGCCACGAGGTCCCGGCTCGCCGTGCCTACCCCGGCTACCTCTACAGCGACCTGGCTTCTCTCTACGAGCGGTGCGGCCGGATCCGTGGTCGGCCGGGTTCGGTCACCATCATCCCGGTCCTGACCATGCCGGCCGGAGACATCACCCACCCGGTCCCGGACCTCACGGGCTACATCACCGAAGGCCAGATCGTCTTGTCGCCGGAGTTGCACGCACGCGGGGTCTACCCGCCGATGGACGTGTTGTCGTCGCTGTCCAGGCTGATGCGCAAGGGCGCAGGGCCCGGCCGCACCCGCGACGACCACCTGGACGTGGCGGCCCAGGTCATCGCCGCGCTGGCTCGGGCCCGGCAAGCCGCGGAGCTGGCCGACCTGATCGGGGTGGTGGCGCTGAGCGGGACCGACCGGCGCTACCTGGACTACCGCACCGCGATCGAGCAGCAGTTGGTGCATCAACAGCCAACCGAGTCGCGGCCGCTCGACAGGACGCTCGAGCTGGCCTGGCAGGCGCTGGCCGTTCTGCCCCGGCGAGAGCTGACCATGCTGCCGGCGACGCTCCTCCGGACCTATCTGAACAACAAGGCGCGGCTGTCATGAGCAAGGCAATGGCGACGGGACGGGCCGGCCGGCTCCGGCTGCGCCACCAGCTCGCTGTGGCCGCCCGGGCCAGCGAACTGCTCGACCGAAAATGCCGCATCCTGGCCGGTGAACTGGACCGCCTCACGCTGGAAGCCCGCCGTACCGGGGAGGATTGGGAACGCAGTGCTCGCGAGGCGAGAGCCTGGTTGCACCGGACCGAGGCCCTGGACGGGCAGCGCGCTCTGGCCGCTGCGACGCCGGCAACTTCGGCGACCGTGACCGTCAAGTACGGCGAGGCGATGGGCGTCAGGTATCCAGTTCACACCACCGTCACACCACCCGGCGACCCCGTCAGGGCGGGGAGCTCGGCGCTGTCATATGCGACAGCCGCCCACCGGCAGGCGCTCGCGGCCGGCGTTCAGCATGCCGCCATCAGCCGGGCGGTGGCGATGCTGGCCACCGAACTCGCCCACACCCGCACCCGCCAGCGGGCCATCGACAAGCGCTGGATACCTCAGCTCGAGGACGCCCTTCGGGTGCTCGAGATGCAGCTCGACGAGCTCGACCGTGAAGAGAACGTTCGGGTCCGCTGGGCCGCCAACCGGCTCAATGCTTCCCAGGGGAGGTGAGAGAGCATGTTCAGGCGCATTCTGGTCGCCGTCGATGACGCACCAGCCGCGTTCCACGCCGCCGAGGTCGCCATCGGGATGGCCGCCGCCACCGGCGGCACCATCGTTGCCATCACAGTTCTCCAAGACCATGCGCTGGATGAGCGCATCAGCGCCGCGTCAATGCCCGTCGGCGGGCGTCGGGTGCTTGCCGCCAACGCCACGCTGAGACATGTGCAGCGACGGGCCGCGGCCGCCGGGGTGGCTGCCGACACCATCCAGGTCTCGGGCGCCGCAGCGGCCGAGGTGCTGGCCGAGTCTCGCCGGAGTCGCGCGGACGTCATCGTCATCGCGCGAGCATCGCAGCGCGGCGTCGGTGTCCCCTACGTCGGCGTCGAAGCGCAGCGCATCCTGGAGTTCTCCGACCTGCCGGTCCTGGTCGTGCCACCTCCGGCCCGGTGACCCGAGCTGGTGATGCGTTGAGCCGAGTGATGCGTGAGACGGCCATGCTCGATATTGACGGAGCCACCCTGTCGGGGTCTGGCGTGATCGTACGGCAGGCGGCGGCGTATGCAGCCGTCACCGGCAAACAGATATGTGTTCGTAGCGTTCGCGCCCGCCGGCCGAAGCCTGGGTTGCGGCCACAGCATCTGTGCGCGGTGCACGCAGTCCGAGATCTGGTGGGTGGCGAACTTGACGGTGATCACGTCGGTTCCGGCATGTTCACGTTTCGTCCTGGGGGGCAACGGCCAGGTGGCCGCTACCGGTTCGATGTCGGCACAGCCGGGTCGGCCACCGCGCTGCTGCTTGCGCTCCTTCCGGTCGCGGCCACCGCGGTTGAGCCGCTCGAGCTTGAGCTCGTCGGCGGGCTGTTCCAAGATCGAGCGCCGTCGCCGTTCCACGTGCAGCAGGTACTGGCCCCACTGCTTGGTCGAATGGGGCTTGCCGTGTCTGTGACCATGGTCCGGCCCGGTTACGTTCCCACCGGTGGCGGCGTAATGCACGTGGAGGTCCGACCCACTGGTCTGCTGAGACCACTCGTCGCCGAGCGGCAGGCGCCAGTACGCAGGGTGTGGGGCATTGCGCTGTCGTCGCATCTTCAGCAGCGCCACGTGAGTCGCCGCATGGCCGATGCGGCACGACACGTCCTCGCCGGGGCCGGGTATGAGGCTGCGATCGACGAGTGCGAGGAAACCACCGCGCCGCAGCCTGGTGCCGGTCTCGCTGTGTTCGCTGAGCTCGCGGACGGCCTGCGGCTGGGTGCGGACCGCGCCGGCGCACCCGGGCGGTCCGCAGAGAGGATCGGCACGTCGGCTGCGCGCCAGCTGCTGGACGAAATCCGCTCGGGTGCGGTGCTCGATCGCTTTGCCTCCGATCAGATCATCGTTTTCGCCGCCCTAGCCGATGGCCGCACTCGGGTATGTCTAGGCGCTGTCACGGACCATGTGCGCACCGCCCTGTGGCTGGCCGAGGTGTTCGGGCTCGGGCCGGCAAGTCTGACCGGGCACCTGTTGACCGTGGATGGAAGTCGTGTACAGCCAAGAGCATGAACGGATCAGGACCCGGGCAGCCGGACCTCAGACGGGTCTGAGGCGGGGCGGCGCGTCGCCAACTGTGATGACCACTCGATCTCAGTGTTCGGGACCTTGGGCTCTGCTCGGCACGACACCTACCGAGGTTGGCTGGTAGAGGAGGTTGCTGGGATGGCCCGTAGTGCGAATGGAGCGCGGCGTAGCGAGCCGAGGTTGCCTGACGAGGATTACGACCTGGTCGGGCAGTACCTGAAGCAGATCCGCGCGACGCCGTTGCTCACCGCTGCCGAGGAGGTTGAGCTGGCAAAGCGGATCGAGGCTGGCGTCTTCGCGGCCGAGCTGTTGCGAGCAGTCGATGCCGGCGAGCGGGAGTTGTCACCCGGAACCCGGCGCGAGGAGCTGGAGGCGATCGCCAGCGACGGCGCTCAGGCCAAGGACCACATGATCCGGGCCAACCTCCGGCTTGTCGTGTCGGCCGCCCGCAAGTACTACCGAAATGTCGGGATCTCGTTCCTCGACATCGTGCAGGACGGTAACCTCGGCTTGATCCGGGCGGTGGAGAAGTTCGACTACCGCAAGGGCTACAAGTTCTCCACTTATGCGGTGTGGTGGATCCGGCAGGCCATCGAACGCGGCCGGGCGGACAAGGCCCGCGGCATTCGGCTGCCAGTGCACGTTCTCGAGCAGATCTCCACGCTGGGCCGGGCCGATCGCAGGCTTCAGCTCAGCCTGGGTCGCGAGCCGACCGTCGAGGAGTTGGCCGAGGTCACCGGCACCACCGTGGACAGGGTGAACCAGCTGCGTGAGATCACTCGGTCTGTCATCAGCCTCGACACCCCGATCGGGGACGAAGGTGACACCCGGTTCGGCGATCTGATCGAGGATACCGAAGTGCTGCAAGCACCCGACCTGGTTGAGTTCCGCGCCTTGGCCGAGGAGTTGCGGGCGATCGTCGGGACACTGCCGCCGCGAGAAGCACTGATCATCACCTTGCGGTACGGACTGCACGACGGTCGCCAGCACACGTTGGCCGAGGTCGGCGAGCGGGTCGGGCTCACGAAGGAGCGGGTCCGCCAGCTCGAAAAGGAGGCGCTCGAGCAGCTACGCGACCCAGCGCGTCGCGAACCGTTGCTGGAGTGGGCCAGCTAATCCGGCCGCGCGGAGCAACCCGCGGCCGGTCAGCTGGGAAAGCCGTGCCTCCCGTGGAGGCGGACGAACCTGGCCAGGGTGAGGACCTGTTGGCGCTGCAGCCCATCGGGAGTGCGTAGGAACCGGACGACCTCCTCCTCGCCTCCCGGCCCGATGGGCTGGACGAGCCGCCCACCGAGCCGAAGCTGCTCGACCAGCGGCGCGGGCACTTTGGGAAACGCGGCCGACACGATGATGGCGTCGTACGGAGCGTGCTCTGGCACGCCACAGCTGCCGTCTCCGATCAGCAGCTCTACATTCTGAATGCCGTGTCGCGAGAGGTTCCGGCGCGCCTGGCGAACTAGGTCTGGCCATAGCTCGATACTCACGACGTCGCCGGCCAGCCGAGCGAGTAGTGCGGTCTGAAAGCCCAGGCCAGTACCGATCTCGAGGACGTGCTCGTTCCCGGTGAGATCGAGGCCCTCGATCATCATCGCGGACAGCGAGGGCTGTGTGGTGACCTGTCCGTGTGCGATAGGGATGGGCGAGTCGTCATAGGCGGCAGCGGCGTGGGCGGCTGGAACGAATCCGGCCCGCGGCATTGCCTGCACGGCCTGGAGCAGGCGTTCGTCGGTGACTCCGGTGGCCCGGATGGCTCTGGCGAGACTGTCGGGCGAGGCGTCACCGACCATGCCGGCCTCGCTCGGGTTCGCCGCTCCAATTCAGCTCGTCGGTTGAACGCATTAGATCTACCTAGGTTGGTGACTCGGCGAGCACGGTCATTCCGGCGCGGATTCGTCGTCACCGGCTCCGGTGGCGGCGGCGAACGCGGGTGATGCCGCGGTGAATGTGCGGAACACGCGGGTGATACTGTCCCCGTCCATGCCGAGCACGTCGAGCTGCCGGGCCAGGGCGGGAACATTCGGCGATTCCATCGGCCCGAAACAGCCGTAGCAGCCTCGACCGATGGCCGGGCACAGCGCACCGCAGCCGGCGTGAGTGACGGGGCCCAGGCACGGTGTGCCGTCGGCGACCATCACGCATGTCGTGCCGCGTGCCTTGCACTGGTGGCACACGCTGTGTGCGGGAACGTTCGGCGGCCTGCCCTGCAGGGTGGCGACGATCACCTCGAGTAGCTGGCCTTTGTCTATGGGGCAGCCGGGCAGCTGGAAGTCCACGGGGATGTAGGCGGAGATAGGCCTGGACCGATCAAGGGTCTTGATGTACTCGGGCCGCGCGTAGACGATCCGCCGGAATTCCACCACGTCGGCGAAGTTGCGCAGAGCCTGGATGCCGCCCGCGGTCGCGCACGCGCCGATGGCCACGACGACCTTGGACATCGCGCGAACGTGCTTGATCCGTTTCACGTCCTGCGGTGTGGTCACCGAACCTTCGACGAGCGACAAGTCGTACGGCCCGGGCCCCACCTCACGGCTGGCCTCGAGGAAGTGCTCGATGCGGACCCGGTCCGCGACGGCCAGCAACTCGTCCTCGCAGTCCAGCAAGGTGAGCTGGCAGCCGTCGCACGAGGCGAACTTGAAGACTGCGAGCGTCGGTGTCGTCACTATCGCCATCTAGAGCTCCCTTGTCGCGAGCAGCGGACCAGCCCGGTCCAGACTGATGACCGGCCCGTCCCTGCAGATGAGCACCGGGCCGAGCTGGCAATGACCGCACAACCCGGCCCCGCAGCGCATGTTCCGTTCCAGCGACAGTTGGATGTCCGCCTCCGCCAGGCCCCGGTCGGTGAGGCTGCGGGCCACGACACGCATCATCACTTCAGGCCCGCAGAGGAACGCGGTCGTCCGGCTGGGGTCGACGTTGGCTCTTTTGACCAAGGAGGTCACCAGGCCGACGTTGCCGGACCAGCCTGCAGCCGCGCGATCGACGGTGAGCCCGAACGCGATGTCCGGCCTGCGCCCCCACGCCGCCATGTCGTTGCGGAACAGCAGATCGTCCGGCGTGCGGGCACCCACCAGTACGACGGTCCGGCCGCGGTGACCGGACTCGGCCGCGGCCCAGATGGCGGGCCGCAGCGGGGCCAGTCCGATACCTCCGGCGACGAACAGGAGATCCCGACCGGCAGATCGGTCCACGCCCCAGTCGGTGCCGAACGGGCCGCGGACGCCGACGATGCTGTCCGGAGCGGCCGCGTGGAGAGCCCGCGTGACGGGCCCGACGGCACGGAGGGTGTGGACCAGCTCGGCGCCGTTGCCGCCGCTGATCGAGATCGGCACCTCACCGAGCCCGAATGAGGTGAGCATCATGAACTGTCCGGGCAGCGGAGCGTCGACCGGTTCGTCGACGGGGGACAGGGTCAGCGTGACCGTGTCGGTGGTCTCGACTTCACGAGCGACGACCCGGTAACGGCGAGGAGTCGCCGGGGCGCTCATGATTCGCCCTGCGGCAGGTGTCGGGTCGGCGCGCCGTAGAGATCCAGCAGGCGTAACCGGGTCGCTTGCAGCCGCTCGACCGTGGTCGCAGAAACTCGCCGGTAGATCGCGGCGCACAGCACCGGGTCAGCGTCGCACGCCGTTCGCACGGCCGTCCCGTCGATCTCGATAGCCCGGGTTTCGCTCACCGCGACCGCGCCGAACTGCCAGCGATAAGGCGGGAAGAGCCACGACCAACCGAGGCAGTCGCCCGCGGTGAGCGTCTCGACGAGGACGGTGCCCCGCGCTGGGATCTCTAGCACGAGGGCGACTTGACCCTCCCAGATCAGCCAGAAGCGGTCAGCGTGCTCACCTTCGGCGAAGATGACGTGCCCCGCATGGAACCGGACCTCGTGCGCATGTTCGCCTATCAACTGCACCTGATCCGCAGGCAGACCGGCCACCCACGGATGCTTGCCGAGAAGAAGCGTCGTCAGAGGGGACATCTCAACTCTCCGCTTTCTCATGGAATGTCGCTGCCTCGGCTGTGATGTCGATGCCCACCGGGCACCAGACGATGCACCGGCCGCAGCCGACGCAACCGGAGCTGCCGAACTGGTCGTGCCAGGTGCTCAGCTTGTGGCTCATCCACTGCCGGTACCGGCTCTGGGTGGACGAACGCACCGATCCGCCATGCAGGTCGGTGAATTGCAGGTCGAAGCAGGAGTCCCAACGCTGCCAGCGCTCGGTGTGCTCGCCGGTGAGATCCGTGACCTCTTCGGTCGTCGTGCAGAAGCAGGTCGGGCACACGAGAGTGCAGTTGCCGCAGGTCAGGCACCGCTGGGCGACGTCGTCCCAGTGCTCCGACTCCCGGTTGTCAATCAGCAGCTGACGCAGGTCGGTCTCCGGCATCGTCCGGCCCATCCGGCCGGCCGCGGCCGTGACGGCGGACCGGGCGTCGGCGACCACCGGCGGGTCGGCCGGCCGCTGCGGCACGCCGGCAAGCATGCGCTCGCCTGCGGCGGATCCGACCGTGACAATGAATCGCGGCCGCCCGCCGCCGGCCAGCTCGATCATCGCGAGGTCGTAGCCTCCGGTTGCGCCGGGACCGGCGCCCATCGAGGCGCAGAAGCACGCCGCCCCGGGTTCCGTGCACTCGACCGCGATAACAAACAGGTCGAGTCGGCGCGCCGCGTAGCCCGTGTCGACGTGACGCCCGCCGGTGAGCACCGTGTCGAGGATCTGGATGGACCGCAGATCGCAGGGCCGGACGCCGAGCAGCGCGTAGCGCGCCGTCCTATGCTCGGGCTCGACCGGCCGGAAATCGTCGGCCCGATCCGCGGACCACAGCTGCTCGCGTGGTGGATGCAGAAGCTGTTTCCAGGACTGCGGCCCTGCCGAGTGGCCGAACGCCGCGCCGTCGGAGCGCTCCCGGAGCCGGTACGTCCCAGGACCAGTCTCGACGCCCCACCCCCAGGGCAGCTCGTCCGCCGATCCGAGTTCGGCGAGGACTATCGCGTCATGCCGGACGGTGGGCCCGACAACCCGGTAACCGGCTGCCTGAAGCCGCTCGACGAGTGCAGCGAGCCCCGACCGGTCGAGCTCGACGGCCGCTGTGCGTTCTGCATCCATGCGTCGACCTCCTCGATCTGCTACCAGCACAGCGGATCGGCGGTCAGGCCTGAAGTGCCGAGCGACCCGGACGGAAGGGCCTTTGGTCGCTGTCGCGGTGGCTGCGTCAGCAGATGCGAGGGAGTTGCTCACCGATCAGCATGTCGACGATTCGCTGGGCGCCGACCAACGTACGCGCAGTCACCCGGCCTGGATGATCGACCACTGCACGACCGATCCGGGTGGCGGCGAACCCCTCGGGTACCGAGCGCATCGCCGCGAGAACCGCATCGGCAGCGTCGGGTGCGACGAACGCGACGAGGCAGCCCTCGTTTGCGACGTGCAGCGGGTCGAGGCCCAGCATTTCGCAGGCGGCTGCCACCGGCGCGGGCACGGGAACAGCAGGCTCATCGATGACCACACCCACTCCCGCCGCAGCAGCGATCTCGTTCAGTGCCGAGGCGAGCCCGCCGCGCGTCGGGTCGCGCACGGCATGCACAGCGGAACCGCCGGCGTCGACCATCGCCCGCACCAGGCGATGCAATGGCTGAGTGTCGGACGCGACGTCACCGTCGAACCCGAGCCCCTCGCGTGCGCTCAGTACCGTCACGCCGTGCGCGCCGATCGGGCCGGACAGCAGGACGACGTCGCCGGACTCGGCTGCGGCGGCGGAGAAGCGAGCCGCGGGCAGCCGCCGCCCGATGCCCGTCGTCGTCACGAACAGGCCGTCCGCGGCACCGCGGCCCACCACCTTGGAATCGCCGGTAACCACCGAGACGCCGGCGCCGCGCGCCGCCTCGCCCACCGACATGGCGACCCGGCGCAGATCGTCAATCGCGAAGCCTTCCTCGATCACGAACGCCAGCGACAGGGCGAGCGGCTCGCCGCCCATTACGGCCACGTCGTTGACCGTGCCGTGCACGGCGAGCCGGCCGATATCACCGCCCGGAAAGAATAGCGGGCTGACGACGAACGAATCGGTGCTCATCACCAGATCGATGCCGCCGACATCGAGTACCGCCGCATCCTCGAGCGGACCGGCCGGGGCGGACTCGCCGAGAGCCGGGACGATCACCTCGCTGATCAGGGACGCGGACAGCTGGCCGCCTGACCCGTGCCCGAGCAGGACTCGCTCGGTTTCGACTCGCGGCGCCGGGCAGCTGAGCTGGGTTGGGTCGGCCGTCATCGCGCCCTCCCTGCGTTGTAGTAGGCCGCGCAGGTGCCTTCGGTCGAGACCATGGGTGCTCCGAGTGGCGTGCGGGGGGTGCAGATCGTTCCGTAGGCTGCGCAGTCGGTGGGCACCGCCGCTCCGGTGAGGATCCGGCCCGCAATGCAGTCCGGATGCTCGGCGGCATGGACATCCATGACGTCGAACCGCCGCTCGGCGTCGTAGTCCGAGTATTCGTCGGCAAGGCGGAGGCCGCTGGTCGGGATCGTCCCGATGCCTCGCCAGGCGCGGTCCGTCACGCGGAAGACCCGGCGGATAGCGTCCTGCGCCTGCGTGTTGCCCGAGCGCCGGACGGCGCGGGCGTACTGGTTCTCGACCACCGCGCGACCTCCCTCGAGCTGGCGGACGGCCATCAGGATCCCCTCCAGAAGGTCGAGCGGCTCGAACCCGGTTACCACGATCGGTACGCCGTAGCGTGCGGCGATCGGCTCGTACTGCGTCCATCCCATGACGGCGCATACGTGGCCCGCGGCCAGAAGACCCTGCACCTCACAGTCGGGTGCGTCGAGAATTGCCGTGATCGCCGGCGGGACCAGCACGTGGCTGACCAGAATGCTGAAGTTGGCCAGCCCTAGCTGTGCGGCGCGGAGCACCGCCATCGCGTTCGCGGGCGCGGTCGTCTCGAACCCGACGGCGAAGAAGACCACCTCCCGGTCGGGCTCCTGCTCTGCGATGCGCACCGCATCGATGGGGGAGTACACCACGCGTACGTCAGCGCCGCGCGCCTTCAGGGCGAGCAGGTCGGTGCTGGAGCCCGGCACGCGGAGCATGTCACCGAAGCTCGTGAACGTCACGTCCGGGCGCGCGGCGATTCGCAGAGCCTTGTCCAGCAGTTCGAGCGGGGTGACGCACACCGGGCAGCCGGGGCCGTGAATCATCCGCATGCCGGCCGGCAGGAGTTCGTCGATGCCTTGCCGGACAAGCGTGTGGGTCTGCCCGCCGCAGACCTCCATGAGCGCCCACGGCCGGGTGGCGGTCGCATGCAGTTCGGCCAACAACCGCCGGGCTAGGACCGGGTCGCGGTACTCGTCGAGGTATTTCACGGTGACGGCTCCGGTAACGGTCGGCCGAGCTCACCCTCGATGGCACCATCCATGGCGCGCAACACCTCTAGGGTGCGCTCTGCCTCGGCCTGGTCAACCGTCGTGATGGCGAAGCCCACGTGCACGATGACGTAGTCGCCCAACTCGGCCTCGGGCGTGTAGGCGAGGCAGACGTCCTTGCGGATGCCGCCGAAATCGACGATCCCCATGGCAATGCCACTGTCACTGATCTCGACGATCCGGCCGGGAATGCCGAGGCACATGATCAGCCACCTCCCATCCGGGCGGCGGCGACGGCCGCCTGGCCGTAGCTGATGCCACCGTCGTTGGTCGGCACCCGCTGGTTGAGATAGACGAAGAACCCCTCATCACGGAGCGCACCGGCGAGCGCGCCGGTGAGCAGCAGGTTCTGGAAGACTCCGCCGGACAGGCAGACGGCGCGCAGCCCGGACTCCTGCGCCGCCTCGAGGCACAAGGCGACCGTCACGGCGACGATGGTGGTGTGGAAGGCCGCGGCCAACCGCGACGCCGGTTCGCCCTCGACGGTGGCGGCCAGTATCGCCGCGATGGTCGGCGCCGGGTCGTACACCCAAAGGCCATGGGTGCGGGTGAGTCGCCACGGCAGCTCCCCAGCCGGCTCGCCAGCCGCGGCCCACTCGAGTGCGATCGCGGCCTCACCCTCGAAGGTCGCGTCGTCGCGGATCGAGAGGAGGCTGGACACTGCATCGAACAACCGGCCGGCACTGGACGCCCGCGGGCTGTTCACCCCGCGATCGACCATCCGCCGCACCGCATCGACCTCACGGTCCGGCAGACGCGCGGTAAACGTGCTGACCAGGTCGGGATCCAAGGCGGAGCCGCCGAGCCGCTCGCCACCGAAGAGGTAGCCGAGCGCCATCCGGGCCGGCCGCCGGATCGCGGCCTCGCCGCCTGGCAGCGGAGCCGTTCCGAACCGCCCGACCCGCCGGTAATTGGCCAGATCGGCGATCATCAGCTCGCCGCCCCACAGCGTGCCGTCGTCGCCCCAGCCCAGCCCGTCGTACGCAACGCCGATGAACGGCTCGGTGATGCCATGCTCGGCAGCGCACGACGCAACGTGCGCGTGGTGGTGCTGGACGGGCACCCGGTGGCCGGCCAGCCAGTTCCGTTGCGCGTACTGCGTCGACAGGTAGCCGGGGTGCATGTCATGGGCTACTGCGCTGGGAGAGATATCGACCAGCCGCGACAGGTGGTCGAGGGTCTGCTCGAAGGCGTTGAAGGTGTCGTGATCCGAGAGATCGCCGATATGCGGGCTCAGCACTACGCGGTCGTCTTCGGCGAGTGCGAAGGTGTGCTTGAGCTGGGCGCCCATGCCGAGTACCGGTCGGGCCAGCCGGCCGGGAATCGAGAGGGCCTCGGGAGCGTAACCCCGAGCACGCCGGATCGCGGCCGGCCGCCCGGCCAACACCCTGACCACTGAGTCGTCGTACCGGGCCCGAATGCGTCGGTCGTGGGTCAGGAAGCCATCGACGATTCCGCCGAGCCGCTCGAGCGCATCCACGTCATCGATGGCGATCGGTTCGTCGGACCGGTTGCCGCTCGTGACGATAAGCGGCCGGTCCAGATCCGCCAGCAGGAGGTGGTGCAGGGGTGTGTACGGCAGGAACAGCCCAACCAGATCGGTGCCCGGGTGCACCCCGTATGCCAGCACCGGTGAGTCGGCTCGCGCAGTTAGCAGCACGATCGGCCGGGCAACCGAGGTGAGTTGGCGTTCCTCGGGCAGACTGATCCAGGCAAGCTGGTGAGCTGCACGGACATCCCGAACCATCACCGCAAATGGTTTGGCCGGCCGGTGCTTCCGACTCCGGAGTCGGAACACTACTTCCGGGTTGGTGGCATCGCAGACCAGCTGGTACCCGCCCAGGCCCTTGATCGCGACGATTCCACCAGCGGCGATGCTGGCCTCTGCGGCTCGCAGCGGGTCCGCCCCACCATCACCGGCCAGGTGGCCGGTTGGCGATCCGGGAGCTAACCAGGCCAGCCGCGGACCGCACGCCGGGCAGGCCACCGGCTCGGCGTGGAACCGGCGATCGGTGGGGTCTTTGTACTCGGCGGCACAGTCGGCGCACAGTTCGAAGGGCGCCATCGTCGTGCGGCACCGGTCGTACGGAAGCTCGGCGATGACCGTGGCCCGCGGCCCGCAGTTGGTGCAGTTGACGAACGGGTAGCGATACCTGCGGTCGCGTGGGTCGAACAGCTCGCGTAAGCAGTCATCGCAGGTCGCCAGGTCCGGAGGAACATCACGGTGACCGACCTGATCGACACTGTCGAGCACCTGGAAACCGTGCGTGTCGGCCTGGGGCAGCTCAACGTCCGAGACGACGACCGAGTTGACGTTTGCCTGCGGTGGGGCCTCGGCAGGAAGCCGCCGCGCCAGGGCGGTCAGGGCGTCGGCCGGGCCGGTCGCCTCGATCACGACGTGCCCGCCGGCGTTCTGTACCCAGCCAGTGAGCCCGAGCGCGGTCGCTAAGCGAACGACGTACGGCCGGAATCCGACACCCTGGACGGCGCCGTGGACCTCGAGCCGGCGAGCCGTGGCCACGCGCCCTCGCTCACCGTGCCAGGTGGACGGATTCGTGAGTGAGGTCCTCGATGTCCTCGGCTGTCGTCTGAAGCAGTCGACGGGCAAGGTCGGCCAGAGCGCGGGCTGCTGCCAGCTCGTCGCCGATCTCGGGGACGTTCACATCGTGCGGGTTGCGGCGTGCGAAGCCGATTCCCTTGACCTGCGTGCTTTCCCGGGTGCGGAGTCGGGCCTCAGCGCGCGTGGAGTCGTCGTCGTGCTCGTCGATGTAGATGTCGACGGTCCAGTGCTTGGTCGCGGTCATGATCTGTCGCCTCCGTGTCTCCGTGCTTCGACGCTAGGAGCAGGAGCCCGGCAGGTGGCAGGGCCGAAGGGCCCCACTGGCGGGGACGTGCTGCTCTACGTGGGGCGCCGGTGCCGGTGGTGTCGTGGAACTACGGAGAGGAGGAGCCATGCACGCGACAGTCGGTGACCGGATCGTCATCAAGGCTCATCACGTGGGCGAGCGGGAGCGAGATGGCGAGGTGCTGGAGGTGCGCGGCGATCACGGCATGCCGCCGTACCTCGTGCGCTGGAACGATGACGGCCACGTGGCCCTGGTCTTTCCTGGCGCAGACGCCGTCATCGAGCACTTCGATAGCGACACAGCGGCGTAGTGGGCGATCAGCCCTCATCTGGGCCGAGACCCGCTGTGCGGTTCCCGCGGGCCCAGACCGCGCCGACCTGCTCACCCCATGCCTGCGCGCGATCGAGTTCGCCGTCCACCAGCGGGCCGGCCACGTCGGTCACGAAGAACGACTCCGGCGGGGTGACCATCTGGAACCGCAGCCAGCGCAGACGTTTGTGGGCCGCCTTGGCCGCCGAGCCCGGCAACCAAGATTTGTTGATCTTGGTGTCGAACGTGGTGGCGGGAAAGCCGTTCCGAGGGTGTCCGAGCTTGCCCAGCCATTCCCGGATACCTTCATCTGTCGACACCACTGGGCCGGCGCCCTTGATTTCGGCGTCACGGCGGGTGCTGTCGCGAGACATCCCGAAGGCATGCGTCGGTCCTCCGACGACTAGCAGCGAGATCTCGTCCCCCAGTACCGTGGGCGCCGACTTGACTTCTGTCACGTCGACAGGAACCCAATTCTCCAACCCCTTGGCGATGGCGTACGCGATCGCCCTGGTGTTGCCGAACATCGATTCGTACACGACGAGAGCGCGCATGGCGTCCTACCTTCCGGTTGTAGCCCCAGCCTCGTCTGGCCGTCGCTCGGAGACCGGCGGCGAGGGACTCGAGCCGAGCAGTTGGCGTGGTGTGGTCTCGAGCGCAGCCGCGAGTCGCCAGAGCGCGCCGGAGTCAACCTCAGCCGGTTGCTCCTCGATGTGCCTGATGTAGCCCTCGGGCATCCGGGCGCGCCGCGCAACCTGGGCACGGCTCAGTCCGAGCCGCAGACGGCGGTGTGCCACCCGCCGGCCCAGCTCGCCAGGTTCCTTCGAGGTCTCCATGGCTCCAGCATGGCCACGCCCGCCACGGTGCTGGCAGGGGAGAAGCTCACGCGCGGCCGGGCCCTATGTCACCGTCCGCGCCGACCTTCGACGGTACCCGCGCGGCGGGTCGGTGACAGAGTTGAGGTAAGCACCGGATCGGTGACTCGACTGCCGTCGTGGCGCCGGTACGCCTGAGCGTAGCTCCGCCCCCAGTGGTGGCCCGTAGCAGCGTGGAGTGATTGCCATGACAGATCGAACGCCAGCCGCGTTGGACAAGGCTGCAAGAGAGATGCTCATCGGCGCAGCGATCCTTGCGCCGTCGATGCACAACACTCAGCCGTGGCGGTTCCGTTTCAGAGGGCACACCATCGAAGTCCACCGAGATCCCCGGTACGAACTGCCGGCGGAGGATCCGGACCGCAGGATGGCATTGATCAGCATCGGCGCGGTCGTGCTCAATCTCCGGGTAGCGGCCGCGAAGCTGGGCTACGAGACAAACGTAACCCTGCACGACAGGACCGACCGGACGTTGGTGGCCGAAGTGTGGCTCGGTGCTCTGGCTCCTGGAAGCCAGCCCGAACTTTCTGACCTGTATCCGCTGCTGCCCAGCCGACGCACGAACCGAGCACCCTACGCGGATCGCGACATCCCGGGGCCACTGCGCGCCGCGATCAGCAAAGCCGCGAACGTCGAGGGCGCCACCCTGGAATGGGTAACGGAGCCGGCTCGCCGCGACTGGCTGCTCCGCCTCACCGGCGAGGCGAACATGTCCGACGACCTCGACCCGCTCCGGTTGGCGGAGCGCCACCACTGGGTCGGCGGCGAGCGCGACCAAGATGGCGTACCGTCCGCCTCGCTCGGACCTCGCCCGCGGCGGCGGTCCGCGCCGGTGCGTGACCTCGCGGTGGACCGGCGCGATCGGGCCCGGCCGGCCGGGCAGTTCGAGCCGCAACCGGTGCTGGCCGTGCTCGCGACCCGCCGGGACTCCCCTCGCGATTGGCTCGTGGCCGGTCAGGCGATGCAGCACGTGTTGCTGGTCGCGACCCGGGAGGGGATCGCGGTCTCCTTACTCACCCAGGCGATCGAGCACTCCGAGCTGCGGTGGCTGGTTCGCGACCCGCTTGGCGGCTGGTCCGAGCCGCAGGTCGTGATGCGACTTGGCTACGGTCCAGAGGTTCCGCCGACTCCGCGGCGCCCGATCGGTGAGTTCATCGAGCCGGATTAGGGCCGCCTGGACCGGTTCGTAGAGGACCTTCGGACCTGCCGGTTCGGCCATTCATGGCCATACCGTCGAAGCAGGATGAGGAGGTTGCCATGCGAACGCTGGTTGAAGATCTGATGGCCACCGATGTCGCCGCGGTCTGCACTGATGCGCCGACGCGTGCCATCGCCGAGGTCCTGGACGGCCGGCACGTGAGCGCGGTGCCTGTGGTCGACTTGCAGAATCGCGTGGTCGGCGTCGTGTCCGAAGCGGACATCATCCACCACCGGTACACCGACGGCACGGCCGAACAGATCATGTCCCGCCCGGCGATCACGGTCCGCGCCGACCAGCCTGCCGACGTGGCGGCACAGCTCATCGACCACTTCGGCATCAAACGCCTGCCCGTCGTCGACGACTTGGGCCGGCTGGTGGGGATCATCAGCCGCGCTGATTTGGTCCACCTGTATGCGCGAGGCGGCACATTCCGGTCCGCCGAGGCGTAGTTCTTCGGCTCGAAAGGAGCTGGCCAATGTCGGACACCGAATTCAGCAGACTGGTTGTGGTCGGAGTCGATGGTTCGACCGATTCGTTGCACGCGCTGGACTGGGCCGCCGACGAAGCGGCCAGGCACGGCTGGCCGATGCGGCTGGTGAACGCCTACCAGCCGATCATCGCCGCGCTGCCGGCTGTCGCTGTTCACCTCCCGGAAATCACAGACGAGTCCGAACGCATCCTCAAGCATGCGCAGAACTGGGTGTTGTTCACGCATCCGGATATGGCGGTGTCGACCATGAGCGCAGAAGGTCCTGCGCCACGCATTCTGCTTGAGGCCAGCAGGCGGGCCCGGCTGCTCGTCGTCGGCAGGGAGGGGCTCGGCCGGTTCGCCGAACTCGCGCTCGGCTCCGTGTCGCTTGCGTGCGCTTCCCGGTCGACCACACCTGTCGCGGTCATCCCGGCATCCTGGGAGCCGCCGGCCGAACCGTACGGACGGATCGTGGTTGGCGTCGACGGTTCGGCGAACTGCCAGGCGGCGGTCCAGTTTGCATTCGAGACCGCCTCGGACCGAGATGCGGAGCTCTCCGTCGTCTTCGCGTGGCACAGGCCGACTCGATGGCCCGAAGGATGGCCGCTCACTGGTGAGAACAGGCCACAGTTCCCCGCGGACTACGACTTCATCCTCTCGGAGTCGATCGCCGGGTGGCGGGAGAAGTATCCGAACGTGGCCGTCACCACGATCGGGGAAAGCGAGCACCCCGCCGAGGCGTTGGCTCGCCACGCGGTCCACGCTGATCTGGTGGTGATCGGCGGCCGCGGGCACGGCACGGTAACCGGCATGCTGCTCGGTTCGGTTGCCCGAGCCATCTTGCGGCACGTCGACCAGCCGATCATTGTCGTGCACCAGCCCGAGGCCTGATGCACTTGCGCTAGTCCGGCCGGACGACTCGGAGGCTCCGAGTGGTCCGGCCGGACAGTTCGCAGGTGCCGGTAGGTGGCGTCTAGGCCACGCTGCCGCCACGGGTGAGGTCCTCGATCTCGCGGCGAAGCTGGCGGCGCAGGGCGCGTTGGGAAAACGTCCTGACCAGCTGCGGCGGTGGGATCACTAGGACCGGGCACGCGGCCCAGGCGACGCAGTACCGCACTGTCCGCGAGCCGGACCCGCGCCAACCGCGATGCCCGGAACCGAGCACCAACAGGTCCTCGTCCCGATCGGCGACCCGCACCAGCGCGGGCCCAGGATAGTCGGGCAGGACTACCTGTTCGACTATCACGTCATTCGGGAGTCCGCCCATCGTCTCGGCAAAAGCCCTCATCACCAGCCCACGGGCGTCGGCTTCATCGATTTCGCGAAGGTCCGGCGCCACCGCGTACATGCGTGGCTGCGTGAGCCAGCTGCGAACCGCGACAAGCGTGGCCTCGCGTTCTCGGGCCTCGTCAACGGCGCGGCGCAGAGCACACATTCCGGACGGGGACGGATCGATTCCCACGATGACCCTGCCTCGGCGGTTGGCGTCCATCGGTGCCTCCTCCTCCGCCGCTGGGCTGTTCAGCCGCGAACCGCCAGGAAGATCGGGATGGCTGACACCACGAGCCCGATCCCGCCGACGACGAGCAAAATGATCGCCGTGGGAGTCAGGGCTGGGAACTCGGCGGCAACAGTGCCGGTCACGTCCACGCCTGCCGTTCCGTCGGCGTTCATCGCCACGGCAACCCAGTCGCCGGTTTCCATCTCGACGAACAAGGTCTGCTCACCAGGCCCCGCCGTCCAGGCCGTCCAAATGTCCTCGTCGGTCGGTGCCGTCGCCGGAGCACCGCCAGTGTGCGGCGCGTAGGTGACTGTGTAGCCGAAACCGCTGATATCAAGCACCTCGTCGTACGCAAGGTCGGCGAGGTACGGCTCGACCGCGTCCTCTTCCGCAACGCCGAGAAACACCGGGCTGCCGTCGGTGGACTCCGCGCGCAACCGGACGTCGCCGATCACGTTCTCAACCTGGAGCCAGCCTGGCACCGAGGTGTCGACGGTCAGCCCACCTGCTGTTACGGCGTAGCCATTGCTCTCGAACTCGACGGGACCGAACTCCAGGAAGCCGTCGGCATCCCGTTGCGTCTGATCGAAGATCAGCCCGACCAGGCCGGTGACCAGCAGTCCGAACGAAACGAGCGCCAGGATCGAACCGAGGACGAGCGCGGTCACCCTGCCGCCCGTCCACGGCCTGCCCGGTTGAGCCGGCGGGACGGTTGCAGGGGGCTGAGCTGTGGGTGGTGGTGGTGCGCTTGTGGACATCGCGCAACCTCATTTCCAGGGCTAAAGCTGCTGGCCGACGTACTCGGCGAGGTCGGCCAGCCGGTTGGTGTAGCCCCATTCGTTGTCGTACCAACCGAAGATCTTGACGAGTGGGCCGTTGGCCTGCGTGAGAGCGGAGTCGAAGACGCACGAGGACGGATCGGACACGATGTCGCGCGACACGATCGGGGCCTCCGTGTACCGAAGAATGCCCGCCAACTCTCCGTTGGCCGCTTCGGCGAACGCGGCGTTGACCTCGGCGTCTGTGACGTCTCGGTCAAGGACCACGGCGAGGTCGACCAGAGAGCCGTCCTCGACCGGCACTCGTAACGCGACACCGTCGATCCGCCCTGCCAGATCCGGCAGCACGAGACCGATCGCCCGGGCCGCACCAGTGCTGGTCGGGATGATGTTCACGGCCGCAGAGCGAGCGCGACGCAGGTCCTTGTGTGGAGCGTCCAGGACGACCTGGTCGTTCGTGTAGCCGTGGACCGTCGTCATGAAGCCCTTGTCGATGCCGAACGCGTCGTCCAGAACCTTGACCATGGGAACGACGCAGTTGGTCGTGCACGAGGCGTTCGAGATGACATCGTGGACGTCGGTGTCGTATGCGCGGTGGTTCACGCCCATCACCACGGTGAGGTCGACGCCTTTGCCAGGCGCTGAGATCAGCACCTTCGCGGCGCCCGCCTTAAGGTGGCGCGCGGCTTCCTCGCGAGCACGGAACCGGCCGGACGCTTCAATGACCACATCCGCGCCCAACGCACCCCATTCCAGCCGGTCAGGGTCGCGTTCGGTGGTTACGGGGATCGGATCGTGATCGACCAGGATCGAATCGCCGTTGACTCGGACCGGATAGGGCAACGGCCCGTAGGTCGAGTCGTACGCCAGCAAGTGCGCCAGCGTCTCCACCGGCGCAACATCGTTTATCCCGACGACCTTGATGTCGCGCTCCAGCGCACAGCGGAGAAAATTGCGCCCAATGCGCCCGAAACCATTGATACCTACCCGCACGGTCATGGGTCACTCCTTCATCGGCGGACGGCGTACCTCTCCACCAGCGTCACGCGACGCTGTCCAGATTGGAGCGGGCGAACGTCCTAGATCCGAGGGACGGAGGACCCCAGCGGGGCGACCTGGTCAGTCCATGGGCACCGGTGACATCGCCGATGCCATCGGGGATGGCGCAACGCCCAGTACGCCGCGAGCACGAACGTGCAGCCGATGAGGACCCCGGCCACCGTGTCACTGAACCAGTGGGTTCCAACGTGGATGCGGTACACGGCCGTCGCGGCGACCGCAAGCACGAGCAGTGGAGCGGCGACAACGGCAGGCCACCAGCGTCGGAAGAGAACTACGAGAGCCATCGGCACGAGACCTGCGATGATCGTCGCCTGGACCAGGTGGCCGCTAGGGAACGAGTCCACGCCGACCCACCCGGCGCTTGCCGGTCGAGGCTGCGTGATCACATTCTTGAGGATGACGTACGTCGTCCAGCCGCCGAGGAATGCACCGACGTAGGCCAGTGCGAAAACCCGGCATCGCATGGTCAAGACGCCGATGAGCACCGCGAGAACGAGCGCTGGTTCGGTCTTGCCGGACCAATCGAGAGGTAGAGACGACAGCCAGTCCCAGGCGACTACGGTCGACGTAATTCTGACATCCGCCCGTTCGAGAAAGTCCGGTGGGCGGATCGCCATCAGGACCACGATGCCGGTCGCAACAGCGGCCGCTGCGGTGGCCCAGGCGAGCAGCATGCGAGGCAGTTCCGCCTCGTCGGTAGTGGTCGAACTACGCCCGAGCGGAGTGTGGACCAACAGGCGGATGACTCCCCGGGCCGGTACCGGCCAGCTCAAGTACATCCGCAATGACAGCAGCCCTACCACGGTGAGCACGATTCCAAGCAGCAGGGAGGCGGCCCACAACCAGGCGACCCCGGCGACGTAACCGGCTGCTCGCAGGTAGTTGTAGGTGGAGCCGGTGACCACATACGCCGCCACGCCCAGCGCGGCCAAGGCGGTAAGCAGGTAGAAGACCCGAGGGCGCGCCGCCGTGCGCAATGCGCTACCCGGTCGTTCGCCGGTGGCCACGTGGCGAGCGCTCGCTCGGCCCGAAATGTCCAGCCGCCGATCCAAGCCGGGCGCCCTACCCTGCCTGGAGTGAAGCATGTCGCGCACCACCGCGGCGATCGAGAACAGCAGTCCGGCACCCATGATGGCGGGCACGAAGAGGTGCCGGTCAACGACCGGTTCCACCTGGCGGCTCAGTGGTTTCATCGCAGCTCATCGCCTGCGTCGTGGACGACAACCTGCCCACGGTCGCCGTCGACGGTGACGGTACGGCCGTCGAGGAAGTCGGCCGCACCAGCGATGTTGAGGACGGCCGGCAGCCCGAGTTCCCGGGCGACGACCGCCGCGTGAGAGAGCGGGCCACCGCGTTCGACGATGATTGCTCCGGCGGCCACGAAGGCCGGTGTCCACGCAGCGTCCGTGGCGCGTGCGACGAGAACATCGCCAGGCTTAAGCTTTGCCGGCTGGGGCTCGTCCAGTACACGCGCGCGACCTGTATGTTGCCCTCCGCTGGCGGCCCAGCCACTGAGCACCCGTCCCGACGGTGCCTGCGGCGCCGACCACGGTGGTACACCGATGAATCGCTGGGGGAGCGGTCCGGCGTGCTCATAACGCTCACGCCACCGCCGCCGCAGGACGAGGGCTTCGGTCGGAGGTGGGTGACCGGCCACCGCTCGTCGCAGCTCAACGTCGCGCAGCAGGTCGACATCGGCGATGGCGGGGAGGAGCCCACTGGCATAAAGCCGGCGGCCGAGCTCGAGATGAACCTCCCGCACACGTCCTCCGATGGCCAGCACTGCCGCCTTCACTCGCTCCCGCCGAGCCAGACCGGTCGCCGCGTCGTTGGCGGCTGCCCGGAGGCTACGCAACTGCACGTCGATGACTTGCCCGGTCAGCGCCCGGAAACGTCGCCAGCGAGGATGGCGGCGCAGCCGGGCTTCTAGACCCGTGCGAATCTGCCGGCGGTCCGTGATCCGGTCCGGCCAAGATGAATGGTCCGAGGCGACAGGGAAGTCGCCGGACTCTTCCCACGTGGGTCCAGCGAACACCGAGCGCGATGAATGCTCTGAGACGGGGAATGCAACGCCCGCACCGGTCGTCAGTTCTTGGGCTGCGCCGATGGCTTCCTCATCGCCAAGATAACGAATGAGGAAACGTTCGAGTCCGCGGTAGGTTGCCGCGGCCGCTGCGGCTACCGCAAGTTCGGCGGCCATGGCCCGAGCCCCTAGATCGAGCAGCCGAAGCCGGTAGGACAGTAGAGCCTGGTCGTCGAGATCGGCAAGAACCGGGACGACCTGGTCCAGCTCGGCCACGGCGACAAGGACTGTTTCCGCCTCGGTAATGGCGCGCTGATGGGCACGAAAGACACGAAGGTCACGAACCGGCGACCAACGCCGGGCAGGGAAATCATCGCCGGGAGTGATCGGTGTCCCGAAGTACTCGTGTTCAAGATCGTCTTCGGACACGCCGGGGAGAGCCGTGGCGACCGCTTTGAAGAGGTCGAGGTCGAGCACAGCGCGGCCACGTACACGTTTCACGATCGTTCCTGGGCCGCTGGAATGGTCCGCCGGGTTCGCCCCGAGTAGGTCGAAGACCTGCCGCAATGCCTCCTCAACCAGGAAGGCGTTCACGTCCCAGACAAGCGGTGGCAGCACACCGGGCAGCATCTCGTCCAACCCGGTGGACATCAGCTCGGCCGAACTCACCGGAGAGTCGCACCCATCTCCGGCTGCGGGCGTCGTGATCGGCCGACTCTGGACCAGCCAGATCCGGTGGCCGTCCCACGCCCACTCGATGTCCTGCGGCACGCTCAGCGCCCGTTCGGTCCGACGGCCGAGCTCAACCAGCTCCGCCAACGGCAGGTGTGGATCTGCCGGCAAATTCTCCGCCGGATCACGGGGCAGCAACCAGACCGTGGGCGTACGCTCACCCGAGACCAGGCTTTCGGCGAGACCGCTGACCGCCTCGATCCGCATTTGTGGGACGCTGCTCGCCGGGTCGAGCGTGAACATGACTCCGGCCATCTGTGCGTCGACCATGCGCATGAGAACGACTGCCATGAGTGCGGCATCGTCCGAGATGCCCCAGGTCCGGCGGTACACACAAGGCGCGGGGTGCCACAGCGACGCCCAGGTGAGCCGCACGGCGCGCAGTACGGCGGCTGGATCGGCACTGTCGACGCCGAGTGATGAGTGGTACTGCCCGGCGAACGACAGGCGCGCCATGTCCTCTACCGATGCCGATGATCGCACTGCGATCGGCCCACCCTGGCCGAGGTCTCTCGCGCCAGCGATGATCTGGTCAGCGAGGGTGCGCTGGAATGGCGCTGCCAGGAAGGCGTCGTCCACTGTGCCGGCCGGCACCGCACGCCGACGCGTTTGGTCAATGATTGCCTGGATTCCGGGATCCATGGCGAACGACCGGTAGGCCGACGTTGTGACAGCGGCGGCGGCCGGAACCGGCAGCCCGGCCCGGATCATTCGGTCCAGGCCGCGACCCTTGCCGCCGATCACAGCGGTGAGGTCCGAATCATGGGTCGGCAGCCGGACGACTGCTGGCGCACTGACGGTGGTGGCGGTCATGTTCCCGACCGCCGGTCATCGTCGGACGTGCCGGTCAGGTCTGCGCGATAAGCCGCGACGCAGCGGTCCGTAATGCGCTCGAGGGGCTCCCCCGTGGCAGCCGAGCGCTCGTCCAGCCACCGGAACAGATCACCGCGCAGCGATACGGTCGGTCGCGGAGCATGCAAAGTTACGACGAGGACTAGCTGGCTGAGCAGGCCCAATCCCAGGACGACCACCATGTCCCAGTTGCCGGCGACCGTCACATCCACGAGTGCGATGCCGATCATGACAGCCGAAATCGCACCCAGCAACTTGTTGCGCTGGGTGGGGACGATACTTCGGCCACGCATCCGGCACCTTGCGTTCAGTACCGGGTCATGGTCTGCGGTCGAGGTGGAGCAGTCCGATCATGTGACCCTCCGGGTCGTGGAACAGGGCGAACTCGCCGATCGGCGGAATCGGCGTGGGGCCCAGCACGCGGGCGCCGCCGAGTTCTTCGGCGCGGGTGAGTGTTGCCGATAGATCATCCACCGCAACGTAGATCGTGACGTACGGCGGCATGCCCTCTCGGATCTGCATGATGCCGCCACCGATGCCGCCATCGGTCTCGTCGATCACTCCATAGCTGGGATCTGTGGTGTCGAACTTCCAGCCGAAAAGCGACGTGTAGAACGCCCGGACCTTGGTGGAGTCTTGGGCTCCGATCTCGAAATGCACAACCGGGTTGGACATGTCCCACCTCCGGAGGTAGTGATGGTTGTCTCCTACTTTCAGGAGACCGCGGCGTGATGCCGGCTACACAGAGCCGAAGGTCATCGTCGGGCAGGACTCCAGACCGTGCCACCCAAGCCGGACCATTCCGTGCGCTTTGGAAGTCGGGACCTGTGTCCCTAACACGGAGGAGCTATCCCTGGTCCACTGGGCACATAGTGTGATCCAGGCGTGGTAGAGGGAGCACGGTGATGCCTACCATCAACGCACCCATTGTCGTCGGCCTTGATGGCTCGGAGTCCTCGCTGGTCGCGCTGGACTGGGCGGCCGAAGAGGCAGCTGCAACCGGCTGGCCGCTCCGGTTGGTGATTGCCTACGAGGAGGCCCCGCTCATACCGGTGATGGTGGCGAGAACGGCACGTGAAGCCGCAGAAGGCATACTTCGCGAGGCTCGAGCCCACCTCGAGGTCCTTGGCCACGGTGACCTTTCGGTCTCCACGATGGCACATCACGGCTTTCCGCGCTGGGTGCTGCTGCGGGAGGCGGCCGGTGCCCGTGCACTTGTCGTAGGGCATGAGGGCGTCGGGCGGTTCACCGGGCTGGTCCTAGGTTCGACCTCGCTCGCGTGTGCAACCCATGCCAGGGTTCCTGTGGTCGTGGTGCCTCAGACCTGGGCACCGGGGAGCCGCGAGCAACGGATCATCACGCTCGGCGTGGATGGTTCGCCGCGCTGCCAGGCCGCTATCGAGTTCGCGTTCACGACCGCGTCCCGGTGGAGGGCTCGCATCGTAGCCGTCGTTGGGCTCCAACTGCCCGAGCCGGTGCCGGAAGTCGCCTACTCGGTCGACGAGCAAGCGAAGGCACAGGCGGCTGGCATGCTGGCCGAGCAGCTTGCCCCGTGGCGGTCCAAATTCGCCGGCGTTCAGGTGACGGAGGTCGTCGCGGCCGGCCACCCGGCTGCGGTGATCGCCGATCACGCCGAAGGTGCAGACCTCGTCGTCGTCGGCGGCCGCGGTCACGGCGTGGTGACCGGCATGCTGCTCGGTTCGGTCGCCCGAGCCGTACTGCACCACGTTGATCGGCCGATCGCCGTTGTCCACCAGCCAGAATGAGGACGGCCATGGCCGGGCGAGTCGTCTTCGTGTCGACGTATCCGCCGCGGCGCTGCGGGCTGGCCGAGTTCACCCACGATCTCCGGTCGGCCATGTCGGAGGTTGCAGCCGAATGGCGCACGGCTGTCTGCGCTGTAGATCGGGACGGTCTCGCCTACGGTTCGGCCGTGCAGATCACGGTGCGGCAAGACGTGCGCGAAGACTATGCCCGGGCCGCTCGTGAGATCGCACGACGTCGCGCCGCAATAGTCGTCATCGAGCATGAGTTCGGGATCTTCGGCGGCCCGGCGGGCAGTTACGTGCTCGATCTGGCCTACGGTCTGCAGTCGGTCGGCGTCCCTTACCTGGTGACTCTGCACACGGTCCGCCCTCGCGCACCTCGGTTGCATCTCGAGGTGACGACCGCGCTGTGCCGTAATGCCACATTGGTGACCGTTTTCACGCATGAGGCTCGGCGTCTCGTGGCGGAGCTCGGCATCGCCGACGTGTCACGGACGGTCGTCGTCCCGCACGGCGCGCCGACCGTGCTGCGCGACCGGCCAGAGCCCCCGGATGGCGGTGCGCTGTCCGAGGCACTCGCCGCGTTGAGCGGTGCGCGAATCATCACGAGCTTCGGGTTGATCAAGCCGGCCAAGGGTCTGGAACGCGTCATCCAGGCGCTACCCGAAATCACCCGCCGGCATCCCGACGTGCATTACGCCCTCGCCGGCGCTACTCATCCCGAGGTGGCGCGGCACTCAGGGGAGGAATACCGGCAGCAGCTTCGGCAACTGACCGCCGATCTCGGAGTCGCCGACAATGTCCGCTTCGTCAATCAGTTCCTCTCCGAGGCAGAACTCGGGTGGCTGCTGAGCCGCGCTGAGCTGTGCGTCACTCCCTACTTGGCCGAGGAGCAGGTCTCGTCCGGTGTGCTTACGTTCGCGCTGGCCGCCGGTTGCCCCGTCGTATCCACGGACTACTCGTACGCCAGGCAACTGCTGCTTCCGGTTGCCGGCGTGGCGCCCGGTGTCATCGTGCCGCGCCGGGACTCTCGTGCGCTCAGCTCCGTGATCACTGAACTGCTGGGCGACCCGGTTCAGCTGGCCGCCAGCCGGAAAGTGGCCCGCCAGGTCGGCTCGGTTCTGCTGTGGCCGCAGGTAGTCCGGCAGTTCGCCGACGTGCTCGCGCTGGCACGCGGGGCGGCGCAACCGCAGCGGCCAGGGCACCGAGGCGAGCGGGCGCAGCGCGAACGGGCCCATCGGGCCGGCGCGCCACCAGCGCAGGGCAACCGAGTGGAGGCTTGATGGACCAGCGAAGCGCCGGCGGACCAGTCTCGGAGCTGTTCGAGCGCAGCCATGTCAATCCGATCCTTACGCCGGCGAGCTGGCCTTACCCGGTGAACGCGGTGTTCAATCCCGGCGCGGCGGCCGTCGATGGCGAGACAGTACTGCTGTGCCGGGTGGAGGATCGTCGAGGCATCTCCCATCTCACGGTGGCGCGGAGTGCCGACGGACTGACCGGGTGGCAGGTCGACCCGACCCCGCTCATCGCGGCGGATCCTGAAGACCCGGTCACGCGGTGGGGTGTCGAGGATCCGCGAATCACCCGCGTCGACGAACTCGGCGCTTGGTTGGTCGCCTATACCGCCTATGGTCCCGAAGGCCCGTGTGTCGCGATGGCGCTGACCGACGACTTCCGGAAGGTTCAGCCGCTGGGCGTGGCAATGCCACCGGAAGACAAGAACGCCTGCCTGCTGCCACGCCGGGTCGGCGGCCGGTTCGCGCTCCTTCACCGGCCGTCCTCTCCTATGACCGGGCGCGCCGACGTCTGGGTGTCTTACTCGGCGGACCTGAAGTCATGGACTAGGCACGCACCCGTGCTGCAAGTTCGAGAAGGCGCGTGGTGGGACTCGGCCAGGATAGGAATCGGCCCGCCACCCATGGAAACCCGGCATGGATGGCTGTGCGTGTACCACGGCGTGAAGGAGATGGTGGGTGGACCTGTGTACCGGCTCGGGCTGGCTCTACTCGATCTCGAGGTCCCGGCGCGAGTGTTGGCGCGCAGCGACGATTGGGTGCTTGCGCCGGCGGCTGAGTACGAGCGTTGCGGCGACGCCCCTAACGTCGTCTTTCCATGTGGCCTTCTCTACGATCCAGCCACCGATGGGCTGCGGTTGTACTACGGAGCGGCGGACACGGTGGTGGCGGTCGCGACGGCGACGTTGTCCGATGTGCTCGAGCAAATGAGACCGGCGCCGCCCGCGTGAGTCGTGTCCGCGCGCACCGCTATCCGCACAACCGCAGCGCCAGCACGGCGTACACCTGGGAGAACTCGATCACCTCGGCCAGCGAGACGAACTCGTCGGCCGCGTGTGCGCTCGTCACCGAACCGGGCCCGAGCTGGACTGTGGGCACGCCACCTGCCGCGTACAGTCGCAGGTCCGAGCCGTAGGGTCCGCCCCGCACGGCGGGCTGCCACTCCGCGACGTCGGCAACCGCAGCGCTGACATCGTCGAGCAGGTGATGCCCGGCTGGGAGCCGGCCGGACGCGAAGGTGCCGCCGGGCCAGCTCACCCGGGCTGGATGAGTTGCCAGCCAGGAGTCGGCGGCGCAAGCCTTGGCAATCGCGGCCTCGAACTCCGCTCTGGCCCGCTCGACAGGTTCGTCCAGCCGCACTCCGTACCTGCCCTCCGCCACGAGCAGGTCCGGCACCGTGCTGGCCCAGTCGCCGGCCCGCATGATGCCTACCGAGATCGGGTACGGCAGATCCAGATGGCCGAGCAACGGGTCGATGTCGCGGTTGCGCCGCGACTCCAGTTCTCGCACCGCGCTCAGTAGCGGCATCGCCGCATCGATTGCCGAGTAGCCGTCGAGCCGGGACGATCCGTGCGCCGCCTGACCGGGAACCTCGATGCGGAAGGTCAGCGAGCCGGCGTTCGCAGGGATCACGCACGCATCGGTAGGTTCGGCGATCACGCACACATCACCGCGATGGCCGCGCTGGAGTGTCGCAAATGCGCCTATACCGCCGTCTTCTTCGCCAATGACCGCATGAACCGCGAGCGGTCGGCGGAGCGTCACGCCGCAGGCCCGCAACGCCTGAACCGCAGCAAGGATGGCCGTGATCCCCGCCTTCATGTCCGACGCGCCGCGCCCGTACAGGAGATCACCCTCAGGGGTCAGTCGCCATGGCTCGTGTGCCCAGCGGCCGAGGTCGCCCGGCGGCACGACGTCGGTATGGCCCGACAAGATGAGCCCGGGACGCTCCTGGTGGTCACCGACCACTCCGACGCAGCCGTACGCTTCGTCGCGGTCGACCTCCTCGCCTGGATAACCGGCAGCCGCCCGGATCTCGGCCAGGTCGATCTTCCAGTGGTCAACCCATGCGCCCAGCCCGGTCAGCCGGTCCGCGCACCACCGCTGGACGGCCACCTCATCGACCGATCCGCCGACGCTCGGGATCGCAACCAGCGCGGCCAGATCCGCTACGATCCTGTCTGCGTCGATTGCATCGACCACCTGCTGCTCGAGCGTCGTGAGTGCCATGCGCGCGATTCTGCCGGAACCCGACGACCCGGTGCCCCGATCATCGGGCCGGATAGGCCTTACCGGCCAGGGACTTACGCCCGTATCGCGGTGCGGTCGCAGGGCCGCACGCTGAGATCATGGGTACGAAGATCCTGGCCGCCGCGGCTGCGGCTGTACTACTGTTGACCGCGTGTGGCGGCGATGACACCACTGAGCCGGCAGCGCCGCAGGCGACCACGGCGGCGAGCCCATCACCGATGACCGAGGACACGACACCGCCGGCGACCCCATCACCGAGCGAGCCGACGAGCCGGCCCACGACGGGCTCGGCCACCGAGTCGTGGTCTACCGCCGACGTGTCGGCGGCCTTCTCGGGAACGGTCCCGCCGGTGCCCACGCTCGTCGCCCTGCGGGTGGGCAGCCATCCCCAGGAGGGTTACGACCGGATGGCCTTCGAGTTCGACGAGCTGCCCGGTTACCAGGTCGGCTACCGAGATGAGATCGTCTACGACGGTTCCGGTGAACCGGTCAGCTTGCCGGGCGAGGCGTTCATCCAACTCGTCTTCAACCCGGCACAAGCCCATGACGAGGCCGGGAATCCGACCCTCGCCGCACCGCCCGTGGAACCGGTGACCTTTGGTTCCGCCGCGCTGGAGTCGTACGTGCTCAACGGGGACTTCGAAGGTTATGTCTCAATCGCTCTCGGCCTGACCGCCAAGGCCGGGTTCCGGGTCGAACATTTCACCGCGGCCAACGGCAACGCCGTCGTGTATATCGACGTCGCCCGGCCGTAGTGATGAGGGAGGTGTCATGGCGGATCGCGGGTCGCTCGTCGTTGGGCTGGACGGTTCGGATACCTCGCTGATCGCTCTCGACTGGGCCGCAGCCGAAGCGACCGAGCGCGGTTGGGCGCTTCACCTGGTCAGCGCTTTTCTCCCGCGCATACCGGAAGTCGCCTATTCCGGTGGGCTCCAGGTCGCGTCAGCGGGCAGGGAAGCCGCGGAGAAGATCTTCGAAACGGCCCGGCGCCGCCTGACCGACGGCGGACACGGCGATCTGACCATCTCGACAGCTGCCAGGGAGGGATTTCCCCGTCGAGTCTTGTTATGGGAGGCAGACCGGGCGCACGGGTTGGTCGTAGGCCGGCACGGTACCGGCCGGTTGGCCGATCTCTTGCTGGGGTCCACGTCGCTCGCCTGCGCAACACACAGCACGGGCACGCCAGTGGTCATCGTGCCCAGGTCCTGGCAACTGCGGACGGGCACCGAAAGTCAGCGCCTCGTCGTCGTGGGTGTGGACGGCTCCGTACGCGGTCGCGCCGCAGTGGAGTACGCCTTCACCGTGGCCGCTGCCTGGGGAGCATCGCTGCGGGCCGTGCTCGCGTACGATATCGCCTCAGACGCCAGCCGCTACCTGGCCGAGGCGCTTGCCGGTTGGGTGTCCACGTACCCGGACGTGCCAGTCACCCGGACGATCGAGATGGGCCATCCGGCCCAGGCGATCCGCGCTCACTCGGCTGATGCGGACCTCGTTGTCATCGGCGGCCGCGGTCACAGTGAGGTGACCGGGATGCTGCTCGGTTCGGTGGCCAGGGCGGTGCTCTACCTGGTCGACCGGCCAACGGCGGTAGTACATGAGCGGACCGGGCGCCGGTCCTGAACAGTCGCCAGGATGACCGGCGTCATCGGCAACTGTCGACCCGGTGATCCACGATCATTTGACCGCGGCGACGGCGCCTGTACCGCTTATCGAACCGGTCGGCTGCCAGCATCGCACCGGCGCCTGCGACAGCCACCACCCAGCCGATTAACGGCGGTCCGCTCTGGCCTAGCGCGCTGGCGATTGGTGCAGCATAAACAAGGACCATGGAGATCGCGAAGGCGAACAGCACCGCATAGATCAACAATCGGTTCGAGGTCCAACCGAGCGTAGCCGGAGTAACGGTGGAGCTCCGGCACGCGAAGGCATTCGCCATCTGGGCGACAACGACAGCGACGAACGCGGCACCGGATGCCGCCGCGAGGATGTCGCCGTCCGGGAATGGGTCCCCCGGCAGCCAACCAGCCGAGAGGAGCGATGCGATGAACGCTGCCATGGTGAACACGGCCACCGTCGGCCCGAGCACACCGAAGGCCCGCCAAGCGACGGTCCGGTTGAGCAGTCGCCCACGGATCGGTGGCCGCTCGAGGTTGTGCCGCCCAGGCGGCTCGGCCCCAAGTGCGACGGCAGAGAACGTGTCAGTGGCGATGTCGATGGCCAGAATTTGGAGCACTCCCAGCGCCAGCGGGAAATGCCCAGCGGACAGCGCCCACACGACGAACGGGGTGAGTTCGGCAACGTTGTCGGTGAGGTGGTAGGTGAGGAACCGGCGGATGTTGAGGAACGTCGCCCGGCCCTGCTCGACTCCCGACACGATGGTCGCGAAGTGATCGTCGAGCAGAACCAGGTCAGAAGCCTCGCGGGCCACATCGGTGCCGAACTGCCCCATGGCGACGCCGATGTCGGCCTCGCGCAGCGCCGGCCCATCGTTGACGCCATCGCCGGTCATCGCCACGACGTGGCCGCGACCGCGCAGCGCCCGGGCAATGCGGAGCTTGTCCTCCGGCGCGACGCGGGCGACGACGAGTCCGTCCTGGTCCACGATCACACCGAGTTGTTCATCATCCGCTGGCAGGTCCGCGCCGGTCAGCACCGGATCGTTCGATTTCCGCAGCCCTACCTGCGTGGCGATCGCGGCTGCCGTGGTGGGATGGTCGCCGGTGATCATGGCGACCTTGATGCCGGCCCGGCGGCAGGTGAGGATCGACTCCCGAACCTCTTGACGCGGCGGGTCCTGCAGGCCCACGAGCCCGTATAACTCGAGGTCGGCTTCTGCCTCGGCTGCCGTGGTGGGCAACCGGGTGCCAACCGGGCGGCCCGCCATGGCCAGCACCCGCAGCCCCTGGCCGGTGAACTCGGCGATGGCCTCAGCGGCACCAGGAGCGGCCGTGCACAGCGGTACCACTGCGTCGGGCGCGCCCTTGACCAGGACATCGCCATTGACGACCACCGACATGCGTCTCCGCCGAGGGTCGAACGGGAACCGTGCGGCCGGCCGGCGGTCGATTCCATTTCCCGCAGCTTTCTTCGACACCCTGCGCGCGAACACGTCCAGAGCGGCCTCCATCGGATCGCCGCGGGCGCGCCACACGCCGTCAGATTCGTATGCGTACCCGGTGCCGCATCTGTCACCTGCATAGGCGAGCCGGCTGACGGCGACCTCGGCACCGGGGCCGGAGTACGTAACCGGTGCAAGCGGGTTGTATCCCGGCACGTCAACGGTGGCCGATCCACAAGGAGTCCAGGCCCGAACTACCGTCATCTGGTTCAGCGTCAGCGTTCCTGTCTTGTCGGTGCAGATGAACGTCGTGGAGCCGAGCGTCTCGACAGCTTCCAGATGCCGGACGAGCGCCTGGCGGTGCGCCATCTGCTCGGCGCCCCAGGCGAGGGCGAGCGTGACGGTCGGCAGCAACGCTTCGGGTACGAGGGCGACGGTGACGCCGATACCGAAGATCAGCCTGTCGGTGGTTGAAATGCCGATAATCGCGGCGATGGCGTAGAACCCGGCGCCCACCCCGACTGCTATGACGCTGATCGTGCGGACGACGCGGCGGAGTTCGCGCGCGAGCGGGCCAGGCTGGTGCCGCGTGCCAACGGTCAACTGGGCGATGCCCGCGAGCCTGGTCGAGGCGCCGGTTGCCACGACCACGGCGTCGCCCTCGCCCTCAACGACAAAGGTGCCCGCGTAGAGACGGCCGCCGCCGGTCACCGCGGTCGGTTCGCTTTCACCGGTGAGCAGTGATGTATCAACGCGCAGATTGGCTCGCTCCTGGGCGATGGCGTCCGCGGGTATCCGGTCGCCGGATTCGAGCACGACGATGTCGTCCCTAACGACTTCGCTGGCGTCGATGACTGTGCGCCGCCCGTTCCGCCTGACGGTCACCTGCGTGGGCATCAGCGCGCCAAGCTTTTCCGCCGCCCGGTCGGCTCGGTACTCCTGGACGAAGGCAAACGTCCCGTTCAGCACCACGACAGCGGCGATCGCGATGCTCAGCTGCGGCATGCCAGCGAGTACTGCCAGCCCGGCGGCCGCCCACAACATGAACGCGAAGAAGTGAAACAGCTGGCGAGCGAACCGCCAGAGTGCAGGAGGGCGGCGCGGCGCCGGCAGGGTGTTCGGACCGTCGCGCGCGAGGATGGCGGCAGCCTCGGCCGACGAGAGCCCGTCGGCGGCTGTTGTCAGGCGGCTGTGCACACCCGTATCCATGTCCGCGGCCTTCTCACCTCCTACATCACCGCTGTAACCCGGCGGCCACCAGCAAGGTAGTGGTGGCGACCACCGCGCAGCGGCCCTCGTTCCATGTAACCGGCGTCGTCGGCGTGGGGCACAGGGCACAAGGTCCCCGTGGCCGGGTACCAACGCCTGGGGTGCGTGGAACGGTGGACCTCCTCGGCGTCCCTGGTCATGGCTCGAGCGGCGACTGCACCGAGGTATTCCGTCCCGATCACCGTGGACATTCGCCCCTGCCTTCGGCTCGAGTGCCCGCCCTACCGTGATCGTGGAGGTTCCGCTCGGGATGGAGGACGCCATGGCAACGACGACCGCGCACCGGCCCTCTACCGCAACGCGCCGGCTGGGTTATGTGTTCGGGACGCTGGCAGGGGTCATTGGTCTGTTCTTGATCAACATCTGGCCCGGCTGGGAGCGAGTGTCGTTTCTCACCTCGGAAACCAGCGAGGTGCTCTGGCTGGTCAACGTCGCACTGCTGGCCGGCATTGTTGCCGATCTGGTCTATCTGGTGTACGACCCGCCGTGGCTGGTAGCCCTTGGCGGTGTGGTCACGACGGGTATCGGGCTGGCCGCGCTCATCAGGTTCGCGCAGGTTTTCCCCGTCGACTTCAGCGGCTGGGACTTCGACGGCACGGGGTTGGCCCGAGCTTTGTTGATCATTGCGATGGTCGGAGCGGCGATCGGTATCGTCGTCCAGCTTGTGGCGCTGGTGAGAAGCCTCGCGGCGGGTGGCGAGAGTCAATGACGACCACGGCTCGGGCCGCGATGGCGGTCTTTGCCGTTACCGTGTCGTTGCTGGTCGGTTGCGGTGACGATGGAACGGACGCCGGCGCTCCCGCGTCGCCGACGTCTCGGGCGGAGACGGAGACCCCAGCGGCCACCGCGCGCCCCGCAGAGACAGAACGCCCAGCGGACACCGAGATGCCGACTGAGCCGGCCGAGCTCGAGGACGGGCGCCACCCGGGGTACATCGCGTCCATCGACGTCGAGGGGCGCTCGGTGACCGTCGATGTCATCCAGTTCCTCACCGGAGCAGATGCCGTTGCGGCCTACGCGGAGGACCACCCGGACGATCCAGATGGACCGCCCAACGACTACTACATCCGGAACGTCAACCCACGCCTGCGGACGATTCCGGTGGCGACCGACGTGGCAGTCTCGGTGATCTGGTTGGAGTCGGGTGGTGCCGACACCGAGAACATCACATTCGACGAGTTGCCTTCGTACTTCGCCACCAATCCGGATCCGGACAGTCCCTATGAGTGGTGGGCACCGTTCTGGTTAACGGTGCGCGATGGGCAGGTAACCGTCATGGAGGAGCAGTTCATCCCCTGATGGGGCACCAGCAATGGGAGGTTGAGATGAAGGCATTGGTCTACCACGGACCTGGCCGCCGGTCGTGGGAGGAAGTCCCTGACCCCAGTGTGAAGGACCCCGAGGATGCGATCGTTCGCGTCGACGCGGTAACGATCTGTGGTACGGACCTGCACATTCTCGGTGGTGACGTCCCGACGGTCGAATCGGGGCGGGTGCTCGGTCATGAGGCCGTCGGCACAGTCCAGGAGGTGGGTACAGGGGTTCGCAATGTCGCCGTCGGCGACCGCGTGCTGGTCTCGTGCATCAGTGCGTGCGGGAGGTGCCGGTACTGCCGCGAGGCCCGGTACGGTCAATGCCTCGGTGGCGGGGGATGGATTCTGGGCCACCGCATCGACGGCACGCAGGCCGAGCAGGTGCGTGTGCCGTTCGCGGACACATCGACCTACCAGTTGCCCGACGACGTCAGCGACGAAGCCGCGGTCATGCTGGCCGACATCCTGCCCACCTCGTACGAGGTCGGTGCGCTCAACGGGCACGTACGGCCGGGCGACACGGTTGTCGTGATCGGCGCCGGGCCGATCGGCCTGGCGGCAGTGCTCACCTGCAAGCTGTTCAGCCCGAGCCACCTCGTGGTCGTGGACAAGGCGCCCGCCCGGCGGGAGGCCGCCCTCCGGCTGGGTGCGGACATCGCGCTGGATGTGGACGAGGACGCCGCAGGCACTCTGGCCGGGCTCACCGACGGACTGGGAGCCGACGTAGCCATTGAGGCGGTGGGCGTTCCGGCCACCTTCGAACGCTGTGTCGAGTTGGTTCGCCCTGGTGGGCGAGTCGCCAATGTCGGAGTGCACGGTTCGCCGGCCACGCTGCACCTGGAAACGGCGTGGATTCGTAACCTGACGATCACGACCGGTCTGGTTGACACCTACTCGACGCCGACCCTGCTGCGCATGGTGGCGTCTGGTCAGCTCGACGTCTCCGGGCTCGTCACGCACCGGTTCGGCGTGCAGGAGATGCAGGACGCCTACGACGTCTTCTCAAAGCCGGCGGAAACCGATGCGCTGAAGGTGGTTCTGTACCGGTCGCAGCACCACTAGCTGCTCTGCGTCCTGCGGTGGATGAAAAAGGCGGTGTACACCAGCGCGGTAGCGGCGGTGAGTGCCAGGAGGACGTAGCCCCACGCGTAGGAGTCGGTCACGCTGTAAACCGCCCCCATCACGAGCGGCGGGAAGAACCCACCGAGGCCGCCTGCGGCGCCGACGATGCCCGTCACCGCGCCGACCTTCTCCGGCGGCACGAGGCGGGCAACCAGGGCGAACACGCCGCCGGCCCCGGCGCCCAGAGCGCCGGCCATGCCCAGGAAGGCGATAGTCCCGATGGGGATCAATTCGAGTTCAAGGGCGGCCACCAGAGCCAGCACGGTCACCACGCCGAACACCCAGCGCAGGACCCGCTCCGGCCCGTACCGGTCCGACAGCCAGCCGCCAACCGGCCGCATGATTACGGCCAGCACTACGAAACCCGCGGTACGGAAGGCCGCGTCCGACTGTGACAGCTCGAAGGCGTTGCGCAGGTACGTGGGCAGGTAGACGCTGAACGCCACGAAGCCCCCGAAAGACACCGCGTAGAGCAGCGCTAGCGGGATCGTGGCCGGCACCTTAAGCGTCGCGACCGTCCGGGACGCCAGGTTTCCGGCCGGGATGGTGCGCCCTGGCAAGTCGCGCAGCAGGATCGCTGAGATGACGGCGTAGCCGGCCAGGACGATTGCGACCAGGTCGAACGGGAACGCTTCACCGACGTTCTCGACCAGTGGGACGGTCGTGAACGCCGCGATGGCGGTGCCACCCATGCCGGCACCGAAGAGGCCTAAGGCCGTGCCGCGCCGTCGCGGTGGGTACCACGCATTGACGAACGGGATTCCGATGGCGAACGCCGTGCCACCGAGGCCGAGGAACACTCCGCCGGTGATCAGTTCGGCATAGGAGTCGGCAAAATGCCCCAAATAGAGCACCGGCAGGATAGTGAGCACGCTGATGAGGGGGAACATCAGGCGCGCCCCCAACCGGTCAGTCAGCGCGCCGACCGGTATCCGGCCCAGCGAACCCACGATGACCGGCACTGCGACCACCATGGCCTGCTGGCCGATCGACAAGCCAAGCTCTTCGCGGAGCCTCGGCCCCAGCGGGCCGAGCAGCGCCCACGCCCAGAAGTTGATGGCGAAGCCGGCTGTCGCCAGCCCCAGCATTAGCGGGTTGCCGGACGCTGTTGCGGTCGGCTGAGTCGAGTCAGGCGTCTGAGGTGCCGTCATTTTGGCTGCTCCTTCGGCGGGCCCACGGTAAACCGGATCGACGATATGGGCTGATCCCAAGCTGAGCGCAGGGACGTTCGTCCCGATGTTGGCACCAAACGTCTGCCCGCAAGGCCTTTCGGCCCTAGTTTGGTGACTACGGACGTCGGGAAGGTGAACGCCATGCCGGAAGTAGTCGGACGAAAAGGCGGAGGTACGGACGATCCACTGGCCGACGCGCTGTTGCGCACCGGCCGGTTCTTCACCAGAGCAGAGGTCTCCGACGACCTGCGAGCCGTCTTCCGGCATGGCGGGCGAGAGGGCGATGCCTTCTACCGCGACCGCTGGAGTCACGACAAGGTGGTCCGCTCGACGCACGGGGTCAACTGCACGGGCTCGTGCTCGTGGAAGGTGTACGTCAAGGACGGGATCATCACCTGGGAATCCCAGGAGACCGACTACCCGAGTGTCGGCCCGGACCGTCCGGAGTACGAGCCGCGCGGATGCCCGCGAGGTGCGGCGTTCTCCTGGTACACCTACTCGCCGACCAGGGTCCGGTATCCGTACGCCCGTGGCGTCCTCATGGACATGTACCGAGAGGCTCGGGCCCGGTTGGGCGACCCCGTTTTCGCCTGGGCCGATGTGGTGGGTGACCCTGAGCGCCGGCGCCGTTACCAGCAAGCTCGGGGCAAGGGCGGCCACGTGCGCGTGTCGTGGGACGAGGCGATCGAGATGGTCGCGGCCGCGCACGTGCACACCATCAAAACCTGGGGACCGGACCGCGTCGCCGGGTTCTCGCCGATCCCGGCGATGTCAATGGTGTCGCACGCGGCCGGGGCGCGCTTCATCGAACTGGCCGGCGGCGTGATGACCTCGTTCTACGACTGGTACGCCGACTTGCCTGCCGCATCGCCGCAGGTGTTCGGCGATCAGACGGACGTTCCAGAGTCTGGCGACTGGTGGGATGCCGCCTACCTGATCATGTGGGGGTCGAACGTCCCGGTGACCCGTACGCCGGATGCGCACTGGATGGCCGAGGCCCGCTACCGCGGCCAGAAGGTGGTTGTGGTGTCCCCGGACTACGCGGACAACACCAAGTTCGCCGACACCTGGTTGCCGGCGCAGCCCGGCACCGACGGCGCGCTGGCGATGGCGATGGGTCACGTGATCCTGCGGGAGTACTTCGTCGACCAGCGGGTGCCGTTCTTCGTCGACTACGTGCGGCGGTATACCGACTTGCCGTTCCTGGTCGAACTCGAGGATCGGGACGGCGCCTACGTCGCCGGTAAGTTCCTCCGCGCCAGTGACCTGGGTGATACCGGCAACGGCGCGGAGTGGAAGACGGTGTTGATGGACGGCCGCACGGACGAGCCGGTAGTGCCGTCCGGCACGATCGGAGATCGGTGGACAGAGTCCGGCCGCGGCCGCTGGAACCTCGACCTCGGCGAGGTGTCCCCAAAGTTGACGCTGCTGGGGGAAGGTGCCGAGCCGGTCGAGTTGCTGCTGCCGCGGTTCGACAACCTCAATGGCTCGGGTGCGGTAATGCGCCGCGGCGTGCCCGCCCGCCGGGTGGGCGACCGGCTTGTCACGACCGTATTCGACATCATGCTGGCGCAGTACGGAGTCGGGCGGCCGGGCCTGCCGGGCGACTGGCCGACCGGCTACGACGACACGAAACAGCCGTACACCCCGGCCTGGCAGGATGCCATCACATCAGTGCCGGCGGCGTCGGTGATCCGGACGGCTCGCGAGATGGCGCGCAACTCAGAGCGGTCGGGCGGCCGGACGATGATCATCATAGGTGCGGGCGTCTGCCACTGGTTCCACGCCGACACGTCCTACCGCGCGATCATGGCCTTGCTCATGCTCACCGGGGCGATCGGCCGCAACGGCGGCGGATGGGCCCATTACGTGGGGCAGGAGAAGTGCCGGCCGGTAACCGGCTGGGCGACGATGGCGATGGCGACCGACTGGCAGCGCCCACCGCGGCAGATGATCGGAACTGCCTACTGGTACACGCACACCGACCAGTGGCGCTACGACGGCTACCGGGCTGACGCGCTGGCCTCCCCCCTCGCCAAGGGCGGGCTGGCCGGCCTGCACACCGCCGACGCCATGGCGCTCTCCGCGCGGTTGGGCTGGATGCCCTCGTACCCGCAGTTCAACCGCAACCCTCTCGAGCTGGTCGACGAGGCGGAGGCGGCGGGTGAGGAGGCGCCCGCCTACGTCGCCCGCAAGCTGGCGTCAGGCGAGCTCAAGTTCGCCGCCGAGGATCCGGACGCGCCGGAGAACTGGCCCCGCTGCCTGACGCTGTGGCGGGCTAACCTGCTCGGTTCGTCGGGCAAGGGCAACGAGTACTTCCTCAAGCACCTGCTGGGAACACACACCAGCCTGCGGGCTGACGAGACGCCGGCCGAGCTGCGGCCGCGGGACGTGACCTGGCGCGACGATGCCCCCCAGGGCAAGTTGGACCTGCTGTTGTCGCTGGATTTCCGGATGACCAGCTCGACGCTGCTGTCTGACGTGGTGCTGCCCGCCGCGACCTGGTACGAGAAACACGACCTGTCCTCGACGGACATGCACCCGTTCGTGCACGCGTTCACACCGGCGATCGACCCACCGTGGGAGACCCGGTCGGATTTCGATGCGTTCAACGCGATCGCTCGGCGGTTCAGCGAGCTGGCCCGCACGCACCTAGGGGTGCGGCGTGATCTTGTCGCCACGGCGCTGCTGCACGACACACCGGCCGAGACCGCCCAGGCGCGCGGCACTGTGCACGACTGGCGCACCGGCGACGCCGAACCGGTGCCGGGCCGGACCATGCCCGCCCTTGCCGTCGTCGAGCGGGACTTCGCTGCGATCGCCGACAAGATGACGGCGCTCGGACCGCTTACGGAGCGGCTGGGCCTGGCGACGAAAGGGGTGACGTTCCAGCCGGACCAGGAAGTCGACCGCCTTTCGCACGTCAACGGCGTGATGCTCGGCGGCGTCGCCGATGGCCGGCCGGCGTTGGACACCGACGCCAAGATGGCCGAGGCGATCCTCGCCCTCAGCGGAACCACCAACGGCCGGCTTGCCGTGCAGGGTTTCCATGCCCTGGAAGAGCGGGTCGGCCGACCGCTGGCGCACCTCGCCGAGGGCAGCGAGGAGAGGCTGATCAGGTTCGCCGACACCCAGGCCCAGCCGGTGCCGGTCATCACCAGCCCGGAGTGGTCGGGCAGCGAGCACGGCGGCCGCCGGTACGCGGCGTTCACGACGAACGTCGAGGAGCTCAAGCCGTGGCACACCCTCACTGGCCGGATGCACTTCTTCCTCGACCACGACTGGATGCACGACTTCGGCGAGGCGCTGCCGATCTACCGGCCGCCGCTGGACATGCACCGGCTGTTCGGTGAGCCAGAAATCGGTCCTGATGGTTCGAAGCAGGTAGTTGTTCGGTACCTGACCCCGCACTCAAAGTGGTCGATCCACTCCGAGTACCAGGACAACCTGATCATGCTGACGTTGTCTCGGGGCGGCCCGACGGTGTGGATGAGTCCGGTCGACGCCGAGGAGATCGGGGTGCGCGACAACGAGTGGGTGGAGATGGTGAACAGGAACGGGGTGATGGCCCTGCGTGCGATCGTCTCGCACCGAATGCCGCCCGGCACCGTGTACGTCTACCACGCGCAGGAGCGGGTTGTGGACGTGCCGATCGCAGAGGCCAGCGGGCGGCGGGGCGGCATCCACAATTCGCTGACCCGGATCCTGGTCAAACCAACGCTGCTGATCGGCGGCTACGCCCAACTGTCCTTCGCGTTCAACTACTTCGGACCGACCGGTAACCAGCGCGACGAGGTCACTGTCATCCGGAGGCGGAGCCAGGAGGTGACGTACTGATGCGGGTCATGTGCCAGCTCGGCATGGTGATGAATCTCGACAAGTGCATCGGCTGCCATACCTGCTCGGTCACGTGCAAACAGGCCTGGACCAACCGAAGTGGCACCGAGTACGTGTGGTTCAACAACGTGGAGACCCGCCCCGGACAGGGTTATCCGCGCCGCTACCAGGATCAGGAGACCTGGCAGGGCGGTTGGGTGCTGAACAAGCGTGGCCGGCTCAAGCTGAAGGCCGGCGGGCGGTTCCGCAAGCTGCTGACCATCTTCGCCAACCCGGTGCTGCCGAACATCCGCGACTACTACGAGCCCTGGACGTACGACTACGAGAACCTGATCTCGGCGCCGCTGGGTGAGGACTTCCCGGTGGCCGAACCGAAGTCGCTCATCTCCGGCCAGCCGATGCGGATCGAGTGGAGTGCGAACTGGGACGACAGCCTGGCCGGCGGTCCTGAGATCGCCGACCGTGATCCGATCGTCGAGCGGGTGCGGCGCACCGCGGAGGACAAGGTGAAGCTCGAGTTCGAGCGGACCTTCATGTTCTATCTACCGCGCATCTGCGAGCACTGTCTCAACCCGTCCTGTGTGGCGTCCTGTCCGTCGGGCGCCATGTACAAGCGGGCCGAAGACGGCATCGTGCTAGTGGACCAGGACACCTGCAAGGGCTGGCGGATGTGCGTGACGGGCTGCCCATACAAGAAGGTCTACTTCAACCACCGCACCGGCAAGGCCGAGAAATGCACGTTCTGCTACCCGCGGGTCGAGGTGGGCCTGCCGACGGTCTGCTCGGAGACGTGCGTTGGGCGGCTGCGGTACATCGGCGTGTTCCTCTACGACGCGGACCGCGTGTCCGAAGCGGCTTCCGTCCCAGACGAGAAGGATCTGTACGAAGCGCAGCTCGACCTGCTGCTCGACCCTCGCGATCCGGAAGTGATCAGCGCGGCGCAACGGGACGGGATTCCTGACGACTGGCTCGACGCCGCCCGCCGCTCGCCGGTGTACGCGCTGGCCAAGACCCATCGGGTTGCGCTGCCGCTGCATCCGGAGTTCCGGACGATGCCGATGGTCTGGTACGTCCCGCCACTGTCACCGGTGGTGGATGCCCTGACCGAGACGGGACATGACGGCGAGGACGTCGACAACCTGTTCGGTGCCGTAGACGCGCTGCGGATTCCGGTCGAATACCTCGCCGAGCTGTTCACTGCCGGTGACCCCGAACCGGTCCGCCAGGTGCTGCATCGGCTGTCGGCGATGCGCGCATACATGCGGGAGGTCAACCTCGGCGACCCGCCGGACGAGTCCGTGGCTGAAGCGGCCGGGATGACCGGTGCAGAGATCACGACCCTCTACCGCCTGCTGGCCGTGGCCAAGTACGACGACCGCTATGTGATCCCGACCGCCTACGAGGCGGAAGGCCGGCAGCTCGAGGAGATCGGCTGCAGCCTTGACTACGAAGGTGGCCCCGGGATGTACGAGAGCGGGCCGTTCGGCGAGGCCTCGGGGCGACCAGTACCTGTCTCTGTCGAGACCTTCCACGCGCTGAGAGACCGGCAGACGACGGGGCAGGTGGCCGACCCGGAGCGCCCCGGAGCCCGGGTCAACCTGCTCAACTGGGACGGCAAGGGCCGGCCGGCCGGGCTCTTCCCGCCGCGGAATACCGAGGCCGAGGAGGAGACGCCATGACGTCGGCCCGCGACGCCGCCTTGACCTGCCAGGTGGCTTCCCACCTGCTGACATATCCAGACGAGGACTTCCACGCGCGGCTGCCGCTGCTCGCCGATGCGGTCGCGAGCCTACCCGCCGGTGGAGCGCGGGCGGGATTCGAGCGGTTCGTCGACCATGTCACCGCGACGCCGCCGCGGGAACTCGCGGAGAATTACGTCTCGATGTTCGACCGCCGGCGCCGGTGCTGCCTCTACCTCACGTGGTGGACCGACGGGGAGACCCGCCGGCGCGGTCAGGCGCTGGCGGCGCTGAAGCAGCGGTACCGACGCGGTGGCTTGGAGCTGGGGAATCGCGAGCTGCCGGACTTCTTGCCGGTCGTCCTCGAGTACACCGCCACGGGAGATCTGGCCGACGGCTTGGCGGTGCTGCAGGAGCAGCGGGCCGGCCTGGAACTGCTCCGCATCGCGCTTGGGGACGCCGGCTCGCCGTACGCGGATGTCGTGAAAGCGGTTTGCTCCCTGCTGCCTGGGCCGTCTCCGAAGGATCGGGCCGCCGCGATGCAACTGGCTCGCACCGGCCCGCCGAAGGAGATTGTGGGACTTGAGCCATACGCCGTCGCGCCGGCCGGCGCCGGTTCCGAAGGGACGTCGTACCGATGAGCGCTGCTGAGGTACTCCTGTGGGGCGCCGGTCCTTACGTCACCGTCGCGATTCTTATCGCCGGCACGATATGGCGCTACCGCTACGACAAGTTCGGCTGGACAACCCGCTCTTCCCAGCTGTACGAGTCGCGGCTGCTCAGGATCGGCAGCCCGCTGTTCCACTTCGGCATCCTGGTCGTCGTCATCGGGCACCTGATCGGGCTGGTGATCCCGGCCCGGTGGACCGAGGCGGTAGGTGTGGACGAGGGCCTCTATCACATCCAGGCCCTCACCCTGGGCGGGATTGCCGGCATCGCGACGCTCGTCGGCATCGTCATTCTGATCTACCGGCGGCGGACGACCGGGCCGGTTTTCATGGCCACCACCCGCAACGACAAGTCGATGTACGTCGTGCTGGCGGCGGCGATAGTCACCGGGCTGGCAACGACGGCGCTCGGCGCAGGCGTCGTGGGAGAGGAGCACAACTACCGCGAAACTGTCTCCCCGTGGTTCCGGTCGATCTTTGCCCTCCAGCCGGACGTGGCGGCAATGGCCGAGGCTCCGTTCTCATTCCAGCTGCACACGCTGGTGGGCATGCTGCTGTTCGCGGTCTGGCCATTCACCCGGCTGGTCCACGCGTTCACCGCACCGGTCGCCTACCTGTTCCGACCGTACGTCGTCTATCGATCGCGTGACGGCGGCCCGGCGTCCCGGCGACCACGCCCCGGTTGGGAGTTGTCCGGCCGGACAAGACGCTGACCTGCGCGGACGCGGCGGCTCACCCGGACGACTCGCGTGTTAGCCCGTAGAGCAGGACGGACAGGACGGCGTCAAGGTCTGCTTCGATGTTGGGGTCGGCCCACTCCGCGGTGTGCGCCGGATGGTGGAATCGCGCGGTGGCGTGGAGTACTGCGCGACCCGCCGTGGCGGTGTCCGTGGCGGCGAACTCCCCACGGGCGACGCCGTCCTCGATGATCGTGGTCAGGAGGGTGGCTAGGTGGTCGAGATGCTCGCCGACAACTTTGCTTGACTGTGTGACGATCTGGTCGAAGGTCGCGAACATTTCGGGGTCGTCGTTGGCCATGCGTCTCTTGGTAGCGCTCAGCTGCTTGACCAGTTCCCGCAGCCGAGGGGCGGCCGGGCCGGGTGCTTCGGCGATCTGTGCGAGTGGGGCGGTGATGCGAGCCAGCCACCGTTCGGCGACGGCGTCACGGAGCGCGATCTTGCTTGGGAAGTGCCGGTAGACGCTGATGTGACCCGTCGGGGGCTTGCCGCGGCCAGCTCCGTCGGGTGTTAGGTCGACCGGACGACGGGGTGGCTCTTGCTGCGGGGCCTACTTGATGGCAGGGCAGGTAGCGTCGACGAGCGCTTGGGCAGCGGCCTTGGCGGCCATAGGCGTGGCCGGGTCGGCGTCCAGGACGCCGGCGGACAGACCGCCATCGATCAACAGGGTGAGCTGGCGGGCAAGCAGCTCGGGATCCGGGGCTCCAGCGCGCCGGGCCAGGTCGGCGACCCACGCCCGCACCACTCGCTTGTGTTCGACGGTGCGGGCGTGCACGGGGCTTCCAATCTCGCTTTCGGCGGCGGTGTTGATGAAGGCGCAGCCGTGGAAGCCCTCGCGGCTGCAGGCAGCGCTGAGCGCGTCGAACATGCCGATCAGGTGGGCGCGAGGGTCGTCACCGGCAGCGCGAGCGGCGGCGCGCAGCTGGCCGAACCAGGTCTGGTCGACCCTGTCCAGGTAGGCCAGGGTCAGGTCGTTCTTGCGCGGGAAGTACCTGTACAGGGTCGCCTTGGCCAACCCGGACTCGGCCGTAATCGTGTCGACCCCGACTCCGCGAGGGCCGTGCGCGTAGAACAGCCGGAACGCGGTGTCGAGGATGTGCTCGCGGGTGGGCCGTCCGCCGGCACCAGCCTGATCCATCGGGATCCTCCTTTGGGATGCGATGCCAGCATACAACAGACAGGTCTGCCTACTCTCGCCTGTGGATCCAAACCGGCGAGGGGTGTTTACCTGCGAAGTTGACAGAGACAGACCTGTCTGCGACGGTAGGCTCCAGATAGGTAGACCGACCTGTCTTTCGAGGAGGGCCAGATGAAGATCGCGGTACTGGGTACCGGCCCGGTGGGCCAGCAGGTGTCGGCCAAGCTGGCCGTGCTGGGTCACGAGGTGATGATCGGAACCCGAGACGTGGCCACGGCGATGGCCCGCACCGAACCAGACACCTTCGGCAACCCGTCATTCCCCAAATGGCGGGAAGAACATCCCGACATTCAGCTGGGGACGCTAACCGAGGCGGCCGCCGGCGCCGAGCTGGTGGTCAACGCCACCAACGGGGCCGGGTCGATCGACGCGCTGGAGACCGCCGGCGAGCGGAACCTGGCCGGCAAGGTGCTGATCGACATCGCCAACCCGCTGGACTTCTCCCGGGGCATGCCGCCGTCCCTCCTGGTCAGCAACACCGACTCGCTGGGCGAGCAGATCCAGCGACGGTTCCCTGACACGAAGGTGGTCAAGGCGCTGAACACCGTTAACGCCTACCTGATGGTCGACCCAAAGCAGCTCGCCGGCGGAGACCACACCATGTTCGTCTCCGGCAATGACGCCGACGCCAAGACCCAAGTGGTCGCGCTGTTGGAGTCCTTCGGCTGGTCCGATGTGATCGACCTCGGCGACATCAGCACCGCCCGCGGCACCGAAATGTACGTGCCGCTGTGGGTCCGCATCTACGCGCTGGGATCACCCATGTTCAACCTCAAGATCGTCCGGTAAGGGCATCACCAATCCCTCACCGGGGTCCGAAGGACTCAATACACGACGCGATCCGACCATGTGAGCGCGGTACCGACCCGAGGGAGAGCAGTCATGGAACATACGACGACGCTGGGGCGTAGCAGCCTCCAAGTTCCCCGCCTTGGTGTCGGCGCGATGACGTGGGGAGAGGCGCGAGGGCTGGCGCGTCTCCACCCGGCCAAGTTGAGTTACGGAGGCGCCCACGGGTACGACGAGGAGGAACGTGCCTTGGAGGCGAGCATAGCGGCGGGTGTCAACCTGTTCGACACCGCCGCGATGTACACGGCCGGCGCCTCGGAGCGGCGTCTCGGGGAGTTGGCCAAGGGCAGAGACGTCGTGATCGCCACGAAGTTCCCGTCGGGATTTCGCTTTCAGGCGGAGGATCTTCCAGATCAGCTCGAAGCAAGTCTCGCCAGGCTGGGACGCACCATCGACCTGTACCAGCATCACTTCCCGGCGAGACGGGTTTCGATCCCGGAATTGATGGACCGCCTAGCCGATGCGGTTGACGTGGGGAAGATCAAGGCGGTTGGGGTCAGCAACTACTCGGCGGAACAGATGCGTCAAGCCCACGCCGCGCTGGCTCAACGCGGCATCCCGCTCGCCTCCAACCAGGTGGAGTACTCCCTCCTGCACCGACAGCCCGAAACCAACGGTGTTCTCGACGCTTGCCGTGAGCTCGGCGTCACCCTCATCGCCTACACCCCACTTGCCGGCGGGTTGTTGACGGGGAAGTACTCCGCCTCGAACCGGCCAGGCGGCCTGTTCAGACGGATTCTGCCTCGATTTGGCCGCGGGGCTTTGGATGCCGTCCAACCCGTGATCGGACTGCTCACCGAGATCGGCGAACGGTATGGCAAGGCTCCAAACCAGGTGGCGCTGCGGTGGTTGATCGAGAACCCGGCCGTGCTGCCCATCCCCGGCGCCAAGAACGGCAAGCAGGCACGAGACAACGCCGGTGCCCTCGCCTTCTCGCTGACGTCCGAGGAGGTCGATGAACTGAACGGGGCCACCGTGGCATGGAGGTCATAGACACGCAGTGAAAAGAGTCCGAGACCACCTTGGCGACGAACCACCTCGCGGTGCAGCCTCTACCGCGAGCTGTGTGCTCATGGGCCGGCTCCGAACCCGGTCGCGGGATCAACGCCCAGCAGTTGTGCGCATCGGCCCCACAGCCGTCGTTGCGAGGCGGCGTCAAGCGAGGCCTTGGGCGGGCGAGACGGCCTTTCACGCTTGTAAAACTCGCCGGTGGTGGTGGCGTAGTGATCGGCGACGGCCAGGTCAGAGAGCGCCTCGGCGGCTTTGGCAGCGGACCGCCCGAAGGGCAGAGTGATGACCCGGACCAACGGCGGCATCTCGGCCATCAGGTCGGACTGGAGCGCGCCCGGTGTGTAGGCGTTCGAGGTGACCGACGTCTCCCGGGCACGTCGGGCCAGCTCGAACGCCAGCTGCAGGTTGGCGGCGTTGGTGGCCCGGAACTGGCGAAACGCGTTGAAGGCCTGCTCTGCCATGAGGTCGTCGAAGTCGAGCCGGTCTGGGGTCGGCCCGGTAACGTTGATCACCCGACCCGCTGGCCCGGCTTCCAGTGGTGCCTTCAACTCGTGGGTGAGGAGGAAGCGAGCGAGCACATTGGTGGCGAACATCGCCTCATGGCCAGCCGAGTTGACCCGACGCTCCCGGAAAAGGGCAGCGGCGGCATGGATGAGCACGGCCACGTCCTCGACGCCTGCTCGGATTTGTTCGGCGACGTCGCGCACCGAACCGGGTTCGGACAGGTCCCCGACGACCAGCCGATGCCGCACCTCGTCGTGGGTGGGGAGTGAGTCGATCAGTCTCCGGCCGCTGTCCTGATCCCGGACGACGAGCACGGTGCTCGCGCCGCGGGATGCCAGGGCGGCGGCAGTTGCGGAGCCGAGCATTCCGGTCGCGCCGGTAACGACCGCGACGGGTTGGTTGTGCGATCGTTGTGTCATGTCGCCACTCCTGCTACCGCTACACTGTGCACTATTCGTTGGTCACCACTGTGATAGTATCACCTTATACTAATTTGGCGATGTGATGCCCACTCCTCAGTCGAACACGGCGCAGAAGTTGGCCGACCTGTTCTCCCTGTTCGCCCCCGCGTTTCTGAAGTGGCAGTACGCCGGCATCCTGGTGGAGGGAATGACCTACCCGCGGATGCGACTGATCCACCAGATCGCCGAAGACGGGCCCCAGATCATGTCCGAACTGCGGGATCGCCTTGGCGTGTCGGCTCGCAATGTCACCGTGCTAGTCGACGGGCTGGAAAGGGACGGCTTTGCCCGCAGAGTGCCCCACCCCGCGGACCGGCGGGCGACGGTCATCGAGCTCACCAGGAGGGGTGAAGACATTCACCGGGCGGTCTATGCCGCCCACGCCGACCGGGCCCGAGCGTTGTTTGCCACGCTCAAGCCAACTGATCAACGCCACCTGAAGCGGATCCTGGCCCACCTCGCCGCCGCCCTCGTGGAGACCAGCGCCGCCGAAGGCAAACCTCTCGACCTTGATCCCGCAATCTTCCGAAAGGACTCCGGTCAGGGTCACGGCGAAACCTAGACGTCCGACACCACACTCAAGCCACGAGGGTTGTCCGGCGGGACAAGACGCTGACCTGCCTGGACGCGGAGGCTCACCCGGGCAAGTCGGCGTCGGGTGGTTCTGCGGCCTAGGATGGCGGCGGAGGTGGCGGTCATGGAATCCACCGAACATGCAGCCGTTGGCGTCGCCGACCCGACGCCGACTTCGGCGCTGCTGGAGAGGATCCGCACCGGCATCATCGGCGACGATGAGGTGCTCGACGGACCGTACGGGCCGCGCAGGATCACCTACGCCGACTACACGGCGTCCGGGCGATCGCTGGATTTCATCGAGGACTTCATCCGCGAGCAGGTGCTGCCGCGCTACGCCAACACCCACACCGAGAGCTCCGGTACCGGGCTGCAGACGACCCGACTGCGGGAGGACGCCCGGCGGATCATTCGCAACGCGGTCGGCGGCACGGACGACGACCTGGTGATCTTCTGTGGGTCGGGCGCGACGGGCGCGGTCAACAAACTTGTCGGCATCTTGGAATTGCGGATCCCGGGCGGCCTGGACGAGCTGTGGCGCCTCACCGAGCGGATCCCACCCGGTGAGCGGCCCGTGGTGTTCGTCGGGCCGTATGAGCACCACTCGAACGAGCTGCCCTGGCGGGAATCGATCGCCGACGTCGTGGAGATCGGCGCCGACCTGGATGGGCATATCGACCAGGACGAATTGGAACGCCGGCTGATCGAGTTCGCCGACCGGCCACTGCGGATCGGCAGCTTCTCGGCGGCTTCCAACGTCACGGGCATCCTGTCGGACACCACCGGCATCGCGTCCCTGCTGCATCGGCACGGTGCGCTGTCGTTCTGGGATTTCGCCGCCGCAGCGCCGTACATCCCTATCCGGATGGCCGAGACTGCACCGGGCGCCGGTGACCACAAGGACGCGATCTTCCTGTCGCCCCACAAGTTCGTGGGCGGCCCGCAGACTCCCGGCGTCCTCGTAGTGCGGCGCGAACTGGTTCGCAACCCTGTACCCACGGTGCCGGGTGGTGGCACGGTGCTTTTCGTCGACCCGGTGGGGCACCGCTACCTCGACGATCCGGTCGCGCGTGAGGAGGGTGGCACTCCGGCGATTGTGGAGTCCATCCGGGCCGGATTGGTATTCGCGCTTAAGCAAGCAGTCGGCACCGACCTGATCCAGGCTCGCGAAGAGCGGTTCTGGCGGCGAGCTCTGGACCGCTGGCAGCGCAATCCCAACCTGGAGATCCTCGGCAATCCGGACGCCTCCCGGTTGTCCATCGTCTCGTTTAGGATCCGGCACGGCGCGCAGTATCTGCACCACAACTTCATCGTGGCCGTCCTGAACGACCTGTTCGGCATCCAGGCTCGAGGGGGCTGCTCGTGCGCCGGTCCGTACGGGCACCGACTGCTCGCCATCGACGCTGCGCGATCCCACGCGTTCGAAGACGAGATCGGCCGGGGGTGCGACGGCATCAAACCCGGCTGGGCGCGGGTCAATTTCAACTACTTCATCACCGACGCGGTGTGCGACTTCCTCATCGACGCCGTCGATGAGATCGCCACCAGCGGGTACCGGCTGCTTCCTGACTACCGGTTCGACCCGTGGACCGGTCTATGGACGCACCGTGACGGTCTGACCGAGCCGCCGCTCCGGCTGACCGACCTGCATTTCGGCTCTGACGGCACACTCCAGTACCCGGGCCAGCGGGCGCGAGCGGGCGAGGACGCCCTCCCAGACTTCCTCGCCGCCGCCCGGGCGTTGCTCGCCTCCCGCCCGGACCACGTCGACGACGGGCCGACGGGCATGTCGGAGGAGTTCGAAGCGCTTCGCTGGTTCCCGCTACCCCCCGCCTGCCTGAGGGGAGCAGACCACACCGGCTAGGTCAGGTCGAAGACCAGCCGCGCCTCGACCCTGGCTTCCTCGACCTCGTTGATCGCATCGTTCACGTCCGCCAGATTGCGGGTTTCGTAGCGGACCTTCGTCTTGCCGGCGGCGTGCAGCTCGAACACTTCCTGCAGATCGACTCGTGTGCCGACGATCGAGCCGACGACCTTGATCCCGTTCAGTACGGTCTGGAAGATCGGCAGCTTGACCTCGTTGTCCGCTGGCAGGCCGACGAACACAATCGTTCCGCCGCGCTTGAGTGAGCCGTAAGCCTGCTCGAACGCCTTCGGGCTGACCGCGGTGGCAATCGCCGCGTCCGCGCCGCCGAGCGCCTTGATGACCTTTACCGGGTCTTGGGTGCGAGCGTTGACCGTGAAGGCGGCGCCCAGCTCCTTGGCCATCTGCAGCTTCTCGTCGGTCAGATCAACCGCCACGACTTGCGCACCGGCAATCTGGGCGTACTGGAGCGCCAGGTGCCCCAGCCCGCCGACGCCGAAGACCGCGACAAGGTCTGACGAGCGGGCACCGGAGACCTTCACGGCCTTGTAGGTGGTCACGCCGGCGCAGGTGAGCGGGGCAGCCTCGAACGGGCCGACGCCGTCCGGAACCTTGCCGACGTAACTGGCGTACGCAAGCGCGTATTCGCCCCAGCCGCCGTCGATGGAGTAGCCCGTGTTCTTCTGCTGCTCGCACAGGGTCTCCCAGCCCGTGGTGCAGTACTCGCATTCCCCGCAGGCCCAGCCCAGCCACGGGATGGCAACCCGGTCGCCGACCTGCAGCTTCGTGACACCGGCACCGAGCCGTTTGACGATGCCGACGCCCTCATGCCCGGGCACGAATGGTGGTGTGGGTTTGACCGGCCAGTCGCCATGGGCTGCATGGATGTCGGTGTGGCACAGGCCGGAGGCCTCGATCTTGACCAGCACCTGGCCCGGACCTGGCTCAGGAATGGGACGCTCCTCAAGGAACAACGGCTTGTTGAATTCGGGTACGACGGCGACCTTCATGGCGGTCCTCTCTCTTCAGATGGCTTTTCACGCCATGATCGCCACGAAAGGCGACTCGCGCCGCTGTCCAACGTCCCGGGTACGTGGGCCAGAAGGCCTGTCTCTCGGCGTGGAAAGGCTTGAGTTCGTATTTATGTCTCGATAGAATGTATGAGTATCGAGGCAAGGGCCGCAGGCCAGCCAGAGCGTGGAGTTCGCGGGATAGCCGATGTGATGGGCCCGGTTGAGACCCGGGTCACCCTGTTCGTCGTGTTCTGCTCTCCAGTTGGGGTTGGTCATGTCGGCCACAATTCCGCCGTCCGTGCCGGGCGAACCTGGCGCGCAGCCCGGCCGCGGCGCTGGGGTTCCACCCGTGCCGGTTCCGGCTGAGTTGGCGTGCGTGCCGCCAGGGGCGCTGTTGGCCGGGTTGCTCGAGGACATCGATGTCGAACACGTGTCTGGGCATGACACCGTGGAGGTGCTGTGCGCTCAATACCGGCAACTGTGTCGGCAGCAAGCACGGTTCTATCAGGCGGTGTTGGAGACCGGGCTGCGCAAGCCATTTTCGATCAACACGGTCGAACGGGTAGTCCACCCGGGCGAGTTCGGCGCCGAAGAGGCACGGGCCGCGCTGGCGTGGTCTCGGGCCCGCGCCGAACGCGCGTTGTCGTTCGCCATTGAGCTGTTTCTGCGGTTGCCACTGCTGGGTGAGGCCATGCTCGCCGGTGAACTCGACGAGCCGCGCGCCCGCGCGTTCGTTGACTGGACCGGCGGGCTTACGGACGAGCAAGCTCACCAGGTGTGCCAGCACTTACTTCCGGCCGCGCCGGGGTTGATGGTGGGCGAGTTGATCGACCGGATCAAACGAGCCTGCCTGGCGATCGATTCAGCTTGGTCGGAGAAGCGCTACCGCGAATCGGTCAGATCCCGCCGGGTGGTCGGGTCGCGGAACCCGGACGGCACGGCCAACCTCGGCGGCTACCAGCAACCCGTCGACCGCATCGCTGCGGCCTCGGAACGGATCGACGCCCTAGCGCGGACATGCAAGCGGGCCGGGGATACGCGCCCGATCGACCACATCCGGTCGGATCTGTTTATCGGCATGACCGACGGTACCTTCGAAGCTCTCACTGACACGCAGGTCGTCGAATATGTGCTCGCCCACCCCTACACCGAATCGACTGACGGCGACGAGGACCAGGGCGGCAAAGGCGGGGGCCAGCCAGGACCTGACGGCGGCGGCGAGCCATGCGATGGCGACGAGCCACGGGACGGCGCCGGCGGGGCTGCCGGTACGCCCCCTGCTGCGGCGCTTGCCGGCCCGATCACAGAAGCGCCGTCTGCAATCCCGCCGGCGCAGGCGCTGTCTGCAATCCCGCCCGCGCAGGCGCCGTCTGGTAGCCCGCCCACAGACGTGCCGGCTGTCGCCGAACGGACGACGGCGCCACCCGTTGTGATGTCGTGGGCGGTGCCGGAGGTGCGGGTGGAGCTGGCAACCGTGCTCGAGGTAAACGAGCACCCGGGCGAGATCCCCCTGTGGGGATGTGTGCCGGCGTCGCTGGCCCGGCGGCTGGTGGCGGCGATGCATTCAGCCGAGTGGGGGTACGTGTTCTGCGACGCGGATGGTCGTGCGATGGGCGGCGGCCTGATCGGGTCACGCCCGAGCACCACCTCGGGCCGGCGGGTTCGCCGAGATGTGCGGCGCGGAGGCATCGTGGAGCTTGCGGTTCCGGCCGCCGAGCTTGGCCGGCTCACCGCTGGCCAGCCTCGGGAAGGACCGTGGGCGCCGGTGCTGGTCGAGCTGGCCCGGCACGCCGAGCGGGCTTCGCGCGGTCTGGACAATGACACCCGCGATGCGGACCGGCGGACCGCCCGCGCGACACTGCGCCGCTGGGTGCAGCAGCGTGATCGCCAATGCGTGCATCCGTGCTGCCGGGCACCAGCCCGAAGCGCGGACCAGGACCACCGGATCGGTTTTGCCTCAGGGGGGCCGACGATCGGTGTCAACCTGTCCGCGCCCTGCCGGCACGATCATCGGCTCAAGGACGAGGGCCACTGGACCATTGACCAGCCCGAACCAGGGCTCACAGTGTGGACCAGCCCGCTCGCGCGCCGCTATGAGTCACGGCCACCACCGGTGATCACGCGGGTCCCGGAGCCGCACAGCGACCAGGACAACCGATGGGAGCCACCTGCCGCGTACCTCGCGTGGGATACCCGGCCGCCAGTTTGCGACTGCGACACAGCCTGCGACTGCGACCGGCCAATTCTGCCACCCGTACCACGCCGAGTCCCGGCTGACGAGCCTGCAAACGGGCCGGAAGCAACGCCTGTCTTCGACCCTGAAAACAAGCCACCCTTCTAGAGCGCGCTGACACTGACCCGTCGCCGCAGGGTGGGAATGACAAGGTCGCGTCCGGTCCGTGAAGCCATCCAGGGTCTGCTGCGGTGGCCGCGCTACTCCGAGGCGCCACCGGCAAGGCCGAGAGCGCGGGCCTCCTCCCAGAGCTCCTCCCTGATTCGGGGGTGGGCGGCGCGCTCGATCAGGGCCGCAGCCTGTTCACGCTCCGGCCGGCCGAAGATCTCAGCCATGCCGTTCTCAGTGACGACCGCCGTCGGCTGGAAGGACGTCACCGGCTCCTCGACCATTGGCACGATCGTTGAACACTTCGCCTTCGGGTGCCACGACCGCAACGCGATGATCGCCTGCCCGCCCCGGGAATGCAGCGCGCCGACGATGAAGTCGGTCTGCCCGCCGAATCCGGAGTAGATACAACCTTTGATCCGCGACGCGTTCACCTGCGCGTACAGGTCCACCTGCAGTGCGGTGTTGACGCTCACCATGTGGTCGTGCGCCCGGATGCGCGACGGGTCATTGGTCGTCTCGGTACGCAGCATCCGGAGTCGTCGGTTTCGGTCGGCCCATGTATACAGCTCCTCGGATCCGAACAGGAACGATGCGGTGACGGGCACGTCAGGGTCGAGCCGGCCGAGCCGTTCGAGCCGGAGCGCGCCATCACTGATCATCTCGCTCCAGATCCGCAGGCCGCGATGTCCGCTCAGGCCGCGCAAAGCGGCGTCCGGGATGGCGCCGATGCCGAGCTGCAGCGTGGAACCGTCCGCCACCCGGGCGGCGACCTGGTCACCGATCTGGCGCGCGGAGTCCTCGAGTGTGTACTCGGCAGGTGAGGCCAACGGCTCGTCGACGCTGATGGCGTAGTCGATCTGGTCCGCCGGCAGCACCGCGTCGCCGAACGTGTACGGCACCCGTGGATTCATCTCCGCGATGACCAGACCGCCGCGCCGCCGGACCGCCTCGATGGCGGCGGGCAGGATGTTGACCTCCGTGCCGAGCGATACCGTGCCCTCCTGTGGCGTGGACGTCCGCACGACCACGAGGTCCGGTGGCAGGGTCGTCTGGAACAGTTGGGGTACCAGAGACAGCCGCGCGGGGATGTAGTTCAGCCGCGGATGGCGCATCGCCGGTCCTACGAACGACGTCTCGTGCTCGACCCCGGCCCGGTCGGGAATGCCGCGCTGGGCGTTAAGAACGTAGAGTCGGTACGACTCCAGCGACTTGTCGACGATGCCCAGTGTGTAGAAGGGCGTCGCGAAGTTGCCGGAGCACACTACCCTCGCGCCGGGCGGCAAGGTCGAGACGAGCGCTCCGATCTCGTGATCCGACCGGTACTTCATGCCGACGGATACTTCGCGAGAACTTCCCGCAGCTCGTCCACGAAGCGCAACGACTCGTCGTAGCTGCGCTGCCAGACGTTGCGGCCGAAGATCAGCCCGGTGGCGCCGGCCTCCATCGACTGCCGGGCCTTCTCGATCATCGCTTCGTCACCGGCCTTGGTTCCACCGGAGACCAGCACCAATGTGCGGTTGGCCGAGCGGACCACAGCGTCGATCGCCTGCTGGGACGAGAAGTCACTGTCGTACTCCTTCTTGACGCCGGATCGCTTCTCCGGGTGCGGGAAGTTGACTTTGACCACGTCGGCCCCAAGCTCGCTGGCCGTGCGAGCCGCGTAGTCGACGGCGTAGAACGAGTCCTTCCCGCCCTTGGCCTCGATCGCCGCACCTCGCGGGTAGGCCCAGACGATCAATGGCATCCCGAGGCGCTGGGCGTCGGCCCGGATGCGGCGGTACTGCTCGAAGTCCGCTTCCTGGGCAGGTGTTCCGACATACAGCGTGTAGCCCACAGCATCGGCGCCGAGGCGGACTGCTTCCTCGACGGTGGCGTTGACAGGGGAGAGGGCTTCGGCGTCGGACGGGATGTCCGTCTTGCCGTTGAGTTTCAGGATCAGCGGAACCTCACCGGCGTAGTCCCAGTAGAACTTCTCCGCGAGCCCAATCTGGATCGCGATACCGTTGAATCCGCCGGTCAACGCCAGCTTGGTGATGTACGCCGGATCGCTCGCCGCCGGGTTGGCGAAGAAATCGCGGGGACCGTGCTCGAGGCCTTGGTCGTATGGCAGGAACAGGGCAGTGCCATTACGGAGTCCGTGCTGGAAGAGGATCCTGTTCAGCCGGGCCTTCTTGCCCGTGTTGAGGCCGAGTTCGCGTAGTGGCGGCCGGGTGGTCATGGTAGTCCTCCTCATAAGACATCAATCCTGTAACTCCACGCTCTACCGGTCGGCTGATCCGGGCCTAGGGCCCTACGGGCAGACGTGTCGGGACCTTGGCCATGGCCCCGCACGGCGAGTAAGCGTGTGGGGCATATCGCCCGATCGCCGTCGCTCTGACAAGCTGTCGCCGTGATCGAAGAACTGAGGGTCCAAGCCGGCGGGGATGGCGAGCCGGTCCTGCTGCTCCTGCATGGCCTCGGCGCGACCGGTGATGTGTGGAACGGCTGGGCGACCCTACTGGACGCACAGTGGCCGGGCAGATGGCTGGCGCCCGACTTACCGGGTCATGGCGGTTCGGACCCGCTGCCTCGTTACTCCTTCGGAGCTGTGGCCGCCTCCGTGGCGAACCTGGTTCGACCCGATGAACGACTCGTGGTACTCGGGCACTCCATGGGTGGAGTGGTCGGCCTGGCACTGGCGAGCGGCTGGTTCGGGGTTCGGGTCGAGGCGGTCGTCGGGCTCGGGATCAAAGTGTCGTGGACGGACGACGAGCTGGCGCGAGTCCGCGGCCTGGCCGAGCGTCCCGTCGCGTGGTTCGACTCGCAAGAGGAGGCCGCGTCGCGGTACTTGCGGGTGTCCGGGCTAGCCGGGCTACTCGCCCCGGACAGCCCGGCAACCGGTGCGGGGCTGGTGGAGGAAGGCGGCCGGTGGCGGCTCGCGCAGGATCCGGCGACGTTCGCGGTAGGGGCGCCCGACATGGCGGGTCTGCTGGCCGCATCGCGCGCAGAGGTGACCCTCGCCCGCGGCGAGCATGACCAGATGGTCACCGGCGACCAGCTGGCCGAGCTGGCCCCATCCGTTGTGACGCTGCCGGGTCTGGGTCACAACGCGCACGTCGAGGACCCGGCGGCCGTCCTGCGGCTGCTCGTGTCGGCCCGGCGCTGATCCCAGCGAACAAGATTCGCCATGTTTAGCGGCCACGTGGTGCGGAAGCACTTCCTACCGTGGACATGGGACTGGCACGCCTCACCGGATCCTCGATCATGGAATCCATGTCGTATGCGTTGCGATGCCGATCGTCCTTGTGGTGAGAGCAACGTTCGATTCACGAGGAGGACCGATGAGCACCGTCAAGCCCATTCCTGATACCTACCCGAGAGTGACCCCGCACCTGTCGATCGAAGGCTGCGCGGCGGCGCTGGACTTCTACCAGAGCGTGCTCGGCGCGACCGTCCGTATGCGAATGGATGCGCCGGGCGGTCTGGTGGCTCACGCCGAGATCGTGCTAGGGCAGTCGGTGATCATGCTGGGAGAGGCGGGGCTGCCGAACAGCGACCCGAGCCCGGCCGAGCTTGGCGGCACACCGGTGTCGCTGTTCGTCTATGTGGAGGACGTCGACGACGTCTTCCGCCGGGCGGTCGACGCTGGAGCGGGCGCCGTGAGCGAGCCGGAGTTCCACTTCTATGGTGACCGGGTGGCGACGATCGACGACCCGTTCGGCCACCGGTGGAGCCTCGCGACCCATGTCGAGGACGTCTCACCCGACGACCTCGAGCGTCGCGCCGCCGAAGCGGTGGCCTCGTAACGTGGGATCGACAGAGCAGGGAGGTAACCGGTGAAGTATGTGCTGTTGTTCGTGGACACCGAGCAGTTCAGCATCGACCTGCAGTCGATGGGCCCGGTCGAGCGAGCCCGGGCTTTTGAACGGGTCGACCAGTGGTTCACTGAGCACGCCGACGCCATTACCGGAGGCAGCAAGCTCCGGGAGCCCGATACGGCGACGACGGTGCGCCTGGACGGTGCCGAACCGGTGGTCACCGATGGGCCGTTCGTCGAGGGCAAGGAGATCGTCAGCGGCTACGCCGAGATCGACGTGGCCGACCTGGACGAGGCCCTGCACATGGTCAAGTCGTGGCCCGGTTGTCCCGTCGTCGAGATCCGCCCGTTGGAGCCCGCTCGTCAGTGAGTGAGGTGTCGCACGCCGAGCTGGCCCGCGTCGTGCGTGAGCACGCGGGCCGGCTCGCCGCGTCGCTGGTGGACCTGATCGGCGACTTCAGCACGGCCGAGGACCTTGTTCAAGACGCCGTTGTCGCCGCGTTGCGAAGATGGCCCGACGATGGCATACCGGACCGCCCGGACGCCTGGCTGTTCACCGTGGCTCGACGACGTGGTCTGGACGTGCTCCGGCGCGAGAGCAACTACCGGCGCAAACTGGCGCAGCTGCAGTGGCCCGTCGAGCAGGCCGCTGACGACCGGCTCCGGCTCGTCTTCACCTGCTGCCACCCGGCTTTGCCCCGCGCAGCGCAGATCGCGCTGACCCTCCGGGTGGTGTGCGGGCTGACAACAGAACAGATCGCCCGCGCCTTCCTGGTGCCGGCCTCAACGGTCGCCCAGCGGATCACCCGGGCCAAGCGTAAGATCACTGATGCCGGCATCCCGTACCGGATTCCCGATGACGATGAACTGGGTGGGCGCCTCACCGAAGTCCTGGCGGTGATCTACCTGCTGTTCAACGAGGGCTACCTGTCGACGTCCGACCACGCCCAATCGCGCGACCTGGTCGAGGACGCCGAGTGGCTGGCCCGGTTACTACACCGGCTGATGCCCACTGAGCCAGAGGTAGCGGGGCTGCTGGCGCTGATCCGGTTGCACCGGGCTCGCGTCGCCGCTCGTTTCGACGGCGACGGCGGGCTCGTGCTGCTGCAAGATCAGGATCGGGACCAGTGGGACAGGGCCGCCATTAACGACGCCACGAGGTTGCTCGTCCGAGCGGCCGCTCAGCACCGTCCTGGCCCGTACCAGCTCCAGGCGGCCATCGTGGCCTGCCATGCTGAGGCTCCGCGCTGGGAAGACACCGACTGGGAGCAGATCGTCGTGTTGTACGACATGCTGCTGCACCTCGCACCGTCCCCGGTGACTCGCCTGCACCGGGCCATCGCCCTGCGCTACGCGGCCAGCCCAGAGGACGCGATGTCCGAGCTCGACGAGCTGTCAGAGTCCCTGGATCGTTACCACCTCTTCCACGCTGCCCGCGCGGACCTGCTGCGCGAGATGGGGCGCCCAGAGCGGGCCCGCGCCGCCGACCAGCGAGCCCTTGAACTCACCGCCAATCCGGCCGAGCAGGCGATGCTGCGGCGGCGTCTCGACTGGACCTGAGCACGAGCACATCGGCGAACTTGCGGGGACCTTCGTCCCTGGGTAACGGCTGCTTCCGTGCGATGTGCTGGATGCGGATATCGACGAAGGGCTGAGCACGGATGAAACAAATGCGGATACACGGGCGAGGCGGCCAGGGCGTTGTGACCGCGGCGGAGATGTTGTCCGTGGCCGCTTTCGTCGAAGGCCGGCACGCACAGGCGTTTCCCAGCTTCGGATCCGAGCGGACCGGGGCGCCGGTAGTGGCGTTCTGCCGGATCGGCGACGTCGCGATCCGCACTCACGAACCGGTCACGCGGCCCGACGTGCTGATCATCCAGGACGTGACCCTCCTACACCAGGTCGATGTGTTCGAGGGACTGCGCCCGTCCGGTTACGTCCTGCTCAACACCGCTGGCAGCCTGGCCGAGTTGGGCATCGAAGACCTCGAGGGAAGCCTTCCACCGGGCCACGTCGCGTCGCTACCGGCGACCGAGCTAGCGATGAACCACATCGGCCGACCGGTGCCTAACGCGGCGCTGTTGGGTGGTTTCGCAGCACTGACCCGCCTGGTGTCGCTCGACTCCGTCCAGACCGCCATTCGGGCCCGGTTCCCCGAGCGGCTCGCCGAGTCCAACATCGCAGCCGCCCGTGATGCGTACAGATTCGTGTCCGCCAAAATGGAGGAGCTGACCAGTGCTTGAGCAGATCGAGGGATCGCAAGCGGTCGCCAAGGCGGTTGCCCTGTGCCGGCCGGAGGTCATCGCGGCGTACCCCATCTCGCCGCAGACGCACATCGTCGAGGCGCTGAGCGTGGCCGTGAAGTCTGGCGAGCTCGCGCCGTGCGAGTACGTCAACGTCGAGTCGGAGTTCGCGGCGATGTCGGTGGCGATCGGTGCCTCGGCGGCCGGAGCGCGGGCCTACACCGCCACGGCCAGCCAGGGGTTGCTGTACATGGTGGAAGCGGTCTACAACGCCTCCGGCCTGGGCTTGCCGATCGTCATGACCGTAGCGAACCGGGCGATCGGCGCGCCGATCAACATCTGGAACGACCACAGCGACTCGATGTCACAACGCGACTCCGGCTGGATCCAGCTCTACGCCGAGGACAACCAGGAGGCCCTCGACCTGCACATCCAGGCGTTCCGGATCGCCGAGGAACTCTCCCTGCCGGTGATGGTCTGCATGGACGGGTTCGTGCTGACCCACGCGTACGAGCGGGTCGACATGCCCTCCCAGGCCCAGGTGGACGCCTTCCTGCCGCCGTACGAGCCACGGCAGGTCCTCGACCCCGCCGACCCGGTGTCGATCGGCGCGATGGTCGGGCCCGAAGCGTTCACCGAGGTTCGGTACCTTGCACACGTCAAGCAACTCCAGGCCCTGGAGGCTATCCCGGCCGTCGCGGCGAAGTTCGCGTCGGCGTTCGGCCGGACGTCTGGCGGGTTGCTTCACACTTACCGGTGCGACGACGCCGAAACGATCGTGGTCGCGCTCGGCTCGGTGCTGGGCACACTCAAGGACACGGTGGACGAGTTGCGCGGCGCGGGCCTGAAGATCGGCGTCCTGGGACTGACCTCGTTCCGGCCGTTCCCGCTGCAAGCGGTTCGGGAGGCCCTTCGGGACGCCAAGCGGGTTGTGGTCGTCGAGCGGGCATTCTCGGCCGGCATCGGCGGAATCGTCTCTGCAAACGTCCGGATGGCACTGTCCGGCCTCTCGATGCACGGATACACGGTCGTTGCCGGGCTCGGCGGGCGAGCGATCACCCAAGCATCCCTGCGACGGATGCTCACCGATGCCGTGGACGACCGGCTCGAGCCGTTGACCTTCCTGGACCTCGATCGCGGTCTGGTCGAACGCGAGTTGCAGCGGATGCGCCGCGAGCGCCGCTCCGGGCCGACAGCCGAGAACATTCTCCGCGACGTGGGCGCCGTCGCCGCCCGGATCTCATAGAGGAAACACCATGGCCGTTCAGCCGATCAAGTTCTACCAGACGGGCAGCTTCGTCGTGGGTAACCGCCTGCTCGCTCCCGAGCAACGCTCTGTCCAGGCGGATCCCCAGCGTGCCAACGCCCTCACCTGCGGCCACCGTGCTTGCCAGGGTTGCGGCGAGGCGCTCGGTGCGCGGTACGTGGTGGACACCGCCATGCGCGTCACCGGCGACCGGCTGATTGCGGTGAACGCGACCGGATGTCTTGAGGTGTTCTCGACGCCGTACCCGGAGACCTCCTGGCAGCTCCCGTGGTTGCACTCGCTGTTCGGCAACGCGCCGTCGGTCGCGACCGGCGTGGCGGCAGCGCTGAAGGCCAAAGGCCGCTCCGACATCCGTGTGCTCGCCCAAGGTGGGGACGGAGGCACGGTCGATATAGGTTTCGGCAACCTGTCCGGGATGTTCGAGCGTAACGACGATGTGCTCTACGTCTGCTACGACAACGAGGCCTACATGAACACCGGCGTCCAGCGGTCGGGGGCGACGCCACCGGCGGCGCGCACCGCCACCACACAGGTGGTGGGCCGGGAGCCGGGCAACGTGTTCGGCCAGGGCAAGAACGCAGCGTTGATCGCGATGGCCCACGAGATCCCGTACGTCGCCACCGCCACCGTGGCCGAACTACGAGACCTCGAGGCAAAGGTCGAGTACGCGATGAGCCTGCAGGGCGCCCGGTACCTGCACGTCCTCGTCCCGTGTCCGCTCGGCTGGGGCAGCGCGGCATCCGACACGATCCGGCTGGCCCGGCTGGCCAAGGAGTCCGGGCTGTTCCCTGTTCTCGAGGCCGAGCATGGCGAGATAACGAACGTGTCGAAGATCCGTCGCCGGGTGCCGGTCGAGGAGTACCTGCGCATCCAGCGTCGGTACGCACACCTATTCGGCTCGTCACCACGGCCCGACGTCGTCGCCCGGCTGCAGGCGGTAGCCGACCGCAACATCAAACGCTTCGGCCTGCTCGACACAACGGAGGTGGCCTCGTGAGGGACAAGCCGTTCGCGATCACGCTGGACGTGGGTTCGAGCCTGGCCAACAAGACCGGTAGCTGGCGAACCGAGCGCCCGGTGTACCGGGACTTGCTTCCGCCGTGCACCAACGCGTGCCCCGCAGGGGAGAGCGTCCAGCAGTGGCTCTACCACGCCGAGGAGGGTGGGTACGAGCAGGCCTGGCGGCAGATCATGGCCGACAACCCGTTCCCCGCGATCATGGGGCGGGTCTGCTACCGGCCGTGTGAGACGGCGTGCAACCGTGCCGAGCTGGACGAAGCGGTCGGCATCAACTCGGTCGAGCGCTTTCTCGGTGACGAGGCGATCCGACAGGGCTGGACCGTGCCGGTCCCAGAGTTCCGCTCGTGCAAGCGGGTGCTGGTAATCGGCGCCGGGCCCGCTGGCCTCGCAGCCGCTTACCACCTCGTTCTGCTCGGACACGACGTGACCGTCCGCGACGGCGGATCCAAGGCCGGCGGGATGATGCGCTACGGCATCCCGACCTACCGGCTGCCCCGGGACGTGTTGGACGCCGAGATCCGGCGGATCCTGGAGATGGGTGTGACTCTGGAGCTGGACAGCCCGGTGGAGAACGCCGCGGACGCCATGCGTGGCGGCGGCTTCGACGCCGTGTTCTTGGCGGTAGGCGCCCATGTCGGCCGGCGGGCGTACATCCCGGCGGGTGACTCCGCTCGCATCCTCGACGCGGTCACGGTGCTGCGAAGCATGGAGGGGGAGAATGCTCCCCTGCTCGGGCGCCGGGTGGCGATCTACGGCGGCGGCAACACCGCGCTGGACGTCGCTCGCACCGCCCGCCGGCTCGGCGCCACCGACCCGGTCATCGTCTACCGGCGGACCCGCGACCGGATGCCGGCGCACGACTTCGAGGTCGAGGAGGCGATCGAGGAAGGCGTGCGGATGAGCTGGCTGTCGACGGTGGCGGACGTGGGCGACGGCACGATCACGATCGAGAAGATGCGGCTTGACGAGACCGGCTTCCCGCAGCCCACGGGAGAGTACGAGGAGCTCGCGGCCGACTCGCTGGTGCTGGCCATCGGCCAGGTGAGTGACCTGTCCCTGCTTGACGGAGTCGAGGGCGTGACAATCAAGGACGCTGTCGTGGAAGTCGGGCCGGACATGATGACCGGCCACCCGGGGATCTTCGCCGGTGGCGACATGGCACCGTCCGATCGCACGGTCACCACCGCCGTCGGGCACGGCAAGCTTGCGGCCCGGAACATCGATGCCTGGTTACGGGGGCGCAGCTACGCACCGCCCGAGCCGGCACCGCTTGCGACCTACGACAAGCTCAACACCTGGTATTACTCCGACGCGTCGAAACAGCACCGGCCGCGCCTGGAGGCGATCCGCCGGGTCGGTACTTTCGACGAGGTTGTCGGCGGTCTTGACGAGTCGACGGCGCTGTTCGAGGCGCGCCGGTGCCTGTCCTGCGGCAATTGTTTCGAATGTGACAACTGCTACGGGGTCTGCCCCGACAACGCGATCATCAAGCTTGGTCCGGGCAAGCGGTACGAGATCAACTACGACTTCTGCAAAGGCTGCAGCCTGTGCGTGACTGAATGCCCTGCTGGGGCGATCTCCGTGATCCCCGAACGCACCTGACTCTCGTTCGATCACGTTCGGCAGACGGCGCGCCGTACCTACATGCACGCGTGCCTGTAGGTACGGCGTGAACTCTGGTGGGCGGCCCACCGTGCCACCGAGTAGGCTTCCGGCGTGCCCACGCACGTCGCCTTGCTGCGCGGCATCAACCTCGGCGGCCGGAACAAGGTCGCCATGGCTGACCTGCGCTCGGTGATGTCGGCACTGGGCCACACCGACGTCTCGACGTACATCCAGAGCGGCAACGTCGTGTTCACCGCGGCCGAGACGCCGGTGCGCCCTGCGGACATCGAACGGGCGATCGCGAGTGAGCTGAGCGTGTCACCGGCGGTGGTGGTGTTGACTCGCGACGAGCTGGCTCAGATCGCGCGGGATAACCCGTACCCGGATGAGCCAAACCCCAGAGCCGTGCACGCGGTGTTTCTCACCTCCGAAGCCAGTGCCGACACGGCCGACGCACTCGCTGACGCACTGAAGCGGGTCGACGGCACCGGCAGCCGCGATACAGCTCAGCTAATCGGCAGCACGATCTACCTGCACACTCCGGATGGTTTCGGCCGCAGCAAACTGGCCGGACTTATTGTCCAGTCGACTCGACCAGAGATGACCGGGACCGCCCGGAACTGGGCTACCGTGACCAAGCTGCTCGCCATGCTCGAGGACTGAGATCCTGACCACTACTCGCAGGCATCAGCAGCTTCACCGTTCGGTTCCGGTTGGCTTCGCGCGATGCACGGCCGAGCCGCGCCACGAGAGCGTCATGCCAGGGACAGGAACAGCTTTTCCATCTGCTCGAGGTCGGCCTTCTTCGTGCCGTCGTCGGCGTCGGACGTCATGCACTGCTCGAGACCGTTGGAGATGACGCGGAAACCCGCGCGGTCGAGCGCTCGTGACACTGCTGCCAACTGCGTGACGACCTCCGAACAGTCACGGCCCGCTTCGATCATGCCGATGACACCGCGGATCTGACCCTCGGCACGGCGGAGCCGTCTGATGATATCCGCGGCGGCGGTGTCGTCCACCTTCATGCCAACCTCCTGACGTCGCTCAAAGCATACACCCCGGGGTATGACAACGGCGTGCTAGCATCGGCTGAGAAATACCCCCACGGGTATAGCCTCATGACACTAGTGGCGCACTGAACCGTCGAAACAACTCTCATCGAAGGACCCATCACAGTGGACATCACACCGTTCCGGACACCCGGGCTGGGTGACCAGACGTACCTGCTGACCCACGACGGTAAGGGCGTGCTGGTCGACCCGCAGCGCGACGTCGACCGTTTCCTGGACGTCGTCACCGAGCGCGACGTCGAGCTGCGGTTCGTCTTGGAAACACACCTGCATAACGACTACGTGTCCGGCGCCGAACAGGCCGCGGTCCGCACCGGAGCCGAGCTGGTCTTACCGGCTGCCGCGGCTCCCGCCTATCCGCATACCCCTGCCTTCCACATGGAGGAAATCAAGGCCGACGGGCTGACCGTCAGGCCGATCCACACTCCCGGCCACACTCCGGAGCACACGAGCTATCTGGTCTTGATCGACGGCGAACCGGTGGCGTTGTTCTCGGGTGGCAGCCTGGTGGTCGGCTCGGCCGGCCGGCCGGACCTGCTCGGCGCGGCGCGCGCCCGGACGCTCGGCGAACTGCAGTACGGCTCGGTCCACCGGCTGGCCGGCCTACCGAGGTCGGTGGGCCTGTACCCGACGCACGGCGAGGGTTCGTTCTGCACGGCGACCAGCGCGGGCCAGTACACCTCGACGATCGGCGTAGAGGTCGACACGAACCCGCTGCTGACCATCGGCAGCGCCGAGCAGTTCGCGGATGAGCTGCTGGCCGATCCGATGCCGATTCCCGCCTTCTACCAGTACATGGGTCCCACAAACACGATCGGCGTGCCACCGATGCCGGCGATAAACGTAGAGGAGCTGAGCTACGCCGACCTCGAGCGGCTGCCCGCGGACACGCAGGTCGTTGACATCCGTCCGCCCGGTGCTGTGGCGGCGGGCTACCTGAGCGGCTCGGTAAGCATCGAGCTCACCGATGACTTCGGCAGCTGGGCGGGCTGGCTGCTGCCTTACCAGGCGCCGATCGCTCTGGTGGCTGAGCCCGGCCAAGATGTGGCAGCGGCGGTTACCCAGCTGGCGCGGATCGGAATCGACACCGTGCTCGGCGCAGTGAGAAGCCTGGACGGGGCTCCTACCAGCCAGCTTGAGCTGGTCGACATTCCGGCATTCCGGCGGAGGATGGCCGACAAGTCGACCCAGGTCCTCGACGTTCGGATGCCGAGCGAACGGGCCACCACGCGTTTCGCCGGAGCGATCGAATGCTTCCTCGGAGACCTGGTCGCCGAGGGCATACCCGAGGAGCTCGACCCGGACCGGCCAGTGTTGGTCATCTGCGGCAGCGGCCGCCGCGCGGTCATCGCCGCCACCTTGCTCGCGCGGGCAGGCTTCCAGGCCGCCGTCCTTGTCGGTGCCGGAGTCGCGGAGGTGATCGCGGCCGAGCGCGCGGAGACGGGGCAAGTCACGATCTGACTGCCGGGCTCACCGTCGTGGTGCTGCCCGGACGGCTTATTGGCTGACCGTCGCCGTCTCGGCGGCCAGCATCGCCGGCCAACCTACTCGCGCGGGGGAGGTGGTGGTTCCGCTCGATCCACCGGCTCCGTTTCGGTCACGCGCCTACGCCTGGAGAGCATCGAGCCGCGCTGCCATGGCGTGCCCAAAGCCGGCAGGACCCAGCGGTCAAGTCCGTACCAGCCGGCATTGCGCCACGCCAGGATGAGCAGGATCGAGACAACGATCATGGCTGGGTTGACGCCGGCACTTCCGGCGAACACGAACGAGAAATTCAGGATCGCACCCAGCGCGGCGGCGATGCCGGTGAACAGGCCGAGGATGAGCAGGGTACCGATGACGAGTTCGCCGATGGCGACGAGTGGGCCGAACCACGGGCTTGCGGTATCGCGGATCCACTCCAGGAAGTTGACGTACCAGTCGTAGGCGACATCCGGATGCGGGCCCTCGGCGGATTCGATGGCGCCGGCCGCGAACCCGGCGACTGCGTCGCCTACCTCGACGTCTCCGCACGACTTGATCCAGCCGCAGTTCGCGTCTCCGGTAAGGCTGTACTGCTCGTCGCCCCACTCCCAGAACCTGATCGTGATGTCGCCACCGAAGACTTTGCCCCAGCCGGCCTGGAGCCATTCCCAACCCAACCAGAGCCTGGCTATGAGCCATATCCAAGCAGCCTGACTGGAGCCGAACAGCCAGCGAGCGAAGGCGGGTTCCTCGATGTACGTGGGGCCACGGTGCTCTTGAACTTGCTCTGTCGTCGACATGATGGTCCCCCTGGGCAGCAATCCCGTCATCTGATCATTGCCCAAGGAGGTCATCAAGTAAACCCACTGGTTCTAGCCGGCAGCGGCCCAGCGGCTCCGATCAGTCGTCGTCGTGGTCGTCGTCATCGTCATCGTCGTCGTGGTCGTCGTCATCGTTGTCGTCGAGGTCGTGACGGTCATTGTCATCGTCATCGTCCCCACGTCCGTCGTCATCGTCCTGCTCGAGCTTGACCACTCCGCCGGTGGCGATGTCGACATAGACCTCGTGGTCGTCGCCGAACTCGACCTTCCAGACCGTGCTGCCGTGCTCGAACTCCCGCTCGACCTCGTCCAGCGGCGGGACCGGACCGAGGTCGGCGAGCGCCTGCTCGGCGATCGCGATGGCTTGATCCTGATTGATGCCGTCTTCTGTCGGCGCCGGCTGCGTGGCCGCGTCGTCAGAGTCATCGGAATCGTCGTCGAAGTCTCGGTCGTCGGACGGTTCGCCTGGTCCTGGGTCGGGTGGAGAAGCGCTCTGGGTGATGAGCGACGTGGGTTCCGCGGTTGCAGGTGTGTCGTCGCTCATGGCGACGGCGGCGACCGCCGTGGCGGTGATAAGCAGTCCGCCGACGGCCCCGGCGATAACAGTGAGGCGGTTCGGTCGGTTCATGATCTTCCATCCCTCTCGTCCGGTGTGGTCGCACCTTCGGCGACCGCTCCATTCAAGAGTCGTGGACGGCTCGTTATGACCGCGCTGCGCGCAACCTAAGAGTGGGTTAAGCCGGCAATCAGCGGATGGCCGGCGGATCTTCACCCGGTTCCGCCGCCATGTCCAGGGTGACCGCCGCCCCGCCCAGCTCCGACCGGCCGACGGTCAGGTGGCCTCCAGCGGATTCGGCCACCCGTCGGGCGATATCGAGCCCGAGCCCGGTCGAGGCGCCGCCGGAGCGCCCACGGCCGATCGGATCGTCGACGCTGAAGCCCGGCCCACCGTCAGCGACAACGAGCCGGACGCCGCCGGGGGATCGCTCGAGCGACACGGCGAACGGCGTGCCGTCGGGAGTGTGGGCGAACACGTTGCCAAGTAGCGCGTCCAGCGCGGCGGCCAGTTCGGTGGCCACGCACCTGGCCAACACCGGACCCGCGGCCAACGACGTGTGTACCTCTCGTCCGGTGTCTTCGGCCAACACCGACCAGAACGCCACCCGTTCACTGACCACGGCTGCGGCATCGCACCACGCGCCCGGGCTGGTGTCCATGCCGCGGGCACGGGCATCGTTGATCACCTGGGAGACTGCTCGTTCGAGCTGGTCGACGCCGTCGTTGACGCGTCCGGCGTGGTCGCCGGGGAGCGCCTCGGCCTCCAGCCGGAGCGCCATCAGTGGGGTACGCAGCCGATGGGACAGGTCGGCGAGTGACTCCCGCTCCTGTTTCAGCATTGTCGTGATCCGGCTCGCCAGATGGTTGAGGCCAGTCGCGACGGCTTGTGCCTCCGGCGGTCCTTGCACGTCAGCGCGAGCGTCCAGCTGCCCACCCGCGAGGCGGTGCGAAACGTCAGCCGCCTGGACGATCGGACGGATCATGCTGGACGCCAGCCGGTCGGCTACCGCGACCCCAAGGGCGACCAACCCAAGTCCCAGGGCACCGAGGATCAACCAGGAACGCAGGACGCCCGCGGTGAGCTCGGCATCGGTGACGAAGGTCCTGATCGCTCCCGTCCCGCCGCCGATGAGCTCCACGGCAACCACGATCTCCACACCGCCGTCGGCTTCCGCGGTCAGGCTCTGACCTTGCAGCCCTAGCTCGACTGCCGGTGAGGCGGCCACAGCATCACCCACCGTCGTCCCGTCAGGGTAGAAGACTGTGAACGAGTGACTGGTCACGCCCTTGGACTGTTCGACCGCAAGGGCCGCGGTGTCCCTGTCCGCGGTGGCCACAACGGACACCAGCGCGCCGGCGTCCCTCGTGGCTGCCGAGATGGCCTGCTCGGACGTGGCGGACCTGATCAGCAGCGCGAGCGGTATCAGGAATGCCACGAGCACCAGCGAGGTCGTGGCCGTCACCAGGAGGGCCAGCGATCGCCTCACCCGTCGCTCCTTCCGGGCGTCATCCGGACGGTGGGCTCAGCTTGACGCCCACGCCACGCACCGTGTGCAGGTAGACCGGTTGCTGGCCGGACTCCCCGAGCTTGCGGCGCAGCCACGACAGATGCACGTCAACGGTTTTGTCCGCGCCACCGTACGGTAGTTGCCACACGTCGGTCAGCAACTGCCGCTTGGTCACGACCTCACCCGCCCGCGTGGCGAGGTAGTGCAGCAGGTCGAACTCGCGAGGGGTGAGGTCGAGCGATTCACCGTCCAGCGTGGCCTCGCGGGACCGGGGGTTGATCCGCAGGCCGCCGACCGCGACGGTCGGATCCTCGTCGGTTCCGGGCCCGGCACGCCTGAGCACCGCACCGATCCGGGCGTGTAACTGGTTGCCGCCGAATGGCTTGACCAGATAGTCGTCCGCGCCGGACTCGAGCGCCTGGACGATCTCCTGCTCCGCATCCCGGGCCGTGGCCACGATCACGGGGATGTCGGAAACGGCTCGCAGCATGGTCAGGACCTCACGGCCGTTGAGGTCCGGCAACCCGAGGTCCAAGACGACCACGTCGGGGCGATCGGCCAGCGCCAGCCGCAAGCCTTCCGCGCCGGTGGGCGCCGTCGTGACGGCGTGCCCGTGCTCACCCAACGCGCGAACCAACCCTTGCCGGATCGTCACGTCGTCCTCGATGAGCAGCACGTGCGCCACGGTCGAAACCTATCCGACGGCACCGGTGCCGGGAGCCGCCGAAGCCGCACGTTGAGAGCGCGTTAGCCGCGCCTTAACCACCGGCAGACGATACTCAGACGCGTGGCAGGAAGTTCCAGGTCCCGGCGCACCGCCTTGGTCGTCGTAGGTTGGCTTGGCGCGGCGGTTCTAGCGACCGGAGTCACGCTCGCGGCCGTGTCGTCGATCGGCGCCGGCATCTTCGGCAGTTCGGCCGGCCCACTCGATCGGCAGGAGATCACCGATACGTTGTCGACTCTCTCGCCATCGGCCGAGTCAACCGAGCAGGTTCCTCCGACGCCGCAGCCTACGGCGACGCCGACACCGACACCGACCGCCGAGCGTGCGGCGACCCAGCCTGCTGCCGAACCAAGCGTGATCACCAGCGCGGGTGGGACTGTGGTGGCGCGGTGTTCCGGAGCCGGCCTGGTCGAGGTGCTGTCCTGGAGTCCGGCGCAGGGTTTTCGGGTCGACAACGCTGAGCATGGACCAGCCCGCGAAATCGAAGTCGAGTTCGAGTCTGACGACGATGACATTGACGTGAAGATCCGCTGCATCGACGGTGTCCCGACCGACGTCGCCGATGACGACGACTGACAGCGCCACTGCCTCTGCCGTTGTCATTTGTGAAGTCCGGCAGCCGGGGACGTTCGACCCTATTGTCGGCGCGTTAGCGGTGTCACTCTGGAAGGGCAGAAGGAGGTGGGGTTATATGTCGACGCCGACCCCTCCTATTGAGAAGCACCCCGACCTGACTGGGATGCGTATGAGGTACGACCAGATCGCGGAGACCCGGCTGGTACAGCTGGCTGACGGTCTAACCTTCCTTTCTGGCCTCTACCTCGCTATTTCGCCATGGGTGGTGGGATTCACCGACCGCTCTGCCCTGACCATGGCCAACATCTTCGTTGGTGTCTCGGTCGCACTTCTCTCCATCGGGTTCACGTCGGCCTTCAGCCGCACGCACGGAATCCTCTGGGTTGCCCCGTTCCTGGGGGCCTGGGTGATCGTCGCGCCGTGGGTTGTCGCCGATGCTGGGACGCCCGCCACGTCTGTCATCGTCAGCAACGTGATCGTCGGCGCGCTTATTGTGCTGCTGACTGGGCCGCAGCTGTGGGCTGGCATGCGGAGCATGCGGACCTGACCGGTGAAGGGAAAAGCAGCAACGCCATCCAGCCAGGGTGGCGTTACTGTTTCCGGCCTCAGATCGAGCTGACTCACGGTCAACGATTACGAAGCCGGCATGCACCCCATCGAAGCAGGTCAGGCGAGGTCTCGGCGCGCGAGCCCGGCGTGCGCCACGGCCAGCAGGACGATCGCTGCCGCGCTGAGCACCATGGCATCCCCCCACTGAATGCCGTTGACGACGCCGAGTGGGTCGTAGTAGCCGAACGGCGTGATCCATCGCAGCGGCTCGGCGGTGGACCACAGGAGCGACACGAAGTTCGCCAGGTACGCGAGAAAGGCCAGGCCGAGCGTACCTCCGAGCGCGCGGGCGCGGGTCGATGCGAACGACGACACGGCGAACGCCAACGCGCCGATGAACAACGCCAGGGGCAGGAACTGGACGCCGGCACGGATGGCGACTGCGGCTCCCTCGGTTCCCAGGGAATCCGACAACACGCTGGCTAGCACGCCGCCGAGTACGCCGGCCGCGATGACAGCGACCTGCGCGAGCAGCCAGAACACGAGGCGACCGCGCAGGATGAGATGTCGGGGTACCGGCCTGGTGTACCACAGCTGAGCGCGGCCGGACTCGACATCGCCCGCGATTGCCCCCGTGCCGATGGCGACCCCGATCGCGAGGCTTAGCGCCAGGAAGAAGGGATGGTTGAAGGCGAAGGCCAGCAGTCCCAGCGGCGTGAACACGTCGAATCCGGATCTCGAACCGGCCAATGCGGACAGCGCGGGCGGCGCCTCGCCGAAGGCCCGGCGCCCGATGTCGGACAACCCGCCGAGCGCCTCGATACTCGCCAGCGCGAGGACGAACACTGCAGTCCCGACGGCCAGGCCGGCGACCATCCGCCGGCGGGCGGTTACGTCAGCCCACAGTAACCGCTTCACGGGGTGCGCTCCTCGCGGTAGAGATGCACAAAGGTCTCTTCCAGCGGAGCCGGTTCGACCAGCAGATCGTCGACGGCGGGGTCGCGCAGGATCTCCCGGAGGACCTCGGGCCGGTGGGCCTCGACCCGGCCGGTAACCACCAAACCGTCGACGGAAGTGTCGTGCAGCCCCTCGGGTACTGCAGCAGGTTGGTCCCGGTAGACGATTGTGATCCGCCTAAGCGCCGCAACTGACAGCTCGTGCATCGAGGAGACCATCAACAGTCGGCCCCCGCGCACCATCGCGACTTCGTCGCAGGTGGCCTCGACCTCGCTGAGCACGTGTGATGACAGGAACACGGTACGGCCCTCTGCGGCGATAGACCGGACGAGCTGCTCGAATCCGTGGTGCGCCAGCGGATCGAGCCGGTTGGCCGGTTCGTCGAGAAGTACGACATCGGGGTGGTGCTGCACGGCCTGGATCAGGGCCAGCTTCTGCACCATCCCGCTCGAGTACTCCTTCACCGGACGGTAGAGATCGCGCGCCTCGAAATCCAGGAGCTCGACTGCCCACCCACGATCTGCCGGCTCAGCACCACTCAAGTCCGCCAGCAGGTCGAGGTTCGCCGACCCGCTGAGTTCACCGACGAAGGCCGGGTCGGCCGGCATGAATCCGATCGTCCGCCGAGACTTCGGGTCGGACACGGGTATGCCGTGGATCCACGCCTCGCCTCGGGTAGGGCGCAACAGCCCCACCAGTAACCGCAGCACTGTGGTCTTTCCGGCGCCATTAGGGCCGAGAAAACCAGTGACCGTCCCACCGCGGACGACGAGATCGAGGTCCTCGATGCCGATCGTGCGGCCGTAATGCCGGGTTAGACCTCGGCAAGCGATCGGCGCTGGATCGTCGGCCACGGCGCGATGTTATCTAACCGGTTTACGTTCGCCAGGAGTTCCATACGGTCTCCATGCCGACTGCACGATGCCTGCACACCCGGAATCCACTCTGGAGGTGTATTGAGAGGAGGAGTCATGAGGAACATTCGTAAGGCGGCGGTCGCGGTCGGAGTGGCCGGCGCGCTGAGCGTCGGGGCGCTTGTCGCGGTGCCTGCCCTGGCCGGCAACGACGACGCGACGGTCGACTCGCCCGCTCGCTACGGGCAGATGCTCGATGACGATGACGAGGTCATGCCCAACCCCAACTGCACAGGCACCCAAGAACGGGATCGCGATCAACTCCGCATTCATATGACAGATCGCGACTGCCAGGGCGGGCAGCTGCGGAACCAGCACCGTGAAACGCACGGGCAGGGGCCAGGCCCGGAGCAAGGTCCGGGGCAAGGCCCGGGTCCGGGGCAAGGCTCGGGTACTGGCGAGTGCCCGTACGCGCCAGATGCTGACTAGGAGCCGATTCGCAGCGCTGGGTCATGGCTAGCGTGATTCCCCTGGTCATGGCCCAGCGGAATCATGATCGTGAACGTCGTCCCGTGGCCCGGTCTGGAGTCCACAGAGACGGTTCCGTGGTGGGCTTCGACGAGTTCGCGGACCACGGCCAGGCCAATACCGGAGCCGGTGACGGTGCCACTGTTCGGGCCACGCCACCGGCGCTCGAATACGTGCGGGATGTCCGTGGCCGCGATGCCCGGCCCGGTATCGGCCACCTGCACAAGACCTCGTTCCCCTTCGCTGAACACCCGCACGGTGACGTGGTCACCGGAGCGGCCGAACCGCGCCGCGTTGGCCAGCATGTTCACCACGATCTGATGGATGCGGTCAGGATCAGCGCGCACCGGCACGGGTCCGGAGATCTCGCGGTGGACGATCAGTCCAGCAGCGCGGAGTTGAGGTTCCTGGCTGTCGACAGTTCCCGCGACCGCAGTTGCCAGATCGAGTTCGGTCAGCCGGAGGGAGGCGGACGCGGCCTCGGCCGATGCGAGCTGGGCGAGGTCTTCCACGACGCGACCGAGCCGGAGCGCTTGGTCGTGCAGGCTGGCCAGCCGGGCCGGATCGGGTTCGCCGAGGCCGTCGCGCAATTCCTCGAGCCCTGCCTGCAGTGCGGCGAGGGGGTTGCGTAGCTCGTGGGCAACGTCCGCGGCCTGCCTGCGGCGGTTCTCCTCCGTGGTGGCGACCTCGTCCGCCATGGCATCGAAGGCCGCTGCTACCTCGCCAAGTTCTCCCGGCGGCCGAATGCCGACTCGCGCGGCTCGGTGGCCGCCGGCGAATGCCCGGGCGGTGCCGGCGAGTGTGGCCAGCGGAGTGGTGAGCCGGCGGGTGACGTACCAGCTCACACCCAGAGCGATCACGAGCGCAACGGCGGCGGCGCCGGCGACCCACCACCAGGCGACCGCCCGACCACTACTCGACACCGCGGCGGCCAGGAACGTCAGCTGGACGGTACCAACGGACTGGCCGTCGACGACGACGTCGGCTTGCAGCCCGGGTTGGCCGGTTTGGCCGGTTTGGCCGGTTTGGCCGGCAGCGTGCCCGTGCCGGCCCATCGGCGCGGTCATGGAGACCACCGCACCCGTCGCATCCCACACCACGAGCCGGGCCCCGGCGGCTTCTGCCACTGCGTGTACCGGGTCCAGATCCGCACCGGCCCACCCGCCGGCTGCTGCAAACGCTTCTGCAGCAGTTGCCGCCGTCCGCTCGGCCACCTGCTGGCGCTCCTCGTGCTGGATCGTCGCGACGCCGCGATCGGTGCCGATGAGCGCGGCGGCGGTGAGCACGGCGACCGAAGAGAGCGCCACGAGGACGAACGCGGCCAGCAACCGACGACCCAGCGGTCCGAGGGCGCGGCGGGCGGCGGCCATGGCGTTCATCGGTCCTTCGGCAAGATCAGTCGATACCCGACACCGAGGACTGTCTCGATGATTTCGCTGCCGGCGCCGAGCTTGCGGCGAAGGTTCTTGACATGTGAGTCGATCGTCCGCTCGTATCCAGCGAACTCGTACCCGCGAACCCGGTTGACAAGTTCGTACCTGGAGTACACCCGCTGGGGCGCCGACGCCATGGTGGTGAGCAGTCCCCATTCGGTGGGCGTCAGGTCCAGGTGCACGCCGTCCAGCTCGGCAGTGTGCCGCTGCTCGTCGATGACCAGCCGACCGCCGCCGAAGGACGACACTCCGTTGGCTGACGGCTGTCCCGAGGCTCTGCGGTGGAGGACGGCCTGAACGCGCAGGACCAGCTCGGTGGGCGAGAACGGCTTGACCACATAGTCGTCGGCACCCTGCTGCAGGCCACGGATACGATCTTCGACGGTGCTACGCGCGGTGAGGACCACTACGGGAATGTCGCCGGACTCTTGCGCTGCCGCTAACACCTCCAGGCCGTCGAGATCAGGCAACCCGAGGTCGAGTACTACGAGGTCGATTCCTCCTGCGGCGAGCTGACTCAGTGCGTGAATGCCAGAACCGGTCGTATGCACGGCGTAGTCGGCGCGCTCGAGATAGCGGCGCAGGACGTCGCGGATCTCCCGGTCGTCCTCGACGACCATGACCGTGTTCCCCATATGACAAGACATATGGCACAGGGCGAGCCGTGCCCAGGGGCCAAACGACCCCGGTGCGTGGTCCGATCGTCACCGGGTCGGGGTGCGCCAGGTCTGGATCGGATCAGTACGGCAGGCCGCGTCGAACCCGGACGGCCCTGATCGAGTCATCCACCTGGTTCAGTCGCATATCGACATCGAGGTCGACATTGGCGGCAAAGCCGTCGACGTCCAGCCGGAACCACGGCCGTCCATCGTCCTCCCACGTGACCTCGATGTGCCGGGGGAGCGTGATGCCGTCGACCAGGAACCAGTCGCGCATGTCCACGTGCCACCAGACCTTGTCTCCGCCGGGCCCCTTGTGGCGTAGTGCTGAGAACCGGCGCGGATGCGCGCCAGCGAAGTGCAGCCAAGCCGAGTCGGTGCTCGTGTGGAACGGCACCTCCAGCCTGATCGTCGCAAGGTCGTCCTCGACCGCCTTTACGGGCGTACCGTCGGCAAAGACGGACGGGATCAGTACCCCCTCGCTCCACAGGAACAGGTTCGCGCCCTGATCGATCTCGTCGCCCACGTCCGGCCGCCGCTCAGGCCCGGCCATGCCGCGGCCCCGAACGTACGCGTCGATCACTTCCAACACCGTCCGGCCGTACCAGGTCACGTTGATGTCGCTGGCGAAGTCATGGCCGACACGGTGTCTGGTAAGCATGCGGACCGGTAGCCACGGCGACCGGCCGATACGTACCTTGGCCCTGCCCCAGAGGGCTATGGTGTCCATCCTGGGCACTAGACCGTCCTGGTCGACGTCCAAGTGCTGGGCGAGGAGGGTCGGCAGACTTGCATCCAGAGCTACCACGCCGCGATCGTGGGTTTTGCCCACCGGCGCACGAGGGCGCGGGCGTACCGCGAAGCCTGCTGCTAAAGACGCGGCGCCCGCCACGGCGAGCGAACCAGTAACGAGCAAACGCATGTCGCCACCTCCAACTCAGATCTGTGCGTCCAGTTCAACCTTGCTCGTGGAGGGGGAGGGTATGCAGAGGCGTAGGTCCTCATTGCGGTCGGCGATCGACCGTAGACTCATTCCGCCAGGCCAAAGATCAATGATGCCCGGTTGTGCCGGCCGACCAGCCGGAGCCCATCAAGATCGCGCTAAGGTCCGATGGGAGGCTCCCAATGACAGATAGCGGACGGCCACCGTATCGAGCAGACCACGTGGGCAGCCTGCTCCGCCCGGGCCGGCTCCTGAAGGCTCGCGAACAGCATGCCGCCGGCGAGATCGATGTCGAGGCGCTCCGCGCCGTCGAGGACAAGGCGATCCGCGAGGTCGTGGCCATGCAGCGGGACGTCGGGTTGCGTACCGCCACAGACGGTGAGTTTCGCCGGGCGTCGTGGCACATGGATTTCATCTACCAACTCGACGGCGTCAACAAGACTCAAGGCGAGATCAAGGTACCCATGCGCAACGAAGACGGCGTGGTCGAGTTCACCAGTGCAGCGATGGCGGTAGACGGCAAGATCGGGATCGATCGGCCGATCTTCGGTGAGCACTTCACGTTCCTGAAGTCCGCCGCCACTGGAACCGGGCTGACGCCGAAGTTGACCATCCCGTCGCCCGGAATGGTGCATTTCCGTGGCGGGCCAGCGGCGATCGATCGCAAGGTCTACCCGGACGACGACGAGTTCTGGGCGGACCTTACCGCGGCCTACGCCAAGCAACTAAAGATGATGGCCGACCTCGGGTGTACATATCTGCAGCTCGACGACGTCAGCCTCGCCTACCTGAACGATCCCCGCCAGCGCGAGCGCGTAGCCTCCTGGGGACTGGACGCCGAGCACCAGCACGAGCTTTACATCCGCCAGATCAACACTGTGCTGGCCGAGAAGCCGGCGAGCATGACCGTCACCACCCACATGTGCCGGGGTAACTATCAGTCCTCCTGGGCGGCCGAGGGCGGCTACGACTACGTCGCTGACGCGCTGTTCGGCCGACTGGACGTCGACGGGTTCTTCCTTGAGTACGACGACGAGCGGTCCGGCACATTCGAACCACTGCGGTTCGTACCTCCCGGCAAGAAGGTGGTGCTCGGTTTGGTAACCACCAAGCGTGGGGAACTGGAGCGCAAGGACGATCTGAAGCGGCGGGTCGAGGAGGCCAGCCGGTACGTACCGATCGAGCAGATTTGCATCTCGCCGCAGTGCGGATTCTCGTCCACGGTGGAAGGCAACCGGCTCAGCTACGAGCAGCAAGTGGCCAAGCTGAGCCTGCTGGTCGAGACCGCGGAGGAGATCTGGTGAGGGAGATTGCCGCTTTTCTCAGAAGGGATAAGCAGGAACATCCCCCCGAATTGTCAGCCACTGCGTCTCGGTGAAGGCCTCGATATTGGCGTCGCCGCCAAGGCGGCCGCCGTTGCCTGAGGATCGGACGCCGCCGAACGGGATGATCGGCTCGTCCGCAACGGTCTGGTCGTTGATGTGAACGATCCCGGCGGGGATTCGGCCTGCTAGCTCCACGCCTTTCATCACGTTACGCGTGATGATTCCGAGCGACAGCCCGTAGTCGGTGTCGGACGCGAGCGCGACGGCTTCGTCCTCGGACGAGAACGAGACGACGGGGGCTACTGGCCCGAAGATCTCGTCGGTATACACCGGAGTCTGCCGGGTGACGTGATCGAGCACGGTGGGCCGGTAGAACAGGCCTTCGAACTGGCCGCCGGCGGCGATTGTGGCTCCTGCATCGACACTTTCGGTTACCAGGCGGTGAATCTTGTCGCGCTGACCTTCGTCGATGACCGGTCCGAGCGCCACTTGCTCAGTGACTGGGTTGCCGACGGGTATCGCATCGGCCTTCTTGGCGAGCAGCTCCACATAGTCGTCCTTCAGCCGTTCGTGGACGATGTGCCGCCCGGTGGTCATGCAGATCTGACCCTGATGGAGGAAGGAGCCGTAGGCGCCGGCGGACGCGGCGAGCTCGAGGTCGGCGTCGTCGAACACGATGAGGGCATTGTTGCCGCCCATCTCCAGAAGCACTCGCTTGAAGTTGCGTGCCGCGGCCTCTCCGACCTGGCGCCCGGCGGCGGTCGATCCGGTGAACGAGATCAGCCGGACGTTCGGGTCCTCCACGAGCGCCTGGCCGATGTCGGCGCCGCCCGGCAAGACATGCAGCACGCCTGGGGGCAGGCCGGCCTCTTCGAAGATCCGGGCCAGCAGGATGCCACCGGTGACGGCCGTGCGAGGATCCGGTTTGAGCAGCACGGCATTGCCCAGTGCCAGCGCCGGCGCCACCGATCTCGACGACAAGATCAGTGGGAAGTTGAACGGGGAGATGACTCCAACGACGCCGACAGGCAACCGGCGGGCGATGCTCAGTTGCGGTTGCGGCGTGGGTAGTACTTGGCCCAGCGGACGGGATGTCAGCTCTGCAGCCGCAATGCACTCGCCGGCCGCAACGTGCGTCTCGAAGGCCGCCTTGGGCGCCGTGCCGCCGGTGTCCGGCATGATCCATTCATGGAGCTCGTCGGCACGTTCGTGGACCAGCTCGCCGGCCCGGCGGAGGATCGCTGCACGTTCTTCGAACGGCGTGTGGGCCCATTCCGGCTGCGCTTGGGCAGCTCGCGTCGCGGCCCGCGCGACATCACTCGCGTCGGCGACACCTGTGCGTCCGATCTCGTTACCCGTAGCCGGTTCAATCACCGGCGCGTCGCCCCCGCTGGCGGTCACCCAACCATCGCTGTAGATCTTTCCTGTCCACGAAGACTCGTTTATGAACCCCATGATCCAGCCCTCCACGATCGGCGCTGTTCGCTCAACGCACGGCTGTTCGAGATGCGTCGATAATTCGTGACGGTAGTCACCGGACCGAGCACAGGCAAGGGGGTGCTGAGAGGGCAGCCTGAAGTGCACTTGTCAAAGTCGATCGGGATCGACCGCTATGGCTGCTGCATCCAGCGGGCTCGTGAGTACCCTGGCCTGTGAGTCGAGGTACCAGCCGGGCATCGAAAGCAGCTCGTCATGCGTGCCGCGCTAGATCACCCGGCCGTCATGCAGGACGAGGATTTCGTCGACGGCGGTGAGGTCCTGGATCCGGTGGGTCACGAGCACAACGCTCCGCTCGCCCGCGGCGGCGAGCAGATCGGCCGTCAGCCTCTCGGCCAGGTAGGGGGCTAGGGACGCGTCAGGCTGGTCAGAAAGCGACGCCGAACTGTCACCGCGCAAGATCAAGTGCCTCCACGTGTACCTCCATTCGCTCGCCGGCTTCAGCGTCGTAGTTGCTCTGTAGCCAGCCCTAGGGGCGAAGGTCTGTGGAGTCACCCCGCACGGTCGGGACGCCGTGGTCAGGACGCCTGGAGCAGCTGGCGCGTGGCGAGCACGGCCACTCTTGTCTGTAATGAGTCTCCGATACGTGGAGCCCCTCTCGTATTTGGGACATGGTCAGATCCGTTGATCCAGTCGAGGCAGCGCGTTCACTCGATGGTTAAGCCCGCATCCAATGAGCCCGGAGCTTGTCTGCGGCAAGGGTGGACGGGGTGACCCCGTCCACCCATCCCGTGATTGGGGGTTAAGGCCGCATCGCTACTCGTCGGCGAACATTTTGACGACGATCTCGCCGTCGCTGGTCACCCAACCTCGGAACATCCCGTTCGTGTTGAACGGAACCGAAAGGTTCCCGTTGCTGTCCAGGGCGATGAGCCCGCCCGTCACCGGTCCGCCGATCTCAGTTGTCTTGTCGAGAGCAGCCTGAGCCGCACGATCGACCCGCAGGTGCCCCCACTCCATCGCCGCCGAGACCTCGTGGGCGACAGCTTGGCGGATAAACAGCTCGCCAGTTCCGGTACATGAAACAGCTACCGTGTCGTTGCGGGCGTACGTGCCGGCTGCGACATACGGCGAGTCTCCGATTCGCCCCACTGGTTTGTTCGTCAGCCCACCTGTGGAGGTCGCCGCAGCGAGATCGTCGGCGTCGGAGAGTGCCACTGCGCCTACCGTGCCCATCTCGTCAACCTGTATGTCGGCCTGCGCGCCGGCCTGTGCGGCTGCCTCCTCGCCGAAATTGAATGTCGGGTTCCCGCCCTTGGCGTTGAGCAGGGCCTGCCATCGGCTCTGAGTGAAGAAGTACTCCTGCGTCACAAGATCAAAGCCTCGGTGTTGTGCGTACAGCTCGGCGCCGTATCCGGCCAACATTACGTGGCGCGACCGCTCCAAGAGGTCACGTGCCAGGGCCACGGGATTCTTGATGTGGGTGACGCCGGTGACCGCCCCGCTGTCGAGCGTCCGCCCGTCCATGATGGACGCGTCGAGCTCGTTGGTGGCGTCAGTCGTGAAGACCGCGCCCTTGCCTGCGTTGAACAGCTCAGAGTCCTCCAAGAGCATCACAGTTGTCTCGACCGCCTCTACGCTGGTGCCGCCGTCCTGGAGCACTTTGTAGCCCTGTTCGAGCGCTTCGCGGAGCACGGCCTTATACAGCGCCTCACGCTCGGGAGGGAATGCCTCCCGAGTAATCGTTCCAGCGCCCCCGTGGAGTGCCAGCACCACATTCCTGACCAGGTCGTCGGACGACTGCTGCTGAATCTCAGCCGCAGTGTGCCCGCCGGCTTGGCCCGGAGCCAGCCCGAAGGCCAGCAATGCGACGAGTGCCGCGGTCAGGCGCAGTTTGCGACCCGTTCGGCGACGTTCGTGACCCGCTCGACTCAGCACTTCAATCATCCCCTTCCGGTTGTCAACCGCAATTTGAATTACTTGGTGGTCGGAAGGAAGTAGAGGACCTTTATATTATTTGACTGAGGTAGCTTGTCAATGATTAGGAAAAAGACTCAAATAGACAACAAAATAGTCTTGTCATCGAATTTTTGGTCGATACTGAGATAGGACCTTTTCACGTATTCGTGCAGGATGTCCAATCCCTGAAGAAGGCTCGACGCAGTCATTGCGACTCAAACAGCCGGCGTGCCTGGGTGGTTGCTTCGCGGCTAATGAGCTCGGCGTCCGCGGTCTGCAGCTGACCATCCTCGATCACAACTCGGCCGTCGGCCAGCAGCATGGCCAATGGTGGCAGGGCGCCCATCACGAGCGCGGCGACCTTGTCGTCGATGTTTGAATGCTCGACTCCGTCGACCTTCCAAACGGCCAGGTCGGCCAGCTTGCCGACCTCCACAGAGCCGAGATCGTCCGCTCGTCCAAGGACCTCGGCGCCGCCCATCGTTCCGAGCCGGAGTGCCTGCCGGACGGTCATCGCGGTCGGCCCACTGCGCGCGCGGGCGAAGAGCATGGCGGCTCGGAGTTCTGTTCCTAGACCGCCGTTCTCGTTGGATGCCGCGCCGTCGACGCCCAGGCCGACCCGGATGCCGGCGCTGAGCATCTCCGGGACCCGGGCGATGCCGGCACCCAGCCGGGCGTTCGATGACGGGCAGTGGGCCACACCCGTGCCGGTAGCGGCGAACCGGGCGATATCACCGTCGCTGAGGTGGATGCAGTGCGCCATCCATACGTCGGCGCCGAGCCAGCCCACCGAATCCAGGTATTCCGTTGGGCGCATGCCGAACTGCTCGAAGCAGTGCTCCTCTTCCTCGACTGTTTCCGAGCCGTGAGTATGCAGTCGGACGCCGAGCGAGCGGCCCAGTGAGGCGGACTCCCGAAGCAGGTCGGTAGTTACGGTGAACGGGGAGCAGGGCGCGATCACGATCCGCACCATCGAGTCCGGCGACGGGTCGTGATGGACTTCTACTGCGCGAGTGCTAGCCGCAAGGACGGTGTCGATGTCCTCGACCGCGAAGTCCGGCGGGAGGCCGCCGTCGGATTGGCCACGGTCCATCGAACCGCGGCTCGCGTGGAGCCGCAGGCCTAGTTCTCGAGCGGCGCGGATCTCGGCGCTCAACAGATCGCCGCCGTCCCGCGGGAAGAGGTACTGGTGGTCCGATGCCGTCGTACACCCGGACAGCAGCAACGACGTGATCGAGCCACGTGCGCCCGCGTACACCGAATCCTCGTCGATATGGGACCAGATCGGATACAGCGTGGTGAGCCAATCGAACAGGATGGCGTCCTGCGCCAGGCCGCGGGTCAGCCACTGGAAGAAGTGGTGGTGGGTGTTGACCAGACCGGGTGTCACCAGATGTCCGGTGGCGTTGACTCGACGCTCGGCGGTGCCGGGTGATGGCGCCGGTGCCGCCCCGGGCCCGACCGCGGCGATCCGATTGCGCTCGATGACGACGTGGCCGGACGGGATCTCGGTGTCGGCCGTGTCGACGGTGGCGATGGTCACGTTCTCGATGACGATTCGCGCAGCCATGCTGGCAACTCTGCCAGCCGGAGGTTCTCGCAGCCGGGCAACGAGGGGATGCACGCGAGCATCAGTGTCGGTGCCGCCCGCTAGAGTCGTACGTATGTACGAACCGATGGTGGTTGGGCGGCTGGCCGGGATGCTCGGCGAGCTGGCCGGCGTGCCGTCGGCGGTGGCAGACGATGCGGTGCGGATTGATGTGATTGCCGGGTTGGAGAAGCTCAAGGCGGCGGCGGCTGCGGCGCCGTTGCGGGTGATCGCGGATTTCGCGGCCTCGCAGGAGGCGGCGAACAAGGCTCGTGGCGTGGAGGCGCGGCAGGCGAGCAGGGGTGTGGCGGAGCAGGTGGGGTTGGCGCGGCGGGTGTCCCCGGCGTCGGCGGCCCGGCAGGTAGCCCAGGCCAACGCGCTGATGGGTCAGTTGCCGGAGACGTTCGCGCTGTTGCGTCGCGGCGAGATCTCCGAGCATGTGGCCACGATCGTGACCATCGAGACCTCGCATTTGGCCGCCGAGGATCGGCGGCTGGTGGACAAGCAACTCGCCGGGCAGCTGCCCCGGTTGAGTCCGCGGCGGGCCGAGGCTGCTACCCGCCGGTTGGCGATCGAGGTCGACCCGGCCGGCGCGGTGGCCCGGGCGAGTCAGGCGCGGGCGGATCGGCGGGTGTCGATCCGCCCGGCCCCGGACACCATGACCATGCTGTCGGCGTTGCTGCCCTGCGAACAAGGGGTCGCCGCCTGGGCCGCGTTGCGCCGGACCGCGGACAGCCTGACCGCCACCGGGGACGGCAGGGGGCGGGGCCAGATCATGGCCGACACGCTGGTCGAACGGCTGACCGGGCAGGCATCGGCCGGCGCGGTGTCGGCGGAGATCGGGCTGGTGATGACCGATACGTCATTGTTCACCGGGGATGAGACCGCGGCCGAGTTGACCGGCTATGGACCCATCCCGGCGGCCGTGGCCCGGCACATCGCCCGCGGCACCCCCGATCGGGCCGGTCACAGCGCGATCGGCCCGGTGCGCGGCATGGCCGCCGAACTCGACCACCGCCTCCGCCGGGTCGCACCACCCAGCCAGCCCGCCGCGGCTGCCGCGTCGGGGGAGCTGCGGCGGGCGCGGCTGTTCCTGCGCCGGTTGTTCACCGACCCGGCCACCGGCATCATCACCGACTGCGACCCCCGGCGCCGCCGCTTCAACGGCACGCTGGCCACACTGCTGGTCTACCGCGACGGCGGCACCTGCCGCGACCCCTACTGCGACGCGCCGATCCGGCACCTGGACCACATCCAAACCCACGCCACCGGCGGGCCGACCACCGCCACCAACGGGTGCGGCAAATGCGCACGCGGCAACTACGACCGGCACATGCCCGGCTTCACCATCCGCCTCATCGACCCGGCCCGGCACATCATCGAAACCACCACCCCCACCGGCCACACCTAACAATCAGCACCGCCACCCGCACCCGGACGTGGCCCATAGCCCGACTGCTCGTCAGACGGCGGGATCATCGGCGCCGATCGGCGCGAGCCGCAGGACTCGAGCGTTCGAATCAAGGATCGCCGCCGTCTGCATCAGCAGCGACTCGATCGTGTCCACACCGGCACGGACGTATCGCCCACCGAGATCGTCCAACCGACCGTTTCCGATGGCGGCGACCAGCTCGACCACATCCTCCGGCGCGGTCCATTCCGTCCGCCCGGTATGCATTGGCATGGACGCGGTCATATCGGTCTTGACCACGCCGGGTGACAGGTCGAAGGTTCGAATGCCGCGGCCACTGAACTGCGCATCGAGCTGGGTGGTGAATCGCGCCAGCGCACCCTTGCCCACCGTGTAGCCGGTGTATACCGTCCGGACATCGTGCGCGGCACCGCTGTTCATGTTCACGATCCGTCCGCCACCTGCGTCCAGCATGGTGCCCAGCACAGCATGAGTCACAAGCATCGGGCCGCGGACGTTCACTTCGACGACGCGCCAGGTCTCGTCCACGTCCGCGGAGTGGAAGTCCGCCTCCACCGATTCGACGACCCCGGCGTTGTTGACGAGCAGGTCGACGCCACCCAGCTCCGCGACGACGGCCCGTACGGCCTGTTCGACGGATGGCCGGTCCACGACGTCGGCGACGGCCACGCAGGCCGCCACGCCATGCTCACGACATTCGGCGGCCACGCGGTCGAGCGCCTCGCGACTCCTCGCCGTGAGTCCGACCGCCCAGCCACGACCGGCCAAGCCCAGGGCCAGCTCCCGACCGATACCGCGGCTCGCACCAGTGATCAGGGCGCGCCGGCCATACGTGCTCATCTCGTAGCGCTAACTACGCAGGACGGCGCCGGTGCGTTCCGTGGCGGTAGCGACCGCGGCATCCCGCGCAGCAGTGGTTTCCTCGACCGTGAGCGTCCGGTCCGGCGCCCGGAACCGCAGCGCGTAGGCCAGCGACCGGCGGCCCTCGCCCACCTGCGGCCCTTCGTAGACGTCGAACAGCCGCAGCGACTCGAGCAGCTCCCCTGCACCGTCGCGCAGCGCCGCCTCGACATCGGCGGCCGGTACAGACGACTCCACGACGAGCGCGACGTCCTGGGTAGCGACCGGGAACGTTGACACCACCGGCGCCGGCACCGGCTCGTCCACCGTGTCCAACCGGTCGAGCTCGAGCTCCATGGCACACGTGCAGGCCGGCAACCCCAGCGCCTCGACAGCCCGCGGGTGAAGCTCGCCGGCGTGACCGACCAGCGTCTCGCCGACGTATAGGGCCGCGCACCTGCCCGGGTGCCATGGCGCATGCTCGTCCCGGCGCACAGTCAGCTCTACACCCGCCGCATCTGCGATCACGTGTGCCACATGCACCGCGTCTGCCCAGGACACCGGCCGGGCCGGACCCCACCAGCCGGCCGGCTCGCGATTGCCGCACAACGCCACCGCGATCCGCCGCGGCTGGTCCGGCAGCGCCGCCTCGAGGGCGGCAATGTCGGCGTCGCTCGGTCTACGATCGACAGGGAGGCGGGGAGGCACCGCCAGCGGGCCCGGGCCGGGACGGAACACCAGGCCAGACTCGAACAGGGCCACGTCGGTGGCACCGCGGCCGACATTGCGCCGCAGCGTCGCCAGCAGACCGGGCAGCAGCGTCGTGCGCAGGTAAGGCTGCTCGTCAGAAAGCGGGTTTGCCAACCGCATCAGCTGTCGGCGAGCGTCGTCCTCCGGCAGTTGCAGCGCATCAAGGTCGGCATCCCCGATGAACGGGTACGACAGAGCTTCGACAAAGCCTGCAGCGGCGATCGCACGCTCGATCCGTCGCCGCACCCGCTGCCCGAACGTGATCCCGCGCCCGGCCGGAGCGACCGGTAACACGGACGGGATCGCGTCGTACCCGTGCAGCCTGGCGACCTCCTCCACCAGGTCGTACGGGTCCGTCAGGTCCGGCCGCCAGGTCGGCGGGACGACCGACAGCCGCCCGTTCTCGATCGGCGTCACTCGCGCACCAACGGCGGCAAGCCAGCGAGCGACCTCTTCCGTGCTGTAACCAACACCCACGACGCGGGCCGGTAGCGACGCGTCGATCTCCACGCGGGCCGGTTCCGGCACTGTGCCGACAACCGTCCCGCCCGGCTCCGCCGTGGCCCCGCCGAGCTCGACGAGCAGGTCGACGACACGCTGCGCCGCCGCTGCGGGAAGCGCCGGATCGACTCCGCGCTCCCAGCGCTTTGCGCCTTCGGTCGGCAGCTTGTGCCGGCGCGCGGTTCGGGCCACCCCCGTGGCTTCGAAGTTCGCCGCCTCGATGACGATCTCGGTTGTCGTCGGGCCTAGCTCAGTGGTAGCGCCGCCCATCACACCGGCGAGACCGATGGGGCCGGAGTCGTCGGTGATGAGCAGATCGTCCGGGTCCAGATCGCGGACCACGTCGTCGAGCGTCGTCAGCTTCTCCCCCGGCTTCGCGCGGCGCACCACGATCGGGCCAGACAGTAGCGTGTGGTCGTACCCGTGGATCGGCTCTCCCAGTTCCAGCATTACGTAGTTGGTGATGTCGACGGCCAGCGACAGCGAGCGCATACCGGCGAGCTGGATGCGGCGTTGCATCCAGCGCGGCGACGGCGCGTCCGGGTTGAAGCCGGTCACCGTGCGGGCGGCGAATACCGGGCACCGGTCAAGATCCTCGACCCGGACCGGGTATCCGTCGCCCTCAAAGCTGACCTGAACGTCCGCGGGGTCGCGCAGCGGGAGGCCGTACGCCGTCGCGACCTCGCGAGCGATACCGCGAATAGAGAGCGCGTACCCGCGGTCGGGCGTCACTGCGATGTCCAGGACGTCGTCCCGCAGGTGCAGCAGGTCGATGGCGTCGTCGCCGGGCACACCCTCGTCAGGTTTCAAGACCATGATCCCGGAATGGTCATCGCCCAGGCCCAGCTCCCGGGCCGAGCAGATCATGCCGTCGGACACATGGCCGTATGTCCGGCGCGCCGAAATGGTGAACCCGCCCGGCAGGACGGCACCGGGTAGAGACACGACGACCAGGTCGTCGGTGGCGAAGTTAAGCGCGCCGCAGACGATGCCGCGCGGCTCCGCCTCGCCGACGTCCACCTCGCACCACCGGATGGTCTTGCCGTTCTTGTGGGTCTCCTCGCCGAAGTCCACGACCCGGCCCACAACGAGTGGTCCTTCCACATCCGCCCCGGGATGATCCACCGTTTCGACCTCGAGGCCGGCGCGAATCAGGCGGCCCGCGATATCCCGTGCCGACTCCCCCGGCGGCAGGTCGACGTACTCACTCAGCCACGACAACGGAACCCGCATCAGATCTCCATCCCGAATGCGCTGGCGAACCGTACGTCGCCTTCGACCATGTCGCGCATGTCCTCGATCCCGTGCCGGAACATCAAGGTGCGTTCCAGCCCCATCCCGAACGCGAAGCCCGTGTAACGCTCCGGGTCGATTCCGCAGGCGATCAGCACGCGGGGGTTGACCATGCCGCAGCCGCCCCACTCGATCCAGCCCTCGGACGAGCAGGTGCGGCACGGCGCGTCCGGATTGCCGACCGAGGCGCCGCGGCAGACGAAACACTGCAGGTCCATCTCGGCGGACGGTTCGGTGAACGGGAAGTAGGACGGCCGGAGCCGGGTCGTGATGCCCTCACCGAACATGGCCTCGGCGAAATGGTCGAGCGTGCCCTTCAGGTGCGCCATGGTCAGGCCCTCGTTCACGGCCAGGCCCTCGACCTGCGAGAAAACCGGCGTGTGCGTGGCGTCCAGCTCATCGGTGCGGAACGTCCGCCCTGGGACGATCACGTAGATCGGCGGCTTTCGCTCGAGCATCGTGCGGGCCTGCACCGGCGACGTGTGGGTGCGGAGCACGACGCCGGACTCCTCGGCCGCGGGCGGTGCCTCGATGAAGAACGTGTCCTGCATCGTCCGCGCCGGGTGGTCGGGGCCGATGTTGAGCGCATCGAAGTTCAGCCACTCGGCCTCGACCTCAGGTCCTTCGGCGACCTCCCAGCCCATTGCTACGAATACGTCCGCGACGCGCTCCTGGATCGTGGTCAGCGGGTGGCGGGCGCCGCGCGGGTCGCGGTCCCACGGCAGCGTGACGTCGACAGCCTCCTCAGCGAGCACTCTCTCATCCCGTTCGGCTTCGAGGACCGCTTGGCGGGCAGCAATCGCCTCGGCGATCTGCTTGCGGGCACCGCCGATGCGCTGGCCGGCCTCCTTGCGGGCCTGCGGCGGGAGTGCGCCGATCTCCCGGTTGGCCAGCGCCAGCGGCGATCGGTCGCCAGCGTGGGCGAGGCGAGCCGCCTTGAGGTCGTCGAGGTCGGAGGCTGCCGCAATGGCCGACAGCGCTTCGTCACGCATCCGAGCGACCTCGTCCGCGTGCAACGGAGTCACTTCAACCGGGTCATACTGCTTGTTGGGCGCGGACATCTTCCTCGCTCACCTACACATCGTTGCCGCACCGGCGGCGAAAAACCTGGGCCACCGGCGAGTTTACGGCTCGTCGAATCTGCTTAGTCATCGAACCGGCCGCCGATGGACCCGCGCCGACGCATAGAGGCACACCGCCGCCGCGGTGGCCAGGTTGAGGCTCTCAGCGCGGCCGTAGATCGGCACTCGCACCACCTCGTCCGCCAGCGCTCGGGTTGCGGCGGGCAGTCCGCGGGCTTCGTTGCCGAACAGCCACGCCACCGGGCGCGCCAGGAGACCGGTCTTCTCAACGTCATCCAGGTCGACCGGCCCCGTGCCGTCGGCCGCCAGCACGGTCAGGCCGCGGTCGTGAACCGCACTGATCGCCGCCTCGAGTTCGGAGTCGTTGCAGATCGGCAGGTGGAACAGACTTCCCGCGGACGCTCGGACACATTTGCCGCCATGCGGGTCGACCGATCCCTTGCTCAGCACCACAGCGTCCGCTCCGGCGGCGTCGGCGCAGCGGATCACCGTGCCCGCGTTGCCGGGGTCACGTGCCTCGGCGAGGATGGCCACCAGGCGCGGCGCCGCACCGAGCGCAGTGTCGAGGGGGACGGCCACCTGCTCGCAGACCGCCACCAATCCCTGCGGTGTGACCGTCTCGGACAGCGATGCCAACGCCGTCTCGTCGGCGTGGTGAACCGGAACACCAGCCGCAACTGCGGTGTCCACGATGTCGGCGTGCCGAATCGCCGACGCTGGGCTGACGAAGAGCTCGACGACCAGCGCTGGCCGGTCTCCGGAAGATTCGGCTAGGGCCTCTCGCACGGCTTGCGGACCCTCAGCAAGGAACCGGCCGGTTTTGGCCCGACTTTGCCGGCGGGTCAGCTTGCGAGCCGCCCTGACGCGCTCAGACCGCTGGGTCAGCATCGGTGTGGCGAGCCTCCCCAGCGGTCCGAGTAGTGCGACGCGTAATCTAGTGGATCAGACCACCGGGGCGTTGCGGTCGTCTGGCAGGGCGCCGCGGGCGGTCTCGACCAGCGCCGAGAATGCCGCCGGATCGCTCACTGCGAGGTCGGCAAGGATCTTGCGGTCGACCTCGACCTCGGCCAGCCGAAGACCCTGGATGAAGCGGTTGTACGTCAGGCCGTTCGCCCTTGCCGCCGCATTGATCCGTGTGATCCACAGCTGCCGGAAGTCGCCCTTGCGCTGCTTGCGGTCCCGGTATGAGTAGACGAGGGAGTGGGTTACCTGCTCCTTCGCCTTCCGGTAGAGCCGGGAACGCTGACCCCGGTAGCCGCTGGCCTGCTCCAGGACCTCACGGCGCTTCTTCTGAGCGTTGACTGCCCGCTTGACGCGTGCCACTGGTACTCCTTGGTTCGGTGCGTGCTCGGGCCTCGGCCTGACACGGTCAGGCCGACCCGAGAGAAAAGTCGGGTTACTTGCCGAGCAGCTTGCGGATGCGCTGCTTGTCGGGGCCGGATACCTCGGTGGTGCCGTCGAGCCGGCGGGTCCGGGTCGATGGCTTGTGCTCGAAGTTGTGCCGCCGGTTCGCCTTCTGGCGTAGCAGCTTCCCGCTGCCGGTCACCTTGATCCGCTTCTTTGTCCCACTATGGGTCTTCATCTTCGGCATGGCTGCCGTTCTCCGTTTCCTGTCGCTTTGCTCAGGCGTCCTTGGTGGCCCGCTTGGCCGCCCGCTCCGCCTCCGCGGCAGCCCGCCCCGCCGCACGCTCGCTCTTCTCCGCCTGCGCCATGGCTTCGCGCTCGGCGGCCCGACGCTTCTTGGCCACTTCCCGGTCGGCCTTGGCGTCAGCCTTCTTCTTATGTGGTCCCAGCACCATGATCATGTTCCGGCCGTCCTGCTTCGGCGCGGACTCGACGAAGCCCAGCTCCTGAACATCGTCGGCCAGCCGCTGCAGCAGCCGCAGACCTAGTTCGGGCCGGGACTGCTCCCGTCCCCGGAACATGATCGTTACCTTGACCTTGTCGCCTTCGGACAAGAACCGCTCGACGTTACGCTTCTTGGTCTCGTAGTCATGGGTGTCGATCTTCGGACGGAGCTTCTGCTCCTTGATCAGGACGTGCGACTGGTTTCGCCGAGCCTCACGCGCCTTCATCGCGGACTCGTATTTGAACTTGCCGTAGTCCATGAGCTTGGCCACCGGCGGACGGGCCGACGGGGCCACCTCGACGAGATCGAGGTCGGCCTCCTGGGCAAGGCGTAGGGCGTCCTCGATGCGGACGATACCTACCTGCTCACCGTTGGGGCCGACGAGCCGGACCTCGGGAACCCGAATCCGGTCGTTGATGCGGGGCTCGACGCTGATGCTTACCTCCTGGCGTGATTCTGATTGCTGCGCACGCGGAGGTTCGCCAGATCGCGCCGCCCCGGGCCGGAACCCGGAACAGCACGGCCGCTGTGGTCAGCGGCCACGACCTTTACCCGACGACCCCGGATGGTCGATGCGGGTGGGAGAATCTCCACTTGCGCCTCGCCAGACGTGGTGGCACGCACCATGCCCGGCGAGTCGGTCAACACCAGAGGCTAGCACGCGTAACGCCGGAAAATGACATCGGCGACGCCCGTGGCGACGCACGTCAGGAACGTGGTCTGCTGATCCCGCGCAGCGCCCGGCCGAATCTCCTCGCCGACCGGCTTACCCAGCTCCGAGCCCTGCGGCCCCCGCCAACCGGCGTGGTGCCCTCGGCCGGCGCCGCGGCACGGCGACCCGGCTCTTGAGCCAGCCCCACTGCGACCGCCCAGGCAGCACCGCTGTGATCTTCAGCCATCGGCCGCCAGCCGGCTGCCAGCGCACGCAATTCGCCGGCGTCGACGGAGAACGTGACCGGACCGGCCAAGTCGATCACCAGGGCGTCGGCCCCGTCGGCAAGGGCGGCTTCGGCGGCCCTACGCGTGGAGACCGGCACCGGCCGCGCGGCCGGACTCCATCGCTGCATCGACTCGATGCAGGTGAAGGCGAGCTGCCCGCGGCGGCCGTCCCGGCCTGTCGTCGAGACCGTCGCCATGTGCGACGACTTGTCCACGCGGAAGCCATCGGGCGACTCGCCGGCTTCGTCAAGCACAGCTACAACTGGCACCAGGAGCCGGCAAGTCGCGAGCGCGGCCAGCACATCCGCCGAGCCCCCGTTACCGTTCGCATACGCGTCCAGCGCGGTGATGACCCTCGGGTCAGGCGAGCCGTCGTCGCCAGGGAACGACGGCGCGCCGAGGGCGCGGTCAGGCAGCGAGCTCACGGGCGCCGACCATAGCCGGTGTAACGCTCGAATGCCAGGCGGATATCTCCGGCCAGCGCCATCACTGGTCCAGCCACGCCCTTATCTCCTCGTCGTGTTCGCCGAGGGCCGGTGGCGGTTGGTGCTGGGCCCGCCCACCCGCGTAGGGAAGATCACCGAAACGCAGCGGCGGACCGGGCAACTCCACCCGGCCGAGCAACGGATGGTCGACGGTGATCACCAGACCCTGAGAACGGGTCTGTTCCCAGCCGTACACCTCATCCAGCCGGCGCACCCTGCCGGCAGGCACCCCGGAACGATCGAGACGTGCCAACCACACGTCGGCGTTCTCACCGGCCAACGCCGCGTCGATGACCTCGATAAGTTCGTCGCGGTGCGCGACTCGGTCACGATTCGTGATGAACCGCGGATCGCCCGGGTCCAGCCCGACGATCGGCGCGAACGCCTGCCACTGGCTCTCGCTGCCGACCGCCACCTGGATGGGAGCGTCGGCGGTATGGAACAGGCCGTAGGGCGCGATCGACGGGTGGTGGTTGCCCGGCCCCGTCGGGACCTCCCGGGCCACGGTCCATCGGCTGCCCTGGAACGCGTGTACGCCGACGACCGCTGCAAGCAGCGACGTCCGCACCACCGTGCCCCTCCCGGTGCGCTCTCGATCGATTAGTGCGGCCAAGACTCCGAAGGCGCCGTACATTCCGGCGAGCAGGTCTGCGATGGGTACTCCGACTCGGGTCGGCTCACCAGGCGGTCCGGTCAGCGACATCAGGCCGGCCTCCCCCTGCGCGATCTGGTCGTAACCGGCCCGACCGCCTTCCGGCCCGTCGTGGCCGAAGCCGGTGATCGACAGGATCACGAGCCGCGGGTTGATCTCGTGCATCCAATCCGTGCCGATCCCCCAGCGGTCCAGGGCTCCCGGCCGGTAGTTCTCGACCAAAACGTCTGCCCTGCGGATAAGGCGCTCGAGCAGCGTCCGCCCGTTGGTGGTCTTGAGATCAGCGGTCACCGACTCCTTGTTGCGGTTGCACGACATGAAATATGTCGAGACGGGACCGCTGCCCGGGCCCACGAAGGGCGGTCCCCAGCCACGCGAGTCGTCGCCATGCCCGGGCGGCTCTACTTTGATCACGCGCGCGCCGAGGTCGCCCAGCATCATGCTGGCGTGCGGCCCCGCCAGCGCCTTGGTCAGATCGATCACCATGTAACCCGCGAGCGGACCGGCGGCGTCAGGTGTGTGCGGCATGCCCGCAGACTAGGTGATCCGCCCGTGGCGAAACTGCTGGTATCCCGAGCGCGCCATCCAGGAGGCTCGATTACATGCGAATTCTCGTGCTCGGCGGAACCGTGTACCTGTCCAAGGCTATCGCCCGGCTTGCCCACGAGCGCGGCCACGACGTCACGGCGGCTGCCCGAGGTACGAGCGGCGGGCCACCGGACGGGACGCGTTTTGTGCCTGTGGACCGCGCCGCCGCCGGCGGCTTGGGCACGCTGTCCGATGAAACCTTCGATGCCGTCGTGGATGTCGCGCGCCTACCAGGGTTTGTCGGTCCCGCACTTGACGCGCTCGCCGATCGCGCGGGCCACTGGGCTTTCGTCTCGACCTGCAGCGTCTACTCCGACCACGAGACGCCGGGCCAACAGGCCGCCACGGCGGCAGTTCTCGATCCGGCGCCACCGGACAGCCTGGACGCCGCCATGGAGAGGTACGGCGCCAACAAGATCGCGTGCGAGAACCTGGTCCGGGACCGGCTACCAGACCGCTCTTTCATCGTCCGGCCAGGCCTTATCGTCGGCCCGGATGATCCGAACGATCGGTTCGGCTACTGGCCGCTGCGCATCGCGGACGGCGGCGAGGTGCTCGCCCCCGGCCGACCCGATGACCTCGTCCAGTACATCGACGTTCGCGACCTGGCCGAGTGGGTGCTCGATGCGGCCGAGGCCAGGACGACCGGAACGCACGACGGGATCAGCCCACCCATCACCCGGTCACAGTTCCTGGCAGGCATCGCCGAAGCCCTGGGCGCGGACGCGGACTTCACCTGGGTGCCGCAGGAGTTCCTCGAACAGCACGGGGTGAGTCCGTGGGCCGGCGATGAGTCCCTCGGCCTGTGGTTGCCACTTCCCGAGTACGGCGGCTTCCTCAGTCGAGATCCGGCGAGCGCGCTTGCCGCGGGGTTGCACATCCGCCCGCTGAGCGACACCGTCCTACACTGGTACGCGAACCGGTCGGAGCCCGGGGCCTTGATGGCCAACCTGAGCCGCGCCAAGGAAGCCGCCGTCCTCGCGGCCTGGCACAACCGCCCTCGCTGACTGGGCGAGGCGCCGAACCCCTCTGGTAGAGATTCCGCATGCGCATCGAGGAGCTGACCGAGCAGATCGAGCGCACCGGCCCGCGGGCGGGAACAACCCGGGTCGTCGCGATCGACGGCCCAGCCGGATCGGGCAAGACCAGGCTCGCAGCGCGCCTTGCACTCCCGCTGCGGGCTCCCGTCGTCCACATGGACGACCTGTTTCCCGGCTGGGACGGGCTCGACGATGGTCCGCGCCGGCTGCTGGAGTGGGTTCTCGAGCCGCTCGCGACCGGCCGGGCGGCGCGGTACCGGCGCTTCGACTGGGTTTCGGATCGGTACGCGGAGTGGGTGGACGTTCCCGGGGCCGGCACGCTGATCGTGGAGGGCTGCGGCAGCGGTGCCCGATCGGGCGCACCGTACCTGTCGTTCCTGATCTGGGTTGAAGCGCCGATGGCGACCCGGATGCGGCGCGGCATCGAGCGAGACGGTGAGACGTTCCGCCCGCACTGGAACCGCTGGGCAGAACAGGAGCTCATCCACTTCGCGGCCGAGGGCACCGCAGCCAGAGCCCACGTCCGCCTCGATGGCGCCCCGACGATCGCCCACGATCCCGAACTTGAGGTCGTTCCGCTGCGGTAAGGCCCGGCAGCGGCGTTCGCGCTCCTCGATAGTCAGGCTATTCAGAAGATCCGCGTGTAACACGTGTGACCGATGTGTCATGTGGGAATATCGAGCCTAACGACCGGATTCCAGCGGCGCAGGCTGGGAGTTACCCCATGGGGGTGCGCCATGATCGACTGGCGACGAGTCGGCCTTGCCGTGGCAGCCGGGGCGGCGACCGCCGCCGTTCTGCTCAGCGGCCTGGCCATTCCCGCGGCGGCCGCGCCGGAGACACCGGTCGCGTACCCGGCCGGATCAAGCGCGACGCGGGTGAGCGGTCTCGGGTTCGACACCTGCACCGCTCCGTCGCTGTCAGCTCTGCGGGCCTGGCGGGCATCCGAGTACAGGACAGTCAACATCTACTTCGGCGGCCGCAACCGTGCTTGCAGTCAGCCCTATCTGACGTCGGGGTGGGTACGTGACGCCGCGGCCATGGGCTGGAGGCTGCTGCCCACCTATGTCGGTGACCAGCCGGAGTGCATGCTCGGCGCCAGGACGTACCGCTACACCGCCACGACCGCCGCGTCACGCGGAACGTCGGACGCCAAGGACGCGATCACCCGGGCCAAAGCGCTGGGCCTGCTGCGCGGCAGTGCGCTGTACGCCGACATCGAGCACTACGACCGCAGCATCTCATCGTGCCGGACAGCGGTACGCCGGTACGCCTCCGCCTGGACCACCACACTGCACGCGGCCGGCTACCTCGCGGGGGTGTACGTCCACCAGAACTCCGGCTTGCGCGACCTGTCCGACACGTATAACTCGACCACCTATGCCCGGCCCGACGCGGTCTGGGTCGCGCGGTGGGACGGCAGCACCTCGCTGACCGGCTGGCCGACGGCGCCGGATGCGCACTGGTCCACCTGGCAGCGGGTGAAGCAGTACCGCGGGGACCACAGGGAGACCTGGGGCGGTGTCACGATCAACATCGACAGCGACTCACTGCGCGCGCCGGTCGGGACCGTCGCACGGCGGTACAAGGTCACCAGCAGTACCTCGCTCAACGCCCGGACCGGCCCGTCGACGTCCCACTCGGTAGTCCGGACTTACGCGTCAGGCGCCACGCTCTCCGTGGTCTGCCAGGCCAGCGGGCAGAAGGTCGGCACCAGCTCGGTCTGGGACCGCCTGTCGGACGGCACGTGGGTCAGCGACTATTACGTCTCGACCCCGTCCAGCACGGGCTTCACCTCTGCCCTTCCGCGCTGCGCGTACCCCGGGCAGGTCACCGCCAGCACGCTCAACGCGCGGACCGGCCCGGGCACGTCCTATCCCACCTCGGGCAGCCCCCTGCCAAGGGGATCTCTCGCTTATGTGGTGTGCCAGAAGTCCGGCAGCAAGGTCGGCACGAGTTCGGTCTGGAACCTGCTTCCGGACCGGCGGTGGATTAGCGACTACTACGTCTCCAACCGGTCGAACACCAGCTGGAGCACTCCGGTCCCCCGCTGCCCCTGACTCCCACCATCTCGTGGGTAGGCTGCGGGCCATGCGCGCGCAACGGCTGATCGCGGCCACCGTTGTCATCGTCCTGACCGTAGTGGGGTGTTCCGGTGACGAGGATGACGGCGCAGGCACCGACCAGGGTGGCCAGGATGCCGCCGACCAGCTCGCTGCCGCCGCGGACCAGCTCGACTCGACTTCCGGCGTGCGGTTCACTGTGGAGGGCTCCGACCTTCCGGACAGCGGGACGGTCATCCTCGGCGCAGAGGGCGTCGCGGCGCCGCCTCGCTCGTTCGACGGCGACATTCGGGTGCTCACGGCGGGGTTGTCGGCCACGATCGAGGTCGTCTCGGTTGATGGTGAGCTTTGGGCCAAACTACCGATGACCACCGAGTTCGCACTCGTCGACGCTGAAGCTCTCGGGTTCTCCGATCCCGGTGCTCTGCTCGACCCGGAACGCGGGGTCAGCCAACTGCTGCGGTCCGCTATCGATCCCGCAGAGTCCGGCCAGGTCCGCATCGGCTCGGCGGTCGCGGACGAGATCACGGCAACGCTCCCCGGCGAGCTGGTCGGATCCGTGCTGGCCATCGCCGACCCAGACGCCGAGGTCGCTGCTGCGTTCGCGCTGGACGCCGATGACGGCCACCTTCGCCGTGCAGTACTCACCGGTCCCTTCGTCGAAGACTCGGGCGCCCAGACCTACACCGTTTTGCTCGAGGACTACGACCAAGCAGTCGACATCAGTGCGCCCACTGACTGACCGCATCGGCCCGCCGGCGGGGCGAGTAGCCCTCGCTCTCGGCGCCGTCGGCGTCTTGTTGGCAGCCGCCGACACCTACGTGGTCGTCCTGGCCCTGCCGGACATCATGGTCGGTGTTGGCCTGGACATCGACGAACTCCAGCGCGCGGCCCCGCTGGTGTCGATGTTTCTGCTGGGATACGTCGTGGTACTGCCCCTGGCCGGGCGGATATCGGACGTCGCAGGACGGCTCCCGGTGCTGCTCGGGGCATTGCTCGTGTTCGCCGGTGGATCGCTCGTGACCGCGGCCGCGACCGGGCTGGCGGAGGCGGTGACCGGCCGATTCCTGCAGGGCGCCGGCGGCGGTGCGCTCGTTCCGGTGACCCTCGCCCTGGTGGCCGATCTGTGGCCGCCGGAGCGGCGCGGACTGCCGCTCGGAGTGGTAGGCGCGGTCCAGGAGCTAGGCGCCGTGCTCGGTCCGCTGTACGGTGCGATCGTGATCGCGCTCGCCGACTGGCGAGCTATCTTCTGGATCAATCTGGCGACCGGCCTGGTACTGGCGGCAGGGCTCTACGCCGCCCGGCGCACACCGATCGGCCCGGCCCAGCACCGTCTTGGCGGGCGCGACTGGATCGGCGCGAGCCTCGCTGTCGGCGCGTTCGCCGCCGCATCGGTGGCGCTCGTGCGGCCCGCCCAACTCGACCGGAGCGTGCGGTGGGGCGAGCTGCTCGTGCCCGCCGTCGAAGACAACTACTGGACCACACCGGTAGCGCTGCTCAGCCTCGCCCTCTCCGTGGGCTTCGTCGTGCGCGAGCTCACCGCACAGCGCCCACTGATCGACGTCCGCCAGGCCCCGGCCGTGCTGCGGGCTGCCGACCTCCCCGGTTCGCTACTGCTGGGCTCGGCGCTCGGCCTCGTCGTGCTCACGTTTGCGGTGGCCGACCCCCAGGTCGAGTTCATGACTCCAGCAGGGCCCTGGCTACTCGTCGCTGCCGGCCTGGCGGCCGCCGCCTTCGCATGGTGGCAGCGGCGGGCCCGGAGCCCGCTCGTGCCTGCCGCGGCGATCCGGCCTCGGCAGGCGTGGGGCGCCCTGCTGGTGAGCACGTTCATCGGCGCGGCACTCATCGCGATCCTCGTCGACATCCCTGTGTTGGCGCGCACGGTGATCTCCGGTGCCGACCAGCTGGACGCCGCGTTGGTGCTCATCCGGTTCCTCGTGGCGTTGCCCGTCGGCGCGCTGCTGGGCGGATGGCTCCTGCGCCGGGTACGACCCGCGCTCGTGGCTGCCACCGGCATGGCGCTTGGCACCGCCGGGATCGCCATAATGGCGACGTGGGGCACGGGGTCGCTGACCAGTGCTGGCGACAGCGCCGTCCTGGTCGTGACCGGTGTTGGTTTCGGCCTGGCCATCGCTCCGGTGAATGCCGCTCTGCTTGCCGCGACGCCGCAAGACACGCACGGCGTCGCCAGCGCACTCATCGTGACCGCGCGAATGGTCGGCATGCTCGCCGGGTTGTCGGCGCTGACGGCGGTTGGGCTGCGCCGGCTCTACGCAGTGCAGGCCGAGATCGCGCCGCCTACCGAGCTGTGCCCGCAGACCCCGACCCAGTGCCCGCCCTATGACGATGCCGTTGGGGAGGCGATCATCGCGCAACTGCAGGCGACGTTCACGGGCGCCGCAGTCTGTGCGGCGGTTGCGGCCGTGGCGGCGGCCACCCTCCTCCGTAGCCCGGCGGGCCTGATGGTGAACCGGACAGCATGATGACGGCCTGCTCCGGTATCTCGTCGGCGCTCAGCGAACCGCTGGCCGGAACGGCGCCCGAGGCGGCTTGCTGGGTGGTGCTCGAGCAACCCGCCCCGTGGGGGCGTAAGGCGCTGACCGAATCACACCTCGATCCGGTGCTCGGCGAGGCCCTGGACGTCGCAGCCTCTGCGCACAACGCCCGAGTCGCCCTGGCGCGACGGTCCGGCCCTCATCCCGACTACCACGACCTGCGTCCGCGACGGGTGCGGATCGCCAGCACCCGGCCGCGGCGCAGCTGGCTTATAGGCGGTCGGGTGGAAGACGTCGCCGACCTCGGCGGGCTGTCCTGGGCCGGAGTGGCCGACGGTGATCTGCAGAGGATTCAGCGGTCGACGCACGAACGGGCGCCGGGACGTGTGCTGCGCCGTTAAGGGACGGGCGCTCGCCACTGCGCTCCACGATCCGCTGGTCGGCAGGGTTTGGGAGACCACGCACCTGAGCGGCCACCGCTTCGCCCCAACCGCGGTCCTCCTGCCCTCCGGCGTGACCTACGGGCGGCTGGATCCCGACCTCGCTCTGGCGGCGTTCGAGCACGGCAAGGCTGGCCGGGTGATGCTGGACGGCTACCGAGGTCGTACGACATACAGCCGACCTGGCCAAGCGGCGGAGGCTGCCGTCCGAACAGCGTCCGGCGAATCCGACCTCGACGCGCTCGAGGTGGTCTCCGTCCGCGAACACGACGGTTTGTGGCACGCCGTGCTCAGCCATCGGGACGGGCGGCAATGGCGGGTCGACGTGACCGGACGGCGGTTGGAACTCGCACGCCCCGAGTCGTGCGGTGCGGCGGCCGGGCGCCCGATGGCATACGAGGCGACCCCACCGGAACGCGTCGAATGATCGGTCCGCAAGACTGGGCACCATGGCCAACACCGCGCATCGCTTCCTGACCTCGTCCTATGTCGCCGCCGACGACCGGTACGAGCAGATGCCCTACCGGCGGGTGGGTCGCACCGGCCTGCACCTTCCGGTCATCTCCCTCGGTCTGTGGCACAACTTCGGCGACGACGTCCCGCTCGCCCGGCAGCGCGCCATCTTGCGCCGAGCGTTCGACCTCGGCGTCACTCACTTCGACCTGGCTAACAACTACGGGCCGCCGTACGGCTCGGCGGAGGTGAACTTCGGCCGCCTGTTCGCCGAAGACTTCGCCCGGTATCGCGCCGAGCTGATCATCTCGACCAAGGCCGGATACGACATGTGGCCCGGCCCGTACGGTGAGTGGGGCTCGCGCAAGTACCTGTTGGCCAGCCTCGATCAATCACTGGCCCGGATGGGTCTGGAATACGTGGACATCTTCTACTCGCACCGGCTCGACCCCCGCACCCCGCTCGAGGAAACAATGGCCGCGCTCGACACGGCGGTGCGCTCCGGTCGCGCGCTGTACGCCGGCATCTCGTCGTATCCTGCCGCCCAGACCGAGGAAGCGGTCGCCATCCTACGTGAGCTGGGTACTCCATTGACCATCCACCAGCCGTCGTACTCGCTGCTCAACCGCTGGATCGAACACGGCGAACCGAGCTTGTTGGAGGCCCTGGAAGATGCCGGGGTCGGATGCATCGCGTTCTCACCGCTGGGCCAGGGCATGCTCACCAGCAAGTACTTGAGCGGTATTCCGGAGGGGTCGCGGGCTACCCAGGAAAAGTCGCTGTCCCCGGAGCTAATCACCGACGAGACGATGCGTCACGTTCGGTCGCTGGCGGACATCGCCGAGTCGCGGGGGCAGACGCTGGCCCAGCTCGCGCTCGTGTGGGTGCTGCGCGACGAGCGCGTCACCTCCGCCCTCGTCGGTGCGAGTAGCGTCGAACAGCTAGAGGACAACGTCACTGCGATCAGAAACCTGTCGTTCAGCCAAGAAGAACTCGACGCTATCGATCAGCACGCCGTGGAGGCCGGCATCAACATCTGGGCTCCTGCCATCTAACTGCGCTAGGCGTCGATGCGCTCGCGGTCCAGTTCGGCGGCACCGGCCACGATGAAGTCCTTGCGCGGCGCGACGTCGTTGCCCATGAGCAGCTCGAAGATCTGCTCGGCCGCCTCGGCGTCTCTGACGGTGATCCGGCGCAGCCGCCGGTGGCGTGGGTCCATTGTGGTCTCGGCCAGCTGGTGGGGATCCATCTCGCCCAGGCCTTTGTACCGCTGGGGCGGGCTCTTGTACCTGACGCCGCGGCGGTCGATGTCGCGCAGGACGCGCTGCAACTCGGCGTCGGTGTAGGTGTAGATGTGCTTGTCCTGGCCCTTGCGCGGATTGATCAACTCGACCCGGTGCAGCGGAGGCATGGCCGCGAACAGGCGCCCCGCCTCCACCAGCGGGCGCATGTAGCGGAAGAACAGCGTGATGAGTAGCGTCCGGATGTGCGCGCCGTCAACGTCGGCATCCACCATGATCACGAATTTGCCGTAGCGAGCCTGGCCCAGGTCGAATGTCCGGCCCGAGCCGGCGCCGACCACCTGGATGATCGCCGCGCACTCAGCGTTCTTGAGCATGTCGCCGACGGACGCCTTTTGCACGTTGAGAATCTTGCCGCGGATCGGCAGCAGCGCCTGGAACTCGGCGTCGCGAGCGGCCTTGCCGGTGCCAAGCGCGGAGTCGCCCTCCACGATGAACAACTCGGACTGGTCCAACTCGGCCGACCGGCAGTCGACGAGCTTGGTCGGCAGTGCACTGGTCTCGAGCGCATTCTTGCGGCGGACGTTCTCTTTATGCAGCCGGGCCGCGACGCGAGCCTTCGCCGCGGCGACGATCTTCTCTAGGACAGCGGCAGTCTGGACCTTGTCGGCCCGCTTGGACGAGCTCAGCACCCGGGTCAGCTCGCGCTCGACCACGCGGCTCACGATCCCCCGGACTGCCGAGGTGCCCAGGACCTCTTTGGTCTGGCCCTCGAACTGCGGCTCGGCCAGCCGCACTGTGACCACTGCGATCAGGCCTTCGAAGACGTCGTCCTTCTCGATCTTCTCGTCGCCGGCCCTCAACCGCCGGGCCGCGGCGCGCACCTGGGTGCGCACCGTCTTGAGCAGTCCCTGCTCGAAACCGGCCACGTGGGTGCCGCCCTTGGGGGTGGCGATCACGTTGACGAAGGACCGCATCTCGGTGTCGTACCCGGAGTCCCACCGCAACGCGATGTCGACCCCACACTCACGGTCGACTTCGCGGGAGACCATGTGGCCGTTGTCGTCGAGCACGGGGATGGTCTCGGTGAACGTCTCAGCGCCGGTCAGCCGCAGTATGTCGGTGACCGGCGTGCCGTCACCGAGGAACTCGACGAACTCGGCGATGCCGCCGTCATGGCGGAAGGTCTGCTCCACCGGCTCGGCGCCCCGCTCGTCACGCACGGTCAGCTGCAGGCCGGGAACCAGGTAGGACGTCTGCCGCGCGCGGGTCAGCAGGTCGTCAAGAGAGAATCCGGCCTCGCGCAGGAAGATCTGCCGGTCCGGCCAGAAGCGCACCCGGGTGCCGGTGACGCGTTTGGCCACCCGCCGCACGGTGCGCAGCTCGGAGCTGTCGGTGAACGGGGTGAAGGCCGAATCGGGCTTGCCGTTGGCGAACACGCCCGGCTCGCCGCGACGGAACGACATCGCGTGCACCTTGCCGCCCCGATCGACCTCGACGTCGAGCCGGGCCGACAGCGCGTTGACGACACTGGCGCCTACGCCGTGCAGCCCGCCGGTGGCCGCGTACGACGCTCCGCCGAACTTGCCACCCGCATGCAGCTTGGTGAAGACGACCTCGACACCGGACAGGCCGGTCTTCGGGTGGATATCAACCGGGATGCCGCGGCCGTCGTCGCGAACCTCGGCCGACCCGTCCGCGTTGAGGATGACCTCGACGTTGCGGCAATGCCCATTCAGGGCCTCGTCCACCGCGTTGTCGATGGTCTCCCACAGGCAATGCATGAGCCCGCGCGAGTCGGTCGACCCGATGTACATGCCAGGCCGCTTGCGGACCGCCTCCAGCCCCTCGAGCACCGAAAGGTGTCGAGCCGTGTAGTCCTGCGCCCCGCGCCCGGATGTGGGCCTCGCGAGCTCGGCCGGCTGGGCGGTCACCTTGGCACGCTCCTTCACCTCTTAGATGGCTGTCCAGTCAGCGTAGTCGGCGACACAGGCAGCTCCGCGATCGGCGCGCCGAACCCTGCCGATGGGACTGATGCCCGCTTCGCTCAGAGCGAATCCCCGGAAAGTGACTCGTGCGGAAGAGAGCGGGTCTGTTTTTATGTTCTTCAGGTACGACCTATCGAGAGGAGTCGGAGTGACCACAGCAGTCGCCACCCTCAAAGCCGCCGACCGCTGCGACAGCTGCGGTGCTCAGGCCTACATTCGCGCCGTCATGCCAGGCGGCAGCGAGCTGATGTTCTGCGGGCACCACGGCCGCCGGCATGAGCCCAAGCTGCGGCCGCTCACCGTGGAGTGGCACGACGAGACCGATCGGCTTCTGGAGACGACCCCAACCGCTCGCGACGACGAGCGCTGAAATAGCACGCGAGACGGGGCCCCAGCCAAGGCGGCTGGGGCCCCGTCTCGTTGTTCACACCTGACTGGCAGGATGCCCCGGGTGGATTCGATCGTCCTCGCCGGTACCGCCGCCGCCATCGCAACCGGTCTGGCAGGAGTGTTCGTTCACCGGTTGCCCGGGATCGACCTCATCTGGGCGGCGGTGCTGGTGTGGGCGTCGATCGAAAACACCCGAACCGCCTGGGCCGTCCTCGGTGTGGCAACGGTGTTCGCGGTGGCGAACTACACCGTGCAGCACCTGCTCACCGGTCGCCGGCTGGGCGAGTTGGTGGCACCCATGCGCAGCATCGTCATCGCGGCCGCGCTCGGCGCCGTCGGCTTCCTTGCGGCTCGCACCCTTGGCCTGATCGCCGGGTTTGCGCTGGGGCTCTATGTCGCCGAACGGCGCCGGTTACGGCTTCCCGGAGCCGGACGGCGCCACGCTACTGAGCGAGCCAACGTCGGCCGGGAGACCGTCGCCGAGCTTGCAGCCGGCCTGGTGGTCACAGCCGCCTGGCTGGTTGCCGTCGCGGGCTGAGCACCACGGCCATCACGACGCCACCGATCGCGCCGAACAGGTGACCCTGCCAGGAGATGCCCTCCTGAGTGGGTAGCACGCCGAACACCAACCCGCCGTAGAGCAGCACCACAAGGACGGCGACCAAAACGGCCGATGCGCGCCGGGTCACCAGCCCCCAGGCGACGAGGAACGCCGCGTAGCCGTAGACCAGCCCACTCGCCCCTATGTGGACGGTATTCGGAGCCGCGATCAGCCACACCGCCGCTCCGCTGATCAGCGCAACGCCAGCGGTCACCGCCCAGTAGCGGCGGCTCACCGCGGCCACCAGCAGTCCGAGCACGATAAATGCTCCGGTGTTCGCGATGAGGTGGGCGAAGTCGGCGTGCAGGAACGGCGCCGTGACGATACCGAGGAGGCCCTCCTCGGACCGCGGCCGGATCCCGTACTGAGCGAGTTGGGTCGTCGTCCAGGCGTTGATGAAGGCCACGGTCCACATGACCAGCGCCAGCAGCAACGGCGCGCCCAGCCGCCGGCGTGGCCGTGGTTCAGTCGGTACGGGTGTCATGCCGGCTCCCGGTGCACCCTGGTGGCCGAGGCTTGCGCGCTGGCCAGCACGATCACCTCGGTGACCTGCACATGCGGCGGGCGGCTGGCGACCCACACCACAGTCTCGGCGATGTCCTCCGCGGACAGTGGTTGTACGCCCGCATACACCTCGCTGGCGCGCTGCCGGTCGTTATGGAACCGCACCACGGAGAACTCGGTCTCCACCATTCCGGGATCGACGGTCGACACCTTCACGCCAGTACCCAGCACATCCAGTCGCAAACCGGTCGTGATCCGGTCGACAGCCGCCTTCGTCGCACAGTAGACCGCGCCATTGGGGTAGGTCTCGTGGCCGGCGATCGAACCGATGTTGATGACGTGGCCACGCCCGCGCGCCACCATGCCGGGCACGACCGCACGTGTGACGTACAGCAGTCCCTTCACGTTGGTGTCCACCATGCGGTCCCAGTCATCGGGGTCACCGTCCTGGAGCGGCTCGAGACCGGCCGCCAGGCCGGCGTTGTTGACCAGGACATCGATCTGCGCCCACTCGCCCGGCAGGGACGCAATCGCCTGCTCCACGGCGGCGCGATCCCGGACGTCAAGCTCGAGCAGGTGCACCGAGGCATCCAGCCCGGCGGCGACGCGTTGAAGCCGGTCCAGGCGGCGGGCGGCCAAGACGACCGAGGCGCCCGCTGCGGCGAACGCCTCGGCGCATGCCCGTCCGATACCGCTGGAGGCGCCCGTGATCAGCACGCGGGCGCCCCGCAGTGTGTGGCCCATACCGGTGATTCCATCATGGCCGGCCACTCTCCCCGCAGGGCGCGGGATGAGTCCGCCTCCGGCCGCGGCAGAATCGGTCCATGGCTGTGACGTCCACCATGGTTCCCCTGGGTACCCCTGCTCCCGATTTCACATTGCCCGCCGTCGACGGACGCAATGTCGCGTTGCGTGAGTTCGCCCACGCACCTGCGCTATTAGTGATCTTCCTGTGCAATCACTGCCCGTACGTCCGGCACGTCGAGAAGAATCTCGGCGCGACGCTGAACGAGTTCGACGACACGGGACTTGCTGTGATCGGCATCTGCTGCAACGACGCCGCCGCGTACCCCGACGACAGTCCCGACAAGCTCGCCGAGCAGGCCGAGCGCGCCGGCTGGTCGTTCCCGTACCTGGTCGATGTGGCGCAGGAGGTGGGGCGGGCGTACGGAGCGGCGTGCACTCCCGACTTCTTCCTGTACGACGCTGAACGCCGGCTGGCCTACCGAGGTGCCTACGACGGCTCTACGCCTGGTAACAACGTCCCGCTCACCGGAGACCTGCTGCGCGACGCGATCACCCGGGTGCTCGCCGGCGAGCCAGTGCCGGAACCCCACAAGCCCAGCATGGGTTGCTCGATCAAGTGGCGCGACTAGTCACCTGACGGCTGGCCTGAGGCAAGCCGACCAACCCGGCCCCCCAAGTAAGCAACTGTCGCTGGGGCACCCGTTCTTGGTGCCCCAGCGACAACGATCAAACGATTTGGGTGACGGTCAAGCAGCAAGCAAGCGCTCGAAGAACGTCCGGTACCGCTGCAGAGCCAACCGAAGGTCTTCGGTCGACGGCTCGCCACCTGACTCCCAGGCCGCCTCCAGCCGATTCCGCTCGGTTCCAAACGAGTCCCCGAGCCGACCGAGGACGTCTTCGACGATCGCTCCGGCCTCCTGCACCGCCTCTCGCGGCGCGTCGACGAACGCGGCCTGTGCTCGCTGCCATCTCTCGAAGAGCTCTCCGGAACCTTCCACGAGGGTCGGCTCTGCGCCGGTGTCGCTCGTGCGAGTCGTGTCGTTCAGGCGGGTTGCCTCGACATCGTTGGCACGTTCGTAGTCACGCTCGGGCATGGTCATCATGGCCTCCTCTCGTGGCGCTCGTGCTCGATGTGTTCGGTGTGTGGATGACGGTCAAGGTCATCCTGGTCATCCAGCCGATCCCGATCATCCAGCCGGTCCCGGTCATCCAGCCGGTCCCGGTCATCCAGCCGATCCCGGTCATCCAGCCGATCCCGGTCATCCAGCCGATCCCGATCATCCAGCCGATCCCGGTCATCCAGCCGGTCCCGGTCATCCGCGCGGTCGCGGGCCTCGGCATGCTCGGCGTCAAGGAGCATCTCGTCGAACAACGCCCGATAGTGCACGAACGCCTGCCGGTAATCCTCGGTAGTGGCATCCGAGCCCCGTTGCCGGATCGCGTGTGCCGATCGGTAATGACTGGCCACCTCTGGATAATCCGCGGCGACGAAGTCCTTACGATCGCCGAACTTGTCCACCGGATACCCGCGATCACGCATTACGGACACGATCAGATCGTCGGCCTCCGCAACGGCTTGCCCCGGGTGTTCGACGAACTGACGTTGCACGCTCTCCCATTCGGTGGCGTACTCACGCCGCGCCCGCTCCGGCAGCGGCTTGATCTCCAGCTTGTCGCGACGCTTGGCGATATCGCTCAGCTCGCTCTCAGCCTCGTGGCGGCTGCCAGCCTCGTCCACGGCCCGGTCGTACTCGGGGCCGAACCGCTTCTTCAACTGCGACGACCGACGCCGCACGGCAATGCCGTACGCCAGCGCCGCCGCCAGCGCAGCCGCCAACACCACGATCACGATCCAGATCCAGGTTTCCATCCGATGCCTCCTCGGCCTGCCTGGCATGCGGACGACACCGATGTCATCCGCGTAGACCCGACGTACCCGGCGGGTCCAGAGGAAAACGCGCATCGCGGACGCGATGTCGTCCGCCCTGATCGGGAGTACCCGGCCGGAGCCGAGGGAAACCGCCGCGGGACGCGGCCGGTCGCGCGAGAGCCGCTCACCCTCTGGTTCGTAGCCCCAGGCGCTAGTGTGCCTGCCGCTCTCCGTCGAGCTGGCGGCCGAAACGGATCACGTCGTCGACAAGTGCTTCGACATGCTCCGCCTCGGTGCGGTATCCGACTAGACAGGCCCGGATGGCGAAGTCGCCGGCGACCACTGCGTTCGACGGATACGCCCGGCCGGCACGCTGGACGGCATAGATGATCTGTTCGTTGAGCTCGTCCAGGTAGCTCTTCACACTGCCGTTGTCCGCCAGTCGCGCCGGAACGTACCGGAAGCACACGATGGACAGGTCTGGTTCGGCAAGCGGCTCGAGCTCAGGATGAACGGTCACCAGATGGTGCAGCCAGCGGGTGAGTTCGATGTCGTGCACGATCCGCCGGGCGTACGCGGACCAGCCGTGGCTCAGCAGCGACACCCATACCGGCAGAGCGTCGAACGGCCGGGTGAACTGGGGCGTCCACTGATACCGGTTGACCATGTCCTGCTCCAGCTCGGCATCGAGATGGGCGTAATCGGGCCTCAGCGTGAACGCCGCAAGATGTCTGGCCGGATCGCGGACTAGAACGAGGCTCGATGAAATGGGTGTGTTGAGCCATTTATGCGGGTCGCACGTGATGGAGTCGGCCCGCTCGATCCCGTTGAACAACGGCTTTAGCTCATCGACCATGGCGGCCGGTCCGCCGTAGGCGGCGTCGACATGGAACCAGCAGTCGTACGCGACTGCGACATCGGCAAGCTCGGCGAGTGGATCGATGGCACCCAGTTCCGTCGTGCCGGCCGTACCCACGACACATAGCGGGCGTACGCCGGCGGCGATGTCCTGCTCGATCGCGGCCCGCACGGCGTCGGGCCGGACCCGGAAGTGGGTATCGGTCTCGATCCGGCGAACGGCTGCACTCCCCAATCCGAGCAGGTCGGCGGCCCGGTCGATGGTCTCGTGCGCGTCGTCGGAGACGTACACGGCCAACGGCGGGCCGGCCGCGATGCCGTCACGCCGCACGTTCCAGCCCGCCAGGGCATCGCGTGCAACCGTCAATGCGATCAGGTTCGCGGTGGCGCCACCAGAAACGAACGCACCTGACGTCGAGGCCGGAAGGCCCAGTCGGTCGGCGAACCAGGCGAGCAGCTGCGATTCGATCTCAGTGGCACCCGGCCCGAGCGGCCAGCCGCCGAGGTTCTGGTTGCTGCCTGCGGCGAGCAGGGACGCCGGCCCACCGGGCACCGTACCGGCCCCGGAGATGTACCCCATCCAACCGCCATGCCCCGTCTGCGTACTCCGCTCCATGATGAGCTCGCGCAGGTGAGCGAACAGCACATCGTCCGGTACCGGATCATCCGGTACCGGCCGGCTCAGGGCCGCCCGCACTTCGGCCGGGGTGTGCGGACGCGACACTGGCAAGCTCGGCAACACCCTTACGTGCTCGGCCCACAGGTCGACAGCCTGTTCGGCGAAGGCGCGAGCCCGATTGGCCGGCCAGTCCAGCTCTGCTAACGGCTCCGGACGTTCCATGCCGCCGAAGCTACACTGCGACCGCGTTAGTCGAGATAGTCGCGGAGCACCTGGGAGCGCGACGGGTGACGCAGCTTGGACATGGTCTTGGACTCGATCTGCCTTATCCGCTCCCGCGTGACCCCGTACACCTTGCCGATCTCGTCCAGCGTCTTGGGCTGCCCGTCGGTGAGTCCGAACCGCATCGAGACCACACCCGCCTCGCGCTCGGACAGGGTGTCCAGCACCGCATGGAGTTGCTCCTGCAGCAGCGTGAACGACACCGCCTCGGCCGGGACGATCGCCTCGGAATCCTCGATGAGATCACCGAACTCGGAGTCACCGTCCTCGCCGAGAGGCGTGTGCAGAGAAATGGGCTCGCGACCGTACTTTTGGACCTCGACAACCTTCTCCGGTGTCATGTCCAGTTCCTTCGCCAGCTCCTCCGGGGTGGGTTCACGGCCGAGGTCCTGCAGCATTTGGCGCTGGACCCGCGCCAGTTTGTTGATGACTTCGACCATGTGCACCGGAATGCGGATCGTGCGCGCCTGGTCGGCCATCGCGCGGGTGATCGCCTGCCTGATCCACCAAGTCGCGTAGGTCGAGAACTTGTAACCCTTGGTGTAGTCGAACTTCTCGACCGCACGGATCAAGCCCAGGTTGCCCTCCTGGATCAGGTCCAGGAACAGCATGCCGCGCCCGGTGTAGCGCTTGGCGAGGCTGACGACCAGCCGGAGGTTCGCCTCCAGCAGATGGTTCTTGGCGCGCCGGCCGTCATCGGCGATCCAGGTCAGCTCCTCGCGGAGCTTGGGGTCGAGGGTGTCACGCTCGCGGGCCAGCTTCTCTTCCGCGAATAGGCCTGCCTCGATCCGCTTGGCGAGTTCGACCTCCTGCTCGGCGTTCAGCAGTGGAACCTTGCCGATCTGCTTGAGGTAGTCCTTGACCGGGTCGGCGGTGGCGCCCGCGACGACGACCTGCTGCTCCGGCTCGTCGCTGTCGTCATCCTCCGAGTAGACGAAGCCTTCCTCCTGGGGGCCGACACCCTCAGTGGCCGCGAGTTCTTCGGCCGTCGGCTCGCCCGACTCGGTCGGCAGCTCCACCACGTCGTCCGGCAAGGCCCCGTCGGCCGCCGCCGTGGGCGCGGGTTCCTTTGCCTTGCTTGCGCTCTTGCCGGCTGGCTTGGCCTTCGCGGGCGTGCTCTTGCGGGTACCCGGCTTGGCAGCCTTCTTGGTGCCGGACTTGGCAGCAGTGGCTTCAACCGTAACCGTGCTGGCCCGGCGCGAACTCGCGGCTACGATCCGGCTGCGGGTAGGCGTCAGCTCATCGACTGCGGGCTTGGGGCGGGGCGGGCTCGGCGACACGAACGACCTCTCGACGTCTCATGGGCTTCGGCGGCGGTGCGGACCACAACAGCCAACACAACATTGTAGAACGGCCAATGGTTCCCGTGCGCGACGCACACACCAGTCAACCGTAGCCCGAGAACCGCCAGAAAGTCGCACGGCGGTTCTCGGTCAGGTGCTCGCCTTGGCGGCTTTCGCCGTCGCCTTCATCTGCTTCTTGTGCTCGCGTACCTTGGCCAGACTGCCGTCGTCGGTAATATCGGCCACGGACCTGAACACTCCGGGCTCGCCGTACTCGCCGGCCGCCTCTCGCCAGCCGGGCGGCTGCACGCCGAGCTGCTTGCCCAGTAGGGCGGCGAAAATCTGCGCCTTCTGCTTCCCGAAGCCCGGGAGTTTGCCCAGCCGCTTGACAAGGTCGGCGCCGTCGGCGGCGCCTGCCCACACGGCGGCCGCGTCACCGTTGTACTCGTCGACCAGGTACTGGCATAGCTGCTGTGTGCGCTTGGCCATCGAGCCGGGGAATCGGTGCAACGCCGGAGGTGTGGTGAACAAGGTCGCGAGGCCGTCCGGGTCGTAGCCGGCGATATGCGCCGCATCCAGCCGTTCCACGCCGAGCCGCTCAGCCAGCCGGTGCGGGGCTCCGAACGCCCACTCCATTGGAACTTGCTGGTCCAGGAGCATGCCGACAAGCAGGGCGAGAGGATCGGTCGAGAGCAACTCGTCGGCGGGTTCCTCCGTGGCGAGATACAACGTCGGCATGGCAGCAGACTCCTTAGTCCGATTCACCGGCTTTCACCGACAGTACCGGGCACGGTGCGTCCAGCAAGATGCGCTGGGCGTTGCTGCCGAGAATGAGTTTGCCGACGGGACTGCGGCGGCGCAGCCCGATCACGATGAAATCAGCGGACGTCTCCTGGGCGACGGAGATCAGGTCTTCGGCGACGTCCCTACCCCTAACCAGTTGGCGGACTTCTGCGTCGACACCGACCTCCGCGAGCTGCGCGCGCACAGCGTCGAGCTCGGCCTCGGACTCGACGGCGTCCTCGTCGTCGAAGTCACGCCCGCCTCGTGCGGAGTTGATGACAACCAGCCGTGCACCGCGAAGCCTGGCTTCCTCGGCGGCTCGGCGCAACGCGGCCCGGCCTTCCGGCTTTGGGACGTACCCGACGACGATCGTGGTCATCGCATCTGCTCCTTTGCAAGGTTCGAGTCCCGCCGAACGCTACTGCACTCAGCGGCTGCGAGACCATGACTACCGTGCAGAACCTGGCACGAACCGAGCCGAACGTCCTCCACGTCGACCTGGACGCGTTCTTCGCGGCGGTCGAGCAGCGCGACAAACCGTCCTTGCGCGGGCGGCCGGTGATCGTAGGTGGGCTTGGCCCGCGCGGTGTGGTGTCGACCGCGTCGTACGAGGCGCGCAAGTTCGGCGTGCGATCCGCGATGTCGATGGCCGAAGCACGCTCACGCTGCTCGCACGCGGCCTTCCTCGCCGGGCGTTTCCGGGCGTACAGGGCGGCGAGCGAGATCGTGATGGCGACGCTTCGGGAACTGTCGCCTGTGATCGAACCGCTCTCGCTGGACGAAGCTTTCGTCGACCTGGCGGCCCGAGCGGGCCATGACCTTTCGCCGGCCGGTGTGCGGACGCTCGGCGAACGGCTCCGCGCCACGATCCACGATCGCACCGCGCTCACCGCGAGCGTCGGCGCCGCCACGTCCAAGCTGCTGGCGAAGATCGCCTCGGAGCAGGCCAAACCGGACGGGCTCCTGGTCGTCGAGCCTGGCACCGAGCTGTCCGTGCTGCACCCGCTGCCGGTCCGCGCCCTTCCCGGAATCGGTCCGGCCACCGCGGAGCGGCTTGCCCGGCTCGGCGTGCGGACGGTCGGGGACCTCGCCGCCGTCACCGTCGAGGAGCTCGTCGGCCTGCTGGGCGAGGCGCACGGCCGATCGCTCTACCGGCTTGCCCGGGCTCAGGACGATCGCCCCGTCTCGCCGGAGCGCGAGACGAAATCGGTGAGCATTGAGGACACCTTCGACCAGGACATCACCGATCGCGACCTACTCACCGCGCTGATCGGCCGGATGGCCACCAAGGTCGCCGGCCGGCTGCGGGAATCCGGGCAGTCCGGCCGCACGGTCACGCTGAAGGTCCGCCTGCACGACTTCACCACGCTGTCGCGGTCGGCTACGCTCCCTGGGCCCACCGACGATGAGCGGGTGGTCAGGCGAGTGGCGGCGCACCTGCTCGATGAGATCGACACGACAGGAGGAATCCGTTTGCTCGGCGTGGGCTTGGCCGGCCTGGCCGATTGGGTGCAGGAGGACTTGTTCGCGAACGATGACCGGCGCGAGGAAGGAGAGCGGGCGGGCGAGCACACCTCATCGACCAGCGATCTCGACGCCGGTGCCTCGACGCCGGACTGGTCGGAGTCGGTGGGCCCCGATCCGGCGGTGCTTGTTCACTCATCCCAGCGCTGGATCCCGGGTATGGACGTCCGGCATGCCGAATATGGCCCCGGCTGGGTGTGGGGCGCCGGGTTGGGGAGGGTGACCGTCCGGTTCGAGACGGCGGAGTCCGGTCCGGGGCCGGTGCGCACCTTCGCGGACGACGATCCGGCTCTTACCGCGGATGTCGACCAGAAGCCGTGATTGTTTAGTTAGCTCTCAGGTAGGCCAGGCACACTGAGCCTCATGCAGGTACTAGTCGTCGACGACGATCCCGCCGTGCGGGAGTCGCTCCGGCGTTCGCTGGCGTTCAACGGCTACGAAGTCGAGCTGGCGGCCGACGGCGAGCAGGCGCTGCGTTCGATCTCAGCACACCGACCCGATGCCGTCGTCCTCGACGTGATGATGCCCAAGCTGGACGGGCTGGCCACCTGCCGCGCCCTGCGGGCTGCCGGTGACGATGTGCCGGTGCTCATGCTCACGGCTCGCGACGAGGTCTCCGATCGGGTCGCCGGCCTGGACGCCGGTGCCGACGACTATCTGCCCAAACCGTTCGCCCTGGAGGAGCTGCTGGCCCGGCTGCGGGCGTTGCTGCGACGCACCGCCACTACCGGTCCGGCCGCCAGGACCCTGCAACTAGCGGACCTCACTTTGGATCCCGCGACCCGCGACGTATACCGCGGTGACCGGCGAGTACGGCTTACCCGCACTGAGTTCAACCTGCTCGAACTGCTGCTTCGCCATCCGCGGCAGGTGCTGCCACGAGAACGCATCCTCGAAGAGGTCTGGGGCTACGACTTTCCCACGACGGCGAACTCCCTGGAGGTCTACGTCGGCTACCTGCGGCGCAAGACCGAGGCCGATGGTGAGCCGCGCCTGATCCACACGGTCCGCGGCGTCGGGTATGTGGCCCGGGAGACACCACCGTGAACAAGTTGAGGGGGGTGCTCAACCGCGCTCCCTTGGATCGGATACGCGAAACAGTCCGGCGAATGCCGCTACGGAGGCGGGTTGGCGTGCTCGCCGCGTTGGGGGTTGGGCTGGCCGTTCTCATCACTGCGGTGGCCGCGTACACCACCGTCCGGGTCCAACTGACCCAGAGTGTGGACCAGAACCTGCTAAGCCGCGCCCACCAAGCGGCCCCGAGCGGGCTGGTGGACGCAGGGGCACTTACCAGGATCCCGCCTGAAGCCTTCCTTGCCGGCGACATCAGGGTCGCCCGGCTGAACGCCGCCGGTGAGTTTGAATCGGCCAGCGCACCACCTCTCGGGCTGCCTGAGCTCGCGGTCGCCCGTGGTGAATCCCCGCAGAGCATCCGGACGGCTAGCCTCGATGGCGAGACGTACCGAGTGGTCGCCGTGCCGGCAGGGCGCGACATCGCCCTTGTGCTGGGCCAGCCCACAGAGACCGTCGACCGAGTGCTCGACCGGCTTGGGCTCGTCTCGCTGGTCGCCGGCGGGCTCGGCATCGGCCTCGCCTCCTGGGCCGGCGCGTCGATCGCCAGAGCCGGCTTGCGACCGGTCGAGCGCCTCACCGCAGCGGCCGAACACGTGGCCGCCACCGGAGAGCTCGACCCGATCGATGTTCAGGGCGACGACGAGATCGCGCGACTCACGCGCGCCTTCAACGCCATGCTGGCTGCGCTGGACGAGGCCCGCACCCGACAACGCCGGCTTGTCGCCGACGCAGGTCACGAGCTACGCACCCCGCTGACCAGCCTGCGGACGAACCTCGACTTGCTGGCGCAGAGCGATCGGCAAGGTGGCCTCGACGGTGCCGAGCGAGCAGAGCTCATCGACGACGTCCGCGCCCAAATCACCGAGCTATCGACACTCGTCACGGACCTGATGGAACTGTCCCGCGAGGACGCCCCGCAAGCGGACCTCCAGAGCGTCGACCTCGCGGACATCGTGCGAGATGCGCTTACCAGGGTCCGCCGCCGTGCTCCAAACATCACCTTCTCGGCCGATCTACGGCCCTGGCTACTCGAGGGCGATGCGCAGTTGCTGGGGCGGGCCGCCACGAACATGCTGGACAACGCGGCCAAGTGGAGCCCGTCGGGCGGTACTGTGTGGGTCTCGCTCCGCGACGGCACGCTCGAAGTCGACGACGAGGGACCAGGTATCGCCGACGACGATCTGCCGCACGTGTTCGAGCGCTTCTACCGTTCCAGCGAGGCGCGCAGTCGCCCGGGATCCGGCCTGGGACTGGCCATCGTGCGCACCGCAGCAATGCGGCATGGAGGTCACGTGAGCGCCGGCAAGGCTCCCACCGGTGGTGCGAGGCTCACCATGAGCCTGCCCGGCCGCAGTTCTTCAACTGCTCTTGTGTGAATCTCAGTTCCTTTTCAGGCTGGTCGGGCACGGTAGATACATGGATCCGACGACACGCGACATCTCTCACCCCGACGCCACGCCTGGTACCGGCTGGTCGACCACCCCCGGCACGGGCAGTGATCTGCCCCGGCGCGACCCATGGACCACGCGCCCAGCCGACACTGGACCTGTACCCAGGCCAACCGACACCCGGGCCATCCCTGAGCCGTCCGGCAGGCACGGCGATGCTGCCGGCGAACCGGCGAACCCACCTGCAGGTGGCGGACACCCGCCGACCGGTACGCAAGTTTCCGAGCCGGCTGACAGCACGCGTATCGCACCACCTGGCGAGCCGGGCACCGGATTCGGCACTCCACCTCCGGTGACTCCGGCCGAAGACTTCCGGGCGACCCCACCTGCCCGCAGGGGCACGGCGTTTCTCGTCGCTCTCGCGCTCGGCGCGGGCGCACTCGCCGGCGTCGGAGGCGCCGTCGTGTACGACACCCTGGCGGACGACCCCACCGCCACCTCACCCAGCAGTAGCCTGACCAATGACGAAGACACCCCTGCTGATCAGACCTCGGCGGCCAGCCTCGACAGCGTTGAAGGGGTTGCGGAGCAAGTCCTGCCGAGCGTCGTGTCGATCAGTTTCGGCGCCGGTGGCGGCAGCGGTGTGATCATCTCCTCGGACGGCCAGATCCTCACGAACAACCATGTCGTCGAAGCCGCGGGCGGCGGGGAGATCGTTGTGACCTTCCAGGACGGCTCGACGGCCACGGCCGAAGTGATCGGTACCGATCCCATGACGGACCTAGCGGTCATCCAGGCCGAAGGCGTCTCTGACCTCCAGGTGGCCGATCTGGGCAGCTCGGCGGACCTAGAGGTCGGCGAGCAGGTGGTCGCGATCGGCTCACCCCTGGGCCTGGACGGGACCGTGACGACCGGAATCGTCTCGGCCATCAACCGGCCCGTGACGGCGGGTGGCCAGGAGGGCGGCGGCACGCCCACCGTGTTCGATGCGATCCAGACCGATGCACCGATCAACCCCGGCAACTCGGGCGGGCCGCTGGTCAACATGGCTGGCCAGGTTGTCGGAATCAACAGCGTGATCGCCTCCACCAGTATCAGCAGCGGATCGATCGGGCTGGGCTTCGCCATTCCCATTGATCAGGCCTCGCCGATCGCGGAGGAGCTCGTTGAAACCGGCCGGGCAACACACGCCCAGATCGGTATAGGAGTGGACAACGCCTCAGGCGAGCTTCGCGGTGCCCTCGTCCGCGAAGTGCAAACCGGCAGCGCCGCGGAGCAGGCCGGGCTGGAGGACGGCGACATCGTCACCCATGTCGACGGTCGCCTGGTCACCGATGCCGAGTCGCTCATCGCCGCCGTCCGGTCCTACCGGCCGGGCGACGACGTCGAGCTGACGGTAATCCGGGACGGCGAGACGCTCACCGTGCCGGTGACTCTCGGCAGTGACGCCTCCAGTACCTAACCTCCTCCTCCTCAAAGTTGATCACGCGATATGGGTGATTCGTGGGCAAAGGGCCAGCAAGACCCACGGATCGCCCGTGATCAATGGATGAGGTGGGGTGCGAACCTGTCGGTGCGAAGCGGCAGACTGGCGTCATGCTGCTCAGGGACGTCGCGGAGACGTCAGCCGCCGTCGCAGCCACCTCCGGCCGGCTCGCCAAGGTCGCGCTACTGGGCGCGTGCTTGCGGCGGGCGGAGCCAGCCGACGTGCCCGTTGTGGTCGCCTACCTGTCCGGCGAGTTAAGGCAACGCCGCACCGGGCTCGGCTACGCCGCGCTGCGTGATTTGCCCGCGCCGGCAACGACTCCGACGCTCACCGTTGCCGAGGTCGACGCCGAGTTCGCCGCGATGTCCGACCTGTCGGGCAAGGGCTCGGCCACCATCCGCCGTGACCGCTTCGGCGCCGTGATGGCCCGCGCCACGCCTGACGAACAGCGTCTTCTCGCCGGGCTCGTGACCGGCGAGCTGAGGCAAGGAGCACTCGACGGAGTGCTGACCGAAGCAGTGGCTCAGGCGGCCGAAATGCCCGGCAACGATTTGCGACGGGCCGTCACAGTCGCCGGCGCGCTGACCCCAGTGGCCGAGGCCGTGCTGGTTGAAGGCCCGGCTGCGCTGAACCGGTTCCGGCTGGCCGTCGGCACGCCGCTGCGACCCATGCTCGCTCAGAGCGCACCTACCGTCGCCGACGCGCTAGCCCGAACCGGTCCGGCCGCCGTCGAGTGGAAGCTGGACGGTTTCCGGGTTCAGGTGCACCGCAAGGGTGAAGAGGTGAAGGTGTTCACCCGCACCCTTGACGACGTCACATCAAGGGTTCCCGAACTCGTGGCGGCCGCTCTCGACCTGCGCGCAGAGTCCGCTGTGCTGGACGGCGAGGCGATCGTGCTGGGGCCGGACGGTCGGCCCCAAGCGTTTCAGCAGACCGCGTCCCGATTCGGACGGAAACTGGACGTCGAGCGGGCACGGGCGAACACCCCGCTCACGCTCTTCCTGTTCGACTGCCTGCATCTCGACAGTGCCGACCTCGTCGGATCGCCAGCAAATGAGCGGTTCGCCGCCCTCGAACAGGTGGTGCCGGAGCAGCACCGCGTCCCGCGGATTCTCACTGACGACTCGAAAACCGCGCAGCAGTTCTTCGATGATGCGATCGCCCATGGTCACGAGGGCGTGCTGGTCAAGGCGCTCGACACGCCGTACGAGGCCGGTCGCAGAGGTGTGGCGTGGGTCAAGGTGAAGCCGCGACACACACTCGACCTCGTGGTGCTCGCCGCCGAGTGGGGCCACGGGCGCCGCCGTGGCTGGCTCTCCAACCTTCACCTCGGTGCCCGCGATCCGGCCGGACGATACGGCCCTCCCGGTGGTTTTGTGATGCTCGGCAAGACGTTCAAGGGTCTCACCGACGCGATGCTGCGCTGGCAGACCGAACGCTTGCTGGCGCTCGCCGACGGGCCTACGGACGGCTGGGTGGTCCACGTGCGTCCCGAGCTCGTGGTCGAAGTGGCATTCGACGGTGTCCAGCATTCCCCCCGGTACCCTGCCGCGATGGCTCTGCGGTTCGCGCGGGTACTGCACCACCGGCCCGACAAGCCAGCCGACGAGGCCGACACAGTCGACCAGGTTCGCGAAATCCATCAGCCAGCATGATGTCACCCTTTGTCCAATTTCCTGCTCGATGGAAACACGCCACCCGGCGACCACTTACCTTTTCGCACGTGATGATCGAGTCACAATGACCGCAGCAGAGGTTCCCGAGTACCGTCGCTGCCGAGCTCGGTGAGCCGGGCGTTCATGGGCGCCGTGCGCACGGCCGCCGCGTGCCTCTAACCGCGGCCTGCGCCCAACCGGTTGGCCAGGCTCGACAGCTCCTCGACCAGGACCTGCAGGCCAGTGTGGTCGGACGACTGCTGTACAAGCACGGCAGCCTCCCAGACCGCCATGTGGACCGCCCGGCGAGTCTGCGGGTCCGGCTGGCGCCGGCCGGCCAGTTGAACGTCTACCTGCGTCGCCGCCTCGACGACCTGGCCCCACGTCCTAGGCGCCGCTGGCCGGGCTTTGCCCATCGGAATCCTGCGCACGTGATCGACGTTCGTCAGGACCTCGCGGCGGTGCGCCTTAAAGCGGTAATGCGTGATCGCAGTACCGAGTAATACGCCGGCCAGCAGACCGACGACCGCCGCTGCCACGACGACAGGTACATCAGCGCCGAGCAACGCGCCGAGCGCGGCACCGGCGACGGTGCCAGTGATCGCGCCGATTACCGCACCGCGGACGTGATGCTCGCGGAACCCGAAGCCGAGAACACGTTGCACAGGCGGCCGGTCGCGCAGCGCGTGCAGTATCTCCGACCGCGCCGCCCGATCGGTCAGGTCCGGGTGAAAGACCGCTACTGAATCCACCGCGGCTTGGCCGGTCGCGCCGGCGTGGCCCGGACGGCCGGACGTGAACTTGATCGCGCCCCAGTCGCGTGCGTCGACGACGTTGGGCAGCCACGAGCCTCGCTGCGAGTTCAGCGCGTCCATCGCATGCTGCTCTGCTTCCCAAGCCTGCGCCCACTCCCGTTCAGAGTGAGCGGTCAATGGGTGGGGACGGCTCATCGCAGTTCTGCTCTCCAAAGATCAATCGGACGCGTTGCGGTCCCGTCGGGCACTAGCAGCGCGCGCGCCAGATCAAACCTAAAGCATGCCAGCTCGCACCGACAGGGGCCGCGGGGCCGAATTGGCCGCGGGTAGCCTCGAATGGTGCTCAGGTTGCTGCTCAGGCCCCGGTGGCTGGCGCTCCACGTCGCCGCCGTCGTGATCGCCTCGGGATTCGTCGCTCTCGGCTGGTGGCAACTCGGGGTGTACCAGGAGAGCCAGGCCCGCCAGGAGGCGCGTGACAGGTCCCCTGTTCCTCTGAGCACGGTAGCTGTGGCCGGGAACCCCCTCGGCGACGCGATCGACCGGCCGGTGACGGCCGCCGGGTCATACGGTGAAGACCTGGTGGTGCCGGCCCGCGTGCACGAGGACGTCCTTGGAGCCTTCGCCGTCGCGACGTTGGACACTGGCGACGGCCTGCTCGTGGTCCTGCGTGGGTGGCAGCATGATCCGGCCGGCATCGAACCGGCACCGGCCGGTGAAGTGCTGGTTAGCGGCCACCTCGTCCCCGCTGAGGTGCCCGAACAGGCGACGGGGCCACACCCCGTACCCGCCGGGCAGGTCGGCTACGTCTCTCCGGACGCCGTGGCCGAAGCGACCGGGAGAGGCACCGCCGAGTTCTTCGACGGTTACCTGGTGGCCATGACTGAGGACCCGCCGCCAGCAGATCCGCCAGAGCGCCTAGACGTGTCGTCGGTGGCGCCGATCCGCGATGTGAGTCCGTGGCAGAACCTGTCGTATTGGGCTCAGTGGTGGGTATTTGCCGGAGCGGTGCTGGTCTTCTGGGCCTCGTTCGTCCGGGCTGGACTCAAGAAGCGGGGGTCGCCAGCAGGTCCGGACGTTCAGCCCGAACCCGAGCAACCACCTTCCGTTCGGCAACGAACGACATCATCGGGATAGTCCCTGCGAGCAGAACGGGAAGCAGCCAGCGCCACGTCCACCGCAGCTGGATGCCCAGGTACATCGTGACCATGAAATACCCCATGTAGACCCAGCCGTGCACGATGGCAACCCACTCGAGGCCATCCACTCCGAAGCCGTACTTCGCGATCATCTCGGCACAGAAGAGCAGCAGGACGACGCCGGTGCTGTATGCAAGGACACGGTAGGTGGTCAGGGTTCGCGGGCTCACTCGGAAAGGTTAGAACGTGCCCGACTGACGGTGGCCGCTGTATCCCGCCCAATCAGTGCTCGGGACGCTCGTCGCCGTCCTCGAGCCCGGCAAGGAACTGCTCGAATTCCGCACCGATCTCGTCGGCGGTCGGCATGGACGTACGCTCGGCAAGCAGTCCACGGCCCTCGGCTCCGGCGAAGGCGTCGTATTGCGTCTCGAGGGCCTCGACGACGCGGCCGACCTCCTCAGACTGCTCGACCTGCTGCTGGATGAGACTGCGAGTTTGCTCTGCGACTCGGGCGAGGGGTCCGGCCGGCAGTACGAGCCCCGTTGCCGCCTCAAGCGAGCGCAGCAGGGCGAGCGAGGCGTCAGGATACTCGGCCTCGGAAAGGTAGTGGGGCACGTGGGCGACGACACCCATGGCGTCGTGCCCTCGTTCACCGAGGCGCACCTCAAGGAGTGAGCTGATGCTGGATGGCACCTTGATCTCGCCACGCCACGGATTCACGACAGTGACCAGATCCTTGCGGGTGCCGTGCATGGTCACGCCAAGCGGTCGGGTGTGAGGCACCGCCATCGGGATGCCATGCAGGCCGATGGTCAAACGGGCGCCAAGCTGCTCGACGAGTCCCGCGACGGCCGCTACGAACCGCTCCCACATGACGTCGGGCTCGGGCCCAGTGAGGAACAGAAACGGCACTTCACGGGCGTCGCGGACCACTCGTAGCACCAACTCCGGCGTCGCGTAGCCCTCGAAGTGGTCCTCCACGAATCGCAGCTCCGGCCGCCGGGCGCGGTAGTCGAGCAGCAGATCGACATCGAACCGCACAAGCACCTCATGCTCGAAATTCGTTAAGATGTGCTCGGACAGGCCCGAGCCGGCATGGCCGGCGTCCATGAACCCAGAGAGCGCGTGAACGAGCACCGGAGCCTCCAGCGCCGGCATCTCGCCGGTGAAGGTGTACAGGCTCTTCGGGTCGAGCATCGTCGGCCACTCCTCGAGTTGGATCGGTACCTGACATTGTCCTCCAACAACGAAAGTGTCGCCGAGCATCCCGCTCTGTTCACTCACTGCCGGCAATGCCCACCGCTGCACCGCTCAGCGGGGGTTGATGCGGCAGTCCGAGCAGGCCGCACACCAGGCTGAGAAACGAGTCCGCGTCACGGAGCATGTCATCGGCCTCCCGGACCGTCACCGCGCGCGGCAGCCCAGCCTGCGCCGCCGCCCGCTTCGCGGCACCGGCCGCGAAGAACTCCGCCCACTCGGCAAGCTCCGGGGCAACGTGCGCGAGGTCGACCCACACGTTGCGCGGACCCCGGCTACGCCCTCGGCGACCACGCGATCGCCCAGGACGGGAGCGAGCCGCCAACACCGCCGCGCCTGCCCGCAACGCCGCCAGATGAGCCGCGGCGTACCGCTCCCCCGCGCTAGCCGAACCCGCTGCGTGCGCCAACCCGTCGCGCGCATGATCGATCAGATCGACCACAGCGTGACCAGTGCGCCCACGAGACCGGTGCGCGACCGCCGGGCCAGCGCCCCAGCGGTCAGTCGCAACCACCGTTCCTTGAGATGCCATCATCAGCCTCCTTCGAACCTTTGTTCGATTTACGATCGTACGCATGTTCGGACCGAGATGCAAGCCCCCAGCGCGCGAACGGCGATCAACGGCGGTAAGTTTCGACAGGGCGCACCGGCCTGTGAATCCCGCCGGGAGGTGGAGTGGAACCGTTCGCATACGCCGTATCCGGAGGTTGGGCTGCGGGCATCAGTGCCTACGCAACCGTCCTCTTCCTTGGCCTCGCCGGGCGGGCTGGCCTCGCGGACACTCCGGATCTCGTCCAGCGCACGGACGTCCTGGTCGTCATGGGGTTGTTCACCGCCGTCGAGTTCGTCGCGGACAAGATTCCGTATGCCGACAGCCTCTGGGACACGGTCCACACCGTGGTTCGGCCGATCGTCGCTGCCGTACTGGGCTGGATCTTCTTCGCTGATGGAAGCTCCGCCGAGCAGTTAGGCGTTGCCGCACTCGCCGGTGGCATCGCCTTCCTCAGTCACGCCGCCAAAGCCGGTCTTCGGCTGGCGGTGAACACCTCCCCGGAACCCGCCTCCAACGTGGCCGTCAGCGCGGCCGAGGACACCCTCCTTCTCGGCGTGTTGCTGCTGGCGACGCAATATCCCTGGCTCGCCGCCGGCACCGCGCTGGCCTTGCTCGTCGTGATGCTCGTCACAGTGGTCACCCTCGCCCGCCGGGCCCGTCGGGGTTGGCGCCGGCTTCGTCGCCGCTACTTTCCCGACCCACGAGTGGACACCGGCTAGGCTCGCCGTCCGTGGCGCGGGTCGTGGTGGTAGGAGCCGGAATCTCCGGCTTGGCCACCGCCACCCGGCTCGCCGACTTCGGTCACGAAGTGCTGATTTACGAGCGATGCGCGACAGTCGGCGGGCGAGTCGGGAGCTACCGCAAGGACGGCTTCACGTTCGATACCGGGCCGTCACTGCTCACACTCCCGGCCGTGTACCGCGACTTGTTCCGCAAGACAGGGCGCCCACTCGAACGCGTCCTGGACCTGGTTCCCGCCGAACCCGCACTGCACCTCCGGTTCGCCGACGGCACCGACGTCGAGTTGCCGAACGCCAGCCGCGCCGGGATCCGCCGCGCGCTCGACGACGCGCTCGGCCCGGGTAGCGGGCAAGCCTGGCAGGCGATCGTCGACCGCGGCCGGGACGTGTGGCAGGTGTTGCGCTCGCCGTACCTCGAGGCCGCTCCTCGGTTCACCGACCTCGCTCGCTTGGCAGCGACGCACCGACGCCGGGTCCTGACTCCACGCCTGAGCCTGCGATCGCTCGTCCGCGACCTGACATCCGATCGCCGGCTGGCCATGGTCATCGAGCACTTCGCCAGCGGCAGCGACCCACGCCGCGCGCCAGCGGCGCTGGCCACACTGCCGTACTTGATGGAGACGTTCGGCCGGTGGCGGGTCACCGGTGGCATGCGGCGGCTTGCCGACGCCCTGGCCGAGCGCGCCATCGAACGCGGCGCGCGCGTCCGGACCGGATGCCAAGTCACTGAGATCATCGTGAGGTCCGGGCGGGCGACCGGCGTCCGGCTCGCAGGCGGCGAGGTGGAGCCGGCCGACACGGTCGTGGCCGCAATGGACGCCCGGGTGTTGTACGGCACGCTGCTTCCCGCACCGGTCGCCCGGCGAACGGCCGCCCGGCTGCGGCGTACCCGGCCCGGGCCGGCATTGTTCACTCTGCTGCTCGCGGTATCCGGCGGGCCCTCGAACCTCACTCCGCACAGCGCGCTACTGCCGGAGGACACCGACGCCGCCTTCGACGCCGTCTTCGGTCCCGAGCCCGCCCCGCCGCGGGAGCCGGCCATCGACATCTACGCTGCCGATGACCCCGCGCTCCGCCCCGACAACGCCGATCGCGCCGTCACCGTCCAGGTTGTGGTTCCTGCGCAGGGTGCGGTCGACTGGTCGTCGCCGCGACTTGCCGGCGAATACGCCGAGCACATCGTGACCACGATGGCCGCCAGAGGACTTGACCTGCGGCCGTACCTCCGGTGGCATGCCATCCGAAGCCCGCATGATGCCGAGCAGGCGACCGGGGTTCCCGGCGGCGCCGCCTGGGGGCTGGGCGTCGGTACAGCATGGGAGCTGCTGCGCCGACCCGGCAACCGGACCCCCGTCACGGCGTTGTTCCACGTGGGCAGCTCGACCTATCCGGGTCCCGGGCTGCCCCTCGTCGGATTGTCCTCGGCGATCGTGGCGGACCTGATCGGCCGCCCCTGACCGTTTCGCCCGCCGGTCAGGCAGTCGGTGACGCGGCCAGCTCACAGGCCAGCGCGCTGAGGGTTTCGGAGCAACCGGCATCCAGCTTCAGTGTCGCCAGCGGATCCGCCCGCGTGGCGCCGCGGTTGACGATCACGACCGGGATCCCGCACGCATGGGCGTGCCTGGCAAACCGGTAGCCGGACAGCACGGTTAGCGACGACCCGGCGACCAGGAGCACCTCCGCCGCGTCGACGAGTTCGAAGCAGCGCGCCACGCGTTCCCGCGGCACCGATTCACCGAAGAACACGACGTCCGGCTTGAGGATTCCCCCACATCGCCGGCAGGCGGCTACCCGGTAACCGTCGATGCTGCCTAGATCGACGTCGCCGTCTGGTGCGATCTGGAGCGGGGCGGGATCGAAGGCGGGATTCAGCTCGGCCAGCCGCCGCTGGTACCACTCCCGGTCGAACCGAGATCCACAGCCGAGGCACGCCACCTGGGCCAAGCGTCCGTGCAACTCCACGACCGACCGGCTGCCCGCCTTGCCATGCAGGCCGTCGACATTCTGGGTGATCACTGCCGACACCACACCGGTCTGCTCCATCGCCGCCACGGCGTAGTGGCCGGGGTTGGGCACGGCCTCGGCGATCCGTGCCCAGCCGGCGTGGCTACGCGCCCAGTACCGAGCACGCGCCGGCTCGGCGGCACGGAACTCGCTGTATGTCATCGGCGACCGGCGCGGAGAACCCGGTCCCCGGTAGTCGGGGATTCCAGAGTCGGTACTGATGCCGGCCCCAGTCAGCACGACGGTGCCTTTGCCCGTCAGCAGCCGGGCAGCCTGCGCCACTCCGTCGTTCACGCCTTGAGGGTACGTGGCGGCGTGGAACCGGTGAACGATCCCGCTACGCCCAACTCCAGCGCACGGTCACCCCTACCGATACCTCCTGCTCCCCGGCCGCAAATGACATCGTGCCGGTTTCGGCAGCGGGCCTTGGGATAGGGACGACGGGTCCGCCTCCGCCGGCCTCGTGCTCTGTGATCTCCTCTACGGCGCCGAGCGCCCGGCCGGCCAGCCCAGCGAGCTGCTCGGCCTTGGCCCGGGCGTTCGCGAAGGCGATCTCCCGCGCCGTGGCGCGCAGGGCGGCTGGATCCGCATGCGTGAAAGACAGCCCGTCCATCCGGGCGCTGTCGCCGCCCGCAGCGAGCGCGGCCTGCGCGATCGAGCCCGCGGCGGTAACGTCTTGAACTGTGGCGGACAGGCCGAACCGCGCCACGTACCTGCGCGCTCCACGGTCGTGCTCGCGATATACGGACGCTTGCGTACTGCGCAGGTCACTTGCCGCGACCCCGGCCTCGAGCAGGGCGTTCCGCATGACTCCGATCGCCGCGGTGGCACGCTCGACGGCAGCCTGCACATTCGGCGCGCTCGTCTCCGCGGCGAATTGCAGGATGGCACGGTCCGGTGTTGCGGAGGCGGCGCCGGACGCGGTGACGGTGATGCCGGTGGCGTTCACCCGCCCGATCATGCCCGAGCCAGTCGGTCCAGGCGTAGCGATCGGTAGATCTCGCGCGTCGCCGTCGAGCGGTTCAGGGTGTAGAAGTGCAGGCCGGGCGCGTCCTCGGCGAGCAGCCGCTCGCACAACTCGGTAGCGACTTCTACGCCGATCGCCCGGACGGCCTCGGCGTCGTCCTCGACTGCGTAGAGCCGCTCGGCCAGATCACGCGGAAACGCCGCACCGGACAGTACGGCAAACCGCTCGATCTGCCGGACGTTGGTCACCGGCATCACACCGGGAATTATCGGGACGTCACAGCCGGCCGCCGCCACCCGATCGCGAAGCCGCAGGTAGTCCTCGACATCGAAGAACATCTGGGTCACCGCGAAGTCCGCACCCGCGCGGCACTTGTGCACGAAGTACCGGATGTCGGTGTCGAGGTCCGGCGAGCGGGGATGCTTCTCCGGAAAGGCCGCGACACCGACGCAGAAGTCGCCGACTGCCTTGATCAGACTGACCAGCTCGTCGGCGTAGCCCAAACCCTGCGGATGCCGTACCCACGTGCCCTGGGGATCGCCCGGAGGATCCCCGCGCAATGCCAGGATGTTGCGGATACCAGCGCCGGCGTACCGCCCGATGATGTGCCGCAACTCCGCGACAGAGTGGTTGACGGCAGTGAGGTGACCGACGGCGGTCAACGTGGTCTCTGCCGTGATCCGCTCGGTGACATCCACCGTCCGGTCCCTTGTGGAGCCGCCGGCGCCGTACGTCACGGAAACGAACGTGGGCCGGAGCGACTCGAGCTCGCGAATGGCCTGCCACAGCAGTTCCTCGCCCCGCGGGGTCTTCGGCGGCATGAACTCGAACGAGAACGACTGCCGCCCGCCACTGAGAAGCTCTCTGATGGTGGTCGCACCACCCGGCATCGTCGACGGGAGTCCCAGAGTCACCTTGCCAGCGTATCGGGGCGTCCACGCCCTGGGATTGACGTCTCGCCATTCGAGCGGCCACCGTCCCGGCAGACGGACGCGCCACACCGTGTTGACCGCGGGTAGGCTCAGACGCCGTGAGTGCGCTGGTCGACGACCCGGTGCAGGCGCTCCGGCCGCGCCTGCAGGAGTTGCTTGACCGCTTCCTCGACGACCAGCGCGCCATCCTCACCGGAATCCACGCCGAGCTGGGCGCTCTCGTCGACGCTGCCGCTGACCTGCTCCGCGGCGGCAAGCGGCTGCGGCCGGCATTCTGCTACTGGGCCTGGAGGGGTGCAGGACGTCCCGATGATCAGGCCATCGTGGCTGTCGGCGCCGCCTTGGAGCTGTTCCATGCGGCCGCACTCGTACACGACGACCTCATCGACGAATCTGATTCGCGTCGAGGAATGCCGTCCGTGCACCGCCGCTTCGCAGCGCGGCACGTCAGGGAGCGATGGGCGGGCGAGCCGGACTGGTTCGGCGCCGCTGCCGCCGTACTGCTCGGCGATCTGCTGCTCGGCTGGAGCGACGAGATGTTCTACCGCTCCGGCCTGGACGACGCGGAGTTGCGCCGGTCCCGGCCCGTGTTCGACCAGATGCGGGCCCAGGTTGGCGCCGGCCAGTACCTCGACGTTGTGGCCCAGGCGACTGGATCCAGCCAGCCCAGTGTGTTGGCGGAGCTGGCGCGAACGGTCATGTCCTACAAGGCCGCCCGCTACTCGGTCGAGCGTCCCCTCATTCTCGGCGGCAGCGCGGCGGGGGCCGAGGCTGAGCTGCTGGACGCGTACTCGCGCTACGGGCTCGCGCTGGGTGAGGCGTTCCAGCTCCGCGACGACGTTCTGGGCGTGTTCGGCGACCCGGCCAGCACCGGCAAGCCGGCCGGCGATGACCTGCGCGAGGGCAAGCGCACGTTGCTCATCGCCTTCACCCTCGAGCGGGCCGGCTCCACTGCCACGGAGACCGTCCACCGACTACTCGGAGATCGCGCGCTAGACGCCGCAGGCGTCGACACGCTGCGCCAGATCATCATCGACACTGGTGCGCTCAGGGCTGTCGAGACCCGGGTCAGCGAACTCGTGGAGCGGTCCCGGCAGGCCCTGGCGAACGCCACGGTGACCGCGGAGGCCCGGGCCGCCCTCGACGCGCTCGTCACCGCCGCCACGTCGCGGGTCGCCTAGCACTTCTGCGTAATTCGCGCCATCCGGCCGTACACTGTGCCACCGTGGATGTCTCCGTCTCCGACACACCGGTCGGCCGCCTGCTGGACGGCCGCTACCGGGTCGAGACGGCACTGGCCCGCGGCGGAATGGCGACGGTGTACCGCGCTATCGACACCCGGCTGGACCGCGTTGTCGCACTCAAGGTGATGCATCCCGAGCTCGCCGCCGACAACGAATTCGTGCTGCGGTTCATTGGCGAGGCCCGGTCAGCGGCCCGCCTCTCCCACCCCAACGTGGTGGGAGTGTTCGACCAGGGCGAGGACGACGGCACCGTCTTCCTCGCCATGGAGTACGTCGAGGGTCCGACGCTTCGCCAGGTGCTGCGCGACCGCGGGCCGTTGCCACCGGCGCCCGCCCTCGAGATGATCCAGCCGGTGCTCGCCGCTCTGGGCGCCGCCCATGACGCGGGCATCGTTCATCGCGATGTCAAGCCAGAGAACGTCCTGGTCGGAGACAACGGCCGGATCAAGGTCGCCGACTTCGGGCTGGCTCGCGCGTTGAGCGACGCCGGCGGCACGGCCACCCGGGGCCTACTGCTTGGCACGGTCAACTACATCTCGCCCGAGCAGGCCCTCGGCGAACCGGCCACTCCTCGCTCGGACGTCTACTCGGCCGGCGTCATGCTCTACGAGATGCTCATCGGACGACCGCCACACAGCGGCCCGACCGACTTCGTGATCGTGCGCAGTCATATCGACAACGACGTGCCCACGCCGTCCGCATCCGACCCGAGCATCCCGCCGGTCGCGGACGAGCTGGTGGCGATGGCCACGGCCCGCAATCCGCACGAGCGGTTCGCCGACGCGGGACAGTTCGCCGAGGCTGCCGCCGTCGCTCTCACCACCGTAGGCCCGGCCATTGAAGGGCTCGAGACCCGCGAGGCGGCGGGCGTCTCGATCACCGAAGCGATGTCCGTACCCGGCATCGACCTACCCGAGGGCCGGGCCTGGGAAACGACCGTGATGCCCGCGCAGGCCCCGGTCCTGCCGGTCCGGCGGAACCTCCCAGCCCGCCGCGAACCTGCGTTGCCGGCGCGCCGAGAACGCCGCTCCGACGTGCCCACCCGGCGGGCGAGTCGGCGCCGGCGCCGATGGATGGGGCCGGCGCTCCTCGTAGCCGGCCTGCTCCTGGCAGCAGGGGTCGTGGCGGGTGCCTGGTGGCTCGGTGAGGGACGGTACGTCACCGTCCCGTCCCTGCTCGACATGACCGTCGACGAGGCGGCTCAGCTGGCCGACCAGGAGGGTTTGTTCGTGCAGCCTGGCGGCACCGAGCCATCCGAAGTCATCGAGGCCGGCAATGTGGTCCGCACCCAGCCGAAGGCCGGCGAGCGGCTGCTCAGGGGCCAGTACATCACGCTGATCACGTCATCGGGCGCCGAGCGATACACCGTGCCCGACCTCCGCGGGAAGACCCGCGACGAGGCGGAGGCGCTGCTCGAGGAGCAGAACCTGGTGCCCGCCGTCGAGGAGCGGTACGACGATCAGGTGCCCACCGGTGTTGTCATCGGCCAGGGCGTCGATCCTGGCCGCGAGCTGCGCGCCGACGAGCAGGTACCGGTGTACGTCAGCAAGGGCAAGGAGCCCATCGAGATCGTCGACTTCACGGGGCAGGACGCAGGCCAGGCCGAGCAGCAGTTGCGCGAGGCGGGGTTCGAGGTGGTCCGACAGGAGCAGCCCAACCCGAACGTGCGCCCTGGATTCGTCATCTCGCAGTCGCCGAACTCCGGCACCGGGTATCGGGGCGACACCATCACTCTCGTCGTGGCCGCACAGCAGGCCCAGATCGTCGTCCCAGAGGTGCGCGGACAGCCCGTGAGCGAGGCGGAACGGATTCTGCGCGAGGCCGGCTTCACCAACATCAAGATCGACCGCCGGTTGACGTTCTTCCCCCAGGAGATCGTCGTCGACCAACGGCCGCAAGCCGGCCGTGAGATCAAGCCCGATCAGCAGATCGAGCTCATCGTCCGGTAGCCACTCGCCGCGTGAATCCGCAGCCCGCCGTCGGGACACACCTCTCCACGCGAGGACGACTCGCTGAGGTTCCGGCACGTGCCGCCGCTATGGGCGCGGAGGCGATCCAGATATTTCTCGGCAATCCTCGTGGCTGGGCGACCCCGCCAGGTGATCCGGCGTCTGACGCAGCATTCCGCGCCGGTGCGGCTGAGCACGGCCTGACGGTGCTGGTCCACTCCGCCTACCTGGTGAATCTTGGTTCGCCCACGCCACTCACCTACGAACACTCCATTGCCAGCATCGCGTACGCCTTCGCCCGCGGTGCCGCGGTCGGCGCGCGCGGCGTCGTCGTCCACACCGGGTCGTGCGTTACCGATGGTGGCCGCGACGCGGCGATGCGCCAGGTCCGCGAAGCCCTTCTCCCCATGCTCGACGCCCTTCCCGGCGACACGCCCGACCTGTGGCTGGAGCCGACCGCGGGCCAGGGCCAGTCGCTCGCGGCGGGGGTTGACGACCTCGAGCCCTACCTCGGCGCGCTCGATCACCATCCACGCGCCAAGATCTGCCTTGACACCTGCCACGCCTTCGCCGCCGGTCACGACCTCGCGGTTCCGGGCGGAATGGCGGCGACCCTCGATCGGCTCGTGGCCGTCGTCGGCAATGGACGCCTGGCCGCAGTGCACGCGAACGACTCGAAGGACCCCTGCGGTGCCTTCCGCGACCGGCACGAACGGATCGGGTCCGGTCACATCGGCCTGGAGCCGTTCCGGGAGCTCCTCGCCCATCCGGCGGTGGCCGGCCTCCCCGTGGTGCTGGAGACCCCCGGCGGCCCGGCGGCGCATGCTGCTGATGTCGCGTTGCTCAAGTCCTTGCGATAACGGACCGGTGACCAGGCCGTAACCATTCGTCTTACCTGGCGGATATCGCGTCCGAAGCCTGGACTCCCCGACGTATCGTCACACGTGCCGCTGTAAGGGGGTACCGATGGTCGTGGTCATGAAACCGGGCACGGCAGACACGCATATCGAGGCTGTCGTGGCTCGAGTTCGCGACGCCGGAGGAGAGGCGTTCGTGAGCCGCGGCGTCACGCGCACGATCGTCGGTCTCGTCGGCGACGTTGATGAGTTCCGGGCACTGAACCTGCGTGCGATGCCGGGCGTCGCCGAGGTCCTGCGCGTTTCATCACCGTACAAGCTGGTGGGACGCGATGACGCGACCGGCCGGACGACGGTGATGGTGGGTGGCCCGGTAGGCGTGCCGATCGGCCCGGACACGTTCACTCTCATCGCCGGCCCGTGCGCGGTTGAGTCGTTGCAGCAGACGCTGGAAGCCGCTGAGATGGCCAAGGCCGCCGGAGCCACCGTGCTACGTGGTGGGGCGTTCAAGCCGCGGACGTCACCGCAGTCCTTCCAGGGGTTAGGTGAGGAGGGCCTGCGTATCCTCGCAGAGGCCCGGGCGGCCACCGGCCTTCCGGTGGTCACCGAAGTGGTCGACGCGCACGACGTCCCGTTGGTCGCCTCGTACGCGGACATGCTCCAGATCGGCACCCGCAACATGCACAACTACGCGCTGCTGCAAGCCGTCGGGAAGTCGCAACGTCCCGTCCTGCTCAAGCGCGGCATGCAGGCGACCGTCGACGAGTGGCTTACCGCCGCCGAGTACATCGCACAGCGCGGAAACCTTGACATCGTCCTGTGCGAACGCGGCATCCGAACCTTCGAGACCGCCACCCGCAACACCCTTGACATCTCTGCCGTACCGGTCGTCCAAGGCCTCTCACACCTGCCGGTGGTGGTCGACCCGTCTCACTCCGGCGGCCGGCGGGAACTCGTCCTGCCACTGGCCCGCGCGGCGATCGGCGTCGGTGCCGACGGCATCCTCGTAGACGTCCATCCTTACCCGGAGGAGGCACTCGTGGACGGCGCGCAAGCATTGTCCGGCGCCGACCTGCGCGAACTGGCATCGAGCGTGCGGCGGCTTCCCCCACTGCTCGGGCGCAAGCCAGCGGAGCGCCGCACCACCTGACCAGCAGCTAACTGTTAGTTATCAGGCGAGCCAGCGTCTCGCCCGCCTTGCGGCAGTCGTCAGCGGTGACGTCGAGGTGGGTTATGAGGCGCGCGGTCTGCGAGCCGACCGCGCCGGCCAATACGCCTTCACCACGGGCCTGCGCGACCAACTCGGCCGCATCGAGGTGAGTCGACGAGGTGTCGATCATCACGATGTTCGTCTCCACCCGATCCGGGTCCACGACGCCAGTGCCGGCGAGCAGTGTCGCCAGGGCGCGGGCATTCGTGTGGTCCTCAGCGAGTCGTTCAACATGGTGATTCAGCGCGTACAGGCCGGCCGCGGCCAGCACTCCCGCCTGCCGCCAGCCGGCTCCGAGCCGCTTGCGCCACTGTCTGGCCTCGGCGATCACGTCCGCGCCGCCGACCAGAACCGACCCGACCGGCGCTCCCAGGCCCTTGGATAGGCACACCGATACTGTGCCGAAGAAGCTCCCGTACGCCTCCAAACTGATACCGGTGGCCACGTGCGCGTTCCACAGTCGGGCGCCGTCGAGGTGAAGGCCGATGTCCGTGCCCGCCACAAGGTCGTACATGCCCTTGAGGTCGGCCAGTGGCTGGACCGTGCCGCCCGCGAAGTTGTGCGTGTTCTCCACAGCGACCGCTGCAGTCGAGACCAGGTACGGGCCTGCGTCCGGCGCCAGCATGTCCGCCACAGCGCCGAGATCGACATACCCTCGTGGGTGCGACCAGGTGCGCGTCGTGACTCCGTGCAGCACTGCGTGACCGCCGAGCTCGGCTCGGACGATGTGGGCTTGCGACTCACACAAGACCTCCTGGCCAGGGCGGACATGCGCGCGCACACCCAGCAGGTTGGCCAGCGAGCCGGTGACCGTGAACAGGCCCGCCTCTTTGCCCAAGAGACCGGCCACCCGCTCCTCGAGCGCGCGAACCGTCGGGTCCTCGCCGTAGACGTCGTCACCCGTCTCTGCGGCGGCCATCGCCGCCAGCATGCCCTGAACGGGACGGGTCACGGTGTCACTGCGCAGGTCGATCGCCATGCTCCGACCCTAGCCCCGCCCGGGGTCGCCCATGATGCGCCTTAGCTGCACCAAGGCTCCACAGCGCCGTTTCTCGCGCGCACCAAGCTTCCACAACGCCGCCATAGCGACACCAAGCCTCCACGGTGCGACCGAACAACAGCACCAAGCTTCCTCGGTGCGCCGTACTAACGTGGCTGGCGGCAGGTCAGCGAGCTTCGAGCAGTTCGGCTACCAGAAAGGCCAGCTCCAGCGATTGGGTCCGGTTGAGCCGAGGGTCGCAGAGCGTCTCGTACCGCTCCCCCAACCCATCCTCGGCGATAGGATCGCCGCCCCCGACGCACTCCGTGACGTCGTCGCCAGTCAGCTCTACGTGGACACCCCCAGGGTGAGTGCCGAGCGCGCGGTGCACCTCGAAGAAGCCGCGTACCTCGTCGATCACATCGTCGAACCGCCTGGTCTTGTGGCCACTTGGCGCCTCGTAGGTGTTGCCGTGCATGGGGTCACAGATCCACGACGCCACCAGACCGGCGGCGCTGGCCTTCTCGATCAACGGTGGGAGCAGGTCGCGGACCTTGGCGGCTCCCATCCTCGTGATGAAAGTGAGCCGCCCGGGTTCGCGCAGGGGGTCCAGCCGATCGGCGAACGCGAGCACGTCGTCCGGCGTCGTCGTCGGGCCAAGCTTGACGCCGATCGGATTGCGGATCCGAGAGGCGAACTCCACGTGGGCGCCGTCGAGCTGGCGGGTCCGGTCCCCCACCCAGACGAAGTGGCCGGACACGTTGTACGGTCGCCCCGTCCGCGAGTCGACCCTGGTCAGCGCGTGTTCGTAGTCAAGCAGCAGCGCCTCGTGGCTGGCGTACAGCTCTACTGTGTGCAGTTGCTCGGGATCGGCGCCGATCGCGTTCATGAAGGCCAGCGCCTTGTCGATCTGGCCGGCCAGGCGCTCGTACCGCAGTCCCGCGGGCGAGCTGCGGACGAAGTCGGTGTTCCAGGCGTGGACCTGGCGCAGGTCGGCGTACCCGCCACCGACAAAGGCCCGGGTGAGATTGAGCGTCGCGGCCGAGGCGTTGTACATCCGCAGCAGCCGGTTCGGATCCGGCGTGCGGGCTTCGGGAGTGAACGCGAATCCGTTCACTGCGTCTCCGCGGTATGCCGGCAGTGTGACCTCGCCACGGGTCTCGTCAGGGCGCGACCGGGGTTTGGCGTACTGCCCCGCCAGCCGGCCGATCTTCACGACCGGCACGCTCGCCGCGTACGTCAGGACAACTGCCATCTGCAGCAGCGTCTTGAGCTTGTTACGCACGTTGGCGGCGGTAACGCCCGCGAACGTCTCAGCGCAGTCGCCGCCCTGTAGGACGAACGCCTCGCCGCGCGACACAGCGGCAAGCCGGTCGCGGAGCGTGTCGCACTCCCCGGCGAAGACCAGAGGTGGCATCGTGCGCAGTTCGGCGACGGCCGCCTCGGCCGTCACTGACTCCGGCCAGTCGGGCTGTTGCGCCGCGGGAAGCGCCGAAAGGATGCCAGCGAGCTCCGAGAACAGCGCGGCATCCGGAGACGAGGTCACCAGAGCAGGATATCGGTGGGGGAACTCGCGTCGATGATCGGCTCGTGATGTGAGAACGGCCCGAGCCCTACCGCGCTCGATCGGTCGATAGGGTGGACGTGTCCGGCGCACGACGACGTGCCTGCGGATCTGTCTCGATGTTATTGGCCGGAGGGTCGCCCACCATGCCTGTTCGCAAAGTCGCGATGCTCACAGCCGGGGGTCTTGCCCCCTGCCTGTCCTCCGCTGTCGGCGGACTGATCGAGCGGTATACCGAGATCGCACCGGAGGTAGAGATCATCGGCTACCTCGACGGCTACGCCGGCCTCCTGACCGGCAAATCCGTCACGGTCACCCCGGATATCCGCGCGGTGGCGCACCGGTTACACAGGTTCGGCGGCAGTCCACTCGGCAACAGCCGGGTCAAGTTGACCAACGTCGAGGACTGCATCCGGCGCGGTCTGGTGCGGGAGGGGCAGGATCCGCTTCATGTCGCCGCGGAGCAGCTCACCCGCGAAGAGGTGGACGTCCTGCACACGATCGGTGGCGACGACACGAACACAATGGCCGCCGCCCTGGCCGACTACCTGCACAGCAACGACTACGACCTGACCGTCGTCGGCCTGCCCAAGACCATCGACAACGACGTGGTGCCGATCCGGCAGAGCCTCGGTGCGTGGACCGCCGCCGAACAGGGCGCCATCTACGCCCGCAACATCGTCGCCGAGCACTCTTCTAACCCACGCATGCTCGTGGTCCACGAGGTGATGGGTCGCAGCTGCGGCTGGCTGACGGCGGCGACGGCGGTGAAGTACCGCGAATGGCTGGACTCGCAGCAATGGGTTCCCGAATTGGGCGTCGACCGGCGGCGCTGGGATGTGCACGCGGTGTACGTCCCGGAGGCCCATCACGACCTCGACGCCGAAGCGCAGCGGCTGCGGAGTGTTATGGACGAACTCGGCTGCGTGAATATCTTCTTGTCCGAAGGTGCGGGCGTGAGCGAGATCGTCGCCCAGCTCGAGGCGGCCGGCGAGGAGGTGCCACGCGACCCGTTCGGCCACGTCAAGCTGGACAAGGTCAACCCTGGCGCGTGGTTCGCCAAGCAGTTCGCCGACAAGCTCGGAGCGGAGAAGGTCAACGTCCAGAAGAGCGGCTACTTCAGCCGGTCGGCCGCACCGAACGTGGACGATTTGCGGCTGATCAAGAGCTGCACCGACCTCGCGGTCGAGTGCGCGCTACGCGGCGAAGGTGGCGTGATCGGCCACGACGAAGGCAACGGGGGCCGGTTGCGGGCGATCGAGTTCGACCGGATCAAGGGCGGCAAGCCGTTCGACACCACAACGGACTGGTACCTGGACCTGCTCGCGGCCCTCGGCCAGCCCGCGGGCGCGTAGCACTCTCGCGACCTCGTCGCAGCGACCGCCGGCAGGGGCCGGCCCTTCGACCAGGACGACGACGTCTTGCAGCTGCTGCGCGCCGAATAGGCCTGGCCAGCGAGACATAGCGAGGTACGTCAAGGATCCGCACGTGCTGGTGGCCCGGGCACCGGATGAACTGTTCATCGATCCGAGCTACACCTACCGGCTCGGAGTTGCACAGGTATCGCCCACGGCGCTCATCCGAACGTACTCGTCCGGACCGTAGGTGACGCCCGCGGTCGGACGCAGCGCCCGCGATCGAATCCCCCGATCGGCACGCTGGAGGACTTCCCGAGCCACAGCGTCCAGCCGCCCAGACCGGAGCCGGACCACTATGCCGACGGCCGCTACGCCTAGCCCCGTCGGACGGTAGGCCTGCCGCGCCCGCGAACGCGCGCTAGTCGTCCTTCTTCTCGCGCTTCTTGGCCTCGGCGATCTCCTGCTTGGCCCGGGTGGCGTAGATGTCGATGTACTGCTGGCCGGACAACTGCATCAGCGCGTACATGATCTCGTCCGTGGCGGCACGCAGCACGTAGCGATCGGTCTCCATCCCGTAGTAACGGCTGAAGTCCAGCGGCTTGCCGAACCGGACTCCCGGTCTGAGCACCTTGGGAATGATCCGGCCAGGGGGCTGCATCTCGAACGTCCCGATCATGGCAATGGGGATCACCGGGACACGGGCCTCCAGCGCCATCCGGGCGACACCGGTGCGGCCCCGGTAGAGCCGTCCGTCCGGAGATCTGGTGCCCTCCGGGTAGATCCCGAGCAGATCACCACGCTCGAGGATCTTCAGACCCGTGCGCAACGCGGCCTCGCTGGCCTGCCCGCCGGATCGGTCAATGGGAACGTTGCCCGTGCCACCGAAGAATGTTCGCTTGAACCACCCCTTGATGCCGCGCTCGGTGAAGTACTCACTCTTGGCGAGGAAGGTCACCCTCCGCTCGATCACCAGAGGCATGAACAGGGAGTCGACGACGGTGAGATGGTTACCGGCGATGATTGCCGGGCCGCTGGCCGGGACGTTTTCAACGCCCTCGACCCACGGCCGGTACACGGCCCGCATAATCGGCCCAAGAAGCACGCGCTTGAGCAACCAGTAGAGCACGGCCGAACATTACCTCGCCAGCGCCCAGTTAACCGACTATCGCACCCATCGTGCGACGATGCCCTCGACGTCCAAGGGGAAGGAGGTGCCCGGTGTCTCGCGACGACGAACAGGTCTGGGCTGAGCTCGTAGAGTCCTTTCACTCCTCCCCGGATGACACCGCTCGCCAATGGCCGGCCGCTGAAAACCTCGATCCTGAGCGGTCGAACACCTCCGACGACGAGCCCGACGAGCCCCGCGAGGCAGCCGAGAAATCCCACTCCGACGCACTCGAATCCGCCGCCACGCATCGAGCGAGAGCGCACGAGCCGGAGGAGCACTTCGTCCCGCCCACGCCACCACCGCTGCCGAGTACCGACTTGATCACCAGAGCGGCCTGGGCCAGCGTGCTCGGTGTCCCGATCTTTCTCACCGTGGTCGTCCTGCTCGGACGCTCGGTGAGCGGCTGGCTCGGAGCAGCCTGCGCGGGGGCGTTCGTCGGCGGCTTCGCGGTGCTCGTCGCCCGGCTGCGGGGTCACGACCCGTACGATCCGGACGACGGAGCGGTCGTCTAGGAGGGCACGTGAACACCAGCGAGACGGTCGAGCTGACCGGTCATCTGATCGACACCGGGCAGCTGTCACGGATTCTCGACGATATCGCCGAATACGGCGGAGCGTTCACCTTCGACCGCTTCGACGTCGGCCACGCCGCTACCGACGAGTCGCATGCCGTGCTCACCGTCTCCGCTGCCGACTCAACCGAACTCGCGCGGCTACTGATGCGATTACAGACACACGGCGTGAACCTGGTCGATCCTGGTCAAGCCATGACCCGCGAGGTCACCCGGGACGGCGTGTTCCCGGAAGACTTCTACTCGACCACCAACCTCGACACCGTCGTCCGGATCGGCTCGGATTGGATCGAGGTGGAGCAGCCCGAGATGGACTGCGGGCTGCTCGTGTGGGACGACGCCGGCCGGAGCCGGATACGCACGATCCCCGTCAGCGAGGTCAAAGCCGGCGACCGGGTGGTTTGCGGTGCCTCCGGCGTCCGCGTCCGTCCTGTCACGCCACCGGCCATCGGCCCGACCGCCGGCAAGGTCTTCGAGTTCATGCAGTCCGACGTCTCGTCCGAGAAGCCGCAAGCGCTGCTCGTCCGCCAGATCGCCGACCAGATGCGCGCAGTCGAGGAGGCCGGCGAGCGCATCCTCTGGGTTGTCGGGCCGGCGGTCGTGCACACCGGCGCGGCCCGGCCAATGGTCGCACTGATTCGCGCCGGCTACGTCGACGTGCTGTTCGGCGGCAACGCCATCGCCACACACGACATCGAGGCCGCGCTGTACGGGACGTCGCTAGGGGTCGATCTCGCGAAGGGACGCGGCGTAGAGCACGGCCACGAGCACCACATCCGGGCCATCAACCGGATCCGGGCCTGCGGCTCGATCCGCGCCGCCGTCGAGCAGGGGGTACTGACCGGCGGTGTCATGCACGCCCTGGTCACCGAGGGCAATGACTTCGTCCTGGTCGGGTCGCCGCGGGACGACGGCCCCTTGCCGGATGTGTATACCGACGTCATCGAGGGCCAGCGCGCAATGCGGGCAGCATTGCCGGGAGTCGGGTTCGCGATCATGGTCGCCACTATGCTGCACTCGGTGGCCACCGGGAACCTGCTGCCGGCCTCCGTCCCGCTCGTTTGCGTCGACATCAACCCCGCAACGGTCACGAAGTTGGCCGATCGCGGGTCTTCGCAGGCCCGCGGTGTCGTCACCGACGTCGGTCTGTTCCTCGAGCAACTGGCGCTCGAGCTGGTGCCCGATTACCGGCTAGCGCGCAGTTAGGTCGCCAGCCGGCACTTCGAGGTCCACCACGACCGGTCGATGATCGCTCGCCGCCTCCACGTCGCTGCCCTCAACAACCCAGCACGACTGGACGGTTGCAGGCCCGCGCACGAAAACTCCGTCGATACGGCGCCGCGGGTCGCGGGCACTGTACGTGGGCTCGCCATCGGGAACCCCTGCATCGGTGAACTCGGCGGCGAGTTCGCGCCAGGTCGGCATGCCAGGCGTCTCGTTGATATCGCCGGCCACGATCGTGACCGGCGAGTCGTAACGGTTAACGACGCCGATGATCTCGCGCCGGTGCCGCGGCCGTTCAGCGGCGTCGAGCCCCAGGTGGACGCTCGCAACCGTGCACCACGCCCCGGCTTTGTGGATCCTCGCCGCCACCAGCCCGCGCCGGATAAGGCGCGGCGTACGGCTGAGCCGGTACTCGATCACGCTCGACACATCGACCCGGTGGGCGGCGAGCATGGCCACCCCATTGGCGGTCCGCCCGCCGCCGACGTAGAGCAGCCCAGACTCCCGTGCCAGCGCAGCACACTTCGATCTCCACCGGAAGAAGCGGGGAGCCTCCTGCACGCACACGACATCGGCGTCGAGCTCGCGGAGTACACGAATGACGGCGGACCGATCGTCGCGCAGCGACCGAACGTTGTAGGCGACGACTCTGAGCTTGACCACGATTGTTGAGCCTAACCCTCCCGCGTAACGGTCAAATGCGAGCGAGATCGGCGGCGCCGACAATACCTGCGTCGTTGCCCAGCGTCGCGGCCCGGATCTGTGCCTCGGGACGGTAACCCTTGCCGGTGACGTTGGCCGAGTACGCCTCCTGCGCGGGATCGAGCAGGAGAGCGCCGGCCTCGGACACCCCGCCGCCGATGACGAACACCGCCGGGTCGACCAGCGCGGTCAACGTCGCCAGGGCTTCGCCGAGCCACCTGCCGATGTCAGCGAGCAAGGACAACGCAAGCTCATCCCCTTCCTGCGCCGCCATCGTGACCATTGGGCCGGTGATCGCATCCGGGTCGCCACCAGCCAGTGCCAGCAGCCTGGCAGCCGGCCCGGGGCGTTCCACCGCCGTCGCCCGGGCTTCACGCACGAGCGCAGTCCCGCTCGCGTACTGCTCCAGGCAGCCGAAGTTACCGCAGCCGCAGCGGTGCCCGCCGGGGACGATGCGCATGTGGCCGATCTCTGCGCCGATGCCGTGCGCGCCCCGGTAGAGCGCGCCGGAGAGTACCAGCCCGCCGCCGACACCGGTGCCGATTGTCACGCAGACCATGTCGTCCACGTCCTCGGCCGCACCGAACTGGAATTCGGCCCACGCCGCGGCGTTGGCGTCATTTTCGACCACGGTCGGCAGGCCGGTCGCGGCGGTCACCTGGTCGCGGACGTGGACATCGCGCCAGGCCAGATTCGGAGCGAACAGCACGGTCGATCGTCCCACATCGACGAAACCCGCCGACCCGACGCCGACGCCACTCACCTCGTGGCCCTCGGCCAGCTCACGAGTCACGGCGATGACGTTCTCGACGATCGCCGCAGGGTCAGTGAACGGCGTGTCGCGCCGCGTCCTGGCAAGGATCTTCCCAGAGTCGTCGACCACTCCCCCGGCGATCTTGGTACCCCCGACGTCGACGCCGACGGTGAGCGCCACCTCAGCCCTCCACCCGCTTCTTCAGTTCCTTGAGAGCAGTATCGATGATCACCTTCTCGGCCTTGCGCTTCATCAGGCCTAGCAGTGGAATGGCCACCTCAACGCTGAGTTGGTAGGTGACCTCGGTGCTGTTCTCACCTATAGGTACCAGCCGGTACGAACCGTCCATCGCCTTTAGCAACCCGCCCTCCACAAGGGTCCAGCGCACCTCGGTGTCGTCATCCCACTCATACGAGAGTGTGTAGGTGTCCTTGATCGCCCCGGCGTCAAGGACGAACCGCGCCTCGGCCGGCCGCTCCTCCTCATCGTCGTACACCGTCAGGATCTCGACCCGCTTGACCGACGCGGTCCACTCCGGGTACGCCTCGAGGTCAGCGATCACTGCCATCACGTCTGCCGGTGGAGCGTCGATGGAAATGCTCGAAGTCGTTTGCTCGGCCATGGCTCGTCCCTTGTTGCCAGCGTCGTCGTCGCATGTGCCCGCCTGTAGTGGCGAAGCGACCCTATCGGGCCGGGTGCACGCGTGGTGCGCCGCATGCCCGATCCCCCTCGAACTGGTCCTTCAAGGCATGGATTCGGCGCTTGTAGTTACGGACGTACGACTCTCGTAGCCGCGGAACCCGGCTGGCCGGCGGCGGACGTACCGGATCGGCCCGCAAGAACCAGTGGACGATCACGCCGTCTCGCCACGGCTCGAGCCAGATTTCCGCCGATCCGGTCATGGCTCCAGCGACCGTCCACCGGATCCCCTTGCTCCCTCTATCGCGGGCGATCGTGAGGGTGAGCTCTGGCCACCACTCGCGCCAGAGGACCGGATCGGCGAACCGGTCAGCGACCTCAGCCGAATCGGCTACGACGAACGACTCGTCGATGATGTCGATTGCCGGCGCCACAGGCGAAACGATAACCCGTCCCGAAGATCGGCACGATTTGCCGATCTGAGGCAGACTTGCCGGCATGCCGAGGGGTCGAGCTCGGGGGTGGCCCGAAACGTGAGCGGCCTGGAATCGCTACCGTTCGACGAACGTCACTGGCGTGCCGTAGCCGTGGCGCGGCCTGGCCTGCTCGCGCTTGTGGTGGCTCTCACGGCGGCCGCACGGGACGACGTGAGCAACCCCTGGTGGCTCGTCGCTCTCGCCCTGGTGGCGATCACCGCCGGCCTGGCCCAGCGCGCTCTCCCGCACGCCTGGCCGCAGGCAGCCGGGGAGATGGCGGCCGCAGCGGTCATTGTCGGCCTGGGCATGCGCGAGTCGTACCTCGGCTTGCCGTACCTGCTGCTGCCGGGTTTCGCCGGTGGTCTTGCAGCCGGCGTAAGTGGCGCCGCGCTGTGTACCGGCGCCGGCACCGCGGGCCTGTTGATCGGGTTGGTCATGCGGCCCACTCCGCTGGACGCCGTCACGCTGGTGAGCCTCATTCCGTGGGTTCCGATGATCTTCGCTACCGGGGCGATCGGCGCCTGGGTACGGCGCCAGCAGACCATGCGGCCGGCCGATGTCACCCGGTACGGTGCGGCCAACCGACTGCTCTCGGAGTTACGGGTGGTGTCACGCCGGTTGTCCGGTGGACTCGACCCGGTAACGCTGGCCAACGGCCTGCTTGACGACGTGTACACCCGGACCAACGCCCGCCGGGCCGCCCTCCTGGTACGCCGCGAAGGCGGCATTCTGCTGCCGCTGGCCAGGCGCGGCGGAGACGACACGTGGCTGGCCAAAGCCGAGCAGGACTCGCTGGTGCTGGACGCCTGGACGAGCGAGGTACCAGTCAGTGCGGCCATGGGACGCCGCGAGTACCGGCTCGTAATTCCACTGCGGGTTGGAAGCCGCACGATCGGCGCCGTTATGGCCGATGTCAGTGAGCCGATCCCCGCTGACGAGCTCGCCGTGCTGGCCCGATCGACTGACGACGGCGCACTGCGGCTGGAGACCGCCCTGCTGTTCGACGAGGTGCGTGAGATCGCCACGCGGGAGGAGCGGCACCGGCTGGCCCGCGAGATTCACGACGGGATCGCCCAAGAACTCGCGTCGCTGGGTTATCTCATCGATGACCTTCAGGCCCACGCTCGGGACGCCGACCTGCGCTCACAGGCCCTTACGCTGCGCAAAGAAGTCACGCGCATCTTGTCAGACCTGCGGCACTCAATCTTCGACCTGCGTAGTGATGTTCCGGCCGACGTCGGGATCGGCACGGCGCTGGCGGGATACGCTCGTCAGGTCGGGTCGCAGGCCGAGCTCACCGTCCACCTTGTTCATGAGGAGTCCCAGGAGCGGCTGCGACCGGAGGTGGAGGCGGAGTTGCTCCGGATCGGCCAGGAGGCGATCACGAACGTCCGCAAGCACGCCAAGGCGCGCAACCTGTGGGTCACCGTGGCGGTCAACCCGCCGGCCGCGCGCGTACAGGTGGCCGACGACGGAATCGGGCTCGCCGTTCGCCCCCGCGACCGCTACGGCCTTGACATCATGGCCGAACGGGCGCGGCGCGTCGGAGCCACCTTACTGATCGAAAACCGCCCCGAAGGGGGTACCGTCGTGGACGTGTCCATCGGGGCCGACGAGGGGGAGAGGTAAGCCGTGCCAGCGACAGTCCTGCTCGTCGACGACCACGAGCTGATCCGCCAGGGTCTTCGGCGGGCATTCGAACGAGACGCAGACTTCACCGTGATCGGTGAGGCCGGAACGCTCGCCGATGCGACCAAGCTCGCCAACACCCTCCGCCCCGACGTCTGCGTTATCGATGTGCGGCTGCCCGACGGCAACGGCCTCGAACTGGCCCAGAAGCTCCGGCAGGCTCGCTCAGACATCGGTTTGGTCATCCTGACGATGTATGCGGGCGATGATCAGTTGTTCGCGGCGTTGGACGCCGGCGCCTCGGCGTTCGTCCCCAAGAGCGCGCCGAGCGACGACGTGGTGGCGGCCGCGCGCCATGCTGCTGCCAAGCCCACGTCGTTCGTGGCTGACGATCTCGCCGCCGCCATGCATCGCCACCTCAACCCGACTGGCCCGCAGCTGACCAGGCGCGAGCGCGAGGTCCTCGACCTCCTCGCCGAAGGGCTCGGGGTCGCGAGCATCGCCCGCAAGCTCTATATCAGCGAGTCGACCACCAAGACCCACGTATCGAAGCTCTACGACAAGCTCGGCGCGGCCAACCGAGCCCAGGCGATCATGGCGGCGGTCCGTGCCGGTTTGCTGGACGACACCGACCGGGAGTGAGTCACCGTCGCTCAGGTCGGCCGTTCGGGTGATGTCGCATTGCCCGTACGCCGGATCGACTGCCGCCGGCTGACCTGACACCTTGGTACGGGCATGCGCGCGGCGACGCGCCGCGCCCGGTTCAGTACCGATATCCGCCGCACAGGTCACCGCAGGGGAGGTGCCACGATGCGCGTGCCTGAACCACCTGACTCTGAACAGCAACGCCGAGGCAGGGCGTTCGAGTATGCCCTTGTGATCTTGACCGTTGCCGTGATCATTGCGCTCGCCACCTGGTTCCTAAGCCAGGAGATCACTACCGGATTCCACTCTCCGTAGCTGCGGCTCAGGCCAGCAAGCTGCGCAGTGTCGCCACCGAATGCTCCCAACTCCACTCTTCCTGTACCCAGGCTCGCGCCTTGTCGCCGAGCACGCGAACCAGGCCGGGATCACCGAGCAGCTCCGCTGCCCGCGCACCGATGGCTGCCGGGTCCCGCGAATCCACCACGTATCCAGTCTCGCCGTCCACGACGGTCTCCGGCGCTCCCCCGCTATCACCCACCAACACGGGACAACCGGCCGCCTGGGCTTCCAGGAAGACGATGCCCAGCGCCTCTGGCTCGAGACCACCGAGGCGAGTGCGGCACGGCATCGCGAAGACGTCACCGGCATCGAACCACGCCGGAGCGTCGGACCAGGGCACGGCACCGGCGAACATGACGGACCCGCTCACCCTGTGTTCACGCACCAACCGCTCCAGCCGCCGCCGGTACGGCCCATCGCCCACTAGGAGCAACATCGCGTCCGGGACCGCGGCAGTGATCTGCGGCATGGCCCTGATCAGCGCATCCTGGCCCTTGCGCGCAATGAACCGCGACACGGACAGCAGGACCGGCCGGTCGGGGTCGATCCCGAACCGCGCCCGGATCTCTGCACCCCCTTGGCCAGGCCGGAACGTCGCGCTGTCGACCCCCGGCGCGAGCCGCACCATCCGCTCGCTGGCCGACGGCGACAAGGCGGGGATGATACGTCTCCGGCAGAACTCCGACACGTAGGTGAGGACGTCGCACGCGTCACCGATCGCACGCAGCGCAGACCTTGCGACGAGAACCTTGGCCCACCAGGTTTCGTGACCATGGGTCAGGCCCACGATGCGGCGGGCACCCAACACCCGGAGCGGACGAGCAAGCAAGCCGAGCGGCGCCGCGGCACCGAACAGGACCGAGTCGCAGCCGCTGTCGCGGAACACGTCAATGACCCGGCGCCGCAGGGCGAGCGTCGGCAGCAGCGTCGATGCCGGATCCCGGATCACCTGGTAGGGCAGCCGGGCATCGAGCTCCCGGTCGCCGGGCATGTCGGCCGTATACACGACGACCTCGTCGGCCGGCAGCCGGTTGCACAACGCGAACACGAACGACTCGATCCCCCCGCGGCGGGTCGGAAAATCATTGGTGACGACCAGCGTTCGGCCCACTACTCCCCCTTCACCAGGTCTGCCGGTTCGGGCACGCCGTTCAGTTGCGCCCAAGTTCTTGCCAGCGCAATGCGCTGAGGATGGGTCGGATGGCTGTAGAACAGCGCGAACAGCCAGGCCGGTGGGTTCGGATCGGAGTACGCAGTGACGGCTAGGTTGCGCTGCGTCTCGACGAACGTCGCCGGATCGCCCGTGAGGCCAAGCGAATGCACATCGGCTCTCGTCTCGACTCTGCGGCTGACCAGATTCTGTACGGGCGCAGCGACCAGCCCCAGCACAGTGACGATCGCCAGTATCAGTGCGATCGAGCGTGGATCGGCCGGGCCGGTCGCCCCTGACCGCTCGAGCGGCCAGCGGAGCGTGAGCAATCCGGCCAGCACACACACGCCCGCCGCCGCGGCGAGCGCACCCATCAGCGTGCCGTTGCGGACGTCGTTGTCGACGGTGTGGCCGAGTTCGTGTGCCACGATCGATCGGATCTCGTCGTCCGGGGCCTGATCCAGCAGCGTGTCGTAGACGACGATCCGGTGCGTTGCGCCGAACCCGGACACGTATGCGTTCAGCGTTGTCGTCCGCCGAGAAGCGTCCGCCACGAGCACCTCGTCGACGTCCACCCCGTCCCGCTGCGCCAGTTCGATCAGGGACGTACGAAGCTCCCCTTCAGGCATCGGGGTGAACTTGTTGAACACGGGCTCGACCACCAGCGGGTAGAGGAACGAGAGGACCACTACCAGAGCGGCGGCCCCGCCTGCTGCGGGTACCCACCACCAGCGTGGCCACACCCGGGCAAGCGCCACGAGGGCGAGCAGGGCCAGCAGCGTGCCCGTGGTTTGCAGGCCGAACGACCGGGCGATATCGCCAAACCAACCCGCCCAGTTCCGCGTGGAGAGGCCGTACGTCCGGCGCACCGATTCGGCCCACGCGGAGAAGGGCAGGGTTGCGACCCGCATAACCAGCAACACCGCCAGCCCACCCAACACGACTTGCCAGACCCACCCACCGCCGAGCGGCCGCGCCGCCATTTCGACAATCCAGGCTCCGAGCGTGGTCAGCCCCAGGACGAGCGCCACGACCAGGCCGGTGACGAGATTGAGGTAGCCGGCCGGCCGGCTGTCCGAGCGGTACTGCGCCGCAGCCGCCTGCTCCGCCGCGGTGAAGTCTCGGTCGGGGTCGGCCGGGACCAACTCGATGTTGGCATCAGGGAACGGTTGCCAGGGTGTTGCCGAGAAAACGATGATCACAAATCCGGCCAGCAGAACAACGGCGACGATCCACCCCGCGGCGCCGCTGCTCCTCACTTGACGATACTAGCCATGTTGATCAGCCCGGTCGGGTCGCTCCTGAGAAGTTGGATCGGTAGTAGCCCTCGAGCTCGACGAGGGACACCGGGGTGCCGGGGTTGACCGCGTGCACCATCTGGCCGTTGCCCGCATAGATGCCGACGTGGCTGATCGGGCTGTAGAAGAACAGCAGGTCGCCTGGGCGAAGGTTCTCCCACGACACCCTGGTACCCACCCCGATCTGCTGGTACGACGATCGAGGCAACGACACGCCGGCGGCCGCCCACGCGGCCTGAGTGAGGCCCGAGCAATCCCAGCCGTCCGGCCCAGTGCCACCCCATACGTACGGGTCGCCGAGCTGGGCCATGGCGAAGTCGACCGCGACCTGCCCCTTGCCTGACGCCGGCGCGTCCGAGGACTCATCGCGATCTGAGCTTCGGCTCTCCTGTTCCGCGGCGTCCTCACGGGCCGCCAGCGCCGCTTCTTCGGCCTCGCGCTGCTCGGCCTCCAGCCGCGCCCGTTCCTCGGCCTCGAGGTTGTCGAGCAACCCCTGCGCCTCACCGAGAAGCTCTTCGGCGACTGCCTTCTCCTCGGCCAACTGCTCCTGAACCGCCTCGAGGCGCGCCAGCTCTTCGTCATAGAGCAGACTGTCCTGTTCGAGCCGCTGGCGCTGGGCCGCGACCTCGTGGAGCTGTTCTCCCTGTTGCCGGGTGTAGGCGTCGAGCACGGCGGCCTGAGCCAGGTATTCGTCCGGGTCGTCGGCGAGGAGCATCTGCATCGTCGGGTCGATGCCGCCGGACCGGTAGGTGGCCGCCGCGAAATCGCCGATTTCCGCGATCAACTCCTTGAGCCGGGCCTCCTGTCTCGCGACGTTCTCTTCAGCCTTGGCCAGCCGGCGCTCGATGTCGTCAAGCTCGTCAGTGGCCTGGTGGTACCGCTCTGCGGCGACCTCAGCCTCGTGGTGCAGTTCATCGACCCGCTCTTTGACCTCTTCGAGAGTGAGATCGGGGTCGGCATAGCCCACTTGGGCCGACGTGATTCCACCGAAGGTCGCGACCGCCGCGGTGCACAGCACCACGATGAAGCGGCGCGGACGACCGACGCGTCGGATGTGAGTGGGGCCAGGTTGGATCGTGGTCCGGCAGGGCAGCTCGGGCACGCCTGTCCTTTCCTCATATGCGGCAGCCTGCTCGTCGGCCGTCGGCCGGCAGGGGGAGCAGGCGCCTCGGGCAGACTAGCTAGCCGACCGCGTTCGGGGCAAGTGCCCTCGCCGGTGCGATTCGACGTGTTCGTCCGCCTGCCCACGGTCCACCGCGAGCCGCAAGGGGGGAACGAGGCCGGCATTTGCCAGCGCATCGATCGCCACTTGTTCGGGCTCGCCCAGCTCAGCGCCCTTGTCCGGAACCCCCAGCAGAACCGACACGACGCAGTCAGAACACGCCAGGCCACGGACTTCGCATGCATCGCAGTCGATGAGCATTGCGCTGCCTCACCTTCGTTGGGCGGCCACCTTTACCGGCCGCGGTAAGGAGCCTGACGCTAACGGCCGGGTCTGACAACGCCCACCTACCGTGGGCTAGCCGCCGATCAGTCGAAGGAGGGCGACCGAGGGCACCGGCCGCACGCCAGAACGGCGAACGCTGTCCGCGACCTCGCGATCCGACGACGCGACCACGACGGCCCGCCCCTCTGGCTCCGCCCTCACCAGCCGGCGGATCAACTCGTCCGCCGTTTCACCTTTCGGGCTGAATCTCACTCGAACGCCGGCTGCTGGGCCCACAGGCGCAGGGACCGACACGTCAGAGCCGTCGAACACGCAGGTGACTTCCGCCCCAGTCCGAGCGGCCAGCGCACCTAGCGCCTGGACCAGCCGGGTGCGCTGTGCCTCCAGTGGCATCGACGGCCAGGCGGACTTCGTGACGTTGTAGCCGTCCACCACCAGGTGGACCCGCGGCAATGCCAGCAGGTCGGACAAGTATGCGGGGTCGTCGACCGAGCGAGCCCGGCCGTGCGCGGGCAGATCCGCGCCAGCGGGACCGCTCGCCGTCACCGTGTCCGCCGGCCGAACGGACGTCGCCGGCAATGCCAGCTCCCGTCGCAGGCCGGCGGCTGCTTCGGCCAGAGTGTCCAGCAGCAACCCGAGCCGCGCGGTCTCCAGGCCACGCCCTTCCCGGCTCGCGCGCTTGAAATTCTCCAGTGCGGCCTCGGCTTCGCTCAGCTTTGCCCGCAACCGCCGCGCTTCGGACTCGGCGGCCACCCGAGCGGCTTCGGCCTGCTCGATGGCACGGCTGAGCTCGGACTCTACGGCCTGCTCCGCTCCCCTCGCGGCGGCGGCCCGGTCGCGTGCTTCGCCTAGACGACGCCGAAGGGCGGCGTTCTCGGCCTTGAGCCGGTCGATCTCGCCCTTGTATCGCTCACGGGTTTCCCGTGCGGAAGCCCGGGCCGCGGTGAGTTGCTCGCGGAGCCGGACGGCGGCAGCGGACTCGCGAGCCGCGCGCGCCTCGGACTCGGCCCGGTTCGCCGTCTCTTCGGCCGCCTTGACGGCCGTCTCCCACCCGGGCGGCCGCTGCAAGTACGCGATGACGGCGACGTCCACGGGATCGGCCGCCGCCGGGAGCGTTCCGTCTTCGAGCGCGTCCGCCAAACCAGGCATCGAGGCCGACGCCACCTCGAACACGCGAGACCGGAATGTGGGGTCGGATTCCAAGGCGGCTGCGATCGCACTGCCCCCCAGCCGGGCACGCTTCGCCGCTGCAAACTTCGCGACTGGCCGCAGCGCGACCGGTGTCTCCTCGCCGCGCATCGATCCGAGCACGTCGGCGGCGAGCGCCACAACTCGCGCCCGCACCGGCTCCGGAAGAACCGTCACGCCGACTCAGCGTCCTCCGCGGCGGCCCCGGACATCCCTTCCGCGTCCACCCGCTGGACCAGCTCGACGTTCTGCTCGCTCCCGCACCACCGGCAGCGCACCTGCTCAACAACCTCGCCGAGCGTTTCCGACTCCTCGACCCGCGGCTCACCGGCCAAGGTGAAGTGGACGTACTCCCGGACCCGTGCGGAGCGCACCACGTCGAAGCGGGTCAGATTGCCACACTGCGTGCAACGCCAGCGCGTCGTCGCGGTCGGCATCGGTACAGCCACGGGTGTCCTCCAATTCGTCGGTCTAGTCAGGTTAGAGGAGTCGTATTCCAGCGCGCCGCCACCACCTTGTCAGTGTTGGTCCCTACCGTTCGAATCATGACGGCCACAGTCGTTCAGGGCACGATCGACGAGCTGGGCGTGCCCCTCGTCGCAACGACATTCGTGGTCGTCGACCTCGAGACGACCGGTGGCGCGCCGGCCGCATCCGACATCACCGAGTTCGGCGCGGTCAAGGTCCGCGGCGGCGAGGTGCTCGGCGAGTTCCAGACCCTCGTCCGCCCGTCGATGCCCATCCCGCCGTTCGTGGCCGTGCTCACCGGGATCACCGACGCCATGGTGGCCACGGCTCCGCGGCTCGAGTCGGTTCTGCCGGCGTTCCTTGAGTTCGCCCGCGGGGCCACTCTCGTGGCCCACAACGCTCCGTTCGACGTCGGGTTCCTCAAGGCGGCCTGCGAGCGCACCGGCCACTCCTGGCCACGGTTCGAGGTGCTCGACACCGCGCGGCTCGCCCGCCGGGTCCTCGCCCGCGATGAAGCCCGCGACTGCAAGCTTTCGACTCTGGCACACGTGTTCCGCGCGTCCACCACACCCACGCATCGCGCCCTCGACGACGCGCGGGCGACGGTGGACGTTCTGCACGGCCTGCTCGAGCGGCTGGGCAACGTCGGCGTGCAAACCGTCGAGGAGCTTGTGCTGTGGCAGAGCACGGTCACGCCGGCACAACGAAGCAAGCGCCACCTGGCCGAGCACCTTCCCACCGCACCGGGCGTGTACATCTTCACGGACGGGCAGGGCCACGCCTTGTACGTGGGCAAGAGCACGAACATGCGCCGGCGGGTCCGCACCTACTTCACCGCGTCCGAAACCCGCTCGCGGATGACTGAGATGATCTCGATCGCAGAATCGGTCACTGGGATCGAGTGCTCGACGGCGCTCGAGGCCGAGGTCCGCGAGCTCCGCCTGATCGCTGAACGCAAACCACGTTACAACCGCAGGTCGCGGTTCCCAGAGCGGGCGAGCTGGCTCAAGCTCACCGTCGAGCCGTTCCCGCGGCTGTCGATGGTGCGCGACGTACGCGACGACGGAGCCGCCTATCTGGGGCCCTTCGGGTCACGACGGACGGCCGAGGAGGCCATGACCGCGGTGCACGAGGCGATTCCCATCCGGCAGTGCACCGAGCGGCTCTCGCCCAAGCGCACCCGCTCGGCCTGCGTGCTGGCCGAGATGGGCCGCTGCGGCGCTCCCTGTGTCGGCGGCGAAACGGTCGACCAGTACGCCCGGCACGCAAACGAGGTCCGCGAGGCGTTCATCGCCGATGCCGGCGGGCTCGTGTCACGGCTGCTGGGCCGGATTCAGCGGCTGGCTGCGGCGCAGCGCTACGAGGACGCCGCAGTGCACCGCAACCGGCTGGCTGCGTTCGTCCGCGCCGCTGCCCGCAGCCAGCGGATGGCCGCGCTCGCCGCCGTCCCGGAGCTTGCCGCGGCCCGCCGACTCGAGCAGGGCGGGTGGGAGATGCACGTCGTCCGGTACGGTCGGCTGGCCGCCGCCGGAACCTCACCACCCGGCGCACATCCGCGTCCATATCTCGACGCGCTGCTGACCACAGCCGAGACGGTCGCTCCCGCACCCCCACCCCTGCCGGCGGCCACCGCCGAGGAGGCCGAGTGTGTTCTGAGGTGGCTGGAGCAGCCCGGCACCCGGCTCGTCGAGGTCACCGGCAGTTGGATCCTGCCCGCCCGTAGTGCCTGGTCGTTCATGGACCTGGTCGATGCAGCGGGCGGGGCGCCCGGAGCGGCCCGGCCTTTCGATGATCGCCGTTCGCTCCGCCCAAGCCGGTGACGCCCTATCGTGCACGGCATGCACGGACGACACCTTCCAGACGACGCCGACGGCCGGGCTCTGGCACCTCGCTGTCGCCGCCCTCATCGCAGCGGAGCACGTCATCCAGCTGGTGCTCTCGGCGAGCCGCGAGGACTCCACTCTGGCAACGCGCCTCACAAACCAAACTGCTCCTAAATGATCCAAGTTGCGGCAAGCCGATCCGGGCGTGATCGCAAGGGTTTGATCATTTGGGAGCAGGGTGTTTGACCTCCGCTAGCTCGGCGCGACTAGCGGGTGCCGGGGCGTAGGCTCGGGCTGGTTTCGGTTATGAGGAGGAGTCCGTGATCACCGCCATCGTCTTCGTGCAGGCAGACGTCGCCCGAATTCCCGAGGTCGCGGAGCAGATCGCCGCACTCGACGGCGTCAGCGAGGTCTACTCGGTCACTGGCGAGATAGATCTGATCGCCATGGTTCGCGTCCGCCACCACGAGCAGATCGCCGAAGTCGTCGCGGACCGGCTGAACAAGGTGCCCGGCGTCCTTGGCACCGAAACCCACATCGCGTTCCGCACTTTCTCCACTCACGATCTCGAGGCGGCGTTCGCACTCGGCGTGGACGACCCGGACTGAAGCGGCCATCCCATCGCCCTTCATGATCCGGTCGTTGATCGGAGTGCCCGGAAGTACCGGCGCGTGAACGCCCTTTGAATCGCGTGGGTAACCGGACCCCCAAGTCGCGTGTACAAACGGGCCGGCCGCGAGAACGCAACGACGGTAAAGGCCACGAGGTCGTCGTCGCGCCACTGAACGAGAAAAGCCTCCTCGCCGCGCGCCGGATGGCCCGGCAGCGTGCCGTACGCAAACCCGGCGCTCCTCTCGCTTGCGAGCGCCGCGACCACGCGGCATGGGATGGTCACCCGAAACGGCCCGGCACCCAGCCAGCACACCACGTCGACCCCTGCCTCTGCGCGAGGGGCGGTTGCGGCGACCCGCAGTCCAGCCCGCCGGTGCATCTCCCAGCTCAGCAGTGCCTCGCCCGCGGCTGCGAACGCCTCGGCGCCGCGGCCCACGACAGCATTCCGCCGGACATGCCGGTACCCCGGCGGGAGATCCTCGCCGACACCGAGCTCACTGGATCGGACCACTGTGTCCCCGACAACGGGAATCGCCGTCGCCCGCGCGGCAGCACCGACTTCGGCATAAGTCAGCAGGTGAACGCTCAGTTTCGCAGGGTCAGGTGCGGCCACTGGCCCAGTATGCCGGTCCCAGATCGATCACTTTGGACGTATTCGGGGCACAGTTGTTGAGGTTTCGTTACCTACATCGCGAGATTCAGGAGCACCATGGGGGGTCATGAGTGCTCGTTCCATGGCACGCCGACCCGTCCTACCGGCTAGCCCGTTTAAGGCGTCGACGGCGCAACCTGTCGAGAAGTTCAACATCGACGACCGGATCACGCACGATCGGCATGGCCTCGGCCGTGTCATCCTCCTAGAGAGCGACACCGTGGTGCATGTCGCCTTTGGTTCGGAGGTGCGGCGAATCGCGCTACCGAACCCCAAGGTGACACGGCTCTAGGAAAATCCTCTGGGCGCGCAGGGGCGCCCTGGAAATCCTGGCCATTGGCCGCGTAGTCACTACGCCCCGCTGCTCGAGCCGCGCGGGGCGGCGTTACGGTGCGGCCGAGTCGCAGGCGGCGATCCAGCGGTCCAGCACTGCCGCTGCTTTCCCGGAGTCGACCGCCTCTTGAGTGCGCCCGTACGCCGTCCGGATCTGCTCAACCAGCGGCTTGTCGCCGCCGTCGTCGATCAGCCCGTCGTGTGCAACGAGCGCGGCCGCCGCGTTGAGCAGGACTGCGTCACGGACCGGACCCGGCTCGCCAGCGAGGAACCGCCGGGCAACGTCGGCGTTGTACGCCGCGTCCCCGCCCCGCAGCGCGTCGGGAACCGTCGGGGCGATGCCGAGATCGGCTGGGTCAAGCCGCTCCTCTCGCACCTCTCCCCCATGCACGACCCACACCCGAGAGGTCGTAGTTGTCGTGAGCTCGTCGAGCCCGTCATCGCCCCGGAACACCAGCGCTGATACCCCGCGCCCGGCCAACACGCCGGCGATGATGCTCGCCATCCGAGCGTCAGCCACGCCTACGGCCTGCGCGGCCGGGCGGGCCGGGTTCGCAAGGGGGCCGAGAAAGTTGAACGTCGTCGGTATCCCAAGCTCGCGCCTGGTTGCCCCGGCATGACGCAGCGCCGGGTGGAACAGTGCCGCGAAGCAAAACGTTATGCCGACCTCCTCGGCGATCTGCGCCACCCGTTCCGGTGGCAGGCTGAGATCGATCCCTAACTCCTCCAGCAGGTCTGCCGCCCCGCACGCTGACGACGCCGCGCGGTTACCGTGCTTCACCACTCGCGTGCCGGTGCCGGCCGTCACGATCGCAGCCATGGTCGAGATGTTGACTGTGTGGGCACGGTCGCCGCCGGTGCCGACGACATCTACCGCCCGACCCTCGATCGAGATCGGCGTAGCACGCTCGTACATGGCGGTGACCAACCCATCGACCTCATCGACGGTCTCGCCCTTCGCCCGCAGGGCGATGACGAATGCGGCGATCTGTGCCGACGTCGCCGAGCCGTCCATGATTTCGCCCATCGCCCACGCCGTAGCCTCCGCTGGCAGGTCGGACCCGTCCAGCAGCGCGGTCAAGACCTGGGGCCAGCTCTGCGGGTTCATGACGCAGCCGGGACAGCGCGCGGGCGTGGGCGCCGGAGCAAGTCCGCTACAGCGGCCGCCACCGCGGCCGGGTCGAGCGGGTGTGAGGCGACGGCGTCAGCGCGGGACCAGGTGGCAAGCCAAGCGTCCTGTGAACGCCCGACGAGCACCAGAACCGGCGGGCACAGGTAGATCTCGTCCTTGACCTGCCGGGCCAGGCCAATGCCGCCGTAGGGCACCGCCTCACCGTCGAAGACCGCCACGTCGATGCCGCCGGCTCGCAGCGCTTTCATCACCGCGGGTTCGGTCGCACACTCGACATACTCAACCCTCGGCAGGTCGGCCGCTGGGCGCCGTCCGATCGCGAGCCTGATCTGCGCCCGCGTGCTGCTGTCGTCGCTATAGACCAGAACGGTTCTCTTCTCCGGGGCTGTCGCGGTGCTCATCGGATGCGTCCTCGCGTCATGGGCTGGGGTCGGCGTCCGATCTTACCGACCGGCTGTGCTACCTGCAGTGCCGGTAGGAGGGACCCAACACGCCGGAATGTGGTTAGTGGGGTCGGGGTGTGCTCGCGTACTGCTACCGACATAATGGCGCACGTGGCCCAGGCATCCGCAGTATCGACAGCGCCGGCTCCGGCTCCCGAGCGACCGAACATGGTCGCCGTGGGCACGATCGTCTGGCTGTCCAGCGAGCTCATGTTCTTCGCTGCGTTGTTCGCGACCTACTTCACCATCCGCTCGGTCCGGCCGGACGTGTGGGACGCCAACACCCAGCTGCTGAACATTCCCTTTGCGGCGGTGAACACGACCGTCCTGGTGCTCTCGTCCGTCACCTGCCAGTTCGGAGTTTTCCGAGCTGAGCGAGGTCAGGTCGGCCGGACGGGCAGCCTGCTGCAGGTCGGGCGGTGGGGCTTGCGTGAGTGGTTCGTCCTCACGTTCATCATGGGCGCGATCTTCGTGGCCGGTCAGGTGTACGAGTACGCCGAGTTGGCCATACACGAGGGTGTCACGCTGTCCAGCGATGCTTTCGGCTCGATCTTCTACCTGGCCACGGGTTTCCACGCCTTGCACGTCACCGGCGGCCTGATGGCGTTCCTGTTTGTTCTGGGCAGGACGTTCATGGCTCGCCGGTTCACCCACGAACAGGCCACCAGCGCAATCGTCGTGTCGTACTACTGGCACTTCGTCGACGTGGTCTGGATCGGCCTGTTCCTGACCATCTACGCGGTTCAATGACGAGGAGCGCTGTGACTGCGATCTCCGCCCGCCGGCGCCATCCGCTGGCGGCCGCCGTCGTACTGTTCGTCGCCCTGCTCCTCTTCGGAGGACTGTACGCGGCGCTCGCGCCGGCGAGCCAGGCCGACGTCCAGGCCAGCACGTCCACCCAGATCGACGAGGGGCGCAAGCTGTTCGCGATCGGGTGCTCGAGCTGCCACGGGCTCAACGGTGAAGGCCAGACACGTGATGACGGCACGGTGCTCGGGCCGTCTCTGGTAGGCGTCGGCGCCGCGGCCGTCGACTTCCAGGTGGGAACCGGGCGGATGCCGGCCGGACCACCGGGGGCGCAGCTGCCCCGCAAGGATGTCCAGTACACAGAGGAGGAGATCGAGGCGCTCGCCGCCTTCGTCGCGTCGCTCGCCCCCGGACCCGAGATCCCCGGTGCCGCTGACGTCGACCCCGAGCGCGGCAACGTCGCGCGGGGCGGCGAGCTGTTTAGGGCCAACTGCGCCCAGTGCCACAACGCGACCGGGCAGGGCGGGGCGCTGTCGTACGGCAAGTACGCCCCGCCGCTGGCCGGCGTCGAGCCCAGGTACATCTACGAGGCCATGCTGACCGGGCCGCAAGCCATGCCCGTGTTCAACGACGACACGCTGAGCCCGGAGCAGAAGCGCGACATGATCGCTTTCCTCAAGCACATCGAGGACGAACCGAACCCGGGTGGCGCAGGCCTCGGCCGGATCGGCCCGGTCTCCGAGGGTCTGTGGGGTTGGCTCATCGGAATCGGATCGCTTATCGGCGCCGCCGTGTGGCTCGGGGCGAAGCGGTCATGACCATATCGAGGGACGACGAGATGTCCGAGTACACGACCGAGGCAACCGGCACAGAGCTGGAACGCCGCGAGCGGGCCGACGACCCGATCCCAGACCCCGGCTTTCCGGAATCGCCGCCACGGCTCACCGACACCGATTCCCGGGCCGAGCGCCGCGCCGAGCGCCAAGTGGCCGGCATGTTCGGGATCGCGGCCCTGCTCGCTATCGCGTTCCTGATCGCGTACGTGGTATTCCCGATCGCGGCCGACGAAGGCGGCGTCGACGTCGAATCGGTCCGCGACTCGAACCTCGCCCTGGGGTTGACCCTGGGCGGGGCGCTGCTGCTGATCGGCATCGGTGCGATCCACTGGGCCCGCAAGCTCATGACCAGCCACCAGGTCATCCACGAGCGGCACGAGCTCCGCAGCAGCGACGAGACACGGGCAGCGACGCTGTCCGATTTCGAGCTCGGCGCCGAGGAGAGCGGGTTCGGCCGGCGCAAGCTGATCCGCAACACCTTGATCGGCGCACTGGCCCTGCTGCCGCTGCCGGCAGTGATCCTACTGCGCGACCTCGGGCCGTTGCCCGCCGGCGTCAAGAAGCAAACCGTGTGGGACACCGGTGTCCGAGTGCTCAAGGATCGCAGCTTCGAGCCCGTCCGGCCGTCGGACCTCCAAGTCGGGTCCCTTGTCATCGCCATGCCGGAGACGTTCCTCGAGCTGCCCGATCACGGTCCGGCCCGGCAGAACGAGCGGGCGAAGGCGTCGGTGTTCCTGATCCGGATGCCGCCTGGCGAGTTCCGCATCGAGGATGGCCGGGAGAACTGGCACGTCGACGGCATCCTCTGCTACTCGAAGGTCTGCACGCACGTCGGCTGCCCGATCACGTTGTACGAGCGGGACACACACCACATGCTGTGCCCCTGCCACCAGTCGACGTTCAACCTTGCCGAGGGCGGTGAAGTCATCTTCGGCCCCGCGAAGCGCCCGCTCCCGCAGCTGCCGCTGGCCGTGGACGACGAGGGTTACCTCATCGCGCAGAGTGACTTCGTCGATCCCATTGGCCCGAGTTTCTGGGAGATGAACACATGAGCGCAGTGGTCAACGG
>DASTNZ010000234.1:0-3696 GCA_035762665.1 Jiangellaceae bacterium | reverse complement strand
AGCAGTGTCCTACGTTGGACACATGACAGTGATGGGGACCGGGGTCATCCCCCAGTGGACCGTGCCGGACAAGATCCGCAAGGCCCGCGAGTACGCTGGCCTGTCGCAACAGGAGCTAGCGGACCGGTTGTCCGTGACGCGCACGTCAGTGATCAACTGGGAGCGCGGGCACACCCGGCCGCTGCGTGTCCTACTGGGTTTGCTGGCCGATGCGACCGGTGTAGACCCGGACTGGCTGGCCTCGGACGACCCGCGGACGGCTAATCTGCACTCTGTTCCTGATAGACCTGCTGGTCTATCGGCTCAACCCGGCCATGTGCCCATCGAGAACCCGATCACCCGGCTACGGAAGGCCATCCCACTGACGCCCGCTCAGTTCGTCGCGCTGGTGGTGGCGGCATGACTTCCGAGATTCCCCTAGTAACAGTCTCGGGTCAGGACTACAGTCACACCCCTGACGCGAAGATCGTCGAGGGGGACGAAGTGTTCGCGCGAGACCACACCGAAACGTGGGCGGCCGCCATCGATGGCTGGACCAACTCGCTCAAGGTAAGGCAGGCACCGACCACCATCCGGCAACGCCGCTGGCAGCTCCGCAAACTCACCGAGACCTATCGCCACCGTTCGCCGTGGAAGCTCACCCTCGACGACCTGGAGGCGTGGCTGGGCGCCCAGGACTGGACAGCGGAGACCCGCAAGTCGGCCCGCTCCGCCGTGCGCTCCTTCTACAGCTGGGCGGTCAAGACGGGCCGCACCAAGCGGAACCCGGCCGCCGAGCTCGACCGCATACCGGTGTCGCGCCACCTGCCCCGGCCGGCCACCGACGCCTCGCTGATGAACGCCCTAGATGGCGCGGACGACCGGCTCACCTTGATGCTGTTGCTCGCCGCGCAGGCCGGGCTGCGGGTGCATGAGATCGCCAAACTGCGATGGGCCGACATTATCGACGACGAGTGGCTGCTGATCCGCGGCAAGAAGGACCGTGAACGGCGGGTGTGGATGCCGCCCCGGCTGCGCGCCACGCTGGTCGATGAGCGGTCCCGCCGCGAGCAGGGCCGCGCCGGCTCCGGTTTTCACTACGGTCCGGACATGGCCGACTACGTGTTCCCCGGCCGCAAGGGCAAGGGCATGAACGCCTCCTGGGTGTCCGAGGTTCTCTCGCATGCATTGCCGCCGGGCACAACGGCTCACATGCTGCGGCACCGGGCGGCGACCCTCGGGCTGAGCGAGACCGGGAACCTGGCCGCGGTGCAGGACTTCATGGGGCACGCCAGCCCGGAGACCACACGCATTTACGCACTCGTTGACGACGACGCGCTGCGCAAGGTCGGTAACGCCCTATAGACCCCTGCCGGCGGGATTCGTTCCCCGACCCGCCGGCAGGCCAAATCACAGGGGAACACAAGAGAAGGGGAACGACCATGAGCACCAACAACCCGGACCAAATCCCACCGCGCTACGAGACGCCATTCCAGATGCCGCACTCGGACGTTCCGCCACGCGTGGAGGGCCACCGCAGCGGCTTGTGGCTCATCGAGCCAACGGATCGGCACTACATCCAACCCCAGCCCACCAACGGCCTCGCGGTCGCCAGCCTCGTGCTTGGCATCGTGTGGGCGTTCTGGATCGGCTCGGCGCTGGCCATCGTGTTCGGCCACGTGGCGCTTGCCCAGATCGCGCAGAAGAACGAGGGCGGTAAGGGTCTGGCCGTCGCCGGGCTGGTCCTCGGCTACGTCGGCGCGGCCACGTTCGCACTGTTCGTGGTGTTGCCGCTGATGATGGGGCCGTTGGCATGACCTGGTGGATATGGCTACCGCTGAGCGTCATCACCTACGGCATCATCGGTCTTGCGTTAGCGAAGCGTGATCTGCCTGCTGCGTGGCAGCGAGCGCAACGAGAATGGGGACGCTTCAGCAGTCTCGAACCTGCTCGAGAATCTGCGCAGGCTCAGTACCTGCTCATGCTGCTCTTCTGGCCGTTCATGGTCCCGTGGTGGGCTGTGGTGGATCACACGCGGAATATCGTCGAGATGTACGATCCGCGCCGCATCGAGGAGGAGAACCGCGAGCTAAAGCGTGAGATCGAACGTCTCGAACGAGAGGCGGGACTGAGATGACCACCCAGGTCCGCGGTCGTTACCGCGCCCCCCGCACAACCCACCCTGCGACGTGGCTGCTGGCCACGGTCGGCGCAGTCGTCCTGTTCGTGGTGCTGGCGCTGGCCGCCACGGCGGCGTTCGCTGCACCCGGCATCCAGGCCGAGTACGGCGGGGCGCGGTGGCCGACGAACACCAAGCCGGTCTGCTTCACCTACGGCACCGCCGCCCAGGCTTGGCAGTATCCGATCCGGCAGGCCGCGAAGAGCTGGGACGATCAGACCGCGAACCTGAAGGTGATCGCCCGGGCGGACTGCAAGGCGTCGGGCTACACCGAAGAGGTGAAGGTGTTCGCCAGGGATTATGGCGACACCCGGTGGGCGGGGCGGTTCCGCTGGGGCGTCATGTACTGGCAGCAGGTGCCGTCGAACGGCCCATGGACCAGCAACGGCTGGACGTACGTGTTCGGCTACGGCCAGTCGATCCAGTTGAACTCGCGGTACGGGGTGTCGAAGTGGGTGGTGGCTCACGAGATGGGTCACGCGCTGGGGCTGGAGCATCCGAACCGGTACACCCGCAACGCCTTGATGGGCGACCCGTCGTCGGCGGATTGGCTGACGTTCTGGGATGTGCATGGCTATGTGGGGTCGAACAAGCCGGGCGTGGACGCGCTGTACTGGAAGGGCTGAGTCGTCTCGTCCCGTGTCGTCTTAGGGGGCGGCGCGGGGCGAGGCACAAGGAAGGAGGAAGGGATGAGGATCATCACGAAGATGTGGACCCGCAAGTGCAAGGGTTGTGCAGACGACAGCCCGCATTCGCATCACCTAACGTGGTTCGGAAGCTGGTACTTCGCGCACGTTCCACGGCAACGGAAGAAGACGGCATGAATCTCGCGCCACCTTGCCCGATTTGCGATGCAACAGTCGCAGAACTGACGTTTCGCTGGCAGCCAGGTTGGGATCAATTCACGCTGCAACCCTGTGGACACGTCTTCACTTGGCTTGATTACCCGGAGTGGGCGAACGCGTATGTGGAATTAACAGCAGTGATGGAAGCGCGTCGCCACGCAAACTAAAACGCGCCCCCATCCCGCGCGAACGGGATGGGGGCTGTGGACCCACTGGTAAGGAGCAGGTCCGTGGAGGAGACTACAAGATGCCCGGTGGTGCCGTGGTGTACCGAGGGCGAACATGCGGTGACGCATCACAAGCAGATGTTGGGGCAGTGGCACACCGAGTCGATCAACGGGCACGCCCGGGCGATCACGGTGCAGTTGGAGTTGTGGGCCCGCTTCGATCTGCCGGATGTTCGGCGGATGGCGTTGACGCTGGTGGACTCGTGGGGTGCGTTGCCGCAGATCGAGTGTGAGTTGACGGCGCATCAGGCGTTGGATCTGGCGGTCAATCTGGAGGTTGGTGTGGGGAAGATGAGGGCATGAGCGACTTAGCGGAGTTCCTGCTGGCGCGGCTGGCGGAGGACGAGGCGGCGGCGCGCATCTACGAGGGCAAGGTCATCGCTCAGCGTCTTCGGGATCTAGCCGAACGGGTCGCCGATATCTATGGCGATCCCGATCCACCCGAGGATGACATCGGCATTGTCGA
>DASTNZ010000233.1:0-2355 GCA_035762665.1 Jiangellaceae bacterium | reverse complement strand
GCGCCCCGTTGATCTCGCCGACGTTATCGCCCACGTGGTCACCCAAACCGCCCCCGAAGCAAAGCAGGCCGGGATCACCCTGCACGAGGAAGCGGGCGAAGCGGTCACCGCCGGCGATGCGCTCCTCCTCGAACGCCTCGTGCACAACCTCGTCGAGAACGGCATCCGACACAACACCGGCAACGGCGGCTGGGTCCGGGTCGCCAGCCGCACGCACGCCGACACAGGTCTCGTCGAGGTCGAGGTGAGCAACACCGGCCCCGTCGTGCCACCTTACGAGATCCCGACCCTCTTCGAACCATTCCGTCGCCCAGGCACGGACCGCCTCGTCACCGCCAAGGGAGCCGGCCTCGGCCTGTCCATCGTCCGCTCGTTGGCCCGCGCCCACGACGGCGACGCCACCGCCCGCCCTCGTGAGGGTGGCGGCCTAAAGGTGACCGTCACCCTGCCGCTGTGCCGCGAAGCGGACGCCCCAAACAGTCTGTAACGCCCGGATCCCTGAAACCATACGGCCGTGCCTGGCGAGATGATGGTTGTTCAGTTCAGCCGTTGAAGCGCTCGACTTCACCGTGTCAAGGGCAGTGAGGCTTGGTAAACCGCTGCTCGGCGCCGATCACGGCAACCGCTCCCTGAACGCGGTCGAGTCGCGGTAGTTGAAGGCGTTTTGTCAGTCGCGAGCCGGGTCGGAGCGCCGGGAGCGGTGAATTCATCGAGCGTCGTCGGGAACGGACTCTTTGGTCTGGTCCGCTTTGCCTAGATTGGATCTATCGCTAGTCCATTTCTCCTCGTACGCTTTAGAACGCCGCAATGTTTCGAACAGATGCCCGCAAACCGCAGCCGCGAGGCGAGGCGGGACGCTTGAGCCGCGGGAGATTGGGAGCGTATTCGTGCATGTGCTGATAATCGGCGGCGGCACCGGTGAATTGTGCCTGGCGCACGGCTTGAAGCGGGCCGGTGTCTCGGTCGCCGTCTATGTGCGTGACCGGACCCGGTCCGACGGCCTGTACGGCTACCGCGTGGGCATCAATGCGACCGGCAACCGCGCCCTGCAGCAAACCCTGCCGCCGGAGCTCTTCGAGACCTTCATAGCCACCTGCGCCCGCTCGCCCAGGTATTTCAACGTGCTCACCGAGAAGCTCAAGTTCACCGCCGCCATCCCCCTGCGTGACGACCATGACCCGATCAACAGCGAACGGTCGGTGTCGCGCATGACGCTACGCCAGCCGCTGTTCACCGGGATGGAGGACGTCGTGCACTTCGACAAGACCTTCAGCCACCACCAGCAGCGGGGCGACGGCCGGGTCACCGCGTTCTTCGCCGACGGCCCGAGCGCCACCGGCGACGTGCTAGTCGCTGCAAGCGATCGCCGATTACGAGACCGAGATGGTCCCCACGGATTCGCCCGTGTGGCCGACTCCCTAGCCCAAACCAGCTCCAGCGGCGACGACGCGCTCCATAAGCCGGTAGTCCCGGATCATGCTGGCCGTCACCCGAGGCTACGTTCGCGCGGTCGACTGCATCACCGCATTGAGAAAACAGTTCCTCAACAGCCTGTACACGTACCGCAAGTAGCTAAATGGTTGATGGAGCAAGTTCGCCGACCATGTAGAGAACTCACCGATCCCCGACGGCACCTTCGTGCCCAGTGCAGACGGCAAAGATTCCCCGAGGTGTGCACCTTCGGGTGAGGTTCAACTCGCTGCCGGCTCATACCGTCCACACAGGACCAATCCCAAACGACACAGCAAGCAGGCTCACGATGACCACCGCATCCAACGATCTGACCGGCACCATCCACGACCATATCCGCGTAATGTCGGACGTGTTGGCGGAGCTAGGCTCCGCTCACCTCCAGGCCGCGGCCATCGCCGCCGAACTGGATCTCGATCACGCACAACTCTGGGAACAGGCTGACGGTATCGTCGTTCGGCTCTCCACGGAGGCTTACCACATGACCGCGGTGGCGACCGGCGAGCCGGCGACCAATACGGCGGCGCTGGCCCCGCCGATTGTCCGACTGAGGGAACTCGCCGTCGCGCAGTCCCGCCTCTTCGCATTGCTGAACCGGGCGACGGGTCCGGGGCGGTCGGCCGGAAAGCTCCTCACCGACGCGCACCGGTCGGCGCGCCGCGTCCGAACGCTCGGCAGACAACTGCAGTGGCTGCTCCGTTAGACGCGTCGTTGCTCGAGCGGGCACAGGAGCTGGCCGCTCTCGATGGAGCGATCGCGGCGGCACAGAATGCCGGCGGACGCTTCCTCGTGATTGAGGGTCCGCCCGGGATCGGCAAGACCTCGCTCCTCGCCAACGGACGGGCGCGCGCTACAGCTGCCGGCTTCCTCGTGCTCCAGGCCAGG
>DASTNZ010000232.1:0-11461 GCA_035762665.1 Jiangellaceae bacterium | reverse complement strand
CGGCACCTCGGCGTCCGCGCCGACGACGTGGATGGCGCGCACCAGAACCTGGTCGAGGCTGGCATGGAACCAGTGAGGCGCCCCACCGGCGTCACTTCGCTGGCATGTACACCTCGTTCCTCAAACAGCCAGGCGGCGTCGAGGTCCAGCTCGTGAAATACGACTAGCGCGTGAAATGCACGGCCCCACTGACGTTCCGTCGCGGTCGCAATGGCATGGACGAGCGCAACACGTCGATCGGTCGCGCTGGCAGGCACGTTTGTGGCTCCAGCACAGTAGAAGCTGGCGACTTCTCGTGCCAACCCGATGCCGAGAAGCTGCGACCACACCGCCGACCGATCATGCCGTCATGGTCGCCGCTCTCGCGCCTCGTCGCCGGCGACGGTGATCACGACGTTGCCAATCTTCTGCTGCGTCTCCACGTACCGGTACGCGTCGACGATCTCCTCGAGTGGATACGTGCGGTCGACGACGGGGGTGAACTGCCGCGACTCGATGAGCCGTTTCAGGTGCTGGACCATCTCCTGGTCGATCGTCGGGAAGGGGAACAGCACCCGTCGTCGATGTGAGAGGCGGGTCGCGAACACCAGCAGCGGGTTCTGCGACAGCGGGCCGAGGTCGGTCGACGTCCAGATCCCGCGTGGCTTCAGCAGCTTCCGGCACTGCCGGAATGAACACTTCCCAACTGCGTCGAATACGAGGTCGTACCGCTGGGTATCGGCGGTGAAGTCGGTGGTCGTGCGGTCCACCACGCGGTCGGCGCCGAGCCCGGCCACGAGGTCGACGTGTTCGCTGCTGCACACTGCCGTCACGTGAGCACCGAGGCTCTTGATCATCTGCACCGCCGCCGAACCGATGGCGCCCGTGGCGCCGTAGACATGCACCTCGCTGCGGTCGTCGACGCCGGCGGCCCGGATGTAGGCGAGGGCGTAGTGCGATCCCTCCGTCGCCGGCGCCATGACCTCGAAGTCCCGACCGTCCGGCATCGTCGCGACCGCGGCGACCTCGCTGATGGCGAGGTACTCGGCGTGACCCCCGCAGCGGGTGTCGTCGTAGCCGAAGACCCGGTCACCCACGACGAAACGGCTGACCTCGTCGCCCACCGCTTCGACCACCCCGGCGAACTCGTTGCCGAGGATGGTGCGCTTCGGCCTCGTCATCCCGGTGAAGGCCCGGATGAACCACGGATGAGCGGCTCGGAAGCCACAGTCTGTCCGGTTGACGGTGGTGGCGTGGACCCGCACGAGCAGTTCGTCCGCCTCCGGTGCCGGCCGGGGAACGTCCATCACCTGCACGACCTCTGGGGGGCCGTAGCGGGTCGTGACCGCCGCTCTCATCGCTGCGGTGAGTGCCCGTTGACCGAGAACCGCGCCAGGGCCGGTGGTCCTGACGGGGCCCGAATGCTGCCGGCCCGAAGATTCATCTTCGGGTCGGCCGTGCCATCGGCGCGGCGTCGCACACCACCCCGAGCCGTCGATCCGGCGCTCCCAACCCGCGGCGCAGACGCCTGCGGCTCGAACGCGCAGCAGGCGAGGCCGCACCGGGCAACATGCATGCACGTAGGCCGAGGCGCAACCACGGGATTATGCGGAGCTGACGAGCACGGTGCGCAGCTCGCGGAGGTCGACGTGGTGTGCTTCGAGCAGTCGGTTGGCTAGAGCGTCTTCGACGTCGATCACGGCAAGCAGCAGCATGGTGGGCTCGATCGATCGCTGGTCGCGTCGGTCGGCTTCGTGGCGCGCTCCTTCGAAGGCGCGCTTGAGCCGCGGCGCCATTCCCATCGATCCCGCGAGCAGTGAGGTGCAGCGTCGGGATGGGCGACGCCAGGGCTGCCAGGGCTGGTGGACACGGCGTCGTCCGAGCCGCTCCATGACATCGTCGCCGAAAGTGCGCCGCACCGCGGATCGGACCTCGTCGAGCTCGATCCCGACCGATCGCAGCACGTCAGCGTCGCGGCGATCGGGCTCACCGACCATCGAGGCGATGGCCGAGCGGATGCGATCGGGTTCCGGGAGCATCGAGGCTACAGCCGGCGGCAGCACTTCCCGGTTGGCGGCGAAGCCGAGCAGGACGTGTTCGCTTCCGATGTAGTTGTGTCCGAGCTCACGGGCCGCGGTGATCGCGGCATCGACGACGCGCATCGTGTTGGCGTCACACCTGTCGAACACGGTCATCTCCTCCGTCGGCTGCGCCGAACGTGGTGCTTCCTGTGCACCGACTGCCTTGTGATTCCGAGCGCCTCGGCGATCTGCTGCCAGGACCAACCCACGGATCGGGCGTTGTCGACGTGGAGTTCCTCGAGCTCTTCGACGAGATCACGCAACGCCGACACGGCGGCTAGGCCGACGGCGGGATCGCGGCTGTCGACCGCATCGTTGAGCCGGCCAAGCTCGCGCATGCTGTCAGCCTAGGCTGACACACCTACAGGTGTCAACCAGGGCTGACTACGCAGATCATCCGATGAGGTGGCACACATGTCGTGCGTCGCAGTCGGCTGGATCGCGGCCTTCGGCCCGATCGACGAGCCGCCGCCAGTCGCCCTGCAGCGCACGAAGCTCGCGGATGGTGCGGCTGATGTCGTCGGCGCGGGCGCGGACAAGCTCAAGGCGTGGCCGCAAGGCGGCTGGCCGGTGTCGCGCAGGGCGACGACGCTGCGGATCACGACCGCCGCGCCGGTCACCGCGGTGATGGCGACCAGGACGAACAGGAGCGCCCACAGAATCGAATCCGGGTGCGGGTGAGCTTGCGCATCTCGGCGCGGATGAGGCGCGTCCATGTGGGCATGATGCCGTCTCCATGCTGGGTTGGTGATCGGTCATCGACGAGCCGCGTCCGGTCCAGGCGAGGAACAGGTCCTCGAGCGACTTGGTGTCGAACGCGAGCTCGTGCGCCGCAACGCCGGCCTGCAGCGCGACGCCAGGGCGCCTTCGGGGTGTAGTGGACGTCCAGTGCACCGTTGCCCATGGCGCGTGAGTGCACGAGCTCGAGCGGATAGCGGCGAGGCGCCGTGTCGTCGAACAATCGCAAGCCAGAACCAACCACGATGGGAAGCATGAACAGGTGGAGCTCGTTCAGAAGGTCATGCGCCAGCAGCCAGCGCACGAGCGTCGGGCTGCCCAGGACCAACACGTCACCGTCGTTCTCGTCGCGCAGCGCCGCGATCTGCTCGATGAGATCCCTGTCAATGATCGAGACACCTTGCGGGCTGCGCGCCAACGTGGAGGACACCACGTAGGTGCGGGTTCTGTCGATGAGCGCAAGCACTGGCGAGTCAGGGTTCTCGATCCGTAGTGCCTCATAGCCTTCGTAGGAGCGCCGGCCGAGCAAGAGTGCGGCTGCCCGTCGCGCCCCGGCCTCCATGGCGGCGCCCAGCTCTTCGTCGAGGTACGGGTACTGCCAGCCTTCGGCACCATCAACGACCCCGTCCAGGGACATGAATAGGCCCGCGACGATCTTGCGCATCCCTCGATCACCTCCTGCTTCGGGTCTCATGCCCGCGGTGGCTGACTTCTCCGTTGTTCACGCTTGTCTCCGTTCGTCATCGATCTGGTGTGGCGGCACGGCGTGCGCCGTGCCGCCAAGCGGTTGGCCGAGGGTTGGACTCCGGCCGTGGGGCAGAATCGTCGCTTCTGAGCGACGCTTCTTCCGAGCGAGCCGACGTGAGGGCAGCGGAGGGCGCCGAGGATGGCGACCTGGAACGATCAGCGAGCCGAACGGACCGACGCATCGCGCGCCAGGAGCTACGAGCGGTTCGGCGCACAGAATGGCCCCGGACGCGCAAGATCGAGGTCGCTCCCCGGAGCGCGGATTTCGGACGCGAGTCCGGCTAGCAGCGGATCCTTCCGCCGTCGTCGCGCACCACGCCAATCTCATACGCCCGGGCCGTCTGCCCTGGAGGGGGGCCGGTCCGGCGTGAACGGGTTAGAGACGATCACATGTGAGAGCGCCTCGGTCATCTCGCTTGACGCTGCCGCCGCGGACGGTCCGGCGCGGCCAGGCCGTAGTGCTGGTAGGTCTCTTCGCGTGCTGACGAGATCGGCGACATGTGGTTGCTCACTTTCGGCGCCGCTTTCCTCTTTCGAGAAGGGCGCGACGACATGACCGTCGCGGTTCTCCGCTGTCGAGGCCGGTACGAAACGTTCACCCGTGAACCGCCCCAACCGCACGACCAGCCACTGGGGCCGGAGATTGATTTGGTGGGCAATCACGTCGACCACCTTTCCGACTGCATTGCAGGCGCGGTCGACCAGCATCCGACCGCCGTAATCGCTCATCGCCACCTCCTCCGGGCGCTCCAGCACCCTCGCCGGGTAGTCCGCTCCGGCCCCAGCGCTGACCGCTGGGCACAACGGCTGCGTGGGCCGGGTTGTGGATCCGGTAGTCGAGGCTTCTCGCCAAAGCCCGGCGAGCCGGTGCCCGTCGGGCCAGCGCAGGACACGGTCATCCCGGGCCTTGCGTCCCATCCGTCGCGACGTCATTGCCGCATGGACGGCCGCGTTCACTTGATGGCCGTGCCGAGGATGTGGGGTGACGTGGGTAGAGGGATGGGTGTCTCGGGGAACCGGAACCGGTCGAGGGTCTGGATGGTGAAGCCAGCGTCTTCGATGGCGGCGGCGGTGTCGCGTCCGGTGTGGTCGCCGCCGCACAGGGCCGGCCAGACGGTGGCGTCGAGGACGCGTTGGACCCGGCGAAGACCGGGGGTGTCGGCGCGGACGTGTTCGAAGAAGCGCAGCTGCCCCTCGGGTCTGATGGCGCGGTGGAGTTCCCGGAGGGCCTGGGATAGGTCCGCGACGGAGCACAAGACGAACGACGCGACCCCGGCGTCGAAACTCTCGTCATCGGCGGGCAGGTCTTCGGCGACACCGTCGACGACCTTGATGGGAATGGGTGCTCGCTCGGCGCCGCTGTTTGCGAGGGCGCGGAGGTAGGGATCGGGTTCGACGGCAAGGACGTCGGTGACCTCAGGTGGATAGTGCGCGAAGTTGAGGCCGTTCCCGGCCCCGACGTCGATGACACGGCCGGTCAGCCCCGCCAGGAGCGCGTCCCGGCGCTCGGCGGCGCCGGCGCGTTCCATGCTCGGACTCACCCACGCGTAGAAGCGGGCGAAGAATGGATGGCGCACCCGTGGCTTGCTCATCTGTTTGCGCCCCCGACCTCGAGGCAGTTCGGCGCCGAAGCTCGCGCGGTCACGGCAGGAGCTCCGTCAGGGCGGCGAGCAGTTGGCGCTTGTTGCTCGCGCCGACGATCCGTTTGGCGGGTTGGCCGTCGACGAAGACGATCAGCGTCGGCAGCGCCATGATCTCGAATCGGCGAGCGAGCTCGGGGGCGTCGTCGAGGCGAACCGTGGCGACGCCGAGATCGGCGGCACGCTCGCGTGCGATCTCCGCCAAGATGGGCACCATCGCCTTGCACGGCTCACGGCCTTCCGCCCAGAAGTCGACGAGTACCGGCCGCTTCTCGGCGACGGCGTCGTCGAACGTCGTGTCGGTCACGGTCGTGACATCGTGTGCACTCACGGGTTCTCCTTTTCGGGGCTTCCCTCGCGGGAAATCGCGGCAGTGGTCGTTGAGACGACCAGAAGGTCGCGGTCGTTATCGGCGGGGATCGCAGCGCGATGAGCCTCCAGGATCACGGCCGGTGACGGCTTGCAGCACCCAGCCCTGTGGTAAAAGAGCACCGGCTCGGCACACGGCCAGCTGGCGGTGCGGTGGCTGGGCCATGCATCGTGCTGATACCGGTGCTCGCGCCAAGTCGGGGCCGAGCCGCCACGCTCGGGAGCTGTCGAGATGCGATAGATGGCCTCGTGGTATCTGCGACAGACCAGCACAAGATCTTCATCGGGATCGGCGGGCCAGGTGCCACCGAGGTAAGCGTCTGCTTGGCGACGACGTGCCTGACGTCGTCGCATCGGCATCGAGTGGGTCCCATCACCGCACTTAGCGCGCACGTCGTCCGGATGTCCCACTTGGTGATCTGCTCGGTCAGCGTGTACCCGGAGGCCACCCTGAGAACCACCCGGATCAGCAGCCCGACCGGCCCTGGCCTAGTTTCGCGTCCTTCCCTCGTAGCGGGCATCGTTCTCTTCCTTCGATGAATCAGGCCCGACCTCGGTTGTAGGCACGGACGGCGAGGGGGACGAAGAGTGCCACAATCGCCACGGCGCACGCCAGGGAGAGGCCGGCCTGGCCGGCCACCGTCTGTCCGGGAGCCAGGGCGCCGTCGCCGAGCATCAGGCCGCGCAGCGCGTTGGCCGCGACGGTGACCGGTTGATGTTCGGCGAAGCCTTGCAGCCACGCCGGCATGGTCTGGGTCGGCACGAACACCGCGCTGGTGAACCCGAGCGGGAACACCACCATGTAGACGGCGGCTTGGACGGCCTCGGCGGATTGGACGACCAGGCCGAGGAAGGCCATCAACCACGACAGCGCGTACCCGAATGCGAGGGCGACGGCCAGCCCGGCGATCAGTCCCAGCAGGCTGGTCTGCCAGCGGAACCCGATGGCGACCCCAACGGCCAGCATCAGCACCAGGGTCACGGCCGACCGGGCGAGGTCGGAGAACGTCCGGCCCGCCAATACGGCCAGCCGGCTCATCGGCAGCGACCGGAACCGGTCGATAGTGCCGGTGCCGAGGTCATCGGCGAGCCCGGCCGCGGTGGCGGTGCCGCCGAAGAGGGCGAACTGGGCGAGGAGCCCAGGGATGAGCCAGTTCACGTAGGCGCCGGACGTGGCGGGCGGCAGCGCCGCTTCGATTGCCCCGCCGAACACGTTGGTGAACATCAGGATGAAGATCACCGGCATGGCGCTGGACAGAACCAGTACGGCCCGTAGCCGGATCGTGTGCAGCAGGTTGCGTCGGGTGATCGCGGCGATGTCGCTGATGGTGCGGCGTGGCCCGAACGGGCGGGTCTGCGGCGTGCCGGCGGTGGTCGCGATGCTGGCCATCATGCTGCCTCTCGGTCTGGGCTGGTGGTGGTGTGCCCGGTCAGGGACAGGAATACGTCGTCGAGGGTTGGTTTGCGCAAGCTGAGGTGGTCGGGAGTGATCCGGACGGCATCTAGGCGGAGAAGGACCTCGCGCAGCGTGTCGACACCACCGGCGGCGGGCAGCAGCACCGGCGCACCGCCGTTGTGCTGGTTGTATGCACCAAGTTCGGTCAGGGCGTCGAGCGCTTGGGCACGGTCCGACTCGCTCACGCGTAGCTCGACCATGGCGCCACCGACTGTTGCCTTGAGTTCGTCGCTGGTGCCCTCCCGGACGATCCGGCCGGCAGCTAAGACGGTGATCCGGTCGGCGAGTTGGTCGGCTTCGTCGAGGTACTGGGTGGTGAGCATCACGGTGGTTCCGTCGTCTACGAGACCCCGGACCAACTCCCAGACGTCGCGGCGACCGGCCGGATCGAGCCCGGTGGTGGGCTCGTCCAGGAACAGCACCTGTGGCCGTCCGACGAGCGACGCGGCCAGGTCGAGCCGCTTGCGCATTCCGCCGGAGTAGGTCTTCACCTGCCGGTCGCCGGCGTCGATCATCCTGATCCGCTCGAGCACGTCGGTGGCGCGGCGACGGGATTCCTCGGCGCGCAGGCCGTAGAGCCGGCCGACCATCTCGACGTTCTCGCGACCGGTGAGGTAGTCGTCCACTGCGGCGTACTGACCGGCCAGGCCGATGCGGGCCCGAACGGCGGCCGGGTCACGGACGACATCCGCCCCGGCCACGAGCGCGGTGCCAGCGTCTTGCGCCAGCAGAGTCGTCAAGATGCGGATCAGCGTGGTCTTGCCGGCACCATTCGGCCCCAGCAGCCCGTGCACGGTCCCCGGCGCCACCTCGAACGACACATCCGTGAGGGCGCGGATCTCGCCGCGGAACACCTTCCCCAGGCCCCGTACCTCGATGATCGGATGATGCATCGTTGCTCCCATTGCTTTACCCTGTGATGTATACGGCAACGTCTACAAATTAGAATGTAGACTCTTCGATGTCAAGCTCTGGGAGGAACCGATGGCGGAGGCGAGCCCGGCGCGACCAGACGAGCCGGTATCGGCGAAACGGATGAGAAGGGCAGAGCGGCGCGACCAGATCCTCGCTGCCGCCACCCGGGCATTCGCCCGGACGGGATTCGTCGGAACCGGTCTCGACGACATCGCAGCCGAGGCCGGGGTGAGCCGAGCCATCCTCTACCGGCATTTCGACACCAAGCACGACCTGTACCGCGACGTCCTCGACCGGGTCTGCGACCGGCTCGCTACTTCGGTCGGCGAGCGCCCCGGTGGTTTCACCGAAGCTGCCATCGACGCGCTCATCGCCGCTGCCGCTGCCGACCCGGACGGCTTCCGGTTGCTGTTCCAGCACGTCCGCCGTGAACCCGAGTTCCGCGGCTTCGCCGACACTTTCGAAGCCGGCATGAGCAAGGCCGCCCACCAGCAGATTGCGGCAATCGTCACTGACCCGACCTGGGCGCAATGGGCATCACAACTTGCCCCGGTCATCGCCATCGAGTCGATCATCGCTTGGCTCGATGTCGGCCAGCCCGCCCCCGAGCAGCTCGGCCACGGCATCCGCCAGGCCATCCACGCCGTCGTCACCGCCGCCCAACACGCCTAACGGCCCCGACCGACTACCGAATACACCCGGGAATCTCGTGCAGGAGACCTACTGCGCGCCGTTCAGGGCCACCGGGGCCGCGCACGGTGCTGGCGCTTCGCACGGCCGGGGCAGCGTCACCGAGATCGCCGCCGCGGTGCCCCCGGGCCGACGCTGCTCGTCTCAGCCCAGACGGCCGTGAGCTCCGTCGGCCTAGCCGCTTCCGGTCTCGACGGGCCGCCCGGCGATCCGGTGTCGCCGGATCCGCTCGAGGGCGAAAGAGGGGAAGCTGAACCTGTCGGCAAGGGCGCTTGGTCTTGAGCGGTGTGAACGCGATGGTGTCGTTCGCGATCTTGCTCTGGGACCCTCCTCGTGGTCCTCGTAGGCGTTCCGCAGACGTTTGGTTGAGGTTGGCGATCGTGATCCGCAGGCCCGTTCGCTCATCGATGCCATGGCGCATGAGCGGCGTGGTGCGCAGTCGCTCCACGGGCCTTAATGGCTTCGGCCCCGGGTGGCTCCAACAGCCTCTGCCACGCCCAGCCCGAGTATCGGAAGCCCAAGGATGATTCCGAAGATCGGACCGGGAAACGAACTGGCCATCAAGAATTCCGTTCTTATCAAGGCATACACGACGCCGACGACGCCGCTTGCCGCAAGTAGTCCGGCCACGACGAAGGATCGGCGCTCCCGAGAGACAGCGAACGCAGCGATCGCCAGGACGGCAACACCGATGCCCGGCCATGGCGCGAGCCCAGCCCGCAACGCACCACCCATCGCTATGACGGCAACGAACACGACGAGCGTGACGGCAGCTAGTCCAACTGACAGCATGGTCTTGGAACTCACCACAGGACCTCCTCCGATTTCTTTTTCTTCTGCTCGTATCTCCGCTCGGCTTCCGACCGCTACCGCGCGGCCGGCTCGCCGTCCCGCTCGGCGTTCATCGCCTCCGCATGCCGGAGCAGAGTCAGCAGCGTGTCCGTCAGCTCCACACTCCGTCCGCTCCGGCGGCCGCCCAGTGGTGCAAGGCGTCGATCCTCCAGCTCGATCACCTTCTCCCTCGCCGCCGTGACGACCTCGACCCCTCGCGCGGTCACGTTCAGCTGGACCGCCCGCGTGTCCTCCGGGTTCCCGGCCCGCTCCACCAGCCCGGCGCGTTCGAGGGCGCGGATGAGCTTTGACACATGCATCGGCTCGAGGCCGGTGAACCTGGCCAGCTCGCGCTGGCTGGGTCGAGAGCCAGCTCGGGAGAACCCGTGCAGGGAGGCCAGTACGCCGTACTGCGACGAGGTCACACCGAGCGGCGCAAGCGCCCTATCCAGGGCGACCCGCCACCGCAACGACAGGTGCCAGAGTAGGTAACCGGTCGAAGGTGGTGGGCTGTCGGCTGGGGACGACATGGCATTACTATACATGGATATAGTCACCAAGTATACGATCGAAATTCCAGGGTGTGTTCGAGTCGCTGGAACATCCGACTCAAGCAGAAGCGGATGGAAGGCCGCGCTAGGTGGCTGGTGTCGAACAGGGTGCTGCCGGCGCTCGATGCTGCCGGGGCGTCCGGGGCTGATGTGGCAATGGATGGGTTCTTGTGCCGTTGTCTGACCGGGTGACGCGCGCTGTGAGCGCGGCGAGGCCGCGATGAGGCCGGTTCTGTGGGCCAGTGAATCGGCTCGGCCGTGAGCTGTGCGGCTGCACCGCCTCAGGTGGTGGCCACCCGCCAAGTTCGGCCGGGTCCGCCGATGATTCCGAGCGTGCCGAGGCGGGCCACGTTGATCGCGGCGGCCAGTAGGGCGAAGTCGGCGGCGACCTTGGACCGGCCGCGGACGCGGGTGCGTCGTCCGCCGTGCCGGCGGCGCATGAGGTGTCCGATCTTGCGTTCCACTTTCGGGCGGGTGGCCCTGTAGTCGGCCTGCCAGCCCGGGTCGGCCTGTGCGGTTCGGGCCCGGGCCAGTTGAGCCTCATACGCGCTGATGGTGACGGTCCGCCCTTCAGCGGAGCTGGTGCATTGGGCGGCCAGCGGACAGTCGGCGCAGGCGGCGCCGAATCTGGCGACCGCGGCGTGCCGCTGGTGCCGCCTGGCGGCGAACGCGACAGTGACGCCGTTCGGGCAGGTCACCGTGCCGGCGGCCAGGTCGATGTCGAACTCGTCCTTGCTGAACCGGCCGGTCGGCGCTACCGGCGGCTGCACCTTGGTCTTGATGTCCGCGCCGGCGTTCTCCAGCCGGGCCAGCAGCTGCCCGGCGCCGTAGGCGGCATCGCCATAGACTGCCGCCGCGGCCTCGTCCTGGCCATCGCCGCTGTCCACCTCGGTGGGCCCGCCGTTGTCTTCAGACTCGCCTGCACTCTCAGCCCCTGCCTCGCCCGCCGCCGGTGGCAGGACGTCGGCAAGCAGGTCCTCGGCAACCTCGACGTCACCGCTGTTCCCGGGGGTCACGGCGGTGGCGGTGACAATCTCCGAGTCCGGGTCGATGCCAATGTGGCCCTTGTAGCCGTCGAAACCGCGCGCGGAACTCTTGTGCCCGTGCCGAGCCTCGGGGTCGACGGTGGAGATCACCCGGTCTGTGGCGACCCGCCGGGCGATCCGGAACACCCCCTCGTCGTCTTCGTCGAGGTCTTGGCCGACCACCGTGGCCAACAACTCGGCGGCCTGGCACACACCCTCGCCCAGCTCACGCCCGTCCAACATCGCCAGCAGCGCCATCGCGTCGGCGGCGAGCGCGTCCACCAACGCCTCCCGAGCCGCGGCATCGTCATAGTCGCAGACCGGCTTGCCCGCGGAGGCGTAGTCATCATCCCGACACAGCCGTGCCCGTAGCTCGGCCTCCAGTTCGGCGTCGGCGGCCTTGAGCAACCCGCGGATCGCCGAACGGACCAGCGTGACG
>DASTNZ010000231.1:0-2047 GCA_035762665.1 Jiangellaceae bacterium | reverse complement strand
AGCGTGCTGCGGGTCGAGGCATGAATCATCCCATGCCTACGACGACCTCACCCCGCGCCGGCCTTGGCATCGCTCACCTTGGTCGAGCTCACCACGGCACGTAGACGGGTCGGTGTCATAGCGTGGCCTCTCGTGCGGTTTGTGGCGCAGCCACAATGTGCGTGAGGCCAGTCGGGAGGTGGAGATGGAGCAGTCATCGGCCTCGTTGCCGTTCGCGGTGATCGAGGCTCCCTCGAACCTGGGCCTGCGTCCCCCCGAGACCGGCGCCGTGCCAGGTGCCGACAAGGCGCCGGCGGCACTACGCGAGGCAGGGCTGCATGAACGTCTTCGCGCCATGGGCGGACGCGAGGCAGGTGTGATCGTCGCGGGTCGCTATCTGCCCGACGTCGCCTCGGGTGCTGTCAGGAACCAGGCCGCGCTGATCGACCACTCTCGCCGTCTTGGCCGGCGAATCGGTCAGTGCCTTGACGCCTCCCAGCGCGTGCTGGTCTTGGGCGGCGACTGCAGCATCCTGCTGGGTGCCGCACTCGGGCTGCGCAGTCGGGGCCGGTTCGGCCTGGTGCACATCGACGGCCACACCGATTTCCGCCACCCCGGCAACTCCTCGACTTTCGGAAGCCTGGCGGGAGAGGACCTGGCGGCCGCCGTCGGGCTCCATCTCCCGCAGATCAGCGACATTGACAGCCTGGGCCCGTACTTCCGACCCGACGACACCGTCCACCTCGGGTGCCGCGACGACGACGAGCAGCTGCAGGAATGTCGCGCCGTTCTCGCCGACACGGTCACTGCGCGAGATTGGATCGCCCATCCAAGGCGCACGACTGAGGCCGTCAAGGCGGTCACGAACCGGCCTGGTTTGGATGGCACTTGGGTCCACGTGGACGTCGACGTCCTGGACCCGGGGATCCTGCCCGCGGTCGACAGTCCGGATCCCGGTGGGGTCGAAACTCGCCACCTCGCCGACCTCTTGGCGCAGCTTTGGCCGATCTGCGTCGGACTCCAGGTGTGCGTCTTCGATCCCGACCTCGACCCGACCGGTCAACACGCTCTGCTGCTGGCGTCAATCCTCATCGAGGCCCTCGAGGGATCTCCGGGACCACGCTAGGGCCCACGGCGCATTTTCGCGAAGGCACGCGTAGCGCAACGACGACGACGCCTCGGTCGACGGCTGTGAGCGCCCGCCAATCTCGACCCACCCAGCGGCGACTTCCTTCAATGCGGTCAACACAATGCAGCTGGTGGGTGCCGGCCGTCAGGGGCCGGAGGGCACTTGGCTAGGCGTCCTCCGGAGTCGGGAAGATCGACTTGGTGCTGCCGTAGGCAACACGAGAGTTGTCGTCGATGCACTCTGGCAGCTCCTCGGGGCTCGTTGAACGACAACTGGATGCAGGAATGCTGCTCCCTCAAACATGCCCGCCTCCGAAGGCTCCGCTCGCTGAGCGGATCGCGATGCCTCGGCCGCGACCCTGGCGCTCTCGATCCCCCGTCGATAGCCCCCGGATCACCTGACGGGCATCGGGTTTACCACATGACCTCGCTTGGGCTCTTGTTTGTGATGGCCTGGCTCGCTGGCATTGTCATCACCACCGCTGGTCTTCGCTCAAGCAGAACGGGGCTCACAGTCATCGGAGCGCTGCTCTTTATGTCGACGGTCATCGCCTGGCTCGCGTTCGTGAGCAGGCAGGACTGAGACTGATCGCAGGCCCTGGCGCACATAACTGCACCGTCAAGCCCCGGATCAAGTCGAGACGACGCCAGCATCGTTGGCGTGCATACGCCCCTTCCGTGTGCTGACCCGCTTCGTCGCACGGAGCACGCCAGTCGCGGTATTGATGCGGATGTTGACCGCGATGAACCCTCGAGTCCGCATTTGCGAGTTCATCGAAGGGCGCGCCGTCTGACCGCCGGCAGCCCCAAATGCACTCAACCAGGAGATGGTTCAATGTTCTCGGCCGCCAACAGTTGATAGGGAGGGTGCACGCTCCCCTAGCCTGCGTAGCCCCGATGCCCATCATGCACGGCCCGCGACGACGCGAAGGTCGCGCGA
>DASTNZ010000230.1:0-2054 GCA_035762665.1 Jiangellaceae bacterium | reverse complement strand
CGGCGACCGCGCCGTTGGAGCCTCGTGCTGACCGGTCGCATATGCCGGTCGACTCGTCGGCTCAGGGCGGCGGTCAAGCGCTTCCCACGGTGCCGTTCTTGCCGCTTTTGCAGTGACCGTCGGCATTCAAGGCGAGCGGAGGTATGCCTTCCCGGGCATCGCCGACGACGCGGTAGCGACAGTGCCAACCGCTGTCGATGGCGCGGTAATGGAACAGGGACTTGAGCGGCAACGGCGAGCGATTGAAGGAGACGCGTTCGACAAAGTTTGCCGAGGCGATTGACGGACGCCCCGCAGATCAGGTGTGCCGGTCTTCGGCGCCCGGCACGGGGCACAAGGTGGGGTGTCATGGTGATTGATGTCTTTCGGGAGGAGGTGGCCGACGGTCTTGTTCTGCGCTCAAGCAGGGGGCGTTTGGCGCTTGCCGCGACGGTGGCGGCGAGTGCCATGGCGAGTCTTGACGCGACGGTGGTCAACGTTGCGCTACCTCATATCGGGCAAGAGTTCCGCGCGAGTGTCAGCGCGTTGCAGTGGGTGCTCACCGGTTATCTACTTGCGCTTGCATCGTTGATCTTGCTCGGTGGTGCATTGGGTGACCGATTCGGGCGCCGCAGGGTGTTCGTGATCGGCACCGTATGGTTCGCGGCGGCGTCCCTATTGTGTGGTGCGGCGCCCAACATCGCCGTGCTCGTCGCCGCCCGGATTCTGCAAGGGGTCGGCGGTGCGTTGCTCACCCCGGGCAGCCTTGCGATCTTGCAGGCAAGCTTCCGGCGACCTGATCGCGCGCCGGCCGTGGGTGCCTGGTCGGGGTTGGGCGGCGCCGCCGGCGCGGTTGGACCGTTCGTGGGCGGCGGACTCGTCGACGGACCGGGATGGCGGTGGGCGTTCCTAATCAACATTCCGGTCGCGGCGGCCGCCGTTGTCTGTGCGCGCGTGGCGGTACCGGAGACGCGAGACCCTCACGCCGCACGCGGCCTCGACCTCGGAGGCGCCATGCTCGGGGTGGTTGCCCTGGCAGCCAGCACCTGGGCGCTCACCGAGGCAGGGGTACGCGGCTGGACCGATACCGCGGTACTGGTGGCCGGAGCGGTCACGGTCGGCGCCACAGTTTCGTTCGTCCGGCACCTGCGGCACACCCACGATCCGCTCGTGCCGCCGTCGCTGTTTCGGGACCGCACGTTCACCGTCGTGAACCTTTCAACAGTGCTGCTGTACGGATCGCTCGGCGTGTCGTTCTTCCTTGTCGCCTATCAGCTGCAAGTCGCAGCCGGTTGGTCGGCCTTGGAGGCGGGCATCGCGTTGCTGCCCGCTACAGTGCTCATGTTCGTGCTTTCGGCCGCATCTGGTTCGCTCGCGCAGCGGATCGGCCCTCGCCTGCAACTCACCGTCGGCCCCCTGCTGGCCGGCGCAGGATTACTCTTGCTCGCGCGCATTGGTCCGGACGCGTCCTGGGCGGCGGATGTGCTTCCGGGTGCGCTGGTGTTCGGTCTGGGCCTGGTGACCTTTGTGGCGCCGCTGACGGCCACCGTCATGGCTGCGGCCGATCCGGACCACGTGAGCGTGGCCTCGGGTGTCAACAACGCCGTCGCCCGTGCGGCCAGCCTCGGCGCGCTCGCCGTTGTCCCGGTGGCCTCGGGCCTGTCGGAGGCAAGCGGCCCGGCGCAGGTCACCGACGCTTTTCAGGTAGCGATGGTCATCGCCGCCTGCGCGGCGGCGGCTGCAGGACCGGTCGCCTTCCTCGGTCTTGGCAGGGTGGTGAGGGCCCAACGCACCGCCAGGCGGATGCACTGTGCCGTCGACGGTGCGCCGCTACAGCCCGATCCGCAGCGCTGCCCGACTGTGCTTTGATCGGTTCCGACGTGAGCCGTGGTGGCCTATATCACCCCGCACCTACCGGCTCTGGCCGAACGTGGTCAGGCCGCTGGCGTGGTGGTACGCGGATGACACTCGGGACAGCGATAGGGGCGGTCATCGCGGAGCTGATCCTCCCGAAGGCGCGTGCGTTGATCGCAGATTCCGCACCAGTCAGGACGGGGCAGCGGCGGTGAGGGTGG
>DASTNZ010000229.1:0-7631 GCA_035762665.1 Jiangellaceae bacterium | reverse complement strand
TCTCTCTCTCCCAAATATGCCCCTATGGTCGGCTCCCTATTCGGTGTATACTGGCACCATGGCCTCCCACCCTGGCATTTACATCGATATCAGTACCACCGCAGTGCCGACGGGTATCCGCGCTTCGGTGGTTCACGCCATCTCTAAGATGGACTGGTTGACCGAATCGGATGCTGGACTACGCGCCTTGGCGATTCGCTTGGCCACGGAAATCGAGCTGGTGGCCGATCGAGCCAAGGAGCTCGCTGCTTTGCAGCGGGAGGTCGGTGACGACGGCGAGCTATATCAGCGAATCGCCCGTCTGGAGGCTCAGTGCGACGCGGTCAAGGTGCTCGGCTGGCTTGGGCCACAACTCCACAAGGCGATGGTCGACCTTGGCGGTGCTCCGGAGTCGCGTAAGCGTATCGCACTGGAAGGCGAGGAATCGCTGCGGTTGAAGAAGCTGCGTGAGGCGGCACAGGGTGCTGCTCGGTAGTACCACTCCGAGGCTGTGGACTCCGCCATTGGCTGAGGGTCCGCCCGGTCCATGCGGTTGCGGGTGTGCGTTGACCCCCGGGACGAGCCTCGGGTTTAGCACGGTCGACTTCGCCAAGGACCCCGTGTTTATCCGCCCGTTCCCATGGCAGCGATTCTTCCTCATCCATGCGCTGGAGCTGGTGAACGGCCGGTTCCGGTTCCGCACCGTGGTGCTGCTGGTTGCTCGGCAGAACGGCAAGACGAGCATCATCGAGGTCAAGAACCTGTGGAAGATGTTCGTCTTGCAGGTGAACCTCATCATCGGCACAGCACAGAACCTGGACATCGCTCGGGAGTCGTGGAGCCGCGCGCTGGAGATCGTGGAAGGCACACCCGAGTTGAAAGCCGAGCTGGGTAAGGTATGGCTGGGCAACAATAAGCAGGAGTTCAACCTGCTGAGCGGGAGTCGCTGGCGGATTGCCGCGATCAACCTGAACGCGACGGGCAAGCGGGGCGGTGCTGGTCTCTCGGGCGATGACGTCAATCTCGATGAGCTGCGTGAACATCCGAACTTCCGAGCTTGGAGCGCGGTAACTAAGACGACCCTGGCTCGGTCCGGGGCGCAGATATACGGATTCAGCAACGCGGGTGACGACACGAGCGTCGTCCTCAATCGCCTTCAGAAGCAGGGGCGCGCGGCAGCCAAGAACCCCGAGTTGGCGGATTCGTCGTTTGGGTATTTCGAATACAGCGCACCGGACGACACGCGCTGCAACTGCGGGCGAGCCGAGGACCACCCACACAACCCGGGTTGCAAGCTCATCGATCCGTATGTGCTGGCAATCCCCAATCCAAGCATGAACCACCCGGGCGGGGTGACGTACGAGGCGCTGGTGTCTGCGGCGAATACCGACCCTGAGGCCGTGTTCCTTACCGAGTGCCTCTGCGTCCGGGTGCCTTCGCTGGGCGGTCGCGTTATCGACCTGGCGCGGTGGAATGAGCTGGCCGACGAGAAATCGCGCCGAGTGGGCGATGTCGGCATCTTTGTGGATATCGCTCCAGAGCGGGATTGGGCAGGCATCGGTGTCTACGGTTTGCGGGCAGACAATATCGGCCACCTGCAGCTTATCGACTATCGGCCCGGGGCTGGTTGGGTTGTATCCCGCCTCGTCGAGCTGAAGAGCGCACTTGATCCGGTCGGCATCGGTATGGCCCGGGGTACCTATGCGAGCATCAAGGACGACCTGGCCAAGGTGGGCATCAAGCGCCCCGAGGATCGGCCCGACTTCAAGGATAAGCCCGAACCCCGCCGGGGGGAGCTTGCCGTTATGACGGCGCCGGACATGGGCGCCGCGTGCGGCCAGTTGATCGACGCGGTCCGGGACGGTACACTCCGGTATGTACCATCGCAGCAGCTCACGATCGCGGTGGGAGGCGCCCGAACTCGGATGACCGGAGATGCCGTCACTTGGTCCCGAACAGACAAGGACACGGATGTCACTCCGATTGTCGCTGTGACCGGCGCGCGTTGGGTCTACCACGAGCGCGTGAACGCCATCCAGGAAGACGACTACGATCCGGAGCAGGATCTTTGGTGAGGAGCCGCCCGTGACGACGCTGAACGTGGGGACGCGGCGCCGTGCGCTGGATTGGCTGGCTGGGGCAACTGGGACGGCATTGCGCCTGGTCGGCAAGTCGATTCCGGGTACGGTGGGTCCCGTTTGTGTAGCGGCCGGGCTGTGGATGGCTTGGCCGCCACTTGGTGTGGTCTTCTTTGGCGTGGTCCTCTGGGCGCTGGATCGGCGGGTTTGATGGGCATCTGGTTTAATCGCACAGGTGCGCCCCCGGCGCAGGCTCGCTCGTTCATTCCGCCGTGGCTTCTGCAGTCAGATGATGGTAGTCCGGCCAATATCGACGGCAGTCGTATTGAGATGGCGTCTCAGTCAATCGCGATCCGTTCGGCTGTCGACTTGCTGGCCTCCCTGGCCTCGGAGCTGCCGGTTGATATCTTCCGTGGCAAGGGGCCTGACCGCAAGCAGATGCAGACCCCTGGCTACTTCGAGGATCCGGCAGGGGACGGCCACGGGCGAGAGGACTGGACCTACCAGGTCATGTACTCGTGGCTGTACCGGGGCAACCTGTACGCCCAGTGGCTGGATCGAGCGCCACAGAACTACCTCACACAGATCGAGCTGTTTCACCCGGACCGGGTATCGGGCGTGATTGAGAGTGGCGCCCCGGTCTGGAGTGTGAACGGCAAGGAGATCAAGAAGGGGCAGTTCATTCATCGGCGGGTGAACCCGGTGCCCGGTCAGGTCAAGGGCGTGTCGCCGATCTCGCTGCATGCGACTTCGATCGCGACCAATATCGCGGCTACTCGATTTGGCAAGGGATGGTTCGACGCCGACGCTCAGCCAATCGGCATCCTGCGCAACACCCAGGGTAGCGTCGACGAGGACCAGGGTAAGTCGGTCAAGCGGAAGTTCATGGCTGCGTTGCGTGGCCGCCAAGAGCCCGTCACCATGGGCAAGGGATGGGAGTGGCAGCAGATCCAGGTCACCCCCGAGGAGTCGCAGTTCCTCGGGACGATGGGTTACTCGTCTGCTGACTGCTGCCGGATCTTTGGCCCGGGAATCGCACAGATCCTTGGGTATGAAACCGGCGGGGCGATGACCTACGCCAACATCCAGGACCACGACATCCAGTTGCTTAAGTACAGCCTAAACCGATGGCTGCGCCGGATGGAGCGGTTCTACGGGCTTATGTTGCCGAGCCGGCAATATGCTGTGTTCAATCGCGATGCGATCCTGGAAACAAACACGATGCAGCGGTACCTCGCCCATGCGTCCGCCCTGGACAAGGGATGGAAGGTCGTCAACGAGGTGCGGCGGCTTGAGAACATGGTTGACGTCGACTGGGGCGACGAGCCGAACCCCAAGCAATGGCCACTGTCGACCACACCGGCGCCGGTGGTGGGTACAACGGGATGAGTGGAGGAAAGATGCCAAGGTCGCGATCACTGCGGGGCCTGTACGTGATTCGCGGTGGCGCGAGTCCCGTTACCCTCGTGCGCCAGGACGAGGAGGAACCAGACGCCCCGGCCGAGGAGACTGAGGAAACGGAGGAGACCGAAGCTCCTGCGGACGGTCGCCTTGCCACGTTGGAGGTCGACTTTAGTCGGTTCAACACGTGGTATCGGATCGATTCGTGGTTCGAGGGTACGTTCATTGAGCGCACCCTCAGCGGGTCGTTCCTTAAGACCATCGACGAGCGGGGCGATCAGGTCAAGGTGCTGTTCAACCACGGATTCGACTTCAGCGTCGGGGACAAGCTCGTGTCGGTGCCGGAGGTCCTGGAGGAGCGCGAGGAATCGCCGCACCTTGAAGGGCCGCTGTTCGACACCAGCTACAACCGCGACCTGCTGCCGGGTTTGCGTGCTGGGGCCTATGGCTCGTCCTTCATGTTCGAGGTGCTGGGTGAGTCGTGGGATCGTGAGCCGGAGGCGAGCGACTACAACCCGGACGCTCTCCCGGAGCGGACGATCTCCGAGGTGCGGCTGTTCGAAGCGGGTCCTGTCACCTGGCCGGCAAATCCGGAGGCGACGGCCGGGATTCGGTCTGGCTCGGATTGGTACCTGGACCAGTTGCAGCAGCGGGACGAGGCACGGTACGATGGCATGGTACGGACGTTCTCGGCTTTCCGGGCGATGAACGGGCTCAGCACCCCACTCGGGGCCGCTGGTCCTAAGTCGCGAGGATCGCGTTCGTCGGCACCCACGGGCCGCCGCGACGGGATGAGCGCGAGCGCACGTCAGCGTAAGCTCACTCTCATCGATATGGCGAGGTAGGAACATGGGCATCGAGGAACTGCGCGAGCGGTGCCGCTCGGGCGATGCGACGATCGAGGACCTCCGGGCTCTGGCTCGGGCGATCCATGAGCAGATGCAGGGGATCGACACTGCTGCCGGCGAGGGTGACCTCACCGACGAGCAGCAGACCCGGTGGAGTGCGCTCCAGGAGGAGCACAGCACGGTGACCGGGCGTGCGGACGCCGAGGAGCGTCGGACCCGCGTCAACGAGGAGCGCGCTCGACTGCGCTCGATTCAGCTCGGCACTCGGGTGGAACCGTTCGACGGTCGGGACGTCATGGCGCTGCGGTCCCGGGAGGTGCGGGACAAGGCGCTTGCCGTGCTGGATCGGGAAGAGCACGTCGGCCACCTGGACAGCGCCACGCGCGATGGCGTATTGGAGCAGGTCAGCCGCCTGATCCGGGCGAACAACGCCGACGTCAACGGCGCTCACATCGCGCAGCGCCTGCTGCTCACGGAGAACGACGACTATCGCATGGGCTTCCTGAAGGCAGTCACTCGGGCAAACCCGGTGCTGACTTCGGAACAGGCGCGAGCGATCGAGCGGTTCGATGAGTGGCGCGGCATGGTCATCGGTACCGATGCGTCCGGTGGCTTCGGTGTCCCGGTGCTGATCGACCCGACCATCATCTTGACGGCGCAGGGTCATCCGAACGACATCCTGGGTCTGGCCCGGGTCGAGACGATCACCAACGACGAATGGAAGGGTGTCACCTCGGCGGGTGTCACCTGGAAGTTCCGCGCCGAGGCGGCTACGACCACCGACGGATCTCCGACGCTGGCGCAGCCGACGGTGCCGACCCACCGTGCCGACGGCGTGATCAAGTACAGCATCGAAGTCGGCATGGACTACCCGGGTTTCGCCTCTGAGATGGAGACGCTGCTCCGGGAGGGATACAGCGAGCTGCTCGTCCAGAAGCTGACCGTCGGTTCAGGCACCAATGAGCCGACCGGCATTGTCACCGCACTGGACGCCAACACCAACGTCGAGGTTGCCACGACCACGGCGGGTGTGCTCGGCTCGGTCGATGTCAACAAGCTGTGGAAGAACCTCCCGATCCGGTACCGCAACCCGGCGCTCTCCGAGCAGACCGCGTGGATGACCCACACGGGTATCAACGGCCTGATCCAGCAGCTCGGCCAGGACGCCGGCTCGTCCTTCACGGTGAACTTCACCGACGAGGGTGTGGTGGTGCTCAAGGGCCGCCGTGCCTACGAGAACGACTACATGGCCGACATGCCGTCGGGTACCACGGCGGGGAACCTGGCCATCGTTGGCGCCTGGCGCAACTTCCTGGTTGCCCAGCGTGCCGGCATGAACATCGAGCTGGTCCAGCACGTACTGGACGTGACCACGAACATGCCGACAGGCGAGCGCATGTGGTTCGCCTGGGCGCGGGTCGGTTCGGACTCGATCAACGACCTGGCGTTCCGGCTGCTCCAGAACAAGACCAGCTAGTCCACAAGCCGGGGTGCCCTGGTCCGCCAGGTGCCGGGGCACCCCACCCAACCTGGCAGGAGGCAAGGCAGTGGCTGAGCACACTGACGAGGACGTGGTATTCGCCAAGGACGACTGCGCCGTCGGTTGGTCCGCTGGTAGCACCGTCCTCAAGAAAGGCGCGACGTACAGCGCGGATTCGCCGCTGGTGAGAGAGCGACCCGACCTGTTCGAGAGGCACCCCACCAAGGTGATTCCGGGCCGCATCGAGCGTGCCACTCGGGCGCCCGGTGAGGTGCGTGGGTCGGGGCGGAGGCGCGCGTGAAGCGGGACATCCCGGGTGGGGATGTCCTTTGCTGCTACCCGCACACCGGCATCAACGTGCAGCATAGCTTCATGGTCTCCCTGATGGGCGTCATGAACTACGACGCTGCCAATCACACTCGTCTTTTCACCTCCGATGGCCCGCTGATGATGAGGTGCGGTACCAGCGGGCTCCCTGACGCGCGCAACAAGGCGATGCGCCACTTCCTGGACGTAGCGACAGAGGAGTGGCTGTGGTTCATCGACACCGATATGGGGTTCACAGTCGATATCGTGGACCGTATGGTCGCCTCAGCGCATCCGACTGAGCGCCCCGTGCTGGGTGCGCTGTGCTTCGGACTTCGGATGACCGACCCCGACGGCCACGGCGGGTACTTCACGGAGCCATTCCCGACGATCTATGGGTGGACGGACGAGGGCGACTCGGTCGGGAACCCGTACGGATTCCGTGGGGTGCGCGACTACCCGATGAATACGCGGGTTCGTGTTGCCGGGACGGGCACTGGCTGCCTCCTGATCCATCGATCAGCGGGCGAGAAGGTGCGTGCCGAGTACGGGGATGTGTGGTTTGATCCGGTGAAGTACCCGGACGGTCGGTTCGTGTCGGAGGACCTGTCGTTCTGCTATCGCCTTGGCCAGGTCGGGATACCGGTACACGTCGACACGGCGATTCAGACCACCCATGCGAAGACGTTCTGGCTGTCTGAGCGAGACTGGATCGCCCATCGAGCCATCCAGGACGCCCTGCGTGCCCACACGGCGGGGGCATCCGCTGCCCCGCCCGCGAACGACGAGACCGGGATGGCGGTGTAGATAGGGTGCTAGATACGCCAGTGAACGTCCGGGCCTCCGGGGATACCTTCCGTGAGCACGCGGGTTACACGCAGTACCACCGCGAGATCCCGATCTGGAAGAATAAGCACGACATGGCGCGTTACGCGCGCATCCTGACCGAGACGCGGCCCGATGTCGTGGTTGAGACGGGCACTCGGTGGGGTGGGTTCGCCGCGTGGATGCACGACACATTCGGCATGCCGGTCATCACGGTCGACATCGATGCCGCCATGCACAACGTCGCCAGGGAGATGGCTGGCATCACTCTGCTCAACGGCAAGTCCAGCATCGAACTGCAGGTCATCGACCGTGTCACTGCCATGGTGGCGCAGTACGACAAGGTGATGGTCACTCTCGACTCCGATCATCACGCGTACCATGTCGGTTGCGAGATCCAGGCGTACTCCGACCTGGTCACCCGGGGGTGCTACCTCGTGGTCGAGGATGCGCTGGCTGATTTCCTAGTCGCGGGGGGCTGGGGCGACGAAGCTCGGCGGTTCGGTCGGCGCATCCCCGAGGAGGGTGGGCCACTGCCTGCCATCGAGGCGACCCTCCTCAAAGACGGCCGGTTCGAGCGCGACCTGGAGATCGAGGGCATGACCTCGATCTCGCACTCGCCGGTGGGCTGGTGGAAGCGGGTTGGGCCGTGAGCCGGCTACTCATGTTCGTGCCGTCGCGTGGCCGCCCCGAGTCCGTGCCACGGATGGTGGA
>DASTNZ010000228.1:0-41699 GCA_035762665.1 Jiangellaceae bacterium | reverse complement strand
GATGAGGGTGTCGACCTCTTCGCGGAGCTCCTCGATGCCCACCTCGGCTTGCAGCGCGCGACGGCGACCCTCGAACATGAACGGCCGGGTGACGACACCGATGGTCAGGGCGCCGAGCGAACGCGCGATCCGCGCCACCACTGGCGCCCCTCCCGTGCCGGTGCCGCCGCCCTCCCCGGCCGTGACAAAGACCATGTCGGCGCCCTTGAGCACCTCTTCGATCTCTTCGGCGTGGTCCTCGGCCGCCTTGCGCCCGACATCTGGGTTGGCGCCGGCACCGAGGCCGCGGGTGAGCTCGCGCCCGACGTCGAGCTTGACGTCGGCGTCGCTCATCAGCAGGGCCTGCGCATCGGTATTGATCGCGATGAACTCGACGCCCTTGAGGCCGACCTCGATCATGCGGTTCACGGCATTCACACCGCCGCCGCCAATGCCGACGACCTTGATCACCGCGAGGTAGTTCTGCGGAGCAGTCACGTCGCTTCGCCTCTCGCTCGAGTTCCTCGTGCCCCGGCCCTCGCCTGGCGGCCGGTCTTTCCTATTGCCACGTCCGTATCCAACCCTCACCCTCAAGTTGAGGTTTATAGTTATGTCAACCTGAGCGCTATCCAGAACGCTAGGGTGCGTCGGCGGGCTAGCCGCGCCGACACGCCGACATCCTTGCGTCGATCATGCAACTTCCGGGCGACGCGCCGACAGTTCTTGGTGCGGCCAGATCCGGCGTGCCAGGCTAAACCGGCGTGTCGCCCGGAAGTTGCATGATCGACGCGGTTAGGGGCGAATGGCCGGATTGGACGGCGCGGACACGTCGTAGTGCGTGGCCTCCTCAGGGAGCAGGGTGAGCAACACGTCGCTCTTGCGGTCCATCTCGTCGGCGGTTCCCCACCTGACGGTCGCGCCGCCGTCGAGCGTCAGCTCCACCGATGCCTCGGTCTCCGCCGCGACCGCGACCACCAGATCCGCCAACTCGTCCGGCAATCCGGTGAGGACCGCGATCCCAGCCGCACGAGCTGCTGTGTCCCCCACCGAGTCACCGGTCGGCGCCTCAAGCACGGGCAGATCGGCGGGCTGCTCGGCATTGTTCCCGAACAGCACGCCGTCCTCGTCGACCCGCCACCACGACGAGCCGTCGCCGATCGCTGCCGCAGGGGTCCGGGATTGAACCGAGATCGTGATCGCCCGCGGCCACGACCGGGACACTGAGACGTCGGCCACCTCCGGCACCGTCCGCACGGCATCGGCAATGGCGGCTGTGTCGACCCGAACGAGCGGCACGCCCACTGGCGGGTCGGCCGCCGCTATGACGTCCGCCTCCAGAATGCCGTCGGCGCCGGTGACGTGGACCTCGTCCAGGGCGAGCAGCTCCGACCAGCCGACCAGCCAGAGCACCGCGCCCACACCGCCGAGGGCGATCAGTGCGCCGAAGCCGGCCAGCAGCCGCCGTACGATCCGGCGCCTCGAGCGGACCACTCGCCGCTCCGCGACCTTGGCCGGGGCCCGGCGAGTGGCACCCCGCTGGGGAATTGCAGGGGCCGCTCCCGTCGCGCGCTTCGATCGCGACTGGGCTCCCGCCGGCTTGCGCGAGCTGGCTGGCTGGCGGGCCGCGGGCCGGGAGCTCATGATTCCTGACCGACCGGCTCGCGATCGAGGAGTTCCAGCACCTCTGGGCCGAGCAGGGTCACGTCGCCAGCACCGAAGGTGATCACGATGTCCCCCGGCTTGACCTTCTCGGCCACCCGCCCCGGGACGGCGGACCACGACGGCTCAAACACCACATGCTCGGGAGGCAGGTCAACGAGAGCGGCCACCAGCGCACCCGTCACGCCGGGCTCGGGATCCTCGCGGGCCGCGTAGACGTCCATGACGATCACCTCGTCGGCCGCTCCGAGCGCCTTGCCGAACTCCTTGGCGAAGATCCGGGTCCGGCTGAACAGGTGCGGTTGGAAGACCGCGACGAGCCGGCCGGCACCGGCCAACGGCCGAGCGGCGGCGAGCACAGCCGCCACCTCGGTGGGGTGGTGCGCGTAGTCGTCGTAGACCCACACTCCCCCGGCATAACCCTTCAGCTCGAAGCGCCGCCGCGTCCCGGTGAATCCGGCCAGCCCGTCTCGCACGTCGCTGCTCGGGAAGCCGAGCCCGTGCGCGGTCGTGAACGCCGCGGCCGCGTTCAGCGCGTTGTGCCGGCCGGGAACCCGCAGACTCACCCGGCCATGCCGGTGTTCGCCTTCTACCAGCTCGAACGACGCCCCGGACGTCGACAGTTCGAGGTCGGCCATCCGGACGTCGGCGTCAGCCGACTCGCCGTAGGTCCGGACGTCGATGCCACGGCCGCGAGCCCGCTCGCCGAGCGCCCGCGAACCCGGGTCGTCGGCACAGACGACAAGGAACCCGGTCAGTCGCCCGACGAACTCGTCGAATGCCGCCACGTACTTCTCGGCGGTGCCGTAATTGTCCAGGTGATCGGACTCGACATTGGTCACTATCGCCACTTCGGGCTGGTACGCCAGGAAGGAACCGTCGCTCTCGTCGGCCTCGGCAACGAAGAACTCCCCCGAGCCGTTGTGCGCGTTCGCGCCCGATTCGTTGAGATGGCCACCGATCGCGAACGATGGATCCGCCCCGCAGTGCTGTAACGACACGGTAAGCATGGATGTGGTCGTCGTCTTGCCATGGGTGCCGGCCACGGCGATGGCCCGGAGGCCCGTCATCACCGAGGCCAGTGCAGCCGCCCGGGGCAGCACTCTGAGCCCCAGCCGGCGCGCCTCCACGACCTCTGGATTGTCCTCTCGGATCGCGGTGGACACCACGACGGTGTCGGCCCCCTTGACGTACGGCGCCTCGTGCCCAACGTTGACCTCCGCGCCCAGGGCGCGCAGGCTGGCCAGCGCGCTGGAGTCCTTCGCATCGCTGCCGGACACCGGGATGCCCCGGGCGAGCAGGATCCGCGCAATGCCACTCATGCCTGCGCCGCCGATACCCACGAAGTGGACCCGGCCGAGCTCGGCTGCAACCAGCACCCGGTCAGGGGGTGGGACGATCACGCATTACCTCCATCGGTGGACGCGGCCCGGCGGATCAGCTCGACCAGGCGCTCGTCGGCATCACGGCGGCCGAAACCTGCAGCTGACTTGCCCATGAGGGCCAGCCGCTCGGAATCGGCCACCAGGGAGGGTACGTGGTCTCGAATCCACTCCGGGGTGCAGGCCGCATTGTCCACGATGAGCCCACCGCCTGCCTGCACGATGGGGGCTGCGTTGAGCCGCTGCTCGCCGTTGCCGTGCGGTAGCGGCACGTAGATCGCCGGTAGCCCGACGGCGGTCAGCTCCGCGCAGGTCATCATGCCGGCCCGGCAGATGGCCAGGTCGGCCGCAGCGTACGCGAGGTCCATCCGATCCAGGTACGGCACGACGATGTACCGGGCGGGCCCCGCAGGCGGCCTGACTGCCCCTTCGTTGGCTCGGCCTACGGCGTGCAGCACTTGCACGCCGGCTGCCACGATCTCGCTAGCCGCACCGGCCAGCGCCTCATTGATGCGCTGCGCCCCCTGGCTGCCGCCGAACACCAGCACCGTCGGCCTGTCGGCGTCCAATCCGAAATACGCGCGCGCCTCACTACGCAATGCGGACCGGTCGAGAGTGGAGATCGATCGCCGCAACGGCATGCCGACGTACTCCGCGCCGCGCAGCGGCGTCGCCGGAGTCGCAACGGCCAGATGCCGAGTCAGCCGTGCGCCGACCCGGTTCGCCAGACCGGGGCGGGCGTTGGCCTCGTGCACCACGATGGGGACGCAGGCCCGCTTCGCAGCGAGGTACGCCGGCAGCGCGACGTAGCCGCCGAATCCCACGAGGACGTCGGCCTTGCGCGCCCGCAGCACGGTCGCTGACTCCCGCACGGCCTGCCGGATGCGCGACGGCAACCGCACCAGCTCGGGTGAGAGTCGGCGCGGCATCGGCACAGGAGTGATCAGGGCCAACTCGTAGCCGCGTTCGGGTACGAGCCTGGTCTCGAGGCCGCGCTCGGTGCCGAGCAGTGTGATCCCGACCTGTGGATCCCACCGCCGCAGGGCATCGGCGGTGGCCAGTGCCGGTTCGATGTGGCCGGCGGTGCCTCCGCCGGCGAGAACGACGTGCACTCCTACTCCTTACAACTTCCGGCGCCTTGCCTTCAGCGCCGCGCGAGCACCGGGCTCCTCCTTGGCGAAGCACACCAGCAACCCGATGGCCGCGATGGTCGGCACCAGCGCTGACCCACCGTAAGACACCAGTGGCAGCGGTACGCCGACCACAGGAAGCACGCCGAGCACGCTGCCTAGGTTCACTAGGGCCTGCCCGACCAGCCAGGTGGTGATGCCAGCCGCTGCGAGGCGGACGAACGGGTCGCGCGCCCGCCACGCGATGCGGATGCCAGCGTAACCCAGCATCCCGAACAGGCCGATCACCACGAACGTACCCGGCAGGCCGAGTTCCTCACCGATGATCGCGAAGATGAAGTCGGTATGCGCTTCGGGCAACCGGCCGAGCTTCTCGCTGCTCGCGCCGAGCCCGCGCCCCCACCAGCCGCCTTCGGCGAACGCGTAAATGGCCTGGATGGACTGGTACCCCGTGCCCTGAGGGTCCTGCCACGGATCGAGGAAGATGCTCACCCGGTTGAGCCGGTGCTGGGCGTTGGTGACGAAGTACGTCGCAACCACGGCAACGCCGCCGAGCGAAAGTCCGAACAGCCAGGTCGGCACCCCGAGTACCCACAGCATGGCCAGCACGATGCCCATCAGAATGAGTGATGTCCCGAGGTCGTTCTGACCGACGGTGAGCGCCACGATCACCGCCGAGACCGGGACGAACGGCAGCGCGATGTGCATCCACTGCCGCAGTAGGGGCCCCTTGCGGGCGAACATGTGGGCGCCCCAGAGCACCAGCCCCAGCTTGGCCAGCTCGGATGGCTGGATCCGGAACAGCTCGCCGCCTAGGTCAAGCCAAGCCCGCGTGCCGTTGACGGTGACGCCGAGGCCGGGAACGTACGTGGCGACCAGCAGCGCGACGGCAATGACAAGGAGTGGCAGCGCGAGCCGGCGCGCCGTGCTGAGCTTGCTCCGAGCGGCCAACCAGCCGACGCCAATGCCGACCACGCAGAGTATGACCTGCCGGACGAAGATCCGGTACGGGTCACCGTACGCCGCGTGCGAGGTGAACGTCGACGCCGAGAACACCATCACCAGGCCGAGAAGGAGCAGCAATCCCGTGGAGCCGAGGACAAGGTGATACGAAGCGAGCGGCCGGCGGAGCAAGCGCGAGACCGCCGCGACAACACCACTCGTAGATGGGGACGTCTCGCGGTCAGTCTGGTTGGCCATGGTGCCGCCTGACAGCCGCGGCGAAGGCGTCTCCGCGCGCGGCGTAGTTGGCGAACATGTCCATGGACGCGCACGCCGGCGCGAGCAGCACGGTGTCGCCCGGCCACGCTAGGTCGGCGGCTACGCCCACAGCATGATCCATGGCCTCATTGTCGGTGGCAGGTACTTCCACCACGGGGATCTGCGGCGCGTGTCGCGCGAGCGCGTTGGCGATCACCGCGCGGTCGGCTCCGATCAGCACCGCGGCTCGAAGCCGGTCTGACGTGGCCCGGACGAGATCATCGAACTCGGCACCTTTGGCCAGGCCACCGGCGATCCAGACCACTGTCTGGTACGCCTTCAGGGACGCCTCGGCCGCGTGCGCATTGGTCGCTTTCGAGTCGTCTACGTACGTGACGCCGCTGAAAGTGCCCACCGTCGCCATCCGGTGCGGCTCGGGTTCGAACGCCCGCAGCCCGTCGCGTACCGCGTTCGCCGGCACGCCGAAGGAGCGCGCCAGTGCGGCGGCTGCCAGGGCATTGGCCACGTTGTGCGGACCGCCCGGGCGGACGTCCGAGATTGCGGCCAGCTCGGCAGCCGAGGTCTGTCGCTCGGCGATGAATGCCCGGTCGACAAGCACGTCGTCGACGACGCCCACCATGCCGACCGACGGGACGCCGGTCGTGAAACCGATGCCCCGCGCGCCCTCCGTGACGTCCGCCTCGCGCACGAGCCGTTCGGTCTCCGGGTCCGCCACATTGTAGACGCAAGCGACCTCGACACCGGCGTAAATCCGGCCCTTGTCCGCCGCATAGGCGGCCAGCGAGCCGTGCCAATCCAGATGGTCAGGGGCGATGTTCAACACCGCGGCGGAGCGGGCCGCCATCGAATACGTCCAATGCAGCTGAAAACTGGACAACTCCAGCGCCAAGACGTCGTGCGGTTCGGGATCCAGCACGGCACTTACCACGGGAGCACCCACGTTGCCGGCCGTCGCCACCTGCAGCCCGGCCGCTCGCAGCATCTCGGCGAGCATCCGCACAGCCGTGGTCTTGCCGTTGGTGCCGGTCAAGGCCAGCCATGGTGCCGGCCGCACCGGATCGCGCAGCCGCCACGCCAGCTCCACCTCGCCCCACACGGGAATCCCGGCCCGGTCAGCGGCCACCAAGAGCGGCGCGTTGGGCTGCCAGCCCGGTGACGTGACGACCAAGTTCGGTGCGCCGGGCACGGACTTCGTGACGCCCTGCCCCAGCTGCACGTCGGCGCCCAAGATCTCCAGGATCTGCGCGCGCTCGCGCTCAGCGTCCCCGTCTCGCTCGTCCACCACCGTCACGTCAGCGCCGACCTGCAGCAGGGCATCTGCCGCCGCGAAGCCGCTCACACCGATGCCGGCGACAACGACGTCCAGCGCGGACCAGTCGCTCGTGCGGTTCGCGGTGGCGAGCCATTCGGGGGACGTCATGGGGGGCGTCGAACTGTCGGGGCCCCCGCGAAAGCGCGAGCGCAGCGAGCGGTTTCGCGGGGTGGATTCACGTCCCGACGACCCACTCCGCGTAGAAGATGCCGAGCCCGGCGGCAACGCAGATGCCGGCGATGATCCAGAACCTGATCACGATCGTCACCTCGGCCCAGCCCTTGAGCTCGAAGTGGTGCTGGAGCGGCGCCATCCGGAACAACCGCTTGCCACCGGTCGCCTTGAACCAGCCGACCTGCAGCACGACCGACAGCGTGATGATCGCGAACAGCCCGCCGAGGATAAGTAGCAGCAACTCGGTTCGCGTGGTGATGGCCAGCCCGGCCAGCGCCCCGCCAAGCGCGAGAGATCCGGTGTCTCCCATGAAGATCTTCGCTGGGGACGCGTTCCACCACAGGAACCCGAAACAGGCGCCCACGAGAGCGGCCGCCACCACCGCGAGGTCGAGCGGATCGCGGACTTCGTAACACGTCGGCCCCGGCGTCACCGAGCAACTCTGGTTGAACTGCCAGATGCCGATCAGCGTGTACGCGCCGAACACCATCACCGAGGCACCCGTCGCCAGCCCGTCGAGGCCGTCGGCGAGGTTCACCGCGTTGGATGCACCGGAGATGATAATCAGCGCCCAGACGACGAACACCGCCGCCGGCAGCACCAGCGAGGTGTCACGCAGGAACGACACCGCCTGCGACGCGGGCGAGTACCCCTGGCCGTTCTCGAACTGGATCGCCAGGATCGCGAAGCCCAGCGCGACCAGGGTCTGACCGGTTATCTTGGCTCGGCTACGCAGGCCGAGGCTACGTTGGCGCGAGATCTTGATGTAGTCGTCGAGGAAGCCGACTGCACCGAGTCCGACCAGCAGCAGCATGACCAGGAGCCCCGAGATGGACGGCAGGGCGGGCCGGACGAGGTGGGCGGCGGTATAACCCGCTACCGCCGCCAGAATGATCACCGTGCCGCCCATCGTGGGCGTCCCGCGCTTGGTGTGGTGACTTGTCGGCCCGTCGTCCCGGATCAGCTGGCCATAACCACCTTTGACCAGCACGCGAATGGCGGCGGGCGTCCCGAAGATCGACCCCAGCAGACCCACCACTGCCGCCGTCAAGACCGCGATCACCGGCCGGTCACCTCTACCTTCACCAACGCCTCCGCGAGTCGGTCCAGCTCAGCCGCCCTGGACGCCTTGACCAAGATCACATCACCGGGTTCGACCTGCTTGTTCAGCAGATCGAGTGCTGCGTCGCCATCGGGGACCCACACCGCCTCGTCCCCCGCGGAGCCCTCTTGCACCGCGCCCAGCCGGACGGCTTTCGCTCCGTGGCCCACCACGACGAGCCGGCTGACGTCGAGCCGGACGACGAACCGCCCGAGTGCGTCGTGCTCGGCCTCGGACACCTCGCCAAGCTCCTTCATCTCCCCCAACACGGCCCAGGTGCGCCGCCCCTTGCCGATGGCGGCGAGCGCCTTGAGCGACGCCCGCATTGACTCGGGGTTGGCGTTGTACGCGTCGTTGATGACCGTGACTCCGTCGGGCCGCTCCACGACTTCCATCCGCCAGCGAGACCTCACGGTGGCGGCGGATAAGGCAGCGGCAACGTCGTCGACGGACAGCCCCAGCGTCTCGGCCACGGCGGCGGTGGCGAGCGCGTTCGACACGTGGTGCTCGCCCACCACATTCAGCCTGACGTGCTGCTGTCCGGACGGTGTTACCAACCGGAACGATGCTCGCCCGTCGTCGTCGAGGGTGATCTGGTCCGCGCGAACGTCCGAGTGCACTGACTCGCCGAACATCACAACCCGGGCAACTGTTCGCTCGGCCATCTGACGCACCAGCGGATCGTCGCCATTGAGAACCGCTGCACCCCCTTCCGGCAGCGCCTCGACCAACTCGCCTTTGGATCGCGCGATCGCCTCACGTCCGCCGAACTCCCCAACATGCGCGGAACCGACGTTGAGCACCACCCCGACGTCCGGCGGCGCGATCCGGCACAAGTACGCGATGTGTCCGATCCCACGGGAGCCCATCTCGAGCACCAGGGTGCGCGTGGTCTCGTCGGCCGACAGCACGGTCAGCGGCAACCCGATCTCGGTGTTGTACGAGCCGGGCGGAGCGACGATCGGCCCCCGCTGGGCCAACACCTGTGCCAGCAGGTCCTTGGTGCTGGTCTTGCCGGACGATCCGGTGACTCCGACGACAGTCGGGTCGATGCGGCGCAGCATCGCCTGGGCCAGCCGGCCGAGCGCCTCGACCGAATCGGCCACGACGACTGCGGGAACGCCGACCGGCCGCTGCGCCAGCACAGCAACCGCTCCGGCTTCGACGGCCGATGCGGAGAAGTCGTGCCCGTCCACGTGCTCACCGGGGACGGCGACGAACAGGCTTCCCGCGGTGGCCGCCCGCGAGTCGGCGACCACCGGACCAGTGATGGTCGCGGCCGGGTCGGCGGCGTCGACGCGCCCTCCGGTCGCCGCGGCGATCTCGGCCAGGGTGGTGGGGATCACTGTGCGGCCACCTCGCGATTCCGCCGGTCGTTCCACCGCTCGATCGCTTCGCGCAGGACCAGCCGGTCGTCGAACGGGTGGACTATCCCGGCCACCTCCTGCCCTTGCTCGTGTCCCTTGCCGAGGACTGCGACGGTGTCAGCGTCGCCCCCTGCCACGTCGATGGCGGCCGCGATGGCGGCGCGCCGGTCGGCGATCTCCCGCACCTGAACCGGACGGCCGGCCTGAGCGGCGCCGGCAACGACCGCGGCCCGGATCGCGCCTGCGTCTTCCGAGCGCGGGTTGTCGTCGGTGACGATAACGATGTCGGCATGCCGCGCCGCAGCCGCGCCCATGAGTGGGCGTTTGTGCGGGTCTCGATCTCCTCCTGCGCCCAGGACTGCGATGAGCCGGCCGCGCGTGGACGGGCGGAGGGCCCGCAGGGCGTTGGCGATCGCCTCAGGGGTGTGCGCATAGTCGACGACGGCCAGGGGTTCGTTCGCGCCGGTCGACTGGACCCGCTCCATCCGCCCCGGAACGCCCGTGCAGGTGGAGACACCGCGCACAGCGGCGGTCCGGCTTATCCCTGCCTCAAGCAGCATGACGGTGGCCAGCACCGCGTTCGCGACGTTGAAGTCACCCGGGATGGGCGCGGACACACTCACGTCTCGACGCCCGTCGTGCTCCAGGTCGACAGCCGTCGAACGTCCCGACGCGGGTACCTCGCGCTTGACGATCACCCAGTCGGCCACACCGGCATCGTCGTGGGTGGCGACCGTCGAAACCGGAACGCCGGCTTCGGCCGCCAGGCGGCGCCCGTACTCATCGTCGACACAGACGACGCCACGTCGCGATCGGTCAGGCGTGAACAACGACGCCTTGGCCGCGTAGTAATCCTCCAGGTCACGGTGGAAGTCCAGGTGGTCCTGCGACAGGTTGGTGAAACCTGCGACGTCGAACACGATGCCGTCGACGCGGCCAAGCACGAGTGCGTGGCTCGAGACTTCCATCACGCATGCCGTGACCCCGCGCTCATGCATGACGGCCAGCAGCGCATGCAGATCGGATGCTTCCGGTGTCGTCCGGACGCTCGCAACCCGCTCGGTGTCGATGCGGGTCTCCACCGTGCCGATCAGGCCGGCTTGATGCCCGGCGGCACGCAGGCCGGACTCGATCAAGTACGTCGTGGTGGTCTTTCCGTTGGTTCCGGTGACGCCCAGCATTAGTAACGCGTCCGCCGGCCGGCCGTAGATCTCGGCGGCGATTTGCCCCAGGCGCGACCGGGGGTTATCGACGACGATCACCGGAAGGTCGGTACCGAGCTGGCCGGCGCCCTCGGGATCGGTGAGGATCGCCGTCGCACCGTTCGCTTCGGCCTGTGCCGCGAACCGCACACCGTGGGTAAGAGCGCCGGATAGCGCCGCGAACAGGTCGCCGGGCTGCACCTTGAGCGAGTCGTGGGTGACGCCAGTGACCGCTGCGTCGGTGGCCGGGCCGGCGACGTCGACCGACTCTGCGATCTCAGTGAGGAGCCGTGGCGTCACCCGCTGGGGCCGCAACGGAGGGCGGGAAGGCACGCCGCAGAGGGTACTGGACGTACCCACGGACCACTCCTCCCTCTCCCGTGAACGTTGTTGGTTGGGTGGTCATCTACGGCGCGCAACAGCAATCAGCGGTCGCCGGCGAAGATGGCGACGTCGGGCGGCTCAGTCCCCGACGGGACGGTACCGGCACGGTGCAGCGCGAACTCGAGGACGCTGGCGAACACCGGACCGGCGACGCTGCCGCCCGATCTGCCCTGCTTGGGATCGAAGACGGTCACCGCCACTGCGTATTTGGGATCGTCGGCCGGTGCGAAGCCGACGAACGACACGTCGACCTTGCCGCTGTAGCAGCTGCACGACGGGTCGACGGCCTGCGCAGTGCCGGTCTTGCCGGCGACCCGGAAGCCGTCCACCGTCACCGAGGTCCCGGTGCCATCTGGCCCCATGACCCCTTCGAGCATCGTCGTCACGACAGCCGCCGTATCTTCGCTGATCACTCGCTGCGGCTCTGCCGCGGTCACCTGCTGTACGTCACCTTCCGCCTCGACCACGGCGTCGATCAGCCGGGGCGGCATGCGCACGCCGCCGTTCGCGATGGTGGCGTAGGCCGAGGCCAGTTGAACGGTGTTCACCGAGATGCCCTGCCCGAACGATGCGAAATCACGGTCCAGGTCCGACCACTCCTCCGGCAGTTGCCCGCTGGTTTCGGCGGGCAGGCCGAGGTTCGGTTTGGCGCCGAGCCCGAAGGCCTCCAGGTAGTTGCCGAACGCTTCCGAGCTGACCCGCTCTGATGCCATGATTGTCCCAACGTTGCTGGACTTGGCCACTATGCCGGCCAGGGTCAGGTCCTGCTGCGGGTGCGTGTAGTAGTCTCGGATGGTCAGGTCCGCGCGGGTGATGTTGTCCGGGACTGAGAACACGGTGGCGGGCCCCGCCATCCCCTCCTCGATGACTGCGGCGACGCTGAGTGCCTTCAGCACCGAACCCGGTTCGTACGCGACTTCCACCGCCGGGTTCCCTCCACCGGAAGTTGAGGCTGGGTCGTTCGGGTCGACACCCGGGGCCGTGGCCATCGCCACGATCTCACCCGTCGTGACGTCGATGACGACGGCGTTGCCACCGCGGGCCTTCGCGGCCTCCACCCGCTCAGAGAGCACCTGCTCGGCGTGCCACTGCAGGTCACGGTCGATCGTGAGCTGCAGACCCACGCCCGGCACGGCCTGCTCGTGACTCCCGCTTGTGAGCGGAATACGCGCCCCGCCGCGGGCGACCTGGTACGCGAGCTCGCCGTCCTCACCCGCAAGGTGTTCGTCGCGGCTGAGCTCGAGCCCGGCGAGGCCGGTGCCTTCCGCGCCTACGAACCCGACGATGTTGCCGGCGACAGATCCGGCCGGGTATGTGCGCTCGACGGTCGGTTCGCTGTAGACGCCGGTGAGCTGGAGCTCCGCAATGGCGCGCCAGGTCTCTGGCGTGACCTTCCGCGCCACCACGCGGTACCGCTTGTCGCCTGTCAGCTTGTCCTGGATGTCCCGGGCGTCCGCGTCCAGGAGACCCTCGAGCTGCAGGGCGTAGGCCGAAACGTTGCCCTCGTCGGCGATCAGCTGCTGATCGACGACGATGTCGTACGCCTCCACTGACTGGGCCAGCGGTTCGCCGTTCCGGTCAAGGATCGTTCCCCGCAATGCCGGCACCGGGACGACCTGCATGCGGCTGCTGCGGGCCTCGGCAGCGTAGTTCGAGGCGTCCAGCCCCTGCAGCTGGATCAGCCGGCCGGACAGCAGGGATAGGGCAAGAAAGACCACGATCAGCGACGCGTGTAGGCGCTTGCGTGGGTCGGCGAGGCGGACGGTTCGAGGGGTTCGCCGGGTCCGCACGTGTCGCACAGGTCGGCGACGTTTCGCCAGCGCGCGCGGGGCGCTCACTCGACTGGTGGAAGGCCGGGTACCAGGGGCCGAGCGGGCGACGTTGGCGGTGCGCGTACCACCTGCCGACCGCTGCCCCGCGGAGCGGGTACCACCTGGCGTGGGCTGCCGGGCAGAGCGGGTGGCCCTTGCCGACCGCGGCTCCGCCGTGCGGGTGGCCCCCGCCGAACCCCTGCCAGCAGGGCGAGCGCTTGCGCGCGCGGCGCCGGCCGTCTTGGGCTTCGGCCGACCGTCCGCGGCCCTCCGGCCGTTGGCCTCCCGGGTCGGCTCGGAGTCACCTGACGTCGGTCGCCCGAGCTTGCCGTCCCTCACCGGGCGTAGCGCTGCCGCGCCCAGTCCAGAGCGCCGCTCTGGGACAGGAGCAGCTCGCCCGGAGCCCGGCTGCCGCAACCCCGAGCGAGGCGCCCTACCGGAACCTGGCCCCCGCCGATCGCGGTCCACTACTCGCCCTCAGCCGCGGGGGCGCCTTCGAGCACCACATACTGGCGCTCCTCCGCCGGGACCATGCCGAGCTCGTCGGCCCGCCGCGCCAGTTCTTCCGGGGAGGCCTGCTGCGCCACCAGTCGCGACAGCTCGGCGTGCCGGTCGCGCAGCAACCGGGTCTCCTGATTCAGGTCACGCAGCTCGAACGAGCTCTGCTGGAGATTGGTGTTCAGCAGCAGCAGCCCAACCAGACCCGCACCCAGGATGAGCAGCACGAGGACGACGAACGGAGCACGTGGCGCGCCCGTGCGGCCGCCCGGCAGAAGACGAAGCCCGGGGCGGGCGGCGCCGCCCGGCGCAACGGCCGGGCGATCCTTGCGTGCGGCTGCAGAACTCATGTCGCGGCCCTCGCGAAGACGCGCGCGCAGAGGGGCGTGCTCACGCTGCCTCCCGCAACCGCTCCGCGGCCCGCAACTTCGCTGACGCGGCTCGCGGATTAGCCGCGACCTCGGCTGGCCCCGGCACCTCGGCACCGCGGGTCAGAAGGCGTAGGGCGGGCCAATGCTCGGGCAGCTCGACCGGCAGGTTGCGTGGAGCGGTGCTCCGGGCGCCTCCGGCGAATGTTCGCTTGGTCAGCCGATCCTCGAGGGAGTGGTAGGACAGCACCACAATGCGCCCGCCAACATCGAGCGCGTCGACCGCCGCCGGCAACGCACGCTCGAGAGCGGCCAGCTCGCCGTTAACCTCGATGCGCAACGCCTGGAACGTCCGCTTCGCCGGATGCCCACCGGTGCGCTGCGACGGCGCGGGCACTTCCTGTCGGAGCAGGTCAACCAACCGACCACTGGTCGTGAACGGTTCCCGCCGGCGCTCCCGGACGATTGCGGTCGCGATCTTCCTCGCGAACCGCTCCTCGCCGTAATCCTTGAGCAGCCGGGTAAGTTCGGCCGTTGAGTAGGTGTTGAGCACGTGGGCTGCCGTCTGGCCCGAGGTGGGATCCATCCGCATGTCCAGCAGCGCGTTTCGCGCGTACGTGAAGCCGCGGGCATCGTCGTCAAGCTGCAGCGACGAAACTCCCAAGTCGAACAAGATGCCCTGAACCCGCCGGAGCGACCGGTCGGCGAGAACGGCAGGTAACTCGTCGTAGACGGCATGGACGGTCTCGATCCGGGAGCCGAACCGGGCCAGCCGGTCGCGCGAGCGGCGCAGCGCCTCGGGATCACGGTCCAGGCCGATTAGCCGGACCTGCGGGCAGCGGTCGAGCACCGCCTCCGCGTGCCCGCCAAGCCCGAGGGTCGCATCGATCATCACCGCACCTTGGTGCCCGACCGCGGGTTCGAGCAGCGCGACGACTCGCTCGAGCATTACAGGGACGTGCAGGTCTGATGTCATGGTCTGGGCTCGCCCCCGATCTGTCGCTCAGCCACTTCTTCTTCGTCGGTGGTCGTACGACCAGGTCCCCGCCCGCCCTCTCTCCGCTGGCTCGACGCCTGGCACCGGGGAAGGTGCGCCAGGGGCCAGGCCCAGGAGGATGCGGGCTGGAGGCCTCGCCGTACGTCCCATACGTCCAACAGCTCAAAACACGCCGGGTAGCACCTCCTCGGAGATGTCCGCGAACAGCGGTTCCTTTTCGGTCTGGTACGCCTCCCACGCGGCGCTGTCCCAGATCTCCACTCGAGTCATTGCCCCGACGACAGTGCAGTCGCGCTGGAGCCCCGCGTACTCGCGGAGACCAGGCGGAATCGTGACCCTGCCCTGCTTGTCCGGTACTTCGGCGCTGGCGCCGGCCGCGAGCATCCGCGCAAAGTCTCGCGTGCCCTTGTGCGTGAACGGTGCCGCACGCAACTGCTCGGTGACGCGGGCGAAGTCAGCTTGCGGCCACACGTAGAGGCACCGCTCCTGCCCTCGCGTGATCACGACGCCCTCCGCCAGCTCGTCCCGGAACTTCGCAGGGAGGAAGAGCCGGCCCTTGTCGTCCAGGCGCGGGGTGTGCGTGCCGAGAAACACGGCCTCCACCTCCCACCCCTGGGCGAGCGTTTCCAGCGGCTCTTTCTCCACTGTCCGCCACTCTACCCCACATTGCCCCACACGCAACCATTTTCACGCCACTCACATCCACGCGCCATTCCACATCGCTCGGAACCAGGGAACGACTCGGACGCCTGGTGCGTCGTAAGTTTGCGAGCGGCTCCAATGACCTGATGTCAGCTGCGAGACGTAGGGTTGTATGGGGGCAACGCCGGATGGAACCGCAGGAGGAACGCGTGACCCGCAGCACGATCCCACCCATGAGCACACCTGAAACCCCGCCTGCGGGAAGCCCGCCCGCCATAGGGCTCTCTGAACTAAGCGAAACAGCAGATCGCATCCAGGCGGCAATCGAGCGCGTCATTGCCGGCAAGCCGGAGGTTATCCGCCTGGCGCTGACGGCTCTGCTCGCCGAAGGGCACCTGCTTATCGAGGACGTTCCCGGTGTCGGCAAGACGATGCTCGCCAAGTCGCTCGCTCGGTCGATCGACTGCTCGGTGTCGCGCATCCAGTTCACGCCCGACCTCATGCCGAGCGACGTCACCGGCGTGTCCGTGTACAACCAGCAGACCCGCGACTTCGAGTTCAAGCCGGGCGGGATCTTCGCGAACATCGTGGTCGGCGACGAGATCAACCGGGCTTCGCCGAAGACCCAGTCCGCCCTTCTCGAGGCGATGGAAGAGCGGCAGGTCACCGTCGACGGCACGACCTACCGGCTCGATCCTCCATTCATGGTGATCGCGACGCAGAACCCCATCGAGATGGAGGGTACCTACCCCCTTCCAGAGGCTCAGCGCGACAGGTTCATGGCCCGGCTCTCGGTCGGTTATCCCGAGAAGGGAGCCGAGATCTCTATGATCGAGACCCATGCCGGCAGCGTCCCGCTCGAAGCAATCGATGCCGTCTCCGACGCCGCCCACATCGCAAAGCTCGTCGACGTGGTTCGAGGCATCCACGTATCGCCCGCGGTCAAGCAGTACGCCGTCGCGCTTGCCGATGCTACGCGCCGCTCCCCCGACCTGCGGCTCGGCGCCTCGCCGCGCGCCACCCTCCACTTGATCCGAGCCGCCAAGGCTCGGGCAGCGCTCGCCGACCGCGAGTACGTGCTGCCGGACGACGTGCAAGAGCTTGCGGTTCCCGTGCTTGCGCACCGACTGCTCCCGACCGCCGAGGCGCAGATCGGGCAACGTGACTCCGCCCGTGTCGTCGGTGATCTGGTCGGCCGGGTTCCGCAGCCCGACCTGAGCCGATGAGACGAGTACTCCGCGGACTGACCCGGCGCGGCCGGTGGTTTCTGGCCCTGGGAGCCATCGCCGCCGTGATTGCCATCGCCGGAGGCATGGCCGACCTGCTGCGGGTAGGAGTCCTGCTGCTCGCCCTGCCGGTGATCAGTCTGGGCATCGCATTACGCAGCCGGGTCCGCCTGGCGGCCGGGAGGACCATCGAACCCAGGCAGACCCCGGTGACCAACCCTGCGACCGTGCGGCTGGTCCTGCAGAACCTGGCGCGCATACCGACCGGTCTCCTGCTGGTCGAGGACACCTTGCCGTATGCGCTGGGCAACCGGCCCCGGTTCGTCCTCGATCACGGCTGGTCGCGGTTCCGGCGTGAGGTCACGTATGGAGTGCGCGCGGATATGCGCGGCCGCTACGTGATCGGACCGCTCACCATTAGGCTCACCGACCCGTTCGGCCTTGTTGAACTGCGCCGTGCCTTCACCGAGACGGGCACGCTGATCGTCACGCCCGCCGTCGTCCCGCTCCCCACCGTCCGGCTCGCGGGCGAATGGAGCGGCAGCGGCGAGAGCCGGCCTCGCTCGATCGCCAGCGCGGGCGAGGAGGATGTGACGATCCGCAACTACCGGCACGGCGATGACATGCGCCGGGTCCACTGGCGCGCGACCGCACACCACGGCGATCTGATGGTCCGCCGCGAGGAGCAACCCTGGCAGAGCCGGGCAACGCTGCTGCTTGACAACCGCGCCGCCGGTCACGCCGGGCACGGCCAGGATTCATCGCTCGAGTGGTCGGTTACGGCGACGGCGTCCATCGGCGCGCACCTCGCCAACCGCGGCTACGCGATCCGGCTGGTCACCGACGAAGGCGGCACGGTCAGCGGCGCCTGGCATGACCCGGGTACCGGCCCAGGTGAGGCCGAGGCACCGCTACTCGAAGCACTCGCCGTCGTCGAGACCAGCAACAAGGCGTCGGTCGGGCGCTGGCCAGACCTCCTGACCGGCGGAGAAGCTGCGAGTGGCTTGCTCATCGGCGTGCTCGGGCGGCTGCGTCCTGAAGAAGCGGCGGTCGTCGCAAGCCTTCGACACGGATCAACGGCCGCTCTGGCGATCATGGTGGACGCTGTGTCCTGGACGTCCATCACCGGGCCCAAACGCGAAGCCGAGGACGTGCGGATGGCCGAGACGGCCCAGATCCTGCGCCGCGCCGGCTGGGGGGTCGTGGTCGCGGCGCGTGGCGACGCAATCCCCGCTGTGTGGGAACGGCTCGGCGTGAGCCGCAGTGTTCTGCAGGCTCCGCCGGCTCCCGCCGATGCCGACCAACCGGCAGCCGGTTCGACCGCGGGGGTGGTGTGATGACCAGGTCCGGCCGGCTGACGACGATCAGCGCACTTGCTGCCTTTCTCGCGATCATGCCCCTGCTCCCGCTGACCGATAGCGACAGCTGGCTCATCCCGGCCGGCATAGCGATCGCACTTGTGGCCCTGACCGGTGCCGCACTCCGGCGGTGGCAAGCACCCCGCGGCGTCGTCCCCCTCGCCCAACTCGGCGTGGCAATCCTGTGGCTCGGGCTGATCGTGGCCGCTGATGTGGCGTGGCTGGGTATCGTCCCGACGCCGTCGTGGTTCGAGCGGCTAGGCGTCGTCGTCGGCGAGGGCATCGACAGCATGACCCAGTACGCCGCACCGGTGCCGGTCGAGCGAGGCGTCCTGTTCTTCATCGTTGGTGGGGCTGCGCTAGTTGCGATCTGTGTCGAGATTGCCGTGTTCGCATTGCGTAGGGTTCCGCTCGCGGGGATACCCATCGGTGTGATGTATGCGATCGCGGCCGCGACGGCGCGCGAGGGCTGGAACTGGATCTGGTTCGTCCTGCCGGCGATCGGGTTCCTGTCACTGCTGGTCACCGAGGGGCGTAATCGCGTTGCGGCGTGGGGACGGTCGGCATCGCCGTCGGCGCGGCACCCCGGCCTGCCGCAGACCGACTCGCTCGCCCGCAGTGGTCGCCGCGCCGGCGCGGTCGCGTTGGCCGCGGCCGTCGCGCTTCCGGCGTGGCTGCCCGCCCTGACCGAGGGATTCATCGGAGGCGGCGGGGCCGGCGGCGGTGGTGGGCGGACGATCCGTACCGACAATCCGATCGTCGATCTGCGCCGCGATCTTGTCCGGGACGACAACGTAGAAATCCTCCGGTACACGACCACCGCGGAGCGACCCGACTACATCCGCACCACGACGCTCGACGTGTTCAATGGCGAGGAATGGAGAGCCTCCCAACGAAATGTCCCGGAATCGCAGCGTGTCAGGGAAGGCATGCCGTCGCCACCGGGGTTGTCGTTTGTTGACACCGAGGTGACCGAGGTCACTTACGACTTTGAGATCACCGACAACTTCGGATCACGCTGGCTGCCGCTGCCCTACCCGGCCCGAGCGATCGACATCGACGGCGACTGGCGGTACGACATCGGTACGCTCGACGTCGTAGCTGTCGGCGACGAAGACGTCCATTTGCAGTCGTACCGCGTCACGAGTCTTGCCGTTGATTTCGACGCTCCAACTCTCCGCGAGGCAGAACCGGTTATCGAAGAGATGCAGGAGATGGTCCAGCTGCCCGAGGGCATGCGCGACCAGCTCGCTCCTTACATCGAGGAAGCCATCGGCGAACTCACCAACGCGCACGAGCAAGCGGCAGCGATGCAGGCGTGGTTCCGATCGACCGGCGGCTTCTCATACAGCCTCGAGCGTGAGCCGGGCACCTCCACGTCTCACCTGATCGACTTCCTGGACAACCGCATCGGGTATTGCGAGCAGTTCGCAGCGACCATGGCGATCATGGCCCGAGCGATCGGCATCCCGGCCCGGGTCGCGGTGGGCTTCACACCCGGCGAACTGCAGGATGACGGCAGCCGGATCGTCCGTGCTCATGACTCGCATGCCTGGCCAGAGCTGTTTTTCGACGGCATCGGGTGGGTCCGGTTCGAGCCGACGCCGGCCACTCGTACCGATGCCGCCCCTGCTTGGACGCTCCCGATACGGCCCGGCGACGACGGCACGGGGACGCCGCAGGACGGTGGCGCCAACGCCGACTCCGCCGAGAACCCCCTGGGGCCGGAGCGGGCCGGCGACCTGGCTCTTGACGACCTGGGCGCACTGGGCGGCGCGACCGATCAACCTTCCCGCTGGCCGGCCGTCGCTATCGCGGCCGCGATCCTCGCAATCCTGCTATGCGTGCCACGGGGGGTCGCGCAGCTCATCCGCATGGCCCGGTGGCGCCGCGCGACAGGTGACCCCGCCGCGGAGGCTGAAGCAGCTTGGACCGACTTCCGCGATGCGGTCCGCGACGCCGGTCTTGGCTGGGATACCGCCGCCACCCCGCGCGGTGTCCTGCGGCTGGTGGATCGCCAGTTTACGCTCAGCGAAGACACATCACGCCTGGTGTGGCATCTGGTCCGGACGATCGAGCGGGCACGCTACGCCGCGAGCACCGATGAGGTGCCTGGCCTGCGCGCCGACGCTCAAGCCTTGCGCGCCCAGCTTCTCGGTTCGCGGCCGCGCAGCCAGCGCATCAAGGCGTGGCTCTGGCCGGCGGCGGTGCGAGACGTCCTGACTGCCGGCATGGCGGCCGCCGGTGAAGGTCTGGCTTGGCTGGACACGGCTGGAGAACGCCTACGTACCCGGTTTGTTCCGGCAGGCAGGCGTTAGCCGGGAACGAGGCGACTAGGGCTGCGTACGCAGGATGGGATCATACGTCGCGAGCGTGCGCCGACATGACCTGAGCAAGCCCTGCCGGGGCAACTGGCCCGTCGCTCGGGGCGCGGTCAGTGGCCCCGGCCCCCAGGGCCTTCTTCGCGGCGCTTCCGCCAGCGCTCTTCGAGGCGTTCCATGAAGCGGCGGCGGTCACCGCGGGTAGGCTGCCTCCCGCCCGACTTTGCCGGGGGGAACTCGCCGATGTCTCCCTCTGCAGGAATGCGGCGCCACGACGTGATAGCGAACCACGCCGAGAAGAGCATGACCACGAAACCGGCCACACCCAGTGCGATGACCGAGGTCATGGCCCCAGTCATCAACATCACGATCCCGACGACAAACGTCAGGCTGGCGAGCAGTGCTCGCCGCTGGTAGCGACGGCGCAGATCTGCACCCCTCATCGCAGTGACGAATTTGGGGTCCTCAGCACTCAGCGCTCGCTCCATCTGCTCGAGCAGCCGCTGCTCGTGGTCGGAGAGAGGCACCGTGCCCTCCATCGTCTGTATAGGCGCGAGGCGCATCACTTACGTTGCATCCAGCATAAGCGGCCGCTTCGGCGGATAAAAGTCGACCTCGGCTATGTTGCCGTGTCGATTTTTCCCCGCTACCGCACCGCTAGGAGGTGCAGCTGGCCGGCGATCGCCCGCAATGCCGGTTCTTCCGCCGCCGCGGTCTCGAGTTCCAGCAGGTCCCGAGCCCGTGACGGTTCATCATGTGTTTCTCCCGGCACAAGGTCAGTAAACACTCGGGCGCCATGAACACCGTCAATCGTGAATCCGGCATCGACCATGAGCGCGATGATCGAATCCTGGTCGAAGCGGCGCGGGAGGGGGTCGCCCGCCGCCCAGTGCCCGGCACTGCTGCGCAGCACCTGCAGCGCGTCGGCCAGGTGCCCAGCCACGGCACGGGCGAGGACGGCGGCGTGCCGCTGCGCCACAACGACGCTGGCCAGGCCACCCGGCCGCAACGCGGCATACAGGCCTGCCATCGCAGCCTTGGGGTCATCGACGATCTCGAGAACGCCGTGGCACACGACGACATCGACCTGCGCGGCGCCCACGATCTCGGGCAGGCTCGCGGCCTCTCCCTGCCGCGCGGCGACCCGGTCGGCGACGCCGGCGTCTTTGGCCCGTCGCTCCAAGGTGGCAAGGGCGTTCGGGCTCGGGTCGACGACAGTGACCCGATGCCCGAGTTCGGCAAGGGGCACCGCAAAGCCACCTGTGCCGCCTCCGACATCAGCGACCACAAGCTCTGGACGGCCCGATGTAGTCACCACACCGTCCAGAGCCTTGCTGAGCGAGTTCCAGACCGTGGCGGTCCGGACCGGCAGGCGGGCGCGGTTCGTCACAGCGCCCATCCTGGCACTACCGCGCCGCGCCCTCAGCTGCAGCCAGAGGTTGAACCGCAGCCTTCGCAGACGTAACAGCTGCCGGCCGGCCGCATCTTGGTGCCGCAGGTGACACACAGTGGCGCGTCGGCGCTGGTTCCCTGCAGGATCTCGAGCAGCTCGGTGGACGTGTGGGCCTGCTCGGGGGCCTTCTTGGCCGTCGACTCGGTCACCTCGGGCGGAGTTTCGGCAGCGGCCACCGACTTCGACTCCTCGATCGGGGCGGATTGCCGGAACGACTCGACGTCGATGTCCTCGTCCACCGGCGCGTACTCACCGGTCTCGAGCTGCTGGGTGCGCTCAGCAGCGGTGTAGATGCCCAGAGCGGCCCGCGACTCGAACGGCAGGTAGTCCAGCGCCAGCCGCCGGAAGATGTAATCCACGACGCTCTGCGCCATGCGAACATCCGGGTCGTCGGTCATGCCCGACGGCTCGAACCGCATGTTGGTGAACTTCTGGACGTACGTCTCCAGCGGCACGCCGTACTGCAGCGCGATGGAGATCGCGATCGAGAAGGCGTCCATGATGCCGGCGAGCGTCGAGCCCTGCTTGCCGAGCTTCAGGAAGACCTCGCCGAGCCCGTTGTCGGGGTACGAGCCGGCCGTCATGTAGCCCTCGGCACCGCCAACGGTGAACGACGTGGTGCGGCTTGGGCGCGACTTCGGCAGCCGCTTGCGGGTCGGCCGGTACTCGACCACGACCTCCTTCTCAGCTTCAGCCGATGCCTTCTTGCCCTTGGCGTCCGACAGCGGCTGGCCGACCTTGCAGTTGTCACGGTAGATCGCCAGCGCCTTGAGTCCGAGCTTCCAGCCCTGGAAGTAGATGTCCTCGATCTCCTCGACGGTGGCCGACTCGGGCATGTTCACGGTGTTGTGGTTCATGATGCCGTTTGCGACGAAGGCGTGCGTCCCAGGAACCGAGAGGTCGTACACCTCTGCCTCACCGGCATCGGCGACCGCCTCGACGACCGAGAAGTGCAGGTCATCGTCGAGTACCTGCCGCAGCCATGTCGGCAGCTCGACGCCCGGCAATGTCGCCACCCGTTCGAGGGTCTCGCGCGTCACGTGGTTGGTCCGTGGGTCGCGCAGGAACCCGAACTCGCTTCGCCAGCTGCGGATTCTGTTGCGGCCCGGCTTACCGCGCGGGATCAGTTCGTAGAGCTCGCGTCCAGTGACGCCCGGCACCACGTCCGCAGTACCCGAGCCGTAACTGCACGCCAGGTACTCCGCCGCCCTGGCAGCCTTGTCCGGCTCCAAGAACGGCACCAGTGCCGTCATGAGCTGGCCCTGCCGTCCAGCGGCGTAGACCTCGTCGTAGTCCTTGCCGTTCTCCTTGTTGTGCTTGGTGACCCGGCTGTGGACCACTCCGAGGTTCGTCATCACCGCCTGGAGGTCGTCCAGCAATCGTGGGCTGTCAACGCAGATCGCCCACTTCGGCGCAGTTGCTGTGGTGACATAAGCATCAAGGGCCAGCCCCTGCAGAAATGCGAGAACCATCTCGCGGGGTGACTGGAGAACCGCATCGGGGATTCGCTTGTCCGACGCGCGGGAACCGCACCCAAGTGCATCGAGGAACTCCACGATGGTCTTGGACGCCACCACGACACCAGGGCATTTCCCTGGCTGCTCGACGATTCGGGCATCGAGGCCGAACACCGTCCGCCACGCGTCGCGGACCCGCTCCAGCACTACGGGCACCGAGTTCGTGATGACGACGGTCCAATTGCTTCGGCTCGTTTGTCCCTCCGCCGCGTAGGCACCCAGCAGGAATGCCAGCTCAGTGGTCATCTCGTCCGGTAACGCGACAGACTTCTGGCTGCCGTATGACTTCGAGGCGACGATGTCGCGGAGGCTCGCTGGAGTGGTCGACCAAAGCTCTGAGCCGTAGCGCGTCGCCACAGCATCGCCTACCTGAAGCTCACCGAGCGTCTTCCACGCAACGTCACCGTCACCTGCGGTCAGCAACCGGTGTGGGTATGTGCCCGTGATCTGGTGCCCCGAACGCAGCCGCACTGTCCGGACTGGCCGGACGCCACCGTAGTAGAAGGCGTCCGCCTTCCGGTACCCTCCGAGCGACACGACCTGAATCCGCTCGTCGCGGAAGGTGTCCTCGGCCTCGCCCTGGTGCATGGTCCCGATACGAACCAAGCCGTTCTCGGTAGCGACGAGCGTCTCGCCTACCACGCACTTGCTAATCGCGCCGGACAGGAACGGCTGGATCGCGGCCATCATGTTGACGTGGCCCATCGGCTTGATGGACCGCTCTCCCATGGCGCAGTCGAACACCTCATAGTGCTCGGCGCGCAAACCGGGTGCGTCGACCACGTGGCCGTGCTCGGAGATGTACTCGACGATCGCCTCGATCTGCTCGTCCTGGTACCCCAACTTGCGCAGGGCGCGCGGCACCGTCTGGTTGACGATCTGCATCGACCCGCCGCCGACCAGCTTCTTGAACTTGACCAGGGCGAGGTCGGGCTCGACACCGGTAGTGTCGCAATCCATCATCAGGCCGATCGTTCCGGTTGGAGCCAGTAGGCTGGCCTGCGCGTTGCGCCAGCCGTTGACCTCGCCGATCTTGTTGCCCTCGGCCCAGACCTTCGTCGCAAGCTCGTGGATGAGCCGGTCCATCTCGTCGAGCGGGCGGAGCTGGTCATTGGCCGCTGCGTGCTTGCGCATCACTCGCGCGTGGGCCTTAGCGTTGCGGGCGAACCCGTCATACGGACCGACGATGCCAGCCAGTTCCGCTGATCGCTTGTACGCAGCAGCCGTCATCAGAGACGTGATCGCCGCCGCGACCGAGCGCCCGCCCTCGGAGTCGTACCCGTGGCCGGTAGCCATCAGCAGCGCACCGAGGTTGGCGTACCCGATGCCGAGCTGGCGGTAGGCCCGCGTCGTCTCGGTGATCGCCTCGGTCGGAAAGTCGGCGAAGCAGATCGAGATGTCCATCGCGGTGATGATCAGCTCGACGGCCCGGCGGAACAGGTCGGCGTCAAACGTGTCGTCATCGCGGAGGAACTTCATCAGGTTCAGCGACGCCAGGTTGCACGACGAGTTGTCCAGGGACATGTACTCGCTGTTGTGCACAACAATGCCGGGGATTCCTTCGCTGGCGACTACGAAGTTGTGCTCACCGTCTACCTCGATGTCGTAGACAGGCACCTCATCATCAAGCGCCACCCGGCTGATGGAATGCACCATGTCGCCCTTGTGGCCCACAAGCGGCGTGCCGGGAGCAAGGCGTAGCGCCTCGACCCAACCGGATGCCGTCAGGAAGCGGTGTTCGGGTGTGCAGCGCAGCCGAAGACCGTTCACTGTTACTACTTCGACGAGCTGAGCGGTGCGCCCCGCGACCCATCCCCCCGTGACGTTCCGCTCGACGAACGTGTCGGCCGGAGCGTCGTAGGCACGGACGGTGACCAGTTCGCCGGCGTCAACGTTCTTGACGATCTGTTCAATCGCCAGCGGACCATCGACGGTGTCGACCAACGTGTCACCAACGAAGCAGCATGGATTGGACGCCGTGATGCGGCCTGTCTCAGGGTTGGTGTGCCAGTCGTTGATCGTGTCGTCGTACTGGATACCAGGGTCGGCGCACTCCCATGCCGCTTGCGCCATCTTCCAGAACAGGCCCTTGGCGTCGACCTCCTCGATGACCTCACCGGTCAGCCGAGCCCGCAGGCCGAACTTCTGGCCCTTCTCGACGGCCCGCATGAACTCGTCCGAGACGCGCACGGAGTTGTTGGCGTTCTGGTACTGCACCGAGACGATGTCCCTGCCCCCGAGGTCCATGTCGAAGCCGGCGTCGCGCAGCGCACGGATCTTGTCCTCCTCGCGCGCCTTGGTCTCGATGAACTCCTCGACGTCAGGGTGGTCGACGTCCAGCACGACCATCTTGGCGGCCCGGCGGGTGGCGCCACCGGACTTGATCGTGCCCGCCGAGGCATCCGCACCGCGCATGAAGCTCACCGGACCCGACGCGGTGCCGCCCGAGGACAGCAGCTCCTTGCTCGACCGGATACGTGAGAGATTGAGACCGGCCCCCGAACCGCCCTTGAAGATCATTCCCTCTTCGCGGTACCAGTTCAGAATCGACTCCATCGAGTCGTCGACAGACAGGATGAAGCACGCCGAGACCTGCTGTGGGGACGGCGTTCCAACGTTGAACCACACCGGCGAGTTGAAGGAGAACACCTGGTGGATCAGCATCCAGGTGAGCTCATGGTCGAAGATCTCAGCGTCGCGCGGGCTGGCGAAGTAGCCGTACTCCTCACCCGCGTTGCGGTAGGCCTTGACGACCCGGTCGACGAGTTGCTTGAGACTCCACTCGCGAGTGTCGGTGCCGAGGGCCCCGCGGAAGTACTTGCTGGTCACGATCGTCGAGGCGTTGACCGACCAGAAGTCCGGAAACTCGACGCCGCGCTGCTCGAACACGGTCTCGCCGGTCCTCCAGTTCTGCTGGATGACGTCGCGCCGCTCCCAGGTCACCTGGTCGTACGGATGCACGCCTTCGGTGGTGAAGATCCGCTCGATGGTGAGGCCGGGCGCGGAGCCCTTGACCTTCGAGTCCGATGCCCTGCCCGGACCTCGACGACCTGGGTCGCTCACCGTGTCGGTCATATCTGCTCCTTCGTCTCCCCCGCCCGAGCCCTGCCCCGGGACGTGTACTTGTCACCTGTCGTTGTTGCCACTGGCAGGTCGCTAGCCCCTGCCACGATCTGCGTCGTGCACCTGGCGGACCGGCTCCGGCACGGTCTCGCCATGCTCCGCACGCAACATGGCGATCTCGGCTTCGAAGTCGGCCAAGCTGGCGAAATCGCGGTACACGCTGGCGAAGCGCAGGTAGGCCACTTCATCGAGCGCGCGCAGTGGGCCGAGGATGGCCAAGCCGACTTCGCGGCTGGGCACCTCAGCCGAACCGGACGCCCGGATCTGCTCCTCGACTTGCTGTGCCAATCGAGCCAGCGCGTCCTCACTAACGCCGCGACCTTGGCACGCCCGCCGCACACCCGCGATGATCTTCTCGCGGCTGAACGGCTCCGTGACCCCGCATCGCTTCACCACGGCAAGCGTGACCTGCTCGACGGTGGTGAACCGCCGGTCACAGTTCGGACACTGCCGACGCCGGCGGATCGCCGCACCATCGTCCGCCGTTCGACTGTCGACGACCCGGCTGTCCGGGTGCCGGCAGAACGGACAATGCATAGCTTCACCTCCGTCCGCTGAGCCGTCCACTTAACCGCCGAAGTGAGCCCTCAGCGATGCCGCAAGGTGGAAAACCTGTGCATCGCCTGGGGAGAACCTGTGGGCGGTTCACCACAACTTGTGGATGACTTACAACTCTGTAACTACTATATATAGGGTACCGTAGAGCTCTGACAACACGCCCGCAACCACCTTCTCGGTGTGTCTCGAGGCCGACTTCGTCGCCGCAGGTCAACGGTGCCCACAACGCCTGTCTTCGGCGTGTCGCACCGCTCAGTTCGTCGAAACCGGCACTACCAGCAAGTCGCCGGGATGGATGTCGCCTGCGGATCGCAACCCGTTCAGGTCAATGATCTGGTCGACCGTGACCCGCGGGTCGTCATCGGGAGCCAGATCATCCGCAAGAGCCCACAGCGTGTCGCCCGACTTGACCGTCACTGTGGCCGTCTCGGCCGGAATCGGCACCTCTGCCGGCCGGCTCACCATCAAGACGATCGCGGCGGCGAAGACCAACCAGATGGCCCCGACCACCATCTTGCCGCGGCGCGTCAGTCGCGAGCCGTGTAGATCGGCCTCGTACGAGCGATCGCACCCGACCGGGCGAGGCGCACCAGGCACTCGATACCGGCGCTGTGGCCGCACACGTACCTGCTCGGCACCGTCTGGCCCGCGAAGCAGGCGCACGGCGGGCCGGACATCGGCCACTCGCGGCTGTTCATCTCCAGCCAACTCTGCCGGACTGGACGGCCGCGCATAACCTTGCGACCGATGCATCGCACGCACCGGCCGGCCCACGCTGAGGCCCGCCTCTTCCGCCGGTGCGATCGTCACGGTCGTCATCTCCGCCTCCGTACCGCCATCGAAATCGGCAGTTCCGCCCGAGCGACCGTGGTCGCCAACAGCGACACGCCCTAGTACAGTCGTTCGAACCGAACCCATGTACGAGTTATACACCCCGGCACTGACAGAGTCGACACGCCATCGAACAGATGTTTTGATCGTGTCGCTGATTCGCGCTAGCCTGCGAGCAGCAGGTCGCTCGGACGTACCAGCGGCCAGTAGACGAAGGAGGCACCCCGTGGGCAGCCAGCGCGACGACACGTCCGGCATGGCGACTCCGCCCGAGCACGGCGCCGAACCGATCGACGAGGGCGGCACCGTTCACGAGTTTCCTGATCCAGAGGGGAGCCGCCGGCTCACCCCCCGCCAGCAGCGGGTCCTCGATGCCATCCGTAAGTCGGTCGCGCAGCGCGGCTATCCGCCGAGCATGCGCGAGATCGGCCATGTGGCCGGCCTGTCCAGCCCGTCCAGTGTTTCTCATCAGCTCAACGTGCTCGAGAAGAAGGGCTACATTCGGCGCGACCTCAACCGCCCGCGTGCTCTGGAGGTGCTTGGCGCCGGCCCGGACGACGCTGTCATCGATGTCAGCGGCAGTGGCGACGAGCGTCCTGAGCCGTCGTACGTGCCTGTCGTCGGGCGAATCGCCGCCGGTGGCCCCGTACTGGCTGAGGAGGCGATCGAGGAGGTCTTCCCGCTCCCTCGCCAGCTTGTCGGCGAGGGGACGTTGTTCTTGCTGCGGGTCACTGGTGATTCCATGATCGAGGCCGCCATATGCGACGGCGACTGGGTTGTCGTCAGGCAGCAGCCGGTGGCCGAGAACGGCGAGATCGTCGCTGCCATGATCGACGGCGAGGCCACCGTAAAGACCTACAAACGCACCGACGATCAGGTTTGGCTCATGCCGCAGAACCCCGCGTACGACCCTATTCCGGGCGAGCAGGCGACCATCCTGGGTCGCGTCGTCACGGTCATGCGCCGAGTTTGAGTTGCTGCCCCACCCGTTCGCGGGTGGTTGCCAGTCGTCGGAGTGCCGCCACGACTACCGAGTGGTCTGTGGTGAACCACATCGGCGGTAGCGAAGCGCGCAAGTAGCTGCCATAGCGTGCCCGCACCAACCGAGGGTCCAGCACTGCCACCACCCCTCGGTCGCTCGCGCGCCGGACCAGCCGGCCCGCTCCCTGCGCGAGCAGCAACGCGGCGTGCGTCGCTGCGACGGTCATGAATCCATTTCCGCCCGCGCGCTCGACGGCCCGCTGGCGCGCAGACGCCAGTGGGTCGTCGGGCCGCGGGAACGGCAGCTTCTCGATCACAACGAGTTGGCACGCGTCACCCGGGACGTCGACTCCTTGCCACAACGACAGCGTCCCGAACAGGCACGACTTCTCATCTTCGGCGAACTTGCGAACCAGCGTGGGCACGATGTCGTCGCCCTGGCACAGCACCGTGATGTCACCCAATCGTGCCCTGACCTCTTCGGCCGCTTCGATGGCCGCACGACGCGACGAGAACAGGCCGAGCGTCCGGCCACCGGCCGCGGATACGAGGTCGATCAGGGTGTCCACCGCTTCGGGCCGCACTCCGTCCCGCCCGGGCGGCGGAAGGTGGCTCGCGACGTACAGGATGGCCTGCCGGCCGAAGTCGAACGGCGAGCCGACATTGATGCCACGCCACCCGGGCGCGCCCTCGCCGAGCAAGCCGAACGACCGGGCCGCCGGATCGAATGAACCGCCGAGCTCCAGGGTGGCAGATGTCGCGACGACGGTAGCGTCGCCGAACAGCCGCTCCCTGAGCAGCCCGGCCACCGACAACGGCGCCACTTTCAGCACCCGCCCACCGCGTTCGCGCTCCTCGACCCAGATGACGTCGTGTTCGTCCCCGGCGGCCAGCCGTTCGGACGTGGCGAACAACTCGTCCACCATCGCCAAGGCCGACCTACGTCCCGACTCGGCCTCGGGTGCCCGGTCCTGCTTCGCGGTCGCCCTGAACCCGGACTGGACGGCGCGGGCAGCGTCTCGGACCCCTACGATCGCCGCAAGCAGCGCGGCGGGTAATGGCGGGTCGAGCCGTCCTGGGCCGACCTCGGCCAGCGCCCGTCGCAGCGGCTCGGCTGCATCCTCCAACTCTGCCGCGTCACCCTCGTCCACGTACGGCCGTGCTCGCCGTCCAGTTCGTTCGATCACACTCGGCCACAGCTCGGCCGTCGCCACCCCGGTCACTCGGGAGACCAGCTCGTGAGCCTCGTCAACGACGACGACGTCGTGCTCGGGGAGGACCGGCACGCCCTCGAGTGCGTTAATCGCCAGCAAGGCGTGGTTGGTAACCACAACGTCGGCTTCCGCCGCCGACGCTCGCGCCCGCTCCGCGAAACATTCGGTGCCGTACGGGCAGCGCTGTGCTCCCAGGCACTCGCGAGCGCTGACCGACACCTGAGCCCAGGCCCGGTCATTCACTCCAGGGTCCAGCCGATCCCTGTCTCCGGAGCCGCCGGTCGCCGCCTGCTCTTCCGCCCACTCCCGGGCCCGCAACACCTCCAGGCCCAACGCCCCGGGCGCGACATGGGTGACCGCAACGAGCGCTCCGTCGTCGTCCGGCACTCCGTCGCGCACCCGATGCAGGCACGCATAGTTGGCGCGTCCCTTCAGCGTGGCCGACCGCGGCGCCCGGCCCAACACCGGCGCGGCCGCCTTCGCGAGCAGCGGCAGGTCGCGGTCGACCAGCTGGGCCTGGAGCGCCAGCGTGGCAGTGGCCACCACGACCGGCGCATCAGTGGCGGCAGCTCGCAAAACCGCGGGCACCAGGTAGGCCAGCGACTTGCCGGTGCCCGTGCCGGCCTGCACCAGCAGATGTTCTCTCGACTCGATCGCGGCGGCGACCGACTCGGCCATGGTCACCTGGCCTGTTCGTTCGTCGCCGCCCAAAGCCTCGATGGCGCGGGACAGCAGCGCCCGGACCCGTTCGGGGTCGCATGCATCGCGGCGCTGATCGTCCACCAGGGCAGGCTACCGAGCCGCACGCGGACAAGGCGAGGTGCCCGCTTACCCGGCACGGTCTTGGCCGAGGGGGGTTGACAACGATCATGGTTCGCGTACCGACGTCAAGTGGCCGGAGTACTACGACGGCGCAGCGATGTTCTACGAATGGACCGGCGACCTGGACGGCTACACCCGTCCGTTTGACAACGACATCTGGGAGTTCTGCATCGACCAGGGCGAGGCCACGTCCGACGTGAAGGGTGGCCTGCGGAACATCGGTTACATCGACGACGGCGACTACATCTCGTACGAGTCAATGAACCTGGCCGGGATCGACGCGATCACCTACCGGTTCGCCTCGAACGGGCGAGGCGGCCGCATCGAGATCCACGCGGACTCGCCCGACGGCCCGCTCGTCGGCGACAGCGGCTACATCGAGCCGACCGGCGGCTGGCAGATCTGGAAGGACGTCACGGTGCCGATCGAGGATCCCGGTGGGACGCACGAGCTGTTCTTCGTATTCCGCAACAACCCTGGCGACACCGGCCTGTTCAGCCTGAACTACCTGAAGTCCGGGGCAAAGGAATCTCGCTCAACGCTCGACCAGAGATCATGTCCGTGTCGGCCGACCCTCCAGAGGGTGAGCTTCCGTAAACGGCGACGTTCTCAGTCGAGGTACCGATCCAGAAGGTGAAGCGCTCTCCTGCGAGTGGGATTTCGGCGACGGCACCACCGCTACCGGCGCCGAGGTGCAGCACACCTACGAGCTGTCCGGCGTCTACCGGCCGACGGTGACGGTCACCGATGCTTCCGGCGCGTCCGCGACCGACTTCGTTCGCGTCGAGGCGATTCCCGAGCCCTCGCCGCCGATCATTTGCGAGAACCCGGACGAGGAGGTCGGCCGCGACGACGAGTTCGACGGCGACCGTCTCGATCGTTGCCGCTGGGACCGCGTCGTGCGCCCCGACTTCAACCGGTTCCGGGTGGAGGGTGGTCTGCTCAAGATTGACACCACACCGACCAACCTGTTCGACACGGGTGGCAACGCACCGAATCTCATGCTGCAGACTTTCCCCGAAGGTGACTGGGACGTCGAGACGCGAGTCTCCGGCCCAGCCTGCGAGCGGTGGCAACGGGGAGGGATCCTCGTCTACGACATCGACGCGACCTTCCTCAAGTTCGACCTTGTCGGCACGGCGCCGCCCGGCCAACCGTGCACTCAGAAGATCGAGATGCGGCACGAGATCGACGACATATTCCAGCCGGCCTTCCCAGAGGTCATCGTCACGCCGGACGTCGAGCAGTGGTGGCTGCGGCAGAAGAAGGAAGGCGACACGTTCACCGGCTCTTACAGCTCCGATGGCGCAACCTGGGCGCAAATCGAACCGATCGTCAACGACCGGCTTGACGGGGCCTCTGTCGGTGTGTACGCGTTCGGCCAGGAGCAGACCACCTCGGTGACGATGGCGTTCGACTACTTCCACGTGCTCAGCGCGCCAGACGAGACCCCACCAACGGTGACCGCGACGCTCGATCCGCGGGAACCCAACGGGGGACCCGGCGCCCGGGTACGAAGGCACCTACAACACTTCCGTGACGGTGACCCTGGACGCCACCGACGAGGACTCGGGAATGGACACCATGCCGGGCATTGTCGAGTTCGAGATCAAGGCCGACGCCTGCCGAGGCTCGGATCTGTCCGAGGGGGTGATGCGCGACGCCGACTCGGGCGTGGAGAATCGCGACCAGGGTGACGGCTGCACGATCGAGGACCTGATCAAAGACGAGGACGACTGGCCGAGCCTGGGGTTCCTGCGTCATGTCCAGCAGGTCACCGACCGGCTCGTCCGCGACGGCGTTATCACCCGCCTCGAGCAGGGGCTGATCATCGCTGCCGAGGGTGAGTCCGGCGCCTGAACCTCACCTCGCCGACGATCTGCTGCGAGATGCCTTCGTGACACCGCAGTTCGAAGGCCGGCTGCGCCCAGTGATGGCCATGGAGGAGTTCGCCAACTTCCGTCCCGGCCCGCGGTAGTAACGGTCGATCACGAGGGGGTTGTTCCGGCAGCAACCCCTCGTGATCACGGTCAGCCTTGCTTCACGACCACCGGGATGTGCGCGTGGAGCTCATCCGGTGTGCCTGCCTACCATCGATAACGATGGAGGCGATCGAGGGCCGCACACTCATGCTTCACGATGGACGCCGGCTCGGGTTTGCCGAGTGGGGCGATCCTGAGGGCCACCCGCTCATCTACTGCCATGGCTGGCCTAGCGCGAGGCTCGAAGGGCGGCTCGCCCACCGGGCCGGCGTGGCCACTGCGGTACGAGTGATCTCACCCGACCGCCCGGGAATCGGCCTGTCCGACTATCAACCTCGACGGACACTGGTCGATTGGCCGGATGACGTCGACGAACTGGCTGACGCGCTCGGGCTGGGACAGTTCTCCGTCCTAGGACCGTCCGGCGGTGCGCCCTATGCGGCCGCATGCGCCTGGAAGCTGCCGCACCGCCTTACCGGCGTCGGGATCGTGGCCGGCATCGGGCCGATCGATGCTCCCGGCGCAACCGTGGGCATGAGCCGGTCGAACCAGTGGCTGTTCAGGGTCGCCGGCCGCGTCCCGCTGGCGGCCCGGGCGGTCATGGGCTGGGCCGCTATCAGGGCGAGGCGACCCGAGCGGCTGCTAAGGCGCGCGACTGTCGCCGAGGCGGATCGACCGTACTGGAATCGCCTGCAGGAGATCTTCGAGCCGACCGTCGCAGAGGCGTTCCGCCAGGGTGGCAAGGGTCAGGCCCGCGAGCTCCGGTTGTACGCCGGTCCGTGGGGTTTCCGTCTCGAGGACATCCAGGTTCCCGTCCGGCTTTGGCATGGCGAACGGGATCCCAACTCGCCGGTGGCCATGGCGCGTCATGTCGCAACCCTGATTCCCGATTGCCGGGCCACCTACTTACCGGACGAGGGCCACATGTTCTTCGTCGGCGAGCGATTGCCCGAGATCATGCGCGCCCTGTGTCCGTGAGCGGGTAGCGAAGTGGAGCCCTGTTCGCGGCGAGCGCATCCGTCCACTCGACGCCGACGGGACGTCTCATGATGGAATCGACACCGTGACTTACGATGCCGTCCCCCTGATACCCCGCGATGTCCTGTTCGGAAACCCGGAACGGGTCGCCCCCACGCTTTCCCCCGACGGAACCCGCCTTGGGTTCGTCGCACCCGAGGACGGCGTGCTCAACGTCTGGGTCGGCCCGGCGGACGATCCGGCCGCAGCGAGACCCGTCACCCACGATCGCGGTCGCGGGATCCGGACGTTCGCGTTCTGCCACGACGACAAGACACTTGTCTATCTGCAGGACACCGATGGTGACGAGGATTGGCGGCTTTACGCACTCGATCTGGCCAGCGGCGAGTCCCACTTGGTGACTCCCGGCGAGGGCGTTCATGCCCAGGTGCTGGCCCACAACCGGTGGAACCCCACGACCATGTTGATCGGCCTCAACGCCGACAATCCGGCGCTGCACGACGTGTACCGCCTCGACCTGTCATCGGGTGAGTTCACCAAGATCGCGAACAACCCCGGCTACGCCGGCTGGCTCATCGATCCGGATCTCACGATCCGCGGTGGGCTGGCCATGACCGAGGACGGTGGCGCAGTCGTGTACCTGCGCGACCCGGACACGGGGACCGATCAACCCTGGCTGGAGATATCCCCGGAGGACGTGGCGACCACCGACGTCTCAGGGTTCAATAGGGACGGAACGTCGGTGTACCTGCGCTCCAGCATCGGTGTCAACGCCTCCCGCTTGATCCGTCTGAACCTGTCGAGCGGCGAGGAGACGGTGCTGGCCGAAGATCCCGAGTTCGACGTCGGCGGCGTGCTCAGCGATCCCGAGACGCTGGAACCGCAGTCCGTAATCTTCCTCAAGGACCGCGAAGAGTGGTTCCACCTCGATCCCGAGATCGGCGCCGAGATCGACACCCTCCGCGCTCGACTGCGCGGTGAGGTCAGTGTCTCCAGGCCGGTGCGCGACGACCGTCGCTGGCTGCTAAGCGACATGCCCTCCGATGGTGCGGTCCATTACTACGTGTACCACCGCGACACTCGCGAGCTGACCTTCCTGTTCTCCCACAAGCCCGCTCTGGACGAGTTCCAGCTGGCGCCGATGGAGCCGTTCACGTTCACCTCGCGAGATGGCCTGACAATTCACGGGTACGTCACATTCCCGCCCTCGGTCGAACGGGCCGCATTGCCGGCCGTGCTCAACGTGCATGGCGGTCCCTGGGTCCGCGACATGTGGGGTTATGACCCGGAAGCGCAATGGCTGGCCAACCGGGGATACGCGTGCGTCCAGGTCAACTACCGCGGTTCCACCGGATACGGCAAGGCGTTCGGCAACGCCGGTGACAAGCAGTGGGGGCGAGCGATGCACAGCGATCTCATCGACGCCGTCGAGTATTGCGCCGGCCAGGGCTGGATCGACCGCGACCGGGTCGGGATCTATGGTGGGTCGTATGGCGGGTACGCCGCACTGGCCGGCGCGGCGTTCACGCCGGACGCGTTCCGCTGCGCGGTCGACATGGTCGGGCCGTCCAACCTGCTGACCCTGCTCGCCTCGGTGCCGGAGTACTGGAAGCCGATGATCGCGTTCATGTACGCCAAGGTGGGCAACCCCGAGACCGAGCGCGACATGCTCTGGGAGCGTTCCCCGCTGTCGCGGGTGGACGACATCCGGATTCCCGTACTCGTCGCGCAGGGCAAGAACGACCCGCGGGTCAAGGTCGCCGAGGCCGAGCAGATCGTGGCGGCCCTGAAAGAGAAGGGCATCGATCACGAGTACCTGCTGTTCGAGGACGAGGGCCACGGCCTCGCCAAACCCGAGAACCGCGAACGCTTCTACGCCGCAGCCGAGGCCTTCCTCGCGACCCATCTCGGCGGCCGCGAACAACAACCCGAGCGTTAGCCGGCCGGCGCCACCAAATACGGCTCGAGCGCAGCGGCCAAGCCCTCGGAGACTCGGGCGTGCACCCGCGTTCCGCCGGTTTCGTGCTCGATCGCCAGCACCTCGCCGGAGCGGTGAACTTGAGACACCAGCTCGCCGCGGTCATACGGCACGAGCGCCTCGATCTCGACTGGCGGCTTGGGCAGCTCACTTTCGATCAGTGCCTGCAGCTTGTCGATACCGTCTCCGGTGCGCGCGGAGACCGCAATGGCGTGCGGCTCGGCCCGCAGCAGGCGCGCCACTGTGGCGTCGTCTGCAGCGTCGACCTTGTTGATCACGACGATCTCCGGGACCTTCCCCGCATCCACGTCCGCAACGACAGACCGCACCGCAGCGAGTTGCCCTTCCGGGTCAGGGTGCGAACCATCGACGACATGTAGCACGAGGTCGGCATCCGACACCTCTTCGAGCGTGGACCGGAATGCCTCGACAAGCTCGTGCGGGAGGTGTCGAACGAAACCTACGGTGTCGGTAAGGGTGAACACCCGGCCATCTGACGTGCGCGCTCGGCGCACTGTCGGGTCGAGTGTGGCGAAAAGCGCGTCCTCCACGAGCACGCCGGCGTCGGTCAGGCGGTTCAGCAGCGAGGACTTGCCAGCGTTCGTGTATCCGGCGATGGCGACGGCGGGCACCGAACGGCGCCGCCGCTCGGCCTTCTTGGTGTCGCGGGCGGTTTTCATACCCGAGAGCTCACGGCGGAGTCTGGCCATCCGGGTACGGACCCGCCGCCGATCGGTCTCGAGTTTCGTCTCCCCCGGACCGCGGGTGCCCACGCCGCCGCCGACGCCTCCGGCCCGTCCACCCGCCTGCCGCGACAGCGCACCACCCCATCCGCGCAACCGCTGGGCGAGGTACTCCAGCTGGGCAAGCTCGACCTGGGCCTTGCCCTCCTTGCTCTTCGCGTGCTGGGCGAAGATGTCGAGGATCAGCGCGGTCCGGTCAACGACCTTTACCTTGACCGCGTCCTCGAGATTGCGCAACTGGGCGGCCGACAGTTCCCCGTCGCAGATCACCGTGTCGGCGCCGGACGAGAGGACCACTTCCCGCAGCTCGGCCACCTTGCCAGACCCGATGAACGTGGCCGGATCGGGCTTGCTCCGGCGCTGGATCAGGCCATCGAGCACGTAAGCGCCGGCCGTTTCGGTAAGCGCCGCAAGCTCGATTAGGGAGTTTTCCGCGGCCTCCGGTGTGCCGTCGGTCCAGACACCGACTAGCACGACGCGCTCCAGGCGCAGCCGGCGATATTCGACCTCTGTGATGTCCTGAAGCTCGGTCGACAGCCCCACGACTCGCCTCAGCGACTGGCGGTCGGCAAGATCGAACTCACCCGTGGTGGGAAGCCGGTCGTCCGTAGGCGGGACATCCGCGCCGGACTGATCGACCTGGTAGGCGTCGTATGTGTAGCGTGGCTCTGCTGTCATGCTCCTGCTTTCAACACCGCTGGCGGGTGAAGTGTTCCCGCCCTTCAAGCGTTGCATGCCGCGAGCCGGCTTGGCACCTGCTTAATCGCGAGCGTGTCGGTCACGGACCGCTGCAGGCCCGGAAGTTGGACTCGTCAGCGCGCGGCTCACGCCGACGAGCGGCTACGCTGCGCCGACGCGGCCCAGCGAAGCGCCGCCGCTGCCCGCATCGCCGCAGCCCTCCGCGCCAACTGGCGTTGCGCCCTGCGGCGGCTTCGCATCGCGACTGCATGCAGCACTGCTTCGCGCCGCTGGCGATCAGATCCGCTCATGCCGCCCTCCCTGTTATCAGGTAGGACGGCCGGAACCCCCGCGACGATGCAGTGACCTACGTCACATCTGTGTCGGCAAGGTCCACCGTGCCCGACACGCCAAGGACCGCCGGGCCCGTAAGCAGAAGCACCCCATCCGGCCGCTCGGCGACTTCAAGTGAACCTCCCGGAACGTCGACCTGGTAGGTCTGGCCGCGACCGACGCCGTCCCGGCGCATTGCCGCCCACGCTGCGGCGCACACCCCGGTGCCACAAGACCGCGTCTCACCGACGCCCCGCTCCCAGACCCGCAGCGCGATGTGCCGGTCACCGCGAGCCACCACGAATTCCACGTTGGCCCCTTCAGGGAACACTGATGGCGGCTTCAGGATCGGCGGTTCGGCCAGTCGCCCAGGCTCGTCCAGATCACTCACGAAAACGACCGCGTGGGGATTTGGAACTGATACCGGCATCGCGGGCCACTGCCGATCGCCAATGCGGACGAACGACTGCACCCGGCTCGACGCCGGTTGTGCTGTCCCCATCTCAACCGTGATGACACCCATTTTCTCGGCGTGTACGGTCCGGATTCCACCCCGGGTCGCCAGCGGCACGACCGGCGTCGACACCAACCCCGTCTCCCATAGGTACCGCGCCATCACTCGCACGCCGTTGCCGCACATCTCGGCGACCGAACCGTCGGCGTTCCGATAGTCCATGAACCACTCGGCGTCCTCGGCGACCGCTTTCGCCTCGTCAACGAACTCGCTGCGGACGATACGGATCACGCCGTCCGCTCCTAATCCCGCGTAACGGTCGGTCAGGCGGCGAATTACGTCCGCGTTCAATGCGGGGTAGGCCGTTCCGTCCGGGTCGGGCAGCAACACAAAGTCGTTCTCGGTCCCATGGCCCTTGACGAAGCGGAATGTGGTCACGGGCGACGATCGTATGCCCTGGTCACCGGACGAGCGCAACGGCCCGGGGTACGAGTTCGGGATCGTCATACGGTAGCCATTGAATTCGATCATCCTTGCGGAACCAGGAGTCTTGGCGACGAGCGAACCGGCGCGTAGCCCTGGTCGTCTCGGCCTTGGCGTGCTCCTCGGTCCACTCCCCGGCCAGGTAACGAAGCACTTGCGCGTATCCGAGAGCGCGGCTCGCCGTCCGCCCAGCGCGGAGTCCGGCGGCTTCCAGTCGGCGCACCTCATCGACGAAGCCACCGGACCACATTTCGTCGACCCGGGCGGCGATTCGAGCGTCCAGCTCGTCGCGCGGCACGTCGATGCCGATTTGCACCACGTCGTCGTACGCGTACTCCATGGCCGGAAGAGATGCGGTGTAGGGGCGCCCGGTGAGCTCGATGACCTCAAGGGCCCGCACGATCCGCCGGCCGTTCGTGGGCAGGATGCTCGCCGCGGCGGCCGGGTCCACGCCGTTGAGCCGATCGTGCAGCGCGGCCGGGCCGATGGCCGCCAACTCAGACTCGAGCTCCGCCCGAATGCGGGGGTCCGTGCCAGGGAAATCGAACCGGTCCACTACCGCGCGGACATAGAGAGCACTACCGCCGACCAGGATCGGCGTTACGCCTCGGGCCAAACAGTCGGCGATCACCGACCGTGCGAGCTGCTGGAACTCGGCCACCGTTGCCGGTTCGGTGACGTCAAGGATGTCGAGCAGATGGTGCGGCACGCCCCTGCGCTCGACTGGCGTGAGCTTCGCCGTCCCGATGTCCATGCCTCGATACAGCTGCATCGAGTCTGTATTCACCACCTCGCCTGACGCAGCGAGAGCAATCTCAACAGCAAGGTCGCTTTTTCCGGCAGCTGTGGGCCCGACGACGGCAACGATGGAAGTCCTGCTCACCTGGCCAGTCCTGCTCAGCCGTGGCGCTCCCACACCGCGACGAAGTAGCCCACACCGTACGGCGCCCGGTCATACAGAATCTCGGCGTCAAAGATCGCCTCGCCGGCCGCGCCGGCAAGAACCTGCCACGCCGCCCGGCCAGCAGCGGAAACGTCACGGGCTTGCGCCGGATCAAGCGCGACCAGCCCAGCCGGTTCCCCAGAGTCGAGAGCCGCAATCACCGACCGGTCGAACTCCTCACCCCGAGGATCGAACGGCCTGGGTGCATGGGCAGTGCGGCATGCCGCGCCATCGCCCATCACCAGCATCCCGACCCGGTCCGCCGACTCGGCGATCTCGGTGCCGAGTGCCACACATACTTCGACCGGAGCGTCGTGCGCCACGAGCGCACCCCGCACCGGCCCAGCCCAGCCATGCCGATCGAGCAACCACGCGCCCACGAGCAGGGGCAGGGCAAGCGCATCGTCGCCGGCGTCCCCACTGCCCAGCGTTGTACGGATGTCCTTGCCGTACGAAGCGAAGCTGCCGGTCGACCCGGGCGGAACGGTCCTTGTCGCGTCACCGGTGCCCACAATGACGAGCACCTCCGGTGCAGCGAACTCGATCGCATCGAGCGCAACCGTACATGCCCGCCTCAACTCAGCGAGCTCGTCCGCCGCGCCAGTCGCCAGCTCGGGCACGATCCCCGGCGGATGTGGGCAAACGGCGGCAGCGACTAGCACGGAGCGAGGCTATCCCACGATCCCCGATACGTGGCTGGGTTGCGGTCGATCCACGCCCTCGATTCGTGGTCGAATACGGATGTGATCGAGCCCAGCGAAGCGCTGCGTGTCGCCGCCGCCACGGCCGTGGTCCTGATCGGGTTCGGCATCTCGGTAGCCTGGCTGCCAGCCCTCAGGTACGGCGGCGGGCATGCTCTGCTCGCCCGCGTGCTGATCACTGCTGGGGCGTTCGCCATTGCATGGGATACCCGCGGCCTTGGTGGCGTGCTCGGGCTCGCGCTCAGTGTCATGGGCGTGGCGGCCTTGTGGCAGGGACAGCCGCCGCCCGAAGTGCCACGACCACGCCGCAAGGGCATCGTGTTGGGTGCCGTTTTCACCGCTCTCTTGATCATCGCCGCCTCCCGAAGCTGGTGGTGGCTCGATAGGGTGCCGGATGCGGCCGCCACCCCAGCGGCGCTGGCACTCGGCGCGATCGGCGCGCTCGGGACGCTGTCGATCGCCGACCGCTCACGAATCCAATTGCGAGAAGCGCTGCGCGACCGGTTCGCGCTGAACTATCCCTACCGGTCCTCGCCGGAAGAGGGCTAGAGCCGAGGAATCTACGCGCAGGCGTGAACCGGCTCACCGTCAGAGGGTGCACCCACCGTGGGCATCCCGAGCAGGATCCCTGGTCGGGTTTCCGGCGTGGGCGCAGTGGCCCGCTCGTGCGCGTCACCCGCACGCGTGCGCCGCACCTCGTACGTCCCGCCAGACAGCCCTGAGTCCGCCACCAAGTGGTGAGGAGCGGCGTAAGTGACACCGACGATTACGAGGTCACCAGGGCGCGGTCGATCCGCACCGTCGGGCGCCGAGAAATGTACCAGCCGGTTGTCGCGGGCACGGCCGGATAGTCGGCGGGTGTTCTCGTCCTTGCGCCCCTCTCCCTCGGCCACCAGAACTTCGACGTCGCGACCGATGAAATGTTTGTTCTCCGCCCAGGCAGCCTCTTCACAGACCTCGACGAGCCGCTGGTAGCGATCCTTGACGACATCCGGCGGCACTTGGTCGGGCAGCCCGGCCGCAGGTGTGCCAGGGCGCTTGGAGTACTGAAATGTAAACGCCTGGGCGAACCTGGCCTCGCGCACGACATGCAACGTCTGCTCGAAGTCCGCGTCGGTTTCGGCGGGGAAGCCGACGATGATGTCGGTCGTGATGGCCGCGTCCGGCATGGCCGCACGTACCTTCTGGACGATGCCGAGATACCGCTCCCGCCGGTACGACCTGCGCATCGCCCGGAGTACGGCGTCCGACCCCGACTGCAGCGGCATGTGGAGTTGCGGCATCACCGCCGGCGTCTCGGCCATTGCGGCGATCACGTCGTCGGTGAAGTCTCTCGGATGCGGTGAGGTGAAGCGCACTCGCTCGATGCCATCCACCGCACCAACGGTCCGGAGCAGCTTGCCGAAGGCATACCGATCGCCGAACTCCACTCCGTACGCGTTGACGTTCTGGCCCAGCAGCGTTATCTCGATCGCCCCCTCGGCGACGAGTGCCTTGACCTCAGCCAGGACATCGTTCGGACGGCGGTCGCGCTCGCGACCGCGCAACGCCGGGACGATGCAGAACGTGCAGGTGTTGTTGCAGCCGACGCTGATCGCGACCCAGGCGGCATAGGCGCTTTCCCGCCGCGAGGGCAGGGTCGAGGGAAACACCTCGAGCGCCTCGACGATCTCGACCTGGGCCTCGTCGGCGATCCGCGCGCGTTCCAGAAGCACGGGCAGTGCCCCGACATTGTGCGTGCCGAACACCACGTCGACCCACGGCGCCCGGCGGACGATCTCGCCGCGGTCCTTC
>DASTNZ010000227.1:0-56442 GCA_035762665.1 Jiangellaceae bacterium | reverse complement strand
ATCGTGGTGTTGGGCTCGACTGGTTCTATCGGCGTACAGGCGATCGACGTCATCCGGCGAAACCCGGATCGGTTCAGAGTCGTGGGTCTCGCCGCAGGCGGCTCCGACCCGGCGACGCTCGCCGCCCAGGCGCTGGACCTTGGGGTAGAGGCCGTTGCGATCGCGAAGGCCAGCGCAGCCGAAGACGTCGTGGTCGCGTTCTATGCCGAGGCGAAGCGCCGCGGATTCAGCGCTGGCCAGTACGCCGTGCCGAAGGTGCTCGCCGGTCCCGACGCGGCCACGGAGTTGGCCGGATATGACTGTGATGTCGTGCTCAACGGGATCAGCGGCTCGATCGGGCTGCGTCCTACCCTGGCGGTCCTGGACGCCGGCCGCACGCTGGCTCTCGCCAACAAGGAGTCGCTGATCGTCGGTGGTCCGCTCGTCACGGCCGCGGCGAAGCCCGACCAGATCGTCCCGGTCGACAGCGAACACAGCGCTCTAGCGCAGTGCCTTCGCGGCGGTCGCCGGGCCGAAGTGCGCAAGCTGGTGATCACCGCGAGTGGTGGTCCGTTCCGGGGGCGGACCCCGGATGAGCTGGCGGACGTGACGCCGGAGCAGGCGTTGAACCACCCCACCTGGGACATGGGGCCGGTCATCACCATCAACTCCGCGACGCTCGTCAACAAGGGGCTGGAAGTGATCGAGGCCCACCTGTTGTTCGGCATAGCGTTCGATGACATCGAGGTCGTCGTGCACCCCCAGTCGATCGTCCACTCAATGGTCGAGTTCGTTGATGGTTCGACACTCGCTCAGGCGAGCCCGCCAAGCATGAAGATCCCTATCGCGCTCGCGCTCGGCTGGCCGGACCGCGTCCCCGAGGCGGCACCGGCATGTGATTGGAGCACGGCGTCGACCTGGGAGTTCTTCCCGCTCGACGACAAGGTGTTCCCAGCGGTGGCCCTTGCGCGCGAGGCCGGACGCCAGGGCGGCACCGCGCCGGCGGTGTACAACGCGGCCAACGAAGAATGCGTGGCCGCTTTCCAGGACGGCCGACTTCGGTTCACGGCCATCGTCGACACCGTCGAGACCGTGCTGGCCGAACACTCGAGGAGCAGGACTTTCGGGAACGTCTCGAGCATCGATGACGTTCTTGCAGCGGACAGCTGGGCGCGAGTCCGCGCTCGCGAACTAGTGGAAGGCGCCTGATGCGATGGACCTGCTAGCCGTGATTGGCGTCCTCGCGTTCGCCATCGGGCTGCTGCTGTCGATCGCGCTGCACGAGATCGGTCACCTGATCCCGGCCAAGCTGTTCGGCATCAAGGTCACCCAGTACATGGTCGGGTTCGGCCGCACGGTCTGGTCGCGGCGGCGCGGCGAGACAGAATACGGGTTCAAGGCGATCCCGCTCGGGGGCTACGTCCGGATGATCGGTATGTTCCCGCCCGAGCCAGGGGCCGACCCGCGCCGGCTCCGCTCAGCAAGCACGGGCCCGTTCCAGGCGCTCATCGAGGACGCCCGCCGCGCGGCCAAGGTGGAGATCGAGCCTGGGGACGAGGATCGCGTCTTCTACCGGCAGGCCTGGTGGAAGAAGCTGATCGTCATGCTGGGCGGACCGATGACGAACGTCGTCATCGCGTTGGTGCTGGCCGCCGGCCTGCTGATGACCTTCGGCAACCCGCAGAAGCCCGTCCTCACGCCGGTGGCGTCGTCGGTGAGCGCCTGTGTCATCCCGGCGTCCGAGCAGCGCGCCGAGTGCTTGCCGACAGACCCGGTCGCTCCCGCTGCGAAGGCTGGCATCGAGCCCGGTGACCGCCTGGTCTCCATCGCAGGCACGCCCATCGAGACATGGGACGAGGCACGCGAGATCATCCGCGACCTGCCGGAAGGCGACGTGGAGGTGGTCGTTGACCGGAACGGCGACTTGCTGTCGCTTACCGCGCCGATCATGGTGTCCGAGCGCCCGACCCTGGACAGCACCACAGAGGACATCGAGTACGAAGACGTCGGGTTCCTGGGAATCTCACCGACCATCGACCACTACGAGCGTGAGAACCTGGCCGGTGTCGCGGGCTGGATGGGCGAATTCACCGCGACGATGGCCAAGGCCGTCGTGTCGATCCCGCAGCGGATGGTCGGCGTATGGGACGCCGCTTTCGGCGGGGGCGAACGTGACGTCAACGGGCCAATCGGCATCGTGGGCGCGGGCCGGATCGGTGGCGAGATCGCCTCGGACGACGACCTCGCCGTGGGCCAGCGCATCGCCAGCTTCGTCATGCTGCTGGCGAGTTTCAATATGGCCATCGCGCTGTTCAACTTTATCCCGTTACTGCCCCTCGACGGCGGCCACATCGCCGGGGCCTTGTGGGAAGCGGTCAAGCGAGCCTGGGCGAAGCTGACTCATGGCCCGACGCCGAAGCCCGTCGATGTGGCAAAGGCGCTGCCCCTTGCCTATGGCGTGGCGGTACTCCTGATCTCCATGGCCGTCCTCCTGCTCTACGCCGATATCGTCAACCCGGTCCGGCTCTCCGGGTAAACCTCTGTGCACCATGCGTGAACCTCGGTGTCTGAACTCACATCGCCGCCGATTACCCCTGATCAACGCGAAATTGCGAGAATGGAACACATGAGCGCGATCCAGCTCGGCATGCCCGCCATGCCCGCCCCGGTGCTGGCCGAGCGGCGGCGATCCCGCAAGATCCGCGTCGGCAAGGTCGAGGTCGGTGGCGACGCCCCGATCAGTGTTCAGTCCATGACGACCACGCCGACCACAGATATCAACGCGACACTCCAGCAGATCGCCGAGCTCACCGCGGCCGGCTGCGACATCGTGCGCGTCGCCTGCCCTAGCGCCGACGACGCTGAAGCCCTCCCAGCGATCGCGACGAAGTCGCAGATCCCAGTCATCGCCGACATCCACTTCCAGCCCAAGTACGTCTTCGCGGCGATTGAGGCCGGGTGTGCCGGCGTCCGGGTCAATCCCGGCAACATCCGCAAGTTCGACGACCAGGTCGGGGCGATCGCGAAGGCTGCGGCGGAGGCCGGGGTATCGATCCGGATCGGCGTCAACGCCGGCTCGCTGGACCAACGGGTACTGGACAAGTACGGCAAGCCCACGGCAGAGGCGCTGGTCGAGTCAGCGGTATGGGAAGCGTCGCTGTTCGAAGAACACGACTTCCACGACTTCAAGATCTCCGTCAAGCACCACGACCCGGTCGTCATGGTGCAGGCGTACGAGATGCTCGCCGAGCGCGGTGACTGGCCGTTGCACCTCGGTGTCACCGAGGCGGGCCCCGCGTTCCAGGGCACGATCAAGTCGGCGGTGGCCTTCGGCGCCCTGCTGTCGAAGGGCATCGGCGACACCATCCGGGTCTCGTTGTCCGCGCCGCCAGTCGAAGAGGTCAAGGTAGGTCTGCAGATTCTCCAGTCGCTCAACCTGCGCGAGCGAAAGCTCGAGATCGTCTCTTGCCCCTCGTGCGGGCGCGCCCAAGTCGACGTCTACACACTCGCCGACAAGGTGACCGCCGGGCTGGACGGCATGGAGGTGCCGCTCCGGGTTGCCGTCATGGGCTGCGTGGTCAACGGCCCAGGGGAGGCGCGGGAGGCGGACCTGGGTGTGGCGTCCGGGAACGGGAAGGGCCAGATCTTCGTCAAGGGAGAGGTCATCAAGACCGTACCTGAGTCTCAGATCGTAGAGACACTGATCGAAGAAGCGATGCGGATCGCCGAGGAGATGGAGGACACCGGCGCACCGTCCGGCCAACCGACCATTACGGTCTCCTGAGCTGTAATCTCCTGGCAACACTTCGGCGCGCGACCCGCGGGGAGGTCGGTGATGCTCGACGTACCGGTGGTCCAGTCGCTCACGCCCGCCGACCTGCCTGAGGCGCGTGAGCTACTCGCTCGTAGTCCAGTGACTGATGTGTTCGTCGCCGCACGGGTGCATCAGTCGGGATTGGTCTCCGGCCAACTCGCGGGGGAGCTGTGGGGCTACCGCGAGGGCGGTCGTTTGGTGTCGCTGTGTTATTCGGGCGCCAACCTGGTGCCGGCAGCAGCAACGCCACCGGCCATCCGTATCTTCGCCGACCTGGCCGGCCAGAGGCGCCGCGGTTGCTCCTCAATCGTGGGACCGGCCACTGCCGTTCTGGGGATGTGGGACTTGCTCCAGTCGTCGTGGGGTCCGGCGCGCGAAGTACGTGCCCGTCAGCCGGTCCTCGCCATCGACGGCACTCCAGAAATCCGGCCAGACGCTGCGGTGCGCCGGGTCCGTCCAGACGAACTCGACCGGTTGTTGCCGGCGGCGATCGCCATGTTCACCGAGGAGGTCGGTGTCTCGCCGATCGGCTCTGACAACGGCGCCCAGTACCGCGCCCGCGTGGCCGAGCTCGTCCGCAGCGGCCGGGCCTTCGCTAGGTTCGAAGACGATGAGGTGGTATTCAAGGCCGATATCGGCGCGGTCACGCCACTTGCCTGCCAAGTGCAGGGCGTGTGGGTACGCCCGGACCGGCGAGGTCACGGCCTGGCCGCCTCGGGCATGGCGGCGGTGGTCGAGTACGCCCGCCGGGCTATCGCGCCGATCGTGTCGCTGTACGTGAATGACTACAACACCGCTGCTCGCGCGGCCTACCGGCGGGTTGGATTCCGAGAGGTCGACACATTCGCGACGGTGCTGTTCTGAACGATGACATCAGGCACACTGGCACGGTGACACGCCGCCGGATGCTGTGCATCGCAGCAACTGCCCTGATCTTTGCCGCATGCGGATCGGGTGCGGATACGACTTCGCAATCAACACAGCCGCCGAGTGCGACCGAGTCGGCCCCAGCGGTGATCGCCTCGCCTACTCCGACGCCGACGCCCACCCCCGAACCCCGCGAGTTCACCATCGTGACCACCGGTGACGTCCTGCTGCACGAACGCCTCTGGACCCAGGCCAAGCGGGACGCCGGTGCGGACGGTACGTGGAACTTCGAGCCCCAGTTGGCCAGCATCAAGCCCATCGTGTCCAGCGCCGACCTGGCGATCTGCCATCTCGAAACGCCGCTGGCTCCGGAGGACGGACCGTACGAGGGTTACCCAGTGTTCTCCGGCCCGCCGCAGATCGTCCCGGCGCTCGCCGAGACGGGATACACCGCCTGCACCACCGCGTCCAACCACACCTTCGACAAGGGCGGCGCCGGCGTTGACCGCACGCTCGATTACCTCGACGACGCGGGCCTGGCACACACCGGTTCGGCGCGCACCGAGGACGAGGCGGCCGAGCCCACGCTGATCGAGGTCGACACCGACAGCGGCCCGGTTACGGTGGGTCTGTTGTCCTATGCCTACGGGTTCAACGGGATGCCGTATCCCGACGGCGACACGTGGCGCAGCAACATCATCGACGAAGACGCCATTCTTGCCGAAGCGGCGGCGGCGCGGGCGGAAGGCGCGGAGTTCGTGGTCCTGGCCATGCACTGGGGTGATGAGTACCGGCACGATCCGAACCAGCAGCAGCTTGAGCTGGCACCTCGTCTCATCAGGGCGGCGGAGATCGACCTGGTGCTGGGGCATCACGCCCATGTCGTCCAGCCTCTCGAGTACTTCGATGGGGAGTGGGTCGTATACGGCATGGGCAATCTGATGGCCGCCCACCGCACACCTGGCAAACCGCAGAACGAGGGCATGCTGGTCCGGTTCACGATCACCGAAGACCTCGGCACTGGCGAACTCACCACAACCAGCGCCGAGTACCTGCCGCTGCTGCAGACCGACGAGTTCCCGGTGGGCGTGGTGAACGTGCCTGCGGCCCTCGACGGTGGTGACGCCGGAACGGCCTCGACCGCGCGGCTCGAGGAAGCGATCGACCGCACGACAGAGGTCGTCGGCCGGCGGGACGCGTTCGAGCATGGCCTCCGGCTCTTGGACGACTAGGCCGTGGTTGGCGGTGGATGGCGAGGCGCCCAGTGCCGCCTATGATTTGTCAGGTTTCTAGCAAGATGCTCTTTAGCCGGCAGTGTTGAGAAGCGTTATAGATGGGGAGTTCGATCCAGCAACCCAAGCGGGACTCCCCAACGATCATCGTTCTGTCGTGACGCTGAGGGCGGATATCGGGGCGACCGCTAAGCGTAGACGCGGGTATTCTCACTCGGTCAGCCTGACGAATTGTTTTATGAGGAGACCGCCGTGGTCCTGCGGATGTCGACGCTGTTCCTACGCACCCTGCGAGAGGATCCAGCGGACGCCGAGGTGCCGAGCCACCGCCTGCTGGTGCGCGCCGGATATATCCGCCGCGTTGCGCACGGCATCTTCTCGTGGCTGCCGCTTGGCTACCAGGTGTTCCGCAACGTCGAGCGCATCGTCCGCGAGGAGATGGACCGGGCAGGTTTCCAGGAGGTCCACTTCCCGGCGCTGCTGCCGCGAGAGCCATACGAGGCGAGCGACCGCTGGACGACATACGGCGACGGCATCTTCCGGTTGAAGGACCGTAAAGGCGCTGACTACCTTCTTGGCCCGACCCATGAGGAGTTGTTCACGCTGCTCGTCAAGGACCTGTACTCCTCGTACAAGGACCTGCCGCTCTGGATCTACCAAATCCAGACCAAGTACCGGGACGAGGCCCGCCCGCGGGCCGGCTTACTGCGCGGGCGCGAGTTCGTGATGAAGGATTCCTACTCGTTCGACGTTGACGATGCTGGTCTGCAGCGCTCGTACGACCTGCACCGCCAGGCCTACATCAACACATTCGACCGGTTCGGCCTGGACTATGTGATCTGCGCTGCGTCGTCCGGTGCGATGGGCGGGAACGTCAGTGAGGAGTTCCTGGCGCCTTGCGATATCGGCGAGGACACTTTTGTCCGCTGCACCAAGTGCGACTACGCGGCCAATGTCGAAGCGGTTGTCACACCGGTTCCGGAGAAGCTGCCGTACGACGACGTGCCGTCCGCACATCAAGAGGACACGCCCGACACGCCGACGATCGAAACACTTGTCGATCTGTCCAACGAACGCGCGGACCTACGGCGGCCAGACCGCAACTGGACAGCGGCGGACACGCTGAAGAACGTCGTGGTGATGCTGAAACACCCGGACGGTCGGCGCGAGCCGCTCGTCATCGGTGTGCCCGGCGACCGCGAAGTCGACATGAAGCGTGTCGAGGCCCAAGTCGGGCCCGCCGTGCCCGAGGCGTTCACCGACGAAGACTTCACCGCATATCCTCAGCTGGTCCGCGGGTACATCGGACCACAGGCGCTGGGCGAAACGTCCGAGTCCGGCATCCGGTACCTGGTCGATCCGCGAGTTGTGGAGGGCACGCGGTGGATTACCGGTGCCAACGCGTCCGGCCGTCACGTGTACGACCTGGTGGCCGGCCGTGATTTCGTGCCCGACGGGACGATCGAGGCCGCGGAGGTTCGCGATGGGGATCCGTGCCCACAATGCGATGGGACCTTGGAGCTCGCCCGGGGAATTGAGATCGGTCACATCTTCCAGCTCGGGCGGTGGTTTGCCGAGGCGCTCGATCTTAGGGTGCTGGACCAGAGCGGCAAGCTGGTCACGGTGACGATGGGCTCGTACGGCATCGGCGTGTCCCGCGCGGTGGCGGCAATCGCTGAGCAGTCGCACGACGACCTGGGCCTGATCTGGCCGCGCGAGGTTTCGCCGGCCGACATCCACCTGGTGGCGGCCGGTAAGAAGGGCGACGTGGTCTTCGATGTTGCGGACCGGCTCGTCGGCGAGTTGGAGGCGGCCGGCGTGCGAGTTCTCTACGACGACCGGCAGGGTGTCTCGCCAGGGGTCAAGTTCGCCGACTCCGAGTTGATCGGCGTCCCGACGATCGTTGTGGTCGGCCGCCGACTGGCCGACGGCGTGATCGAGGTCAAGGACCGCCGCACCGGCGACCGCACGGACGTGCCGGTCAACGAAGCGGTGTCCCACCTCACCGGGCTGGTCGCCGCCGGGTAGCGGGTCACCCGCGCGATCGTGCGTATTTTGGTTGACATCGGCCGACGGTGATGCGACTCTAGCCTATATACGCACGAACGTGCGTATATAGGACTGTGTGGAGGGGAAGGCAATGGCTCCACCAAGCGATCCGCGCGAACGTGCGGATTTGGCCGCCATAGTGCGAGAGCGACGGCGGCAGCTGGGATTGCGTCAGGAGGACCTCGCAGACCTGGCGGGAGTATCGCTTCGCTTCGTGCAGGCGCTGGAGGCCGGCAAGCCCAGCGTCCAGCTCGACCGGGTGTCCGCGGTCCTCGCCACCCTGGGGCTGCACCTCGTCGTGGAGCCGATCAAGCGATGACTACAGACTTCGAAGCCCTGAAACTTGTCGACCGCGCGTGGGTGTACAAGAAGGATCTCCATGCCGGGCAGCTGCTACGGCGATCGGACAGTGTGGAGTTCACGTACCGCCCCGAATATCTCGAGGCGGGCGGCCCACCGGTGGCGAGCACTTTGCCGCTCAGAGCAGCTCCCGTTGTCACGGCGGCGGGCGCCATGCCTGCGTTCTTCAGCGGGTTGCTGCCGGAGGGCCGGCGTCTCACTGCGTTGCGAACTGTCGTCAAAACAAGTCCGGACGACGAGCTCAGCCTTCTGCTGGCAGTCGGCGGTGACACCATCGGTGACGTACGGGTGGTGCCGCACGGGTCGAAGCCTGAGGACCTCGAACCGCTCGCCCGGGTTGGTGACTGGTCGGCGGTGTCATTCCAGGATTTATTCGCCGCGGCGACCGGAGCGACGGACATCGATCGAATTGCCATACCGGGTGTGCAGGACAAGGTCTCGGCGGCCATGATGACCGTCCCCGTGGCCGGCAAGGGGGACCGGTTCATCTTGAAGCTCGACCCGCCCGAGTTCCCGCACCTGGTCGACAACGAGGCGTTCATGCTGTCCACGGCACGCCACTCGGGACTTCGTACCGTGGATTGGAAGGTCGTCAGCGATCGCGACGAGCGCAGGGGCCTGCTCGTGCGGCGATTCGACCGCACCGCCGACGGTCGGCTGCTCGGCGTTGAGGACGGGTGCCAGGCACTGAACCGGTATCCCGCTGCGAAATACGCCGTGACGACCGAGGAGGCCTGCCGTGCGCTCACCGCCATCACCGATGCGCCCGTCGTCACGGGCCGCGAACTACTCCGCTGGGTGGTCTTCGGCTACCTGACGTGCGACGGCGACCTGCATGCCAAGAACCTGGCCGTAGGTGAGCGCCCCGACGGAACGTGGCAGGTGACGCCTATCTATGACGTGCCGTCGAGTTATCCCTACGGGGACTACACCATGGCGCTGAGCATCAACGGCAAGCGTCGCGAGGACATCGCCCGCAGTGACATGCTCGCCCTCGGGAATGCTCTGGACGTCCCCCCTCGGGCCAGTGCCAAAGCGATCGACGACATCCTCGCCAGGCTGGAACTCTGGCTGCCTGAGCTTGCTGACCTGCCGTACGCCACTGGTGTGCTGCGAAAGTGGCGAAGGGCGATCGAGTACCGGGCTCGCCAGCTCTCCGCCCGATCCTGATTGATGATCACGAGGGGTTGGGCACCTCGTCGAGGCCTGGGAGCGCGGTCGTATCTCCCGACCAGCGGGCCGCCAAGACGGCTGTTTCGACAAGGGTGGTGAGGGCCAGCTCGCGCAAAGCGGGCACGGACGTGGCAGTGAGCAGATCCGCGTACACGACCGCGAGTCGCTGCTCCAGTAAGCCGGCCAGCGCTCGCGCGGACGCATCGTTGTCCACTTCGATCGGCACAACGTACGCCGGAAGAGCAGCCACCGGCTCGCCGTGCCGCAATCGGATCTGGCGCCGCAGCTCCTCGCGTCGGGCCCGGTGGGTCTGGTACGCCGCACGCGCTCGATCGGCGGCTCCTTCGGAGATGTGCGCGCCCACCAGCCCGTAGCCGTATACGCAGGCGTGCTCACCCGCCAGGGCGGCCTGCAAGGCGTCGAGCGTGCTCATCGGACGCTCCGCAGCAGCCGGTCGTGGGCCGCCTCGCAGGCCGCGATGCTCGCGAGGACGGTCGCGAGCTGGTGGTCGCGAGCCTCCATGCAATCGGTTCGGCGACCTTCAACGGCCGCGGTCTCGACGTCCCGCAGCTGCTGAACGGCGGCCTCCGGATCGGCAGGGATCTCCGGTCGAGTCGGGGTCTCGCTTCCGGGAGAGGGAGTCGGCGTAGGCGCGCCCGCGGTGAGGGGAGGCGCCGTGGATTCGATGGCCGCGATGTGGCGCAGGTGCCGGTCGGCGAATCGTTGGAGCTCGGCATCGAGCTCAGGGTGCGCGGCCGAGGCCGCCATGTAGAGCGCTACCAGCTCGCGCTCGGCCACAATTACCCGCTCGCGGATCGCTTCGTCAGGATGCGGTGGCATCGGAGTCGCCTCCTGAGTGCTCGGCGAGTCGAACACATCACATCCGGCCAGCGGGATCGCCGCGCTGAGCAGCAGTATCGACCGGCGCGACACGGCGGCCGGCCCCCGACGAGTCCTGTCTGAGGAGGGCCTCGGGTCGGGCTGGACGCCCCCAAATCGACACAGACGCACCGGAACACCGTAGGGCAACTCGCCTTGGCGAAGGCACCGGCATCGGGGTTCTGATTGACGGTAGGCTGAACAACACCGACGTCCAGTCCACGCCGGTTTTAGTGCTGCCCGGAAGATGCCGACAACTCGACAGTGAGGAGGGTCCCGATGGCGTCCGACCCGCGGTCCATCCTCTGGGACCTGATCGAGGATGCCGTGACGACCGAGGGCTTCGACCTCGAGGCGCTCGATGTCTCGCGTGTCGGCCGCCGCGGCCGCGTGAAGGTGGTCGTCGATAGCGACGACGGCGTCGACTTGGACCAATGTGCCGAACTGTCCCACAAGGTGTCAGCGATCCTCGACACGAATGACAGCCTGATGGGCGACGGCCCTTACACGTTGGAGGTCAGCTCACCCGGAGTGACGAGGCCGTTGACGCTGCCCCGGCACTGGCGGCGCAACGTCGGCCGGCTGGTGCGGGTCGTCCTCTCCGACGGCGGAGTGCTCACCGGCCGGGTCACTGCGGCGGACGAGCAAGAGGCCGTCCTCGATGTCGCAGGTAATGCTCGGGCCGTGCCGTACGACAGGGTGGGCAAAGCCAAGGTGCAGGTCGAGTTCCGGCGTGATCGGGACAATGAGGATTAGGGGACGATAACGCCATGGACATCGATCTGGCCGTGCTCCGGGCGCTGGAACGTGAGAAGGAGATCTCGTTCGACCTGGTGGTCGAGGCGATCGAGCAAGCATTACTGGTGGCCTACGAGCGCACCGAGGGCGCCCAGCCGACGGCGCGAGTCGAGCTCGATCGTAAGTCCGGGCACGTGACCGTGTGGGCGCAGGAGGTGGCCGAGGATGGCACTGTGCTCCGCGAGTGGGATGACACACCTGAAGGATTCGGCCGGATCGCCGCCACGACGGCCAAGCAAGTGATCCTGCAGCGGCTCAGGGACGCTGAGGACGAGCTGACGTTCGGCGAGTTCCTCGGCAAGGAGGGCGACATTGTCTCCGGGACGGTTCAGCAGGGACGCGACCCACGCTCGGTGCAGGTGAGCCTGGGCAAGGTGGAGGCGGTCCTGCCCGTCCAGGAGCAGGTTCCGGGTGAGCGGTACGAGCACGGCAGCCGGCTCAAGTGTTACGTCCTCCAGGTCCGCAAGGGGTTGCGCGGGCCGATGATCACGGTTTCCCGTACCCATCCCAACCTGGTCAAGAAGTTGTTCGCGCTCGAGGTGCCCGAGATTGCCGATGGGACGGTTGAGATTGCCGGCATCGCGCGCGAAGCGGGTCATCGGAGCAAGATCGCAGTTCGGTCAACTGTACCGGGCATCAACGCCAAAGGGGCGTGTATCGGACCGATGGGATCTCGCGTGCGGGCGGTGATGGCCGAGCTGCACGGCGAGAAGATCGACATCGTGGATTGGTCGGACGATCCGGCCGAGCTGGTGGCCCACGCCTTGTCGCCCGCTCGCGTCCAGCACGTTGAGATTGTCGACGAACAAACGAAGGCCGCCCGGGTGATCGTTCCGGATTACCAGCTGTCCCTTGCCATCGGCCGAGAGGGGCAGAATGCCCGCCTTGCCGCCCGATTGACCGGCTGGCGCATCGACATCCGACCGGACACCGAAGGCGATTCGGTTCAGCCGGGCGGCGCGTCGGCCGCACCAGGCTCGGCGTCGTCGTGAGCAAGCGGTAGACTAAACGAGGAATCCGTGCGATCGACCGGTTCGCCCACGCGCACCTGCGTAGGCTGCCGGTCCCGCGCGGGCAAGTCCGACCTGCTGCGTGTCGTGGCGGTCGAGGCGGTGCCCGGGTCAACAGAGGCCCGACTCGTAGCGCCCGACCCTCGCGGCCGGCTCCCCGGCCGGGGTGCATACCTGCACTTCGATCTGGGGTGTCTCGACCTAGCCGAGCGCCGTCGGGCGCTTCCGCGGGCGCTGTGCCTGGCGGGGCCGCTCGACACTGGTGCGCTGCGGCGATGGCTCGAGCAGTGGGTGACTGGTCAGAAAAAAGGAGACACGACGTGACGTTCGTGAGCGCTCGATGAGCACGCAACGATGAGCACGCACACAACCTAGGCCGGTCCGAGCTCAACAGCCCGGGCCGAGAAGGAGAGCAGTGGCAAAGGTCCGGGTATACGAGCTCGCCAAAGAGTTCGGAGTTGAGAGCAAGGTTGTCCTTGCCAAGCTGGGCGATCTCGGTGAGTTCGTCCGGTCGGCCTCGTCGACCATCGAGGCCCCCGTAGTACGTAGATTGCGCGAGGCGTTCGCAGAGGCGCCTCCTGCCGCCAAGCCGGCGGCCGCGAAGGCGCCCGCCAAGCAGGCCATCGCCAAGAAGGCCGCGCCTACTCCGGCGCCTGAGCCGGTTGTTGAGGCGCCGCAGCCGACGGTGCAGGAGCCTGCCGTCACCACGCCTGCCGCAGGTGCGGCACCGGCAGCGCCCAAACCTGGCGTCGCACCCGCCAAGCCTGGCCCGTCCCGCATGCCGGCCCGCCCAAGCCCAGCGGCCCGTCCCGCCGGTCCAGACCGTCCGGGCGGGCCACCCGTCACCGGTCGTCCCGGCGCCCCCGCGGGTCCCAAGCCAGGTCCCGCACAACGTCCGACCGGCCCGCGTCCGGGTAACAATCCGTTCGGAACCGACAGCACCGGCATGGGTCGCCGACCCGGTGGACCGCGTCCGGGCAACAACCCGTTCTCGTCGGGTGGATCGACCGGCATGCGTCCCGGTGGGCGGCCGACGCCTGGTTCGATGCCGCCGCGACCCGGTGGCGGGTCCGGTGGGCCCGGCGGTCCCCGGCCGAACCCGGCAATGATGCCCACTCGGCCGTCCAGCCCGCGGACCGGCGGTCCGTCCGACCGAGCCGACCGCGGAGGTCGTACGGGTGGTGGCGGGCGCGCCGGTACCCGTGGCGCCGGTCGGGGAGGCTTCGCGCCAAGCCGGGGCGGCGGCCCCAGTGCGCCAGGTGGTCCCGGTGGCTTCGGTGGCCGCCCAGGTGGCGCTGGCCGTGGCCGCGGCAGCACGGCGGGCGCATTCGGGCGCCCTGGCGGAAAGCCGGCGAAGGGTCGCAAGAGCAAGCGGCAGAAGCGTCAAGAGATCGAGAACATGCAGGCGCCGGCGATCGGCGGCGTGCGTGTCCCGCGTGGGAACGGCGAGATCATCCGGCTGCCCCGAGGTGCGTCCCTCACCGACTTCGCGGACCGGATCGACACCGAGGCCGGTGCGCTCGTCCAGGTGTTGTTCCATCTCGGCGAGATGGTCACGGCGACTCAGTCGGTCGACGAGGACACGTTCAGACTGCTCGGCGAGGAGCTGGGATACGACGTCCAGATCGTCTCGCCTGAGGACGAGGACCGCGAGCTGCTCGAATCGTTCGCGATCGACTTCGAGGACGAAGGCGACGAGGGCGCTGTGCCGCGGCCGCCGGTCGTGACCGTCATGGGTCACGTCGACCACGGTAAGACCAAGCTGCTGGACGCCATCCGCAACGCCGACGTCGTCGCCGGCGAGGCCGGTGGCATCACTCAGCACATCGGCGCTTATCAGGTCCGCACCAGGCACGAGGGCGACGACCGCGCGATCACTTTCATCGACACGCCGGGTCACGAGGCCTTCACGGCCATGCGCGCCCGCGGTTCGCAGGTCACGGACATCGTGATCCTCGTGGTCGCGGCCGATGACGGCGTGATGCCGCAGACCGTCGAAGCGCTCAACCACGCCCAGGCGGCAGAGGTCCCGATCGTCGTCGCGGTCAACAAGATCGACGTGCCTGGTGCCAATCCGGCGCGTATCCGCCAGCAACTCACCGAGTACGGACTGGTGGCCGAGGAGTACGGCGGCGACACGATGTTCATCGACGTCTCCGCGTTGAAGCGGCAGGGCATCGACGACCTGCTCGAGGCCGTGCTGCTGACGGCGGACGCGGCCCTGGAGCTCGAGGCGAATCCGGACATGCCGGCGCGTGGCGTCGCGATCGAGGGTCACCTCGACAAGGGCCGTGGCCCGGTCGCGACCGTGCTCGTGCAGCGCGGGACTTTGCGCCCGGGCGACTCGATCGTCACCGGGCAGTCGTACGGGCGGGTCCGGGCCATGCTCGACGAGCACGGCCAGATGGTCGAGGAGGCCGGTCCGTCGCGTCCCGTGCAGGTGCTGGGCCTGACCAACGTGCCCGGCGCCGGCGACAAGTTCCTGGTCGCCGACGACGACCGGACGGCCCGCCAGATCGCCGAGAAGCGCGAGGCGATGGAGCGCAATGCCGCGCTGGCCAAGGCGCGCAAGCGCGTGTCGCTGGAGAGCTTCCTGGCCGAGTCTAAGGTCGAGACCCTCAACCTGATCATCAAGGGTGACGGCTCGGGTTCGGTCGAGGCGCTCGAGGACGCCCTGCTGAAGATCGACGTCGGCGAGGAGGTCGAGCTGCGGATCATCGACCGCGGCGTCGGCGCCGTCACGGAGACCAACGTCATGCTGGCCTCCGCGTCCGATGCGATCATCCTGGCGTACAACGTGCGGCCGCAGGGCAAGGCAGCTGAGCTGGCCGAGCGCGAGGGCGTCGAGATCCGGTACTACTCGGTCATCTACTCGGTGATCGAGGAGATCGAGGCAGCCTTGAAGGGCATGCTCAAGCCGGAGTTCGAGGAAGTTCAGCTCGGCACCGCGGAGATCCGCCAGATCTTCCGATCGTCCCGCATCGGCAACATCGCCGGCTGCATGGTCACGAGCGGCACGATCCGGCGCAACTCCAAAGCCCGGCTCGTCCGCGACGGTGTCGTCGTCACCGAGAACCTCACCATCGCCTCGCTGCGACGGGAGAAGGACGACGTCACCGAGGTGCGCGAGGGCTTCGAATGCGGTATCAACCTCGGGTCCTTCAATGACATTGCCGAGGGCGACATCATCGAGACCTACGAGACCCGCGAGAAGCCGCGCGACTGATCCCACTGATCGGCTGATGTCGGTCGATCACGTTCGGCAGGCGTAGCCACGTACCTACATGGCTGCATGCGTGGAGGTACGTCGGCCCGCCTGTCGAACGTGATCGAACGGCAACCGGGCAAATCGGGAGTAGAAGACCTTGTTCACCGGGACGTTGACGCTGGACGTGTTGCTGGGCGACGTTCGCTCGCTGAAACAGAAGCGATCGGTCGTCCGCCCGATCGTGGCGGAGCTGCGCCGCAAGCTCGAGGTGAGCGTGGCCGAGGTAGGCCACCTCGACCTGTACCGGCGCACCGAAATCGGGCTGGCCGTGGTCTCCGCCGACGCCGCACATGTCCGACGGGTACTGGACACCGCCGAGCGGATGGTGGCCGCCCGGCCGGAGATCGAGCTGCTGGCGGTGCGGCGAGCACTACACCGGGCCGACGACTTGAACTCCGGGACCTATTACGACGACGAGGGGGTAGCCCGCGATGGTTGACCGCACACGTGCTCACAAGCTGGCCGACCGGATCCGCGAGATCGTGGCCGAGACGCTCAAGCACCGCGTCAAAGACCCCCGACTAGGGTTCATCACGATCACCGACGCCCGGGTCACCGGCGACCTCCGTGAGGCCACGGTGTTCTATACGGTCTACGGTGACGAAACCGAGCGGGCCGACACGGCAGTCGCCCTGGAGAGCGTCAAGGGCATGCTCCGCTCGGAGGTAGGCCGGCAGACCGGCATCAAGTTCACCCCCACGCTGGCATTCGTGCTCGATGCCGTCCCCGAGTCGGCGGCGAACATCGAGGACCTCTTGCGCCGCGCTCGCGAAGCCGACGCCGAGGTCGCGCGGGCGGCCGCAAGCGCGTCGTACGCCGGTGACGCCGATCCTTACCGCAAACCGGCCGAGGACGAAGACGCGGATGACGAGGACGATTCGGCGTGACCGCTCCTGGTCCAGACGGGCTGGTCATCGTCGACAAGCCGGCCGGGTGGACGTCGCACGACGTCGTCGGCAAGGTTCGAAAGCTCGCCGGCACCCGCCGCGTCGGCCACGCGGGGACGCTCGACCCCATGGCCACCGGGGTGCTGGTGCTGGGCGTCGGCCGGGCCACGAGGCTACTGGGCCACCTTGCACTGGCCACGAAGGAGTACGCCACGACGATCCGGCTCGGCGCGAGCACGCTGACCGACGACGCCGAAGGTGAGATCACCGCTGAGACCGACGCGTCCGGGGTGACGGACGAATCGTTACGGGCCGCGATGGGCGCGCTGACAGGAGAGATCCAGCAGGTGCCCAGCGCAGTATCGGCGATCAAGAAGGACGGCGTCCGTTCGTACGCCCGGGTGCGGGTCGGCGAGCAGGTCGAGCTGGCGGCTCGACCGGTCACGGTGCACCGGTTCGACGCGGTCGACGTCCGTCGAGAAGGGCGTTTCGTCGACGTCGATGCCATCGTGGAATGCTCCACCGGGACGTACGTGCGCGCGCTGGCGCGCGATCTGGGCACCGCGCTGGGGGTCGGCGGGCACCTGACAGCACTGCGCCGGACCCGAGTAGGCCCGTACGACCTGGCGGCGGCGCGCACGCTGGAGCAACTGTCGGACGAGATGTCTCTGATCTCAATCGCGGAGGCGGCCGCGGCGGCGTTCCCGCGGCTGGATGTCGACGAGCAGACGGCGCGGCGGGTGGCTCACGGCGTGCCCCTTCCTCCCACCGGCTTCGGGCGGGGGCGTCCGGTAGCGGTGTTCGGGCCGGACGGTGAGCTGCTGTCCCTGGTGGAGGACCGAGGGCCGCGGGCGACCTACCTCGCGGTCTTCGCGGCGCCGCCAAGCTAATCACGGGCGCCGATGACGCGTCCGGCCACGAAGTCCCCCCAGGAGGGACAGGCACAATGAGGAAGCAACTCGCAGGGACGATCAGAGGGAGTGCATGGACGTGACGGTGTGGTGGACACCGGATGAGGTGCCGGGAGATCTCGGCCGCACGGTGGTGACGATTGGCGTCTTCGACGGGGTCCACAAGGGCCACCAAGCCGTCATCGGGCGTGCTGCAAAGCGGGCCAGAGACGCCGGCGTACCGCTAATCGCGATCACTTTCGATCCGAACCCGATGGCCGTCGTTCGCCCGGACTCCGCGCCGCCTTCACTCGTACCGCTCGAGCGCAGGATCGTGCTCCTGGGCGACGCCGGAGCCGACCACGTGCTCGTCCTCCCATTCGACAAGGAGCGAGCCCAGCAGTCGCCCGACGAGTTCGTAACCGACGTGCTGATCGGCGTGTGCGAGGTGCTGGTGATCGTCGTCGGGAAGGACTTCCGGTTCGGGCATCGGGCAGCGGGCGACGTGGCGCTGCTGCGCCGACTCGGTGAAGAGCGGGATTTCTCCGTCGACGCCGTCGAGATCGTCGGTGGGGGAACGGTGGAGCGCTGGTCGTCCAGTCACATCCGCGACCTGGTGGCCGGCGGCGACGTCGCAGCAGCCGCGGAGGCGCTCGGCCGGCCGTTCCGGTTCGAGGGCGTCGTCGTGCGTGGCGAGGGACGGGGCCGCAAGCTCGGCTTCCCAACAGCTAACATTCCCGTGCGCGATGAAAAGGTCGTGCCGGCCGACGGGGTGTACGCGGGCTGGGTGACCGTGCCAGACAACCCGACCGCAGGGGCAATGCCGGCAGCGGTCTCGGTTGGGACGAACCCGACCTTCGACGGGATGATCCGTACCGTGGAGCCTTACGTTCTCGATCGGGACGATCTCGAGCTTTACGGCATGCAGATCGCGGTGGACTTCGTCGATCGTATCCGTGGCCAGGAGCGCTTCGGCTCAGTCGACGATCTGGTCGCCCAGATGGCCCGGGACGTCGCGGACGTACGGCCGATTCTCGCGCTCTGATCACGCTCGATTACGCTCGCCAGCCGGCCCGCTGGTATTCTGGGTGCGCCGTCAGAACGGCCGCGGTGAGAGAGTGCCCCGGTGGATCAGCCCGGGAGCGCCGCGCAACGACCCCGAAGGAGTCCGAGTGTCGATTGACACTGCCACCAAGAAGCAGATCATCGCCGAGCACGGCCGCAGCGAGAACGACACCGGCTCGCCTGAGGTCCAGATCGCGTTGCTGACGCACAACATCAACCACCTGACGGAGCACCTGAAGGTGCACAAGCACGACCACCACAGCCGCCGTGGTCTGCTGTTGCAGGTCGGCCAGCGCAAGCGCCTGCTCAAGTACCTGCGCGACACTGACATCATGCGGTACCGCGCCTTGATCAAGAAGCTCGGCATCCGCGGATGACGCACGCGACTGGGGAGCGGTTTTCCCGCACTGGGGGCCGCTCCTTCGTCGTATCTGACAACTGAATAGCTCACCAAAAGGGGTGGCTCGCCGGCCACCGGCTGATTCGCGACGAGCCGGTCCTCGGTTGTGGCTCCCGGGCGGGATATCTCAGCTGCCCGAGGGCTTCCATCGATGACCGGCGGCGACGCCGGCAACCGGTCCGGAGCTGCCATCCCGCGATTGATTCAGGAGGGTGGCCCGTGACGGGTCCAGAGATTCACACCGCCGAGGCCGTTATCGACAACGGCCGCTTCGGCACCCGTACCATTCGCTTCGAGACTGGGCAGCTGGCCCGGCAGGCCGCCGGTTCGGCCGTCGCCTACCTCGACGACGAGACCATGCTGCTGTCGGCGACGACCGCTTCAAAGCAGCCCAAGGAGCACCTCGACTTCTTCCCGCTGACGGTGGACGTCGAGGAGCGTATGTACGCCGCAGGGCGGATTCCCGGATCGTTCTTCCGCCGGGAGGGCCGGCCGTCCGAAGAGGCGATCCTCACGTGCCGGCTGATCGACCGGCCGTTGCGCCCATCGTTCACCAGCGGCCTGCGCAACGAGATCCAGGTGGTCGTCACGGTGCTCTCGCTGCACCCTGACCACCTGTACGACGTCGTGGCGATCAACGCCGCATCCGCGTCGACGCAGTTGGCCGGCCTGCCGTTCTCCGGACCGATCGGCGCCGTACGGGTGGCGCTCATCGACGGCCAGTGGGTCGCCTTCCCGCAGCACTCGCAACTGCAGGACGCGGTGTTCGACATGGTGGTCGCCGGCCGAGTCCTGCCGGATGGCGACGTCGCGATCATGATGGTCGAGGCCGAGTCCACCGAGCACACCTGGCAGCTTGTCCAGGACGGCAAGACCGCGCCGACCGAGGACGTCGTCGCAGCCGGTCTGGAGGCCGCCAAGCCGTTCATCACCACCCTGTGCAAGGCGCAGCAGGAGCTGGCCGGCCGAGCCGCCAAGGAGACCGGGGAGTTCCCGCTCTATCTGGACTACACCGAGGAGGTGTACTCCGCCGTCGAGTCGGCCGTCCGTGACGAGCTCGCGCAGGCGCTGACCATCGTCGGCAAGGCGGAGCGCGAGGCGCGACTGGACGAGATCAAGGCGGGCCTGCAGGAGAAGCTGGCCGGCGACGAGCTCGACCCGAAGGAGATCAGTGCCGCGTTCCGGTCGCTGACCAAGCGGTTCGTCAGGGATCGGGTCCTTCGTGACAAAGTTCGCATCGACGGCCGCGGGCTAACCGACATCCGGACGCTGTCGGCCGAGGTCGGTACGGTGCCGCGGGCGCACGGCTCCGCGCTGTTCGAGCGGGGTGAGACGCAGATCCTCGGCGTCACGACGCTGAACATGCTGAGCATGGAGCAGAAGCTGGACACGCTCTCACCGGACACGTCCAAGCGCTACATGCACAACTACAACTTCCCGCCGTACTCGACGGGTGAGACCGGTCGCGTGGGGTCGCCCAAGCGTCGCGAGATCGGCCACGGCGCCCTGGCCGAGCGGGCCCTGCTGCCGGTCCTGCCCACTCGCGAGGGGTTCCCGTACGCGATCCGGCAGGTCTCAGAGGCGATCGGTTCGAACGGATCGACGTCCATGGGTTCGGTTTGCGCCTCGACGATGTCGCTACTCAACGCCGGTGTGCCGTTGCGCGCGCCAGTGGCGGGTATCGCGATGGGCCTGATCTCTGGCGAAGTCGACGGTAAGACCGAGTACGTGACGCTGACCGACATCCTCGGCGCCGAGGACGCCTTCGGCGACATGGACTTCAAGGTGGCCGGCACGCCGGAGTTCGTCACCGCCCTGCAGCTCGACACCAAGCTGGACGGTATCCCGGCGACGGTGCTGGCGGCGGCGCTGCAGCAGGCCAAGGCCGCCCGGATGACGATCCTGGACGTGATGGCCCAGGCGATCGCCCAGCCGGACGAGATGAGCCCGTACGCGCCGCGGATCATCACCATCAAGATCCCGGTCGACCAGATCGGCGCGGTGATCGGGCCCAAGGGCAAGATCATCAACCAGATCCAGGACGAGACCGGCGCCGAGATCACCATCGAGGACGACGGGACGATCTTCATCGGCGCCACCGACGGACCGTCGGCCGAGGCGGCACGTACGCAGATCAACGCGATCGCCAACCCGACGATGCCGGAAGTGGGAGAGCGTTACCTGGGGACTGTCGTGAAGACGACGAGCTTCGGAGCGTTCGTCTCGCTGCTGCCGGGCAAGGATGGTCTGCTGCACGTGTCCAAGCTGCGCGCCCTCGCTGGCGGCAAGCGGGTCGAGAACGTCGAAGACGTCGTTTCGGTCGGCCAGAAGATCCAGGTGGAGATCACCGACATCGACGATCGTGGCAAACTGTCCCTAACCCCCGTCGTCGAAGAGGCAGCGAGCGCCGACGCTACGTGACCACCAATTCGAACCGGCCAGTGACCCGCACGCTGCTGCGGGAGGACGGGGGTGGCGTAGTTCGCCGGACCGTCCTCCCAGGCGGCGTGCGCATCATCACCGAGGCCATTCCGACGGTCCGGTCCGTCGCGTTCGGTGTCTGGGTGGGTATCGGATCGCGTGACGAGACCCCGGCGCAGGCCGGCGCGACGCACTACCTCGAGCACCTGCTGTTCAAGGGCACTCACCGGCGGTCGGCACTGGATATCTCCTCGGCGATCGAGTCCGTCGGCGGCGACATCAACGCGTTCACCGCGAAGGAGTTCACCTGCTACTACGCGCGGGTACTGGACGCTGACCTGCCGCTGGCCGTGGACGTCGTGGCCGACATGGTTTCGTCCTCGAGGATCGCCGCCACCGACGTGAACGCCGAGCGGGACGTCGTGCTTGAGGAGATCGCGATGCGCGACGACGATCCGTCCGACGCGGTTCACGATCTTGTGGCGGCGCGGCTATGGGGGTCGGCGCCGCTGGGCCGGCCGATCCTGGGCACGGTGGAGAGCATCAGCTCGCTGTCGCGAGACGTGGTCAACCGGTATTACAGGCGCAAGTATCGTCCGGAGAACATTGTGGTGGCCGCTGCCGGCAACCTCGACCACGCCCGGGTCGTGCGCCTGGTCCTCTCGGCATTCGAGGCGGCCGGTTTTCTCGGCGACGCGGTGGAGCCGATGCCGCCACGAGTCGGTGGGCGCGGACCCCGTGCGCACACCGGGGTAGCACTGCTGGAGCGTCCCACGGAACAGGCCAACTTGGTGCTGGCGCTGCCAGGGCTATCGCGCACCGACGAGCGCCGGTTCGCCCTCGGCGTGTTGAACGCCGCCTTGGGCGGTGGTATGTCGTCCCGGCTCTTTCAGGAGATCCGGGAGAAGCGTGGGCTGGCCTATTCGGTGTACTCGTACGCCTCCCAGTTCGCGGATGCGGGCCTGATGGGTGTGTACGTCGGGTGCCAGCCGAAGAAGGTCGACCAGGTCCTGGATCTTTGCCGCGAATCGCTGGCCGATGTCGCCGCGCACGGCATCACGGCTGAGGAACTCGCGCGGGGCAAGGGTCAGTTGCGCGGCGGTCTCGTGCTCGGGCTCGAGGACACCGGGTCCCGGATGGGCCGGCTCGCGAAGTCGGAGTTGGTGTACGAGGACTTGCAGAGCGTCGACGATCTGCTGTCGATCATCGATGCCGTGACGTTGGACGATGTGCGGGACGTTGCGGCGACCGTGCTGGCCGCAACGCCGGCACTGGCGGTCGTCGGACCGTTCGCAGATCCGGGTCGTTTCGAGGCCGCAGTCGCCTGACGGCGCGCCGCCGGTGGATCGGCCGGCTGCGGTCATGCCGCAACGGTCTGGGAGAGACTATGCGCATGACGACACGGGTGGCAGTGATCGGTGCTGCCGGGCGGATGGGCAGCGAAACCTGCAGGGCGGTCGACGCCGCTCGCGACCTGGAACTTGTCGGGCGCTACGACGCGGGTGACGAACTAGGTGATCTCCGCGATGCCGAGGTCGCGGTCGAGTTCACCGTCCCCGAGGCGACCGTCGACAACGTCCTGCATTGCGTCCGGCGAGGCATCCACACGGTGGTCGGCACGACCGGCTGGATCGACGAACGCCTGGACAAGGTGCGCTGGGCCCTGGATACCAGCCCCGGAACGGGGGTGTTGATTGCGCCGAACTTTGCTGTCGGGGCAGTCCTGATGATGCACTTCGCTGCACAGGCGGCCCGGTTCTACGAGTCGGTCGAGGTGGTCGAGCTGCATCACCCGGACAAGGTGGACGCGCCCAGCGGAACGGCCGCGCGAACGGCGCAGATCGTGGCGGAGGTGCGGCGGGAGACCGAGCTGCCACCGGTGCCCGACGCGACCGAGACCGAGCTCGAAGGTGCGCGTGGCGCGGACATCGAGGGAGTGCGCGTGCACTCGGTGCGGCTGCGTGGCCTTGTGGCTCACCAGGAGGTGCTATTCGGATCCGCAGGGGAGACGCTGACGATTCGGCATGATTCGTTCGATCGTTCCTCGTTCATGCCGGGCGTCCTGCTGGGTATCAGGCGGGTCCGCGAAACACCCGGGCTCACCGTCGGGCTCGAGCACTACCTCGAGCTCTGAGTGAGCCGTCATCCTTCCGGCGCGAGCAGGCTGCCCCACCGGTCCACGTAGGTGAGCCGCTCGACAGGCTGGCGAGGACCAGGGCGGAATTCGTCGGTCGTCGTGTAACCGATCGGGAGCAGCGCCAGCTGGGTGACGCCGTCGGGGATGCCCAAGATCGCTGCGGCCTCGGCCTCGCGCTCGAGATGATACGTGGTCAGCGTTGAGCCAAGGCCTCGCGACCGGAGTGCGAGCTGGAAATTCCAGATCGCTGGGAAGATGCCGCCGTAGAACACGGCCAGCGCATCATTGCCGCCCTCAGGCCGCCCGACCATGCACGGGATGACGTAGACCGGAATCCGCTCGATGAAGTCCACGAGGTGCTGCGCTGACGCCAATGCCCGCTTGAAGCCAGGGCTGTCCGCTAGTTCCCCGGCGGTCTCGATCTTGCGGCGCAGGTAGGCGTTACCTACATCCCGGAACAGGGCGCCCAGCGCGTTCTTGATCCCTTGGTCTTGGACGACGAGCCACCGCCAGGACTGTGTCGTGCCCGCGGTCGGTGCTTGGACGGCGATGCGGAGGCATTCGAGGATGACATCGAGCTCGACAGGACGCGCGAGATCGAGCTTGCGACGCACCGCGCGAGTCGTGGTCAGCAGTTGATCGACGACGGCGGTATCCACGTCCACTCCTCACTGGATGATGGTTTGATCACCACCCCGCCAAGTGTGCCAGGCGACCTAGCCGCGTGAGCCCGAGTCGCTAGGGTGTCGGCAGTGTCAGGGTCGGTCTGCCGGCCACATGCCGTAGCCGGGCGTACGGCCGCGTCCTGAATGGAGACCTCGTGCGGTTCGAAAAGCGATTCTGGGCCGGCATCGCCGACGGCTCGATCACCCTGACGTTTCGCCGCTGGAACCGGCCCCGGGTGATCGCCGGCCGGTCGTACCGGACCGCGGGACAGATCGTGGACGTGCGCGCGGTCGGTGAGGTCGACGAGGCGTCGATCACAGACGCCGACGCAGTCGCTGCAGGCTACGCGGATGCCGCCGCGCTCCGGGCCGACCTGCGCGGTGACGCAACCCGTCCCCTGTACCGGATCGAGTTCCGCTGCTCCGAGCGCCCCGATCCACGCGCCGAGCTCGCGGCCGACGACGATCTGGACGAGACGGCGGTCGCCGAGATAGAGCGCCGACTGGACCGCCTCGACCGGGCCAGCCGGCACGGCTTGTGGACCCGGCAGACGCTGCAACTCATCGCCGAGCACCCGGCCAGGCGGGCAGGGGACCTCGCCGAAATTGTCGGCCGCGAACGCGCGCCGTTCAAACTAGACGTCCGCAAGCTGAAGAATCTGGGCCTCACCGAGAGCCTTGAGGTGGGCTACCGGTTGTCGCCGCGCGGCCGGGCCTACCTCAGCTCGTTGGCGCCATCGGGAAGATCAGGTGACAAATCGACGATCAGGTGACCGAGGACGGGCCGACCTGGTCGTCCAGCCAGGTCTGCAGCGGAGCCATGTCCCGCCAGGCGGAGGCGACGTGGTCCGCAGCAGCGGGCGTCGTGAGCCAGCCCGGCGAACCGAACGAGATCCACGTGACCAGTGCCTTGTGCCGCAGTAGATCGATCCGCGGATGCTCAGCGGGGTAGTCGCGCGGTTTGGTCTTGAGCTGCTCGCCCCCCACCTCATAGCCGGCCGACCGCAGCCCCCCGACGATGCTCTCCAGCGCCTTCCCCGGCGCCTCGTCGTCGACGGCGGCGCGGTACCGGGCCACCTGGCCCGAGCTCATCTGGTAGTAGCCGGTCGCTGCGAACAGCCCAGCGGCGTCCACATGGAAGTAATGAACACCTACCGTCGCGCCCTGGTGCTCCTTGTACGGCCGCTTGTCGGGGGAGAACCGCAAATCCCGGTACGGGCGGAACAGGTAGACGGCCCCGAACTCGGGCGCGAGCGACTCGGCCAAGGCCGTAACCGGGCCCTTTACCGACGCCTCGTAGATGTCCTTGTGCTGATTCCAGTACGTCTTGGAGTTGTCCGCCTCGAGACCTTCGTAGAAGTCCAGAGCCGCGAACGGAATGCCGGAGAACGTCACGACAGACCAGTATGCAGGCACCGTCCGCGGTGTCCACGGGGCATTGCCTCGTCGCGACAGGCGTTCTGCCCGCCTGGCATCTTGCCCGTCTTTGATCACTGACGAGCAGTTCGATCATTGGTTCGCGAAGGAAAGTCACGACAAGCCGGTGTGCAACCGCACCTGTCGTAGCCGGGCGGTGCCGTCGCCAGTCAGGTCGAGCTCTCGATGCGCGCCGTCAGGCGCCCAGCCGGCGGATTCCAGGAAGGCCCGTAGCGCATCGTCCCCGACCACGGCCCAGATGCGGGCCCGGATGAACCCGTCGGCTCGCAGCGTGTCGGCGGCGGCGGTGAGCAGCCGTGAGCCGTGGCCGGCCCCGAAGGCGTCAGGGTCGATGTGGAACGCCACGATTTCGCCGTCGCCAGGATCGGCATCTGGATCCTCCGACGGCGCTGTGGCGGCGAAGCCGGCGACAGTATTGCGCTCGAGTGCCACCAGGACGCGGTGTTTGGCGGTCGGCGGAGTCGTGATGGCCGCGCGCCACTGCTCCGCGAACGCGCCGGCGTCGATCTCGTCGAGCAGGTCGGCCGGCAGGACGGACGCGTACGTCTCGCGCCACGCCCGGGCTTGGACGGCTCCGACCGCGACAGCGTCGTCGGCCCAGGCGATGCGGACGCTGCGGTCGGCGGCGCTGTGCTCTGCGGGCATCCGCCTTCCCCATGATGTTCTGCGATATCGATGCCGGCCGCGTCGAGGACCACGGTACGGCGCGCCAACCGTCGTCAGCATGTCATACCGGTCGGGGTCAGGGAGCTTATCGGCATCGTGGGTGAATAGGGCCAACGTCACATACCCGATGAGCAGATTGTGACAGTCTGCACGCATCTCTGCTGGACATGTGTCACAACGACTGCCTAAGCTCATAGGTATGGACAGCACGCAGGCTGCAGCCGCTCGCGAGAAGGAGTTCAACGCCATCGTCGACGCCGATGGACGGATCGAACCCCGCGATTGGATGCCCGAGCAGTACCGGCGTACGTTGATCCGCCAGATCGCCCAGCATGCGCATTCGGAGATCATCGGCATGCAGCCCGAGGGCAACTGGATCACTCGGGCACCGAGCCTGAAGCGCAAGGCCATCCTGATGGCCAAGGTGCAGGACGAAGCCGGCCACGGGATGTACCTGTACTCGGCGGCGGAGACCCTCGGTGTCTCCCGGGACGAACTGTTGGATCTGCTGCACGCCGGCAAGCAGAAGTACTCGTCCATCTTTAACTACCCGACCCTGACCTGGGCCGACATAGGAGCGATCGGCTGGCTGGTCGATGGCGCGGCGATCACCAACCAGGTGCCGCTGTGCCGCTGCTCGTACGGGCCGTACGCGCGGGCGATGGTCCGTATCTGCAAGGAGGAGTCGTTCCACCAGCGACAGGGGTTCGAGCTGCTATTGACCCTGAGCCGGGGCACGGATGCGCAAAAGGCAATGGCCCAGGACGCGGTCAACCGGTGGTGGTACCCGAGCTTGGCGATGTTCGGCCCACCGGACGATGCGTCCACGCACACCGAGCAATCGATGCGCTGGGGCATCAAGCGGTTTACCAACGACGAGCTTCGGCAGAAGTTCGTCGACATGACTGTCCCGCAGTCCCAGGTGCTGGGGGTGACTTTGCCCGACCCCGACCTGCGGTGGAACGAGGAGCGCGGGCACTACGAGTTCACCCAGCCGGACTTCGACGAGCTGTTCCGGGTGATCAAGGGTGACGGTCCGTGCAACCGGCAGCGGATGGTCTGCCGGGTTGCGGCGCACGAGAAAGGCGCGTGGGTACGAGAGGCCGCCGATGCCTATGCGGCCAAGCGGCAAGCCGAGCGGGAGGCCGCTGCGTGAGCCGTCGAGATTGGCCGTTGTGGGAGGTATTCGTGCGCAGCCGGCGCGGCCTCTCGCACATCCACGTCGGCAGCCTGCACGCGCCGGACGCGGAAATGGCTGTCCGAAACGCCAGAGACGTCTACACCCGGCGCAACGAGGGCGTGTCGATCTGGGTGGTGCCGTCGGCCGCGATCACCGCGTCCAGTCCGGACGAGAAGGACTCGTTCTTCGATCCGGCCGCCGACAAGGCTTACCGGCATCCCACCTTCTACGAGATCCCCGACGAGGTGCGGCACCTGTGAACGACCTCGCCACCTACACTCTCCGACTCGGCGACGATGCGTTGATCTTGTCGCACCGGTTGGGGGAGTGGATCGCGGACGCGCCGCAGATCGAAGAGGACATCGCCCTGGCCAACATCGCGCTCGACGTGCTGGGCCAGGCCCGGTCCCTGCTGACCTACGCCGGCGAGGTGGAGGGTGCTGGCCGCGATGAGAACGCGCTGGCCTACCGGCGTGACGAGCGGGAGTTCATGAACTGCCAGTTGGTCGAACTGCCCAACGGCGACTTTGGCGTCACGATGGCCCGCCAGCTGGCGTTCGCGTCGTATCAGTACGAGCTGTATGACCGGCTGCGGGCGGCTACCGACGCCACGCTCGGCGCGATCGCTGGCAAGGCCGTCAAAGAGGTCGCCTACCACCGCGATCATGCGACCCAGTGGGTGCGACGGCTTGGTGATGGCACCGATGAGAGCCACCGGCGCATGCAGGCGGGTCTGGAGGAGATCTGGCCGTATGTCGATGAGCTGTTCGAGACGGATGAGCTGACAGGCCGGCTGGTGACCGAGGGCGTCGCCGTCGACCCAGCCGCCCTGCGTGAGCCGTGGGCGTCGTACGTCGAGGCGGTGATCGGCAAGGCCACGCTGTCGGTGCCGGAGCCGGTGTTCCACGGGCGCGGCGGGCGGCACGGTATCCACACCGAGGCAATGGGTTACCTGCTGGCGGAGATGCAGCACCTCCATCGAGCGCATCCGGGGGCGTCATGGTGACGACCATGCCCTCCGTCGACGAGGTCCGCGACGTCGTAGCTCGGGTACCTGACCCCGAACTGCCGATGATCTCGATCGCGGACCTCGGGATCCTCAGGAAAGTTGCCGTCGAGCCGACTGGTCACATCGTGGTCCAGATCACGCCGACGTATTCGGGGTGCCCGGCCATGGACGCCATCCGGGCCGACGTGTTCGAGCAGTTGCGCTCCCACGGCTGGGTCGATGCGGAGGTCCGGACGGTGCTGTCGCCCGCCTGGACAACCGACTGGATCACTCCGCAGGGCCGAGATGCACTTCTCGAACACGGCATCGCCCCGCCCGGACCGCGTGGCGGGAAGGGCGGCGGGCCGGTTCCGCTCACCCTCGCGGTGCGGTGCCCGCGATGCGGATCTCCTGACACGAGGGAGGTCACCCGGTTCGGATCGACAGCCTGCAAGTCGTTGTGGACCTGCCGCTCCTGCCTGGAACCCTTCGATCATTTCAAGGCGCTGTAGATGACCACGCAGGCGACCGCGAGGCGGCACTCTGTCCTCCACCGGCTGACCGTCAGCGAGGTGGAACGGCTCACCGACGACGCGGTGGCTGTGACGTTCGAGGTTCCGGACGAGCTGGCGGACGAGTACCGGTTCGCACCCGGCCAGCATGTCAACGTCGCGCTTCCGGGCGGCGACGGTACCCGCCGCAGCTACTCGATCTGCGCCGCACCGAGCGAGGATCGGCTCCGCATTGCGGTCAAGCGGATCCCGGGTGGCGAGTTCTCGGCGTACGCCCTCGATGGCCTGACGCCGGGGGCGGAGCTCGACGTGATGACGCCCGCCGGCCGGTTCACTCCAGCACTTGATCCGGCGAACGCCAAGCACTACGTCGCGATCGCTGCCGGCAGCGGGATCACGCCGGTGTACTCGATCATCGCGGCAGCTCTCGGAACCGAACCGGCAAGCAGAGTGACATTGCTGTACGGGAACCGCACCACCCGGTCGGTCATGTTTTTGGAGGAGCTCGCCGACCTGAAGGACCGCTACCTCGACCGGTTCCACATCGTGCATGTCCTGTCGCGGGAGGCGATGGACGTCGACCTGACGTCCGGGCGGATCGACCGCGATCGGCTCAGCCGGCTGCTCGACTCCGTGCTGCCGCCTGACTCGGTCGACGACTGGTTCCTGTGCGGGCCGTACGCAATGGTCACCGAACTGCGCGGGCTGCTCGCGGAGCGCGGGGCGGACGTGGCACACGTGCATTCCGAGCTGTTCCACGTGGGGGACGTGCCGCCGGTTGCACATGAGGCCGCCGAACCGGTAGCAGAGGGCAGCACGGTGAACATCGTCCTGGACGGCCGGCGATCGAGCGTCACGATCGACGACGCGGACGAGACGGTGCTGGAGGCGGTGCTGCAGGTCCGTAACGACGCACCTTACGCGTGTAAGGGAGGGGTTTGCGGCACCTGCCGGGCCAAGGTCCTGAGCGGAGCGGTCACCATGGAGCGCAACTACGCGCTGGAGGCCGACGAGGTGTCGGCCGGGTATGTCCTGACCTGCCAGTCGCACCCCACGACTCCTGAAGTGTCACTGGACTACGACGCCTGAGCGGCACAGCCGCCGGCGGGGTCGGGTCGGCTAGCCTTCGTTGTCATGGTTGACGACAGCACTATTCGTAGGGAAGGCCCATTCGGGCGAGTCCTGACCGCCATGGTCACTCCGTTCCACGAAGACGGCAGCCTCGATCTGGCTGGCGCCGCCACGCTCGCCGCACGCCTGGTCGATGCAGGCTGCGACGGCCTCGTGGTCTCCGGCACCACGGGGGAGAGCCCAACGACATCGGATGCGGAGAAGGAACACCTGATCCGCGCGGTTGCCGAAGCGGTCGGTGACCGTGCCCACGTCGTCGCCGGAGTTGGCACGTACGACACGCACCACACGATCGATCTCGCTCGCCAGGCCGAGAAGGCAGGCGCCTCCGGGCTGCTCATCGTGACCCCGTACTACAGCCGGCCGACCCAGGAAGGTCTGGTGCAGCATTTCACTGCTGCGGCCGACGCGACGGGACTCCCGGTGATGCTGTACGACATCCCCCCTCGCTCGATCGTCCCGATCCAGGCCGACACCATGCTGCGGCTCGCCGAGCATGACCGCATCGTCGCCGTCAAGGACGCCAAGGGTGATCCGTTCGCGACCAGCGAGGTGATCGCGCGGACCGACCTGGCGTTCTACTGCGGCGACGACGCGCTGAACCTCCCGATGTTGTCCGTCGGCTCGGTCGGCGTCGTCAGTGTCGTCGCCCACGTGGCGGCCTCGCAGTACGCCGAGATGATTCGAGCCGTCGACGCCGGCGACCTCGCCACGGCGTTGCGGCTCCACCGCCAGCTGATCCCGGCCGTACGGGCGATCATGATGTCCGGCGAGCCCGGCGCCACGATGGCCAAGGCGGCGGTCCAGGTTGCCGGTGTGATCGCCAGCCGTACGATGCGCCTGCCACTGGTGACGGCGACCGACGAGCAGGTTGACGCCCTGCGGGCCGCGCTCGCCGAGGCGGGCGTGGCATGAGTGCACCCCACGACACCGCTCACATCGCAAGGTCCACCCGCGCTTCCGCGGGGACGTCGGCATGAGCCATCCGCATCCCGAGCTGTCCGAACCGCCGCCGCTGGCCGACAACACTCTGCGCATCGTTCCGCTGGGTGGGCTCGGCGAGGTCGGCCGGAACATGACCGTGTTCGAGATCAACTCCCGGCTGCTGATCGTCGACTGCGGCGTGCTCTTTCCCGAGGACCATCAGCCCGGGGTGGATCTGATCCTGCCCGACTTCGACTACATCCGGGACCGGCTCCACGACGTAGAGGCGGTGATCCTCACCCACGGCCACGAGGACCACATCGGTGCCGTCCCGTTTTTGCTCCGGGAGAAGGAGGACATCCCGATCGTGGGCTCACGGCTGACCCTTGCGCTGGTCGAGGCGAAACTTTCCGAACATCGCATTGAGGCATACCAGTTCGAGGTGGCCGAGGGCCGCACCGAGCGGTTCGGGCCGTTCGAGGTGGAGTTCCTTGCGGTCAACCACTCCATCCCGGACGCTCTGGCGTTGGCCATCCGGACTCCCGCAGGTGTAGTGCTGCACACGGGCGATTTCAAGATGGACCAGCTGCCGCTGGACGGCCGGCTCACCGACCTGAACGGCTTCGCCCGCCTCGGGGACGCTGGGGTCGACCTTTTCATGGTCGACTCGACCAATTCCGAAGTGCTTGGATTCACCCCGCTCGAGCGCGACATCGCTCCCGTCCTGGACCGGGTGATCGCGCAAGCGCCCCGCCGAGTGATCGTGGCGTCGTTCGCCAGCCACGTCCACCGGGTGCAGCAAGTTCTCGACGCCGCGGTGGCACACGGCCGCAAGGTCGCCTTTGTCGGACGATCGATGGTGCGGAACATGGGGATCGCGCGCGACCTCGGTTACCTCAGCGTCCCAGGAGGAACACTGGTGGATCTCAAGTCCATCGACGACATCGCACCGGAACAGCTGGTGCTGATGTCCACTGGCTCACAGGGGGAGCCGATGGCAGCGCTGTCGCGGATCGCCAACCGCGACCATCCGGCGATCAACGTGGAGAAGGGCGACGTGGTGGTGCTTGCGTCGTCGCTTATCCCCGGCAACGAGAACGCGGTCTCGCGAGTGATCAACGGACTCACCCGCGCCGGGGCGACGGTCGTGCACCGCGGCAACGCCATGGTGCACACGTCCGGGCACGCCAGCGCGGGTGAGCTGCTCTACGCGTACAACCTGGTCAAGCCGCGCAACGTGATGCCGATCCACGGCGAAGATCGCCATTTGCACGCCAACGCCGAGGTGGCGGCGAGCTCCGGCATCCCGTGGGATCGCATCGCGGTCGCCGGGGACGGCGTCGTGGTCGACCTCGCCTACGGGCTGGCCCGTATCACCGGCACCGTGCCGTGCGGTTACGTCTACGTGGACGGGACGATCGTGGGCGGCGTGGCCGAAGCGTCCCTGAAGGATCGGCGGATCCTGGGAGAAGAGGGCTTCATCTCGGTCGTGGTGGTGGTCGACTCGGTCACCGGCAAGGTCACCGGCGGCCCGGAGATTCACGCCCGGGGCTTCACCGAAGACGACAGCGTCTTCGACGAGATCCGGCCCGAGATCGCCGACGCGGTGGAAAAGGCAGCGTTAGCAGGCGGGGCGGACACGTACCAGCTGCAGCAGACCATTCGGCGCACGATCGGCAGGTGGGTGAACACCGAGTTCCGCCGCCGCCCAATGATCATCCCCGTCGTCGTCGAGTCCTAAGCTGCGTCGATCATGCAATAGCCGGGCGACACGCCGGAACGTCCGGTGGGATCAAGCAGCGGGCCGGTACCCAGACGAGTAGAGCGACGAAGCCACTTTTGCCGTGAAGTCCATCCACCCGCTCAACACGTCGTGTGATCGAGCGACATGGAATTTCCAACCGAGCCGCCCGATGAGATTGCGCCGCCATCGGTCGTACTCCACGTCAGCGGGCTCACTGTGATGCTCCGTCCCGTCGTACTCGACAGCGACTTTTGCCTCCACATACGCCAGGTCGAGCCGAAACTCGCCGCGGGCGAACGGCACAACGTACTGGACTTCGGGGCGAGGCAATTTGGCGTAGACAACAAGCCGTATTCGCAGGCGGCTCTCCTGCGGTGATTCCGCGCGGCCATCGGCGAGATCGAGGGCACGGTCCAACCGGAGCTTGTGCCGGTAGCCGCGAAAGCGCGGCAACACGTCCATCAAGTCGGCTATGGTCACAAGCTGCGCGTGCAACATTGCGTCGACAGCGGCCACGCCGTCGACGAGTGGCAGCAGTCGGCCGAGGTCAAGGGTGGTTCGAACCGGTGAGGTAGCCAATACGCCGTTGATCTCAACCACTTCATCGTCGCAGAGAACGCCGGAGTATCCGATCACGCCGACTCGCCGGATCGCCGCCGTACCGGCGGGTACGAGCAGCTCGACTGGTGGAACCTCCACGTGGGAGCCGAGTGCCAGCACGTCGACTCCGTGCAGCCAGGCTGCGGTGCGGCGGCATGCGACGGCGCGGGGAGGGACCACCCTGGTCAATGCAGCGGCCCGAAGGTCCAAGGTGTCGGGCACGTCGGCGGATACGTAGATGCCGCGCACAACCTCGCGGACGTCGCCACGTCGCCGAAGTGACCGCATGTCATCGGACGAAAGGCCGGTTGCCTGCGCGTCGGCGAGGGTGAACGGAGAGCTGATCTTTAGCTCGGACATGGATCAAGACTGCTCCGCCCTCGCCAACCGGCGCGTCGCGTTATCCACAGGAAGGCACTTCTGACGGCGTGTCGCCCAGAAGTTGCATGATCGACGCAAAGGGTGTCGGCGTGTGACGCACGATACGGGTGTGATGTACGGGTAGCCTGCGGATCATGGCCACCCGTACGTCCACGTCGACCCGAAGCCGCCGGTCGAAGTCGGCCGAATTCGAGCCGCCGACCCGCGGCCGGAGCAAGCGGACGACCCGGCGCACACCGCCGCCCCCGCCGCCGCCCAAGGATCCAGGTCTGCTCGTCTGGTTAGGAAGCGGCATCGGCCGGATCATCGCGGCGATCTGGATGGGCGTGGCCCACCTGCTTGGCGGCCTCGTGCGCCGCCTCGGCACCGCCCGCGAGCTCGACCCCGAGCACCGCCGCGACGGCATCGGCCTCGGCCTGCTGGGCCTTGCGGTGGTCATAGCAGCGGGCGTCTGGTGGAACCTCGACGGGCAGGTCTTCGACATCGTTCGCTCGGTTGTGGCTGGCGCGGTCGGCACTGTGTCGTACGTCGTTCCGGTCTTGCTGCTGCTGGCCGGGTGGCGGACGCTGCGCAATCCGGCCCACAACGGACCCGGCGGGCGTCAGCTGGTCGGGTGGACGACGCTGCTGCTCGGCACACTCGGACTGACCCATATCGCCGGCGGCATGCCCCGCCCGGTCGACGGCGAAACCGCCATGCAGGCCGCCGGCGGCGCTGTCGGGTATGTGGCCTCGACGATGCCGGCGGACCTGCTGACTGTCTGGGTGGCTACGCCGCTGCTGGCGATGATCACGATCTACGGCATTCTCGTCGTCACGCACACGCCGGTGCACGAGATCCCGGAACGGGCGCGCGCGCTGCGCGACTACCTGCTCGGTGAAACGGACGAGGAGGAGGCTGCAGGGGGCAAACCGGCGCGGCGGTCGCGGTTCCGACGTGGTCACAACGTTCCGCCAGAGGACGATGAGCCGTACGAAACGCCGCTGGTGCAGGACGGGACTGTCCGCCGCAAGGGCCCGGGTCCCGATGATGCCGACGCGGACACGGTCGACGTGGGCACCCAGTCGGCCCCCAAGAGCAGGCTGGCCAAGGCCGGACTGGTGGAGCCGCCGCCGCATTCGCCGCTACCGCAGCGGGTCGAGCAGTTGGCGCTGTCCGGCGACATCACCTACACCCTCCCGCCGTCTGACGCACTGGCCCAAGGCAGCCTGCACAGGACCAGGTCGAAGGCATCTGACCAAGTCGTCGAGGCGCTCACCGAAGTGCTCGACCAGTTCGACATCGACGCTCAGGTGACTGGGTACATGCGAGGGCCGACCGTAACGCGGTACGAGGTGGAGCTCGGTCCAGCGGTCAAGGTCGAGCGGGTGACGGCGCTGTCAAAGAATATTGCCTACGCGGTGGCCAGCGCCGACGTGCGGATCCTGTCCCCGATCCCCGGCAAGTCGGCGATCGGCATCGAGATCCCGAACTCCGACCGCGAGACCGTGAGCCTCGGTGACGTTCTGCGCTCGCCGGTCGCGCGCAAGGACCACCATTCGATGGTGGTCGGGCTGGGCAAGGACGTCGAGGGTGGGTTCGTCGTGGCGAATCTAGCCAAGATGCCGCACATGCTGATCGCCGGTGCCACCGGATCAGGAAAGTCCAGCTGCATCAACTCGCTGATCACGTCCGTGCTGATGCGGGCGACCCCGGACGAGGTGCGGATGGTGCTGGTCGATCCCAAACGGGTCGAGCTCTCCGCGTACGACGGCGTCCCGCATCTGATCACGCCGATCATCACGAGCCCGAAGAAGGCGTCCGAGGCCCTGCAGTGGGTCGTCCGCGAGATGGACATGCGATACGACGACCTGCACGAGTACGGGTTCCGGCATATCGACGACTTCAACAAAGCGGTGCGCTCCGGCAAGGTCAAGCCTCCGCCGGGAAGCGAGCGGATCCTCGCGCCATACCCATACCTGCTGGTGGTGGTAGATGAGCTGGCCGACCTGATGATGGTCGCTCCGCGGGACGTCGAGGACTCCGTCGTCCGGATCACCCAGCTCGCTCGCGCCGCCGGCATCCACCTCGTGCTGGCCACCCAGCGCCCGTCCGTCGATGTCGTGACAGGACTGATCAAGGCGAACGTCCCGTCCCGCCTTTCTTTCGCAACGTCGTCACTGGCGGATTCACGAGTGATTCTCGACCAGCCGGGCGCGGAGAAGCTGGTGGGGCAGGGTGACGGGTTGTTTCTGCCGATGGGCGCGAGCAAGCCGATCCGAATCCAAGGCACTTGGGTGACCGAGACCGAGATCCACTCGGTGGTGACCCACTGCAAGGCGCAGCTGCAACCCACCTACCGCGAGGACGTCACTGCGCCGCAGAACTCCAGGCGCGAGATCGACGAGGACATCGGGGACGATCTCGACCTGCTGTGCCAGGCCGCCGAACTCGTCATCAACACCCAGTTCGGCTCGACCTCGATGCTGCAGCGCAAACTACGCGTGGGGTTTGCCAAGGCAGGCCGGCTGATGGACCTCATGGAGAGTCGGGGCGTCGTCGGTCCGTCTGAGGGATCGAAGGCCCGCGACGTGCTGATCAAGCCGGACGAGCTGGACGAGGTGCTCGCGTCACTGCGTGGCGAGTAACCACGTTGATCATGCAACTCCGGGGCGACACGCCGAATGGTCCGGATTGTCCGGGCATCGTTCGGAGTCGGACATATCGGCGTGTCGCCCCGGAGTTGCATGATCAACGCGAGGAAGGCATTTACTCATCCTCGCCGGCGTGCCAAGCTCGGGCAGCGTGAGTGAGCACTCGGTCGCGATCGTCACCTTGGGATGTGCCCGGAACGAAGTCGACTCTGAGGAGCTCGCCGGCCGGCTGGCCGCGGAGGGCTTCCGCCTGGTCGACGAGCCCACTGAAGCTGAGACGGTCCTGGTCAACACGTGCGCGTTCGTCGAGCAGGCGAAGAAGGACTCGGTGGATGCCTTGCTGGAGGCCGCCACCCTCAAGGAACACGGATCGGCCAAGGCCGTGGTGGCGATCGGGTGTCTTGCCGAGCGGTACGGGTTTCAGCTCGCCGTACAGCTGAGCGAAGCCGACGGTGTGCTGAGTTTCGACGACTATGAGCAGATCGGCGAGCGGCTACGAAGTATCCTGGCAGGCCAGCCGCACGTGCCTCACATCCCCAAGGACCGGCGCACGCTGCTCCCCGTGACACCCGTCGACCGCCTCAGCATCCGGCGGCCTATCCCTGGCCATGGGTTCGCCGCGCCGGACCTGCCGGAGGGCGCCGCACCGGCGTCCGGGCCGCGGGTGGTCCGCCGCCGGTTGGACGGGGGCCCGACAGCGCCGCTCAAGCTCGCCAGCGGATGTGATCGCCGGTGCTCATTCTGTGCGATCCCCACGTGGCGCGGCTCGTTCGTGTCCCGCCCACCGCGCGACCTGCTGGACGAAGCCCGTTGGCTCGCCGGGCAGGGCGTGCGGGAACTGTTCCTGGTCAGCGAGAACTCCACGTCCTACGGCAAGGACCTGGGCGATCTACGTTTGCTGGAAACCCTGCTGCCGCGGATGGCGGACGTCGACGGGATCGAACGGGTCCGGGTGTCGTATTTGCAGCCGGCGGAGATGCGTCCGTCGCTGATCGAGGTGATGTCCACGACTCCGGGCGTCGTCCCGTACTTCGACCTGTCCTTCCAGCACGCCAGCGCGGCGGTCCTGCGGCGGATGCGGCGGTTCGGCTCGGTGCGGGCTTTCACGGAACTCGTCGCTTCCATTCGGGCGCGCGCACCACACGCCGGCATCCGGTCGAATGTGATCGTCGGCTTCCCCGGCGAGACAAGATCGGATCTAACCGAACTCGAAGCCTTCCTCACGGACGTACGCCTCGACGTGGTGGGGGTGTTCGGCTACTCCGACGAGGACGGCACCGAGGCGGCCGGATTCGACGACAAGATCGATCCCGACGAGGTGGCCGAACGTGTTGAGCGCGTTCAATCCCTTGTCGAGGAGCTCGTGGCGCAGCGTGCTGAAGATCGAATCGGGGAGGCGGTCGGCGTCCTCGTCGAGTCCGTCGCCGATGGCGTCGCCGAGGGCCGGGCCGCGCATCAGGGTCCGGACGTGGACGGGAGCACCAGCCTCCGCGGGATCGCTGCTTCGGTCGGCGACCTGGTCGAGGCGCGCGTCGTGGCCACAGAAGGGGTGGATCTGATCGCTGAGCCGGCTATGGCATGAACGACTCGTCGCGGTCGCACGGCCGCCTGCCCCTCGGGAGGCCCGGTAGGCCGTACGCTGGCACCGTGCCAGCAGTTGACGGGCAGAGCGCCAGTCCAAGCGTGTGGAACGCCGCGAACGCGTTGACGCTGCTGCGCTTGGCTCTGGTCCCGGTATTCCTGGTGTTGTTGTTCCGTGACGGCGGTGACGACGCCGGCTCACGGATCGCCGCTTTCGTCGTCTTCGCAGTCGCGATGGTCACCGACCGCCTAGACGGCGAGCTAGCCCGCCGCCGCGGCCTGGTCACCGATGTCGGCAAGATCGCTGACCCGATCGCCGACAAGGCACTGACCGGCGCAGCCTTCATCGGGCTTTCGTTACTGGGAGAGTTGCCCTGGTGGGTCACCATCGTGGTGCTCATCCGCGAGTGGGGCATCACGGCGATGCGATTCGCAGTGCTCAAGTACGGCGTACTGCCGGCGAATCGAGGCGGCAAGCTGAAGACCGGCTTGCAGGCTCTTGCCCTTGGCTTGTACATCCTGCCCCTGTCGGACGCCTGGGATTCGGTTGAGGCGGCCGCCATGGCCCTAGCCGTGGCCGTGACCATTGTGACCGGCGTCGACTACGTGATGCAGGCGCTCCGACTGCGGCGGGCTGGCACGGCCTGATCGATGGCGAACGCGGCGGACATCATCGAGTCCCTGGCGCGAGCCGGCGCCACCGTCGCGACGGCCGAGTCACTGACCGGTGGTTTGGTGGCCGCCGCACTGACCGCCATTCCCGGCGCTTCTGTCGTCGTTCGAGGCGGAGTCGTCGCGTATGCCTCGGACTTGAAGCAGGAACTCGCCGGCGTGCCGGCGGACATTCTGCGGCGTGATGGCCCGGTGGCCGCTTCGACGGCCGGCGCGATGGCTGCGGGGGTGCGGCGCAGGTGCGGGGCCACATACGGCGTCGCGACGACCGGCGTTGCCGGACCCGACCCTCAGGACGGGCACCCGCCAGGCACGCTGCACGTGGCGGTCGCCGGGCCCGAAGGAACCCGGATCAAATCCGTAACCGAACTCAGGGGAGACCGTTCAGCGATCCGCGCGGCGGCCGTGCAACATGCTCTCGACCTGTTGGCAGCGGCGGTCTCCGACGCGCGGGAATCCCAGCGAAACCCGGGGCGTTGAACCAACACGGGTCCACCACCCTGACGAGCCAGCGGGCTGCCGAAGGTACGGTGGTACCAGCAAGGGCATCTCGATCGCAACGAAGGGGAGTGGCCGGTGGTTCTCGTCAGGCGCCTCATCGGCGACGTCCTACGCCGCCGTCGCATCGCCCAGGGTCGTACGCTGCGCGAGGTGTCGGCCGCCGCCCGGGTCAGCTTGGGTTACCTGTCCGAAGTAGAGCGGGGACGCAAGGAGGCTTCGTCCGAGCTCCTCGCTGCGATCTGTGATGCGCTCGACCTGCCAATGTCCTCCGTCCTTCGGGAGGTCAGCGACGAGATGTCGCGGGTCGAGGCGGCCGCCGTCGGCGCGCTGACCGAGCTGCGGGCGTCCCGCGCGACGCCCGAGCGCGACGTTGTTGCAGTGGGCTGAGTTCACGCTCTAGCATTGCCCGGCATCGCCAGGGTAACGTATCGGTAGTCTGTTAAGACTCTTACCGATATGGAGGCGTGATATGTCGCGTCGGCCCGGCACGCCAGAGTTGCTGCGTGCGTTGAACGACCGCAGCGCTTTCGAACACCTCCTGGCTGAAGGGCCGCTGACTCGTGGCCGCCTCGGTGAACTCACCGGCTTGTCCAAGGTCACCGCGTCGCAGCTGGTCGTTCGGCTGCAACAGCGCGGGTTGATCGAGGTGGTCGGTTCTCGTTCGGGAGGCCGCGGCCCCAGTGCGGAGTTGTACGCAGTGCGTCCGGGCTGCTCGTACGCCGTGGGTGTCGACATGGTGCTCGACCGGATCCAGGCCGCGGTCTGCGGGGTCACCGGACCGGTCATTGCGCACACGTTACGTCCCATGACCGACAAGGACGACCCCGTGAAGGTCGTTCACGAGGTGGTCGCCGAGGTGGTGGGCCAGGCCGGCGTGGGTTTGTCCGAGCTCAGCCAGGTTGTGATCGGCACCACAGGTGTCGTGGATCCGGCGACCGGCGACGTCACATTCTCCTTCGACCTGCCCAAGTGGCACCGCGGCCTCCATGACGCGCTTCACGAGGACCTTGGCTGCGAGATCACGATCGAGAACGACGTCAACCTCGCCGCGATCGCCGAGCGTGAAGAGGGAGCCGCGCGCGAGGTCGAGGACATGGTGTTGTTCTGGGTGGGACGCGGCATCGGCCTCGCCGTCGTGCTCGGCGGGCGGTTGCAGCGTGGTGCGAGCGGAGCCGCAGGAGAGATCGGCTACTTGCCGGTCCCCGGCGCGCCGCTGCTCGATGACGTGTCCAGCCGCGATGCACGGGGGCAGCTCGGCGGGTCGTTCCAGCAGCTGGTCGGTGCCAGCGCGGTACTGGAGCTGGCCCAGCGGCGCGGCATCGCCGCCGACGGCGCCGCAGGTGCGGTGCGGGCGGCACTGGCCGCAGGCTCGCCCGCTGAACCCTTCCTCAACGAGCTTGCGCACCGACTCGCGGTCGGCGTGGCGGCTGTATGCGCCGTCGTGGACCCTGCTCTCGTCGTGCTTGCCGGCGACGTCGGCGCCGCCGGCGACGAGCGGCTGTGCAAGCTGGTGTCTGAGGCGGTCGCGCATCTGGTGCCGGTCACCCCGAAGGTCGTCCCGACTGCCGTGCGTGAGGATCCGGTCCTGCGTGGTGCTGTGATCACGGCAGTGCACAAATCCCGGGAGGCTCTGCTCGCGCTCATCGCGGCCAGCTGAGCCGAGAATCACGCTGCCCGTCGGGCTGCTTGCGCACTAGTCGATCGTGCCTACCGCACGACGGCGTCCGTCCCCTTCTCGGACCGATCGCGTAAGGCGCGGCGCGACGTTCTCCGGGTGGGCCACCAGATGCGGTCGCCGAGGTCGTAGGACAACGCGGGGACCAGGAGCGACCGAACGACGAGGGTATCGACCAGCACGCCCACCGCGACGATGAAGGCGATCTGGACGAGGAAAGAAAGCGGGATGACGGCCAGCGCGGCGAACGTGGCCGCCAGTACGACGCCGGCGCTGGTGATGACACCACCGGTCGCCGTAAGCCCGCGCATGATCCCGGGGCGGGTGCCGAACCTCCTCGCCTCCTCCCGCACCCGTGTCATCAAGAAGATGGAGTAGTCGATGCCGAGGGCGATGAGGAACACGAACCCGTACAGCGGCACGGCGGGTTCGATCCGATCGAATCCGAAGACGAACTCGAAGACGAGCGCCGCTGCGCCGAGCGTGGCGGCGAATGACAGCACGTTGGCCGCGACGAGCAGGACCGGCGCGACCACACTGCGGAGAAGGACCACCAGGACAACGAACACAACGAGCAGGACGAGGGGGATGGTGACCACCAGATCGCGGCTGGATGCCTCCTGGGTGTCCAGCAGCACGGCAGTCTCGCCACCCACAAGGGCGTCCGGGCTGACCGAATCGAGATCCGCACGAAGACGCCGGATTGTCTCGACGGCAGCAGGGCTGTCCGCCGGATCGTTGAGCACGGCGATGCTGAGCGCTTGATCCTCGACGGCCTCGGGCGGCGCGCCTTGTTCGGCCTGCGCATCCGCACCGTCGCTGGTCAGCGGGGCCACGTCGGCAACACCCGGGTCGGCCGCCACGAGTGCATTTGCCGCTTCGGCCTGGCTCGCTGGTGTGGCGATGAAGGCCGGGCTTCCAGCACCGGTGGGAAAGTGTTCGGCTAGGGCCTGCTGTCCCTGGACCGCCTCGACCTCGGACAAGAACAGGTCACTTTGCGATACGCCCTCGGTGTCGAGTCTGGGTACGAACAGGGCGAACGCCGCCAGCGCCGCGGCAGTGAAGACCCACACCAGGCGTGGCCGGGATCCGACCAGCCGGGCGACTCTGCCCCAGATACCGACTCGTCCGGCCTGAGGCTCGCCGTACCGAGGCGGGAACGGCCAGAACACAGTGCGGCCGAGGAGTGCCAGCACCGCCGGGAGGAAGGTCAGCGACGCGGCCATGGCCAGCGCTATGCCGATGGCGGCCACGGGTCCCAGCGACCGGTTGGAATTGAGGGCGCTGGCAAGAAGGCACAGCACGCCTAGTATCACGGTGCCGCCCGATGCGAGGATCGCCGGCAACGCCCGACGTACCGCCAGGGTCATCGCCTGGTACCCGGAGCGGTGCTCCTGCAGCGCTTCGCGGAAGCGCGAGACCAGGAGCAGGGCGTAGTCGGTCGCCGCTCCTACCACCAGGATGAACATGATTCCTTGGCTCTGGCCGTTCAGCGTCAGCACATCGCGGTCGGCCAGCGTGTAGACGATGGCGGACGAGGCGGCCAGCGCCAGGACTGCGGAGGACAGCACAACAAAGGGCAGCAACGGGCTCCGGTACACGACAAGCAGGATCAACAGCACCGCGCTCAGCGCGACCGCCAGCAGCAGCCCGTCGATGTTGGCGAAGGCATTGCTCAGGTCCGCCGCGAAGCCGGCTGGTCCGGTCACGTAAACGTGCTGACCCGCGCCCTGAACGGCGTCGCGAATCTGAGCCACCGTCTCGGCGACATCGTTGCCGCTGTCAACGGGGACGGCGAACTGCACCGCTTGCCCGTCCTCGCTCGGTACTGGCGGCTCAGGAGAGTCGGTGACTCCGGGGATGCCGCCGAGTTGCTGAGCCAAGCGCTCGGCCTCAGCGAGGTCGGCCTCGGTGAGCTCGCGGCCGTACTCAACAACCACGATGGCCGACAGGAACTGATCGTCTTGCACGGCGCTCAGAGCGGACGTGACCATGGTCGACTCCGCGTCGTCGGGCAGGAATGCGGCCCGGTCATTGATCTGCACTTCCGCGAGCTTCCCGGCGTACGGACCGGTCACGCCACCGATGATCAGCCAGATCACCGTCGCGACTGCGGGTAGTAGCCATCGAAAGCGGCTCACTGGGTACCTCCTGATCAAAGTCTGACGTCTCCGAACTGACTTGCCTCTACGCGAATTTAGCACTAAAATTGTGATTGTCGACCGTTGAAGGAGACCGATGGCGCACACATTCACGACAATCGTCGCCGCACCGCGCCACGAGGTGTTCGCGTGGCACGCACGGCCGGGCGCGATGCGGCGGCTCATGCCGCCGTGGCTGCCCACGCGGGTGCTCCGCGAGTCGCCGTCGTTACGAGATGGCTCTGCAATCATCTCGATGCTCGGCGTCCCGTGGGTGGCACGGCATCGCACCGCCGATTTCCATCCGCCGCGGCAGTTCGCGGACGAACTGGCCACCGCCGGAATCGGCCGCCTACTGCGTTGGCGCCACGTGCACTCCTTCGAGGCGGCGGGGTCGAGCGCCACGAAGGTCATCGACAAGGTCGATGCTCGGGTGCCTAGACGAGCGATCCAGTCCTTCTTCCGCTACCGGCACGACCAGCTCTCAGCGGACCTCCGGGCCCACCAGCAGGCGCGAGCGTGGACGGAGCGGCCGTTGAACATCGCCGTCACCGGAGCATCCGGGACCATCGGCTCGGCCCTGACGGCGTTTCTTTCCACCGGTGGCCACCGGGTTATCCGTCTGGTCCGGCGGTCACCTCGGACGCAGGACGAACGTCAGTGGCATCCGGTTGATCCTGACCCCGAGATCTTGGCCGGCGTCGATGTCCTTGTTCATCTCGCCGGCGAGTCGCTGGCCGGCAGGTTCACGGCTGCCCGCCGCCAGGCCATCATCGAAAGCCGTGTCACCCCGACCAGGCGGCTCGCGGAACTGATGGCGCAAGGCGGAGGCCCCGGCGTGTTCATCTCAGCGTCCGCGATCGGTTACTACGGCGCTGACGCGGGAGCCGAGCCGCTCACCGAGGCGAGCCCGCGCGGTGATGGATTTCTCGCTGACGTGGTCTCGGCCTGGGAAGACGCCACGTTGCCAGCGGCGGAGGCCGGAGTGCGCGTAGTTCAGCCGCGCACCGGAGTCGTGCAGACACCCGCAGGCGGGATGTTGCGAGTGGTCGCGCCACTGTTCTGGACCGGGCTGGGCGGCCGGATCGGAACCGGTACGCAGTGGCTCTCGTGGATCGCTCTGGACGACCTGCTCGACATCTACCTCCGGGCGATCCTGGACGGAGAACTCCACGGGCCGGTCAACGCGGTGGCTCCCGAACCCGTGACCAACGCGGACTACACCCACACGCTGGCGAAGGTACTGGGACGTCCAGCCGTCGTGCCGGTGCCGCGGTGGGCGCCCAGCCTGCTGCTCGGCAAAGCCGGTGCCGCTGAACTCGCCCTCGCGAGTCAGCGTGTCGAGCCGGCCAAGCTGGCCGCCGCCGGGCACCAGTTCAGGTTCGCCACCCTGGAGCCGGCACTTCGTCATGTGCTGGGCCGGTGATGTCAAGCCCGGAGGCGCAGGCCGCGAGGGGTGACGTGGAAACCGGCGGCCGCGAGAGCCTCCCCGAGCGCGGTCGACTGGATCGCCGCGCCATCGGCCCGCTCGACGCGGAGCGCACCGAGGGCGCCGTCGCGGACGGCCAACGCGAGGGCGTCGGCGGCAGCGCTCAGCACGTCGGAGTTGTCGGACCAGGACAGCAGAGTGCGCCCGCCCCGCTCCACATAGAGCACCAGCGCGCCGTCGACGAGCACGACTAGCGCGCCGGCCTTGCGCCCGGGACGATGCCCGCCCGGTTCGCCCGGCCGTTCGGGCCACGGCAGAGCCGCGCCGTACGGATTGGCCGGATCAGTGGCGGCCAGTACCAGTGCCGGTGTGGAGTCTCGGCGCGCCCCGGAGCCGGACGGTTCGGCATGCGCACGCAACCGGTCGACCGCCCCGACAGTGGCGAACTGGGCAGCGCCGAGCCCCGCTACGAAGTACCCGCGCCGGGCGCGCCCGGAGTCCTCGAAAGCCGACAGCACCCGGTATGCGGCCGCGAAGCCGCCGGGCAACCGCTCAGCAACCACGGCGCCACGTGTGACGACGCCGTGGCGGTCGAGCAGACCTTCGGCGGCTGCGTGTGCCCGCCGGGTGGCATCGGTATCGGCGGCTTGGAGTAGCGACCATCGCCCGGCGGCAATCGGAGGGCCGGTCCGGGATGGCAGCGGCGCTCGCGGGCGAGCGTACCGTGAGCGCGGCCGCGGCGGCCGGGAGCGGTGCATTGCCTTGCCGCCGCCAACCAGTGCCCGCAGCGGGGCGAGGGTGTCGTTGGTCAGCCGCCCGGCCCACACCAGATCCCAGAGTGCCGTGACGAGCGCTGCGTCGTCGGTGCTGCCGACGGCATCGGCGATCTGCCGGAAGAAGTAGGCACCGCCAGGTTCGAGCAGTCGAAGGACCGCGTCATGCAGGGGCGGCATGGTGTCGTCGTCCGCAGCTGGCAGGGTCAGCGCAGCGGTGTCAGCGGTGTGGAGCGAGACCCAGCCGTCGGTTCCCGGCAGCACGCCGTGCCCCGCCCATAGGACCTCGCCCCCCGCGGTCAGCTCGTCCAGCCAGGCCGGGTTGTAGCCGGCCAGCCGTGCGGGCAGGACGAGGCGTTCAAGAGCGCTGGCCGGAACCGCACACCCAGTGAGCTGCTCGACGACGCGCAGCACGCCGTCGGGGCCGGAGAGGGTGCTGCCGACGTGCTGCCACGGTGGCAGGAACCGGGCCAATGCGGCGTGGTCGACCGGCTCGGCCTCCTTCCGGAGCGCGGCCAGGGAGCGGCGCCGGAGCAGCCGGAGCACCTCCGCGTCGCACCACTCCGGCCCGCTTCGCCCAGGTGTGAACTCACCGTCGACCACCCGTCCTGCGGCGGCCAGGCGGCGCAGCGTGTCGAGGACGACCGCGACGCCGAGCCCCCAGCGGGCGGCGGCGTCCACGGCCCGGAACGGCGCGTGGGTACGCGCGTAACGCGAGATCAGATCGCCCAGTGGATCCGCCACAGGTTCGAGGAACGCCTGCGGTATTCCGACCGGCGGGGGCGCGCCGAGTGCATCGCGCAACCGGCCGGCGTCCTCGACCGCCGCCCACCGCTCCTCGCCGGCGATCCGCACGGTGATGGCCCGCCGGGCGGCCTCGAGGCTGGTGAGATGGGCTGTCGCGTCGTCAGAATCCACGCAACGCTCCGCGACCTCCGCGGTTGACAGCGGGCCGACCAGGCGCAACAGATCGGCCACTCCTTCGGCATCGCGGGCTTTTCGGTCATCTGCCAGCCGCTGCAGCTCGGCCTCGGTTCGAACGAGCACCTCGGCGTCGAGCAAATCGCGCAGCTCAGTGCGCCCAAGCAGCTCGGCGAGCAGAGTCGAGTCGAGGGTCAGCGCCTGTGCCCGCCGCTCGGCAAGGGGCGAGTCGCCTTCGTACATGAATGCCGCGACATACCCGAACAGCAGCGAACGGGCGAACGGCGACGGCGCGGGTGTCTCGACCTCGACGACGTTGACGGTGCGGTCAGCGGTGCTACGCATCAGCCGCTCGAGCCCCCCGACGTCGTAGACGTCCTGGAGGCATTCCCGAAGCGCCTCGAGCACAATCGGGAACGACCCGTACTTGGACGCGACCTGCAGCAACTGCGCGGACCGCTGCCGCTGCTGCCACAGCGGGGTGCGGCGACGAGGATCGCGGCGCGGTAACAGGAGGGCGCGGGCCGCGCATTCGCGGAACCGGGCCGCGAACAGTGCCGACCCACCGACCTCGGCGGTGACGAGCTCGTCGACCTCGTCGGGTTCGAGCACGACGAGCGACGCATCCGGCGGGCCTTCCTCAGTGTCCGGGACGCGAAGCACGATGCCGTCATCGGCATAAGCGGCTTGCGCGTCAATGCCGTACCGCTCGCGCAGCCGTGCCCCGATGGCGAGCGCCCATGGTGCGTGGACGCGAGCGCCGTACGGCGAGTGAACGACGAGCCGCCAGTCGCCTAGCTCGTCGCGGAACCGTTCGACCACGATCGTCTGGTCATCCGGTACATGACCGGTTGCCGTGCGCTGCTCGTCGAGATAGGCGACCAGGTTGTCGGTGGCCCACTCGTCAAGCCCGGCCGCTGCGGCCCGCTCGCGCGCTTGCGCGAGTTTCATCGTGCCGAGCTCTCGGACGAAGGCCCCGACTGCTTCCCCCAGTTCCGCCGGTCGTCCGAGTGTGTCGCCATGCCAGAACGGCAGCCGGCCGGGCTGGCCGGGCGCGGGCGAGACGAGCACCCGGTCGTGCGTGATGTCTTCGATGCGCCAACTGGTGGCACCCAGCGAGAAGACGTCGCCGACCCTGGACTCGTACACCATCTCCTCGTCCAGCTCACCGACCCGGCCGCTCTTCTCGGCCCCGGCCAGAAACACCCCGAACAGGCCCCGGTCGGGAATTGTGCCGCCGCTGGTGACGGCGAGCCGTTGAGCTCCGGGCCGGCCGCTCAGGGCGCCGGCCGTGCGATCCCAGACGATGCGCGGGCGTAGCTCGGCGAACTCGTCGGACGGATAGCGTCCGGACAGCAGGTCGAGCACGGCGTCGAAGGCCGACTGCGGAAGCGTCGCGAACGGGTGTGCCCGCCGGACCATGGCGAGCAGGTCGTCGACCTGCCACCCATCCAACGCGACGGCGGCCACAATCTGCTGGGCCAGGACGTCGAGCGGGTTGCGTGGTACGGCCAGCTCCTCGATTAGGCCGGCTTGCATACGTTCGGTGACGACAGCGGTTTGCACCAGGTCGCCCCGGTACTTGGGGAACAGCACACCCCTGGACACCGCGCCAACCTGATGCCCTGCCCTTCCGACCCGCTGCAGGCCGCTGGCCACCGACGGCGGGGACTCCACCTGAACCACCAGGTCGACGGCTCCCATGTCGATACCGAGTTCGAGGCTACTGGTCGCCACCACGGCGGGGAGGCGGCCGGACTTGAGGTCGTCCTCGATAAGGGCGCGCTGCTCTTTGCTGACCGAGCCGTGGTGGGCGCGCGCGATCGTGCCGGGCACAATGCCACGGCTGGCCCCGGCCTGCGCCATCTTCGTAGCCGGCACGTTGGCGCCCGCTGGTTGGAGAAGTTCGCCGGTGGCGCGCTCGTGCGCGATCTCATTGAGCCGAGCGGTGAGCCGCTCAGCGAGGCGGCGGGAGTTGGCGAACACGATCGTCGAGTTGTGCTCGTTCACCAGGTCGACCACTCGTTCTTCGACGTGAGGCCAGATCGAGCTCTGGGCCTCGCTGTCGCCCGAGATGTCATCCAGGCGGGGTGCGCCGGCCCGCCCGTCGGTGTCGGGCCTGCGGTACGTCGGGTCTGGAGTGCCGCCTGGAGCCGTGGCCAGCTCGCCGAGATCGGGGACCGGGACGACCACCTGCAGGTCCCACTCCTTGGCGCTGCCCGGATCGACCACCTCAACCGGGTGTGAGCCGCCGAGGAAGCGGGCCACCTCTGCCACCGGACGGACGGTGGCTGACAGGCCGATGCGCTGTGCGGGTTGCGGCAGTAGAGCGTCGAGCCGTTCGAGTGAGAGTGCGAGGTGGGCTCCGCGCTTGTTGCCTGCCACGGCATGCACCTCATCGACGATGACCGTCCGAACAGTGCGCAAGGATTCTCGGGCCTGAGAAGTAAGGATCAAGAACAGCGACTCGGGCGTTGTGATCAAGATGTCCGGCGGCTGGCGACCGAAGCGGCGGCGTTCGTCGGCCGGTGTGTCGCCGGAGCGCACACCTATCGTGATGTCGGGCCGCGGATGGCCGATCCGGGTGGCCGCGTGCGCGATGCCCGTCAGTGGCGCGCGAAGGTTTCGCTCGACGTCTACGGCCAGCGCCTTGAGCGGCGAGACGTACAGCACGCGGCACCGATCGGTCGGCTTGCCCGGCACGGATTCTGCTGCCAGCTGGTCCAGGGCCCACAGGAAGGCCGCGAGCGTCTTGCCAGAGCCGGTGGGCGCCACCACAAGGGTGTTGCTGCCGGCGGCGATGGCCCGCCAGGCGCCTTCCTGGGCCGCCGTGGGCGCGCGGAACGAGCTAACGAACCACTCCCGGGTGGCGGGCCGGAACAGCTCGAGGACATCAGCCATGGGTCCATCATTGCGCGCGCCACCGACATACTGCCGGAGTGCCGGGTTCGGGCGATCGACCTGCGGCCGGGATGGCAAATGGCCGAGGGTGCGAGCGGGGTCCGACGGTGCAGTATCAAGTGCCGGCAGGGTGCTTGTGCCCCAGCCCGGGATTGCGGTTGCCGTACGCTGCACCGGTGCGCTTGACGGAGTTCTGGCAGCGGATGGAGCACCACCTGGGCGAGGCGTACGCCGCGTCATGGGCCCGTGATCAGGTTCTCGGTACGCTCGGCGGCCGCACGGTGCACGAGGCGCTGGAGGCGGGGGAGGACCCCAAGGTTGTCTGGCGCGCCGTGTGTGACGCGCTGGAGCTGCCGGCCCGCGAGCGTTGAGACCAGAGCGGCCACGGCAATACTGCTGGCCGCCACGCGGGGCTGACTCGCATGACTTTTGGCTGGGCCGCAAGGTAGCGTCCAGTCCTGTGACTACTGACGGTGCGCCGCCGACGACACCTGACCCTGCCGGGTCACGGCGTGCCGTGGTCAAACAGCTGATTTCCGGCCATGCTGACATCCTTGTCGGTGTGACGTGTTGGGTGACGATGGGACGATCGGTGTGCGGGTTCGCGGCGCGCCGAGACGAACGGTCGCCCCTGACATGAGAAGCCCTGTCGATATCGAGCTGATCCAGCGTCGCACGGTCCACACCCTGATCGGCACCCAGGTCATGTCAGGGCTCGGCGTCAGCAGCGGGGTTTCGGTAGCCGTGCTGCTCGCGAGCAACGTGCTCGGTCGACCGGATCTAGCCGGATTCGTTCAGAGCGCTCAGGTGCTCGGCTCCGCACTGCTGGCCTTGCCGGCCGCGGCGCTTGCCGTACGGTTCGGCCGGCGAGTCGGGCTCAGCCTGGCGCTGTCGCTGGCCGCGGCCGGTGGGTTGCTTGCTATCGCGGGCGCGCAGCTGAAGTTCTTCCCGTTCCTGATGCTCGGCATGGCGCTGTACGGAGGTGGGACGACCGCCGGCCTGCAGAGCCGCTACGCCGCTATTGATCTCGCTGCCCCGGAACGGCGCGGGCGCACGTTGTCGGTGGTTGTGTGGTCGACGACGATCGGCGCGGTGGTCGGCCCGAACCTCGTGGGCCCGGCCGGGCGGGTGGGCGAGGCGGTGGGAATCGAGCCGCTGGCCGGTCCGCTGCTGTTCGGTGCGGTGGCCTTGGTGCTCGCGGCCGCACTGGTGTGGTTCCGCCTCCGTCCAGATCCGCTCCTCCTGGCCCGGAGGCTGGAGGACGTCCCCGCGGCCGCCGGTGAGGTGCCTCGGCGGGCTCGGCGCCGCCGTGGCGGCTTGCACGCGGGCCTTCGCGCCGTTCAGGGATCACCGCGGGCCATGCTCGGCATGGCCGCCGTGGTGCTTGCGCACACGGTGATGGTGTCGGTGATGGTCATGACCCCGATCCATATGGACCACGGGCACGCCTCGCTGACGGTGATCGGGCTCGTGATCAGCATTCACGTCGCTGGCATGTTCGCCTTCTCGCCGGTGATGGGCTGGCTGGCCGACCGAGTGGGGCGGCTGCCGGTGATCGCCTTGGGCGGGATTGTGCTGCTCGTCTCGGTCGCCCTGGCCGGCACCGCGCCTGAAGGTCACTCGGCTGGATTGACGGCCGGCCTGTTCCTGCTCGGGCTGGGCTGGTCGGCCTGCCTGGTGGCCGGCTCGACTCTGCTGTCCGAGTCGGTGGCGCTCGAAGAGCGCCCGGTCGTTCAGGGCTCGTCCGACCTGCTCATGGGGCTTGCGGCGGCCGGTGGTGGTGCCGTGGCCGGCCTCGTCGTTGGCCGACTCGGGTACGGCGTGCTCAACGCGGGCGCATCCGTACTCGCCGCGGCGATTCTCGCCGGGGTGGCGGTGACGGCCTCGCGGGCATCGCGAGTTCGGCGTGTCGCGGCGTAGTTCGAACGTTCGTTCGTTCTACTATCCACATCAAGAGAAAGCGATCGAAGTTGTCCACAGGCAGGGGCCGGTCCCTCGAACTCTGTCAGTGACAGCGCGTAGCGTCCTCGAGTGACAAAACAAGACGTCCCCAGGGCCCGTGCCGCGGCCCACAAACCCCAGGTGGTATCCATGGCAGCTCCCGCAGACCGCGAGAAGGCCCTTGAGACTGCGCTCGCCCAGATCGAGCGAGCTCATGGCAAAGGTTCGGTCATGCGCCTCGGCGACGAGTCGCGCATGCCGGTTGAGGTGATCCCCACCGGGTCGATCGCGCTGGACGTGGCGCTGGGTGTCGGTGGGCTCCCGCGCGGTCGGATCGTGGAGATCTACGGCCCGGAGGCGAGTGGTAAGAGCACGCTCGCCCTGCACGCCGTCGCACATGCGCAGAAGGCGGGCGGCACCGCGGCGTTCATCGACGCCGAGCACGCCCTCGACCCCATCTACGCCGAAGCGATCGGGGTTGATCTCAGCAACCTGCTGGTGTCCCAGCCCGACACGGGTGAGCAGGCCCTCGAGATCGCCGACACACTGATTCGCTCGGGTGCGATCGACGTCGTGGTGATCGACTCGGTGGCCGCACTCGTCCCCAAGGCCGAGATCGAAGGCGAGATGGGCGACAGCCACGTGGGGTTGCAGGCCAGGCTGATGAGCCAGGCGCTGCGCAAGCTCACCGGCGCGATCAACCAGTCCCGGACTACTGCGATCTTCATCAACCAGCTCCGGGAGAAGGTGGGCGTCATGTTCGGCTCGCCGGAGACGACTACGGGTGGTAAGGCGTTGAAGTTCTACGCGTCGGTCCGCCTCGACGTCCGGCGTATCGAGACGCTGAAGGACGGCACCGAGGCGGTCGGCAACCGCACCCGGGTCAAGGTGGTGAAGAACAAGGTGGGCCGGCCTTTTCGGCAAGCCGAGTTCGACATTCTTTACGGCGAGGGCATCAGCCGCGAAGGCGGTCTGATCGATATGGGCGTCGAGCAGGGCTTCGTGCGCAAGTCCGGCGCCTGGTACACCTATGAGGGTGATCAGCTCGGGCAGGGTAAGGAGAACGCCCGGAAGTTTCTCAAGGACAACCCGGACCTTGCCGATGAGATCGAGAAGAGGATCAAGGAGAAGCTCGGCGTCGGCCCTCGGGTGGATGATCCAGTCGCTGAGCCGCCAGTCGACTTCTGAACAGCGGCGAATTCTGCGCTACGACGAGGCAGCCCGTCGTAGCGCCCGGAAGGCACGTCGATCGTGAGCGGACGCAAGCGGCACCGGGCCGGCGGTTCGTGGGCCGGTCCGGGTTCCGGCGATACTCCGCCGGACTCTCGGACAGCTGAGCCGGACGCAGATCTCGAGAGCGTGGCCCGCGCCATCGCGCTGCGCAAGCTCGCCGTGGCTCCGCAGACTCGTGCACAGCTGGACGATGCGATGGCCCGCCGCGGTGTGCCTACCCAGATCCGTGATCGGGTTCTTGATCGGTTCGATGATGTCGGCCTGATCGACGACGCGATGTTCGCCCGGATGTGGATTGAATCCCGCCATGCCGGTCGAGGCCTGGCGAAGAAGGCACTCGCGCATGAACTCCGGCGCAGGGGCATCGACTCAGCGCTCGTGGACGACGCGGTGGCAGAGCTTACGCCGGAGCAGGAGGAAGCGATGGCTCGGGCTCTTGTGGAGCGCAAGTTGCGATTGATGCAGGGCCTGGACGCCGCCACGCGTACTCGGCGCCTCGCAGGGATGCTCGCACGCAAGGGCTACCCAGCGGGCCTGGCCTTCCGGGTTGTGCGTGAAGCACTCGAGCGTCAAGGGGTCGGCGAGGACGAACTTCCGCCGGACGGCAGGTGGTGACCCGTGTGAAAGGTCTCAATTTTGTAACGCTGATGTCTTGACCCTGAGTGGGCCGCCCTCGTAGCCTCAATGGTCAGGAAGTACATCCGCTACCGCGGATCCGCATACAACACGACACACGGAACAAACCCCGCAACTACTCCGGTCACCGACCGGTACGTGACATCAGGTCCTGGCTACTGGCCGGGCCGGAGCTGACGCCTACCCGCGTCGGCGTGGCTGCCCGCACACCGTGCGGGCGGCTTTTGCCTACGCAGGTACTCCGGCCATGAGGCTCGACGCAGGATAGGGCTGGAGAGGTGCGGTGGCCTACCGGCGCGGTGCCCTCGAGGTGTCGCCGCGGCACGCGGTAACGGACGCAGTGATGAGACGTCCGCGTGCGGGCGACGACATAGAGGAGCCGACCGATGGATAGCGCAATCCAAGCTGGATTCCTGGTCGTCGGCCTCGTTCTGGTAGCGGCTGGTCTCGGTGTGGTCGCATGGATTCTGCTCCGCCGCCCCGGCGCGATGCGCCAGGCGGCGGACGCTTTGCTGGCTGAGGCGCGGCGAGAAGCCGATGAGGTGCGCAGCCAAGCCCGGGAGGAAGCCGAGCGGCTGCGCCAGCAGGCCGCACAGCTGGTCGATCACGCCAAGACCATGAGGGACGAGGCCGATACCGACATCAGGGCAATGCGTGACGACCTCAAGGAACTTCGGTTGGACCTCGAGCGCCGCGAGAACAGGTTGAGCGAGCGCGAGGAGCGGCTGGACAGCGACGAGCGGGTGCACGGTGAGCGAATTTTCGCGCTGGCTCAGCGTGAGGCTCAGCTCGAACAACAGTCGAGGGAACTGGACCAACTCGAGACGCAGCGCAGAGAGATTCTGGAGCGGACGGCCGAATTGACTGCGGAGCAGGCCAAGGCTGAACTCATTGCGGCGGTCGAGGCCCAAGCCAAACGCGAAGCCGTGATGCTCGTTCGCGATATCGAACGCGAGGCTCAGGAGCAGGGTGACGCGCGCGCTCGCGAGATCATCACATTGGCCATCCAGCGGCTCGCCTCTGAGCAGACCGCCGAGTCCGTGGTCTCCGTGCTGCACCTGCCGGCGGACGAGATGAAGGGCCGGATCATCGGGCGCGAAGGCCGGAACATCAGGGCCTTCGAGCAGGTCACAGGCGTCAACCTGATCATTGACGACACACCGGAGGCGGTGCTGCTGTCCTGTTTCGACCCGGTCCGCCGCGAGGTAGCGCGGCTCACCCTGGAGGAACTCGTGCTAGATGGTCGGATCCATCCCCACCGCATCGAGGAGCAGTACGAGCTCAGCAAGGCCGAGGTCGAGCGCCTCTGCGTACGGGCGGGAGAGGACGCTCTCGTAGATGTCGGTCTCGCTGATTTCCATCCGGACCTGGTGGCGCTGCTGGGCCGGCTTCGATATCGAACGTCCTACGGCCAGAACGTGCTGAAGCATCTGGTCGAGTCAGCGCACATCGCCGGAATGATGGCCGCCGAGCTCGGCATGAACGTGCCTCTGGTCAAGCGATGTGCACTTCTTCATGACATCGGCAAAGCGCTCACGCATGAGGTCGAAGGCAGCCACGCCATCATCGGCGCCGAGATCGCCCGCCGGTATGGCGAGCACGAGGACGTCGTGCACGCCATCGAGGCGCACCATAACGAGGTCGAGGTGCGCACCATCGAGGCGGTGCTGACGCAAGCGGCGGACGCCATCTCGGGCGGCCGGCCGGGTGCTCGGCGCGAGTCGCTGGAGGCTTACGTCAAGCGGCTCGAACGCCTCGAGGAGATCGCCAAGAACCACGAGGGCGTCGAGAAGGTATTCGCCATGCAGGCCGGCCGGGAGATCAGAGTCATGGTGCTGCCGGACGTGGTGGACGACCTGGCTGCGGGCGTGCTGGCCCGTGACATCGCCAAGCAGGTCGAGGAAGAGCTCACCTATCCCGGCCAGATCCGGATCACGGTGGTCCGCGAATCCAGGGCCACCGAATTCGCCCGCTGACGTTCGATCACGTTCCCCGAGTCAGTCGCGGTCGAGCGGCGGCGGTTCGGCCGGGCCGAGGACTGGCTCGAGCGTCGATGCCCACGCCGCAGCCCACCGGCCGTCCTTGGCGATCGTGGCGAGCACCTCCTCGACAAATGAGCGGAGAGCGTCGTCTCCCTTGACCATCCCAACGCCGTAGCTCACCGAGCCGAGGTCAGCGTCACCCACAGTGAGGTGTGAGGTCGTCTCGGCAGCGAGCACCAGGTCAGGCGCCAGGACCGCGTCGACGGATCCGCCCCGAAGCGCATCCAGGCACTCCCCGACGGTCCCAACGACGTCCGGGGAGGTGACCAGATGTCCGATCTCGGCGGTGGCGCAGACTTGCTCGGCTGCGGTCTCGGTGGAGGCAGACAGCGTCGCGATCCGCCCGACGTAGTAGGGACCCGCGAAGTCGACGATCTCCAAACTCCGGTCCGACACCGGCATCGCGGCGATGACCATGTCGACGTGGCCGTCTTCGATAAGCCGTTCGTGATTCAGCGCGTCCGTCTGCACCCAGCTGATCTCGTGATCGGCAACGCCAAGGGCACCGGCGATCATCTTGCCCAGTTCGGCCTCGAAGCCCGCCGGAACGTTGTCCTCGTCCAGGTCGTTCCCCGTGACGCCGATCGTGACTGTCCCTGCCGCCGCAAGTCGGGCCGGCGTGGTATGCGGCGCAAAGTCGGTGGCGTCGACGTCGAGCAGATTGGGATCGTCCTCCGAAACACAGCCACTGAGTCCCACTGCCAGAGTCAAAAGCAGGCCGCCGATCCATCGCACGCGCACCGCGGAATTCTGGCACATCGGACACCACGCTGACGGGCGTGTGGTTGTCGCGCCGGTGGCGAGTCGTACGGGGTGGGTCGATATCAGGCCGGCCTCCGGGTTAGGGTGCCGCCTCCACGCCGCTGACCTGGCCGCCGACCGGCTCTGCAGCCTTGGCGACCCCACCGGCTGCCTTCGGGCTTCCGCGACGTTCCAGCCACACGGCCAGGCGCGAAAGGCTGAAGTTGATCGCAATGTAGATCGCAGCACCGACGACGAAGAACTGGAACCAGTAGCGCTGGCCGAAGAACTGCGTGTTGGTCTGGACCCTTCGCAGCAGCTCGGCGTACCCGATGATGAACCCCAGTGAGGTGTCCTTCAGCAGGACCACAAGCTGGCTTATCAGCGATGGCAGCATGCGGCGGACCGCCTGCGGCAGCAGGATCGTGAAGAGCGTCTGCGTCCGCGTGAGTCCAACTGCGTAGGCAGCCTCGGTCTGCCCTATGGGCAGCGATACGAGGCCGGCCCGAAGAATCTCGGCCATGACGGCAGCGTTGTAGATGGTCAGGCCGAACACGACGCCCCAAAAGATCGGTAGGCCGAGCGCTACGACGCCGAAGAACATCAGCAAGACGACCGGGATGCCCCGGAAGAACTCGACGACAGCGGCGGTCGGCACCCGCACGGCCCAGGTGTGAGACCTGCGAGCGATGGCGAGCACGAGACCCCCGGCGAGCGCGAGGATGGCGGCAATTCCTGCCGCCTGCAACGTGGCGCCAACACCTGTGACAAGAAGCGAGCTCCAGACGTCGGCAGCGGTCTGACCCTTCGGTGGATCCCAGAAGACTTGCCAGCGCTCAGCATCCCATTGGCCGCGCGAGTCGAGTTGGCGATACGCGAGGAACAACAGCGCGAGGATGATTACTGTCCCGATGAGCGAGTAGATCAGCGTCCGTCGTCGGGCCCGTGGGCCCGGGTAGTCGTACAGAACGGCGGTCATCGTGCGAACACCACCTTCCGCTCGACGTACCCGGCGAGGATTCCAGCCGGAATGGTGATGGCCAGGTAGCACACACCGACCCCGATCAGCACGGCTATCACGTCGGCCGGGTTGGCGTTGGCGAGCCGACGCGCGACGCCGAAAAGCTCGGCCACGAAGAACCCACCCGCGACCGAACTGTTCTTC
>DASTNZ010000226.1:0-3064 GCA_035762665.1 Jiangellaceae bacterium | reverse complement strand
GTCGAAGACCACGACCACGACCGGTACCGCGCAGGCCGGCGCCGGCCGGCAGTTCATCATCAACGCCGCTGCCGCCGCCGTCGAACTGCCCTCGCTGGTGATGGCCAGGCACCGGTGAGCAACCTCGTCCGCCACCCGGTTACCCGGGAACGCGCACGGCTGCGGGGCAAGCCCCAGATCGTTGCCGTCGCCGTCCCGAGCGCAACCGACCACACCATCGACCAGACCGACTCGGCAGGTCTGACCGATACCACCGCGTTCGAGCTGGCCACGGCCCAGACCGACGACGCCGGCCTTACCGACGCCAGCACCGTCCAACTCGTCAAGGACGTCACCGAAACCGACTCGGCCGGGCTCACCGACACCGTTGAGAAGGCGATCGGCCAGGCCCAGACGGACTCCGCCGGGCTGACGGATACTCCGGGCGCGCAGTTCAGCAAGGACCAGACCGACTCGGCCGGGTTGACCGACACGACCACGGTCGAGCTGAGCAAGCTCATCGCCCAGACCGACGACGCCGGCCTTACCGACTCCGCGGCGAAGTCCGTCGCGCAGGCGGTCACCGACAGCGCAGGCCTGACGGACGCCACCGAGAAGACGCTTTCGACCGTCCGCACCGACTCGGCAGGGCTGACCGACACGGCCGACGTGGTGTCCGCCAGGCTGCTCGACCAGACCGACAGCGTCGGGCTGACCGACTCTCTGGTCCAGCGGGTCGAGTTGGTGTTCGCCGACCTGACCGGCCTGACGGACACGTTCGGGCAGAGCTTCACCACGGTCCGCACCGACGACACCGGCCTCACTGATTCCGCGTCCGTGGTGATCGCGGATATCCCGCCCGCCAATGCGCTATCCGTCGCGTCCGTAACCGCCGGCCGAACCTCGGCTCCGGCCGTGGCTGCCGGTCGGACCTCGTCCGCGCTGGTTACCGCTGCCGCCTCATCCGCTCCGGCTGTCTCCGATGGGTAGGTGAGCATGGGCGCGACGGTGTTCTACGAGTCCGCGAACGAGCTGGCGACCCTCACGAACACGTTCAGCGTCAGCGGCACGCCGACCGACCCGACCACGGTTAGCCTCACCGTCACCACACCCGCCGGGGTGGCGACCACCTACACCTACGCGCTCGCCGAGATCACCAAGTCCGGCACCGGCGTCTACACCAAAGACATCGCCTGCACGGCCGATGGAACCTGGCAGTACGTGTGGACCGGCACCGGCGCCGCATCCGATGTCACCGCCGGTACGTGGACCGTCTTCAACACCGAGCTACAGAAGCTGTACTGCTCGATTGAGGAACTCAAGAGCCGGTTCGGCCTTGCTTCGACGGACACGGTCGACGACTTCGAGATGAAGCTCGCCATCGAGAGTGCGAGCCGCGAGATCGACGACCACTGCGACCGGCACTTCTGGCGCGGCACCTCCACCCGCACGTTCGTCCCCGACTCGGCGTACTGCTGCTCGATGCCGTCGCACAACGACATCGTCTCGATCACCACGCTCAAGACGGACACCGACGGCGACGGGGTCTTCGAGACCACCTGGGCAACCACCGACTACCAACTGCTGCCGTACAACGCCCTGACCCAGCACGCCGAGCCCCGCCCGTACACGTCCATCAAGGCGATCGGCTCGTACACCTTCCCGACGTCCTACTCGACCCTGGCCCGCGATGACCGGGTGGAGATCGTCGGGGTGTTCGGGTGGCCGCAGATCCCGAGCAACGTGAAGCAGGCGTGCCTGATCATCGCCGCCGAGACCCTGAAGCTCAAAGACGCCCCGTTCGGCGTGGCCGGCTTCGGTGAGTTCGGCGCAGTGCGGGTGCGGGACAACCCGAAGGCGGCGAAGCTGCTGCGTCCCTACGAGAAGTACCCGGTTCTGGTGGCCTGAGTGGCGCCGACGATCGAGCAGATCATGACCGGCTTCGAGACCGCGCTCGACACCATCCCCGACTTCCGGGCCGCCAACTACGCCTCCGGCAGCATCAACCCGCCGTGCGCGTTCCCGCTTGTGCCTTCGTTCGAGTACCGGAAGACCTTCGGGCGCGGTACCTACACGCTGCCGTTCCGCATCGCGGTTCTCGTGAGCTCGTCGCTGGATCGGGCCGGACAGCACAAGCTCGCCGGCTACGTCGGCCAGACCGGTGACAACTCGATCCGCGCCGCACTGGAGCTCGACAAGACGCTCGGCGGCATCGTCCAGGACCTGTACGTCGACGACTTCAACTCGCAGGGCCTACAGGAAGTCGGCCTCATCAACTACTTCGGCGGCGTGATCAACGTCCGCGTCATGGCATCGGGAGTGTGAGTTTTGGCGACTCTGACAACCCAAATCATCGTGCGTACGGGACTCACACCCACGTACGCCGCCGCCGCTGGTGGTGGCGACGCGTGCGAGGTGGGCGACGACATGTTCCTGCACTACAAGAACACTAACGCCGCCGCCCGGATCGTGACGCTGGCCATCCCGTCCGGTGCTTCGACGTACCCCGGTGTCGTTTACACCAACACGTCGGTGACGGTTCCAGCGACGACCGGGGACAAGATGATCGGCCCGCTGGCCGCCGGGCTGTACAAGGACTCGACAACCGGAATGGTGACCATCACCTATGACGCGGTGACCAACCTGACCGTCGGCGCGTTCAAGTTGCAGGCGCCGTGAACACATACCGCGCGCTCACTCCGCAGGCCGTGGCCATGTTCGAGGAAGGCGTGTTCGAGGCCGAGTTCACGCCGGCGCAAGAGCGCGACTGGCTCGACTCCGGGCTCCTCGAACTGGTGCCGCGTCGGTACCGGGTGCTCAGCGACAACTATGAGCTGCCGAAGGACAACACGTTCGTCGCCACGATGCTGGTCGAGATCGAGGCCATGCTGACCGACGCCGGCCACATCGAGCGCGTCGACGACGAACCCGAAGAGGCCGAGCAGGACGAAGAGCCGGACGACGACGAACCGGATGACGTCGAGCCGGAAGAGGAACCGGAAGCCGTGGCCGACGAGCCAACGAAGGAAGAGGAGTAGGCCGTGGCCATCTTCGTCTTGACCGACGCCCACATCATCATCAACTC
>DASTNZ010000225.1:0-3599 GCA_035762665.1 Jiangellaceae bacterium | reverse complement strand
GCGCCTTTGCCTCCTGCACGCGATCGCGCCGAAAGCCACACTTTTCCAGGACGCGGATCGAGCCGACGTTGTGCACCGCGACATGGGCGTACAGCGGCCGGATCGACACCTCGTCCACGAGCAGGGCGAGCGCCTGTGTCGCGACGCCGCGGCCCCAATACTCGCGTCCGACCCAGTAGCCGAGTAGTTGCTGCCCGTTCTCCTGCCAGCTGCCGATGTTGCCCGCCACCATGCCATCGGCAACGATGGTGCGCACAACCTTTGTGTCGTCGGCGCGGACCTTCGCCCAGTGCGCCGCGAACTGATCCTTGTCGCGAGCCGGAAACGCCGCCATCTCGACCGCCTGCGGATCCGCCTGATGGTCAAAGAACACGTCGAGATCCCGATCTTCGACAATCCTGAGACGCACCGCGGGTGTCACGTCGTGGACCCCGGTCATGTCCAGTCACTCCTCGCCTCGGTCCTTGCGTCGACCGTGAGTGCGCGGGCGGGCACGAGACCGACTACAGCCAGGCACCCACCACTTCGACGAGCCCAACTATTTCATCGACCACCGACACTATGGTTCCGCAAACGTCCGGATCTGCCGCGATTCGCTTGGTTGGGTGTGGCTGGACGGCTTCACGACGGGCCTTTGAGGGATTCGTCAGTGGCGGCGTGTTCGCGGAGGGTCCGTTCGATGTTTCGCTCGACGTCGGCCCAGGTTGGGGTGTGTATCCCGTAGCTGGGCACGGGTGTTCGTTGGGGCCCGAAGAAGTACTGGTGCCTCACGACGCCGCGGATCGCGGCGTGGACTTCTGGATGGTCGTCAACGAAGTGGGTGAGGTTCAGCTGTTCGCAGTAGGTTCGCTTGTCGGCGCGGGTGCGGCAGAACTTGACATGGCCGGGACGCAGCCCGGTGCGTCGGTAGAAATCGTGGCCGGCAAGCCACCTTTCGGTTCGGTTCTGGGTTCGTGGGCCGCACTTGGAGATCAACCACACCCTTCCGTGAAAGTGGCCGACCAGGCGGGCGATGGCCTGGACGGCGCCGGACATCTCGGGAGTCGCCAGCATCGTGCCCTCGTCCCCGGTGAAAAAGGCGGTGTCACCGCCTCCGGGGTGCGCGGTGCCGTTGATGATGACTCGGCCGATATCGATCCCGAGACGTGGTTCGCGCGGCGCGATGTTCGATGTCATATCGCTAGAGTGCTACCCCTTACGTGGCACGGGAACTATTGATCGGAGTTGGTTCTATAGTTATGGACTATGGCTGAGCGAGACCTTCTGGAAGCCGATGCGTTGCGGTCGTTTGCGGTGTTCGCCGAGCATCGAAACTTCACCGCAGCCGCGGCCTCGCTGCACATCAGTCAGCCTTCGCTACACGTGAAGATCAAAAAACTGGCGGCTGCGCTCGGCACCGAGCTGTACGAACGGGACGGGCGACGGCTGCACCTGACCACCTCTGGCGAGCAGCTGGCCGCCTTCGCGCTGGACACCCGGCGGCGAGTGGACGAGATCCTGCGCGAGCTTGGCACCGCCCCGCCGACGCTGACTATCGCGGCCGGGCGCGGCACTATTCGCTGGGTGATCGCGGACGCGATCAGTCAACTTGGCCGGCAGGGCCACAAGATAAGGCTGATCACAGCTGGCCGGGACGGAGCCCTGTCCGCCTTATCGGCCGGCCGCGCCGATGTGGCCGTTCTTGCCTACGACCCGCCGCCGTCGCATCTTGGGATGGTGGAGATCGCCTCATACCCTCAGATGCTCGTGATCAGTTCCGAGCACCGCTTGGCCGCGCACGAGACTGTGCAGCTTGGTGATCTGGACGGGTTGGATCTCGTGGTTCCGCCCGCCGGTCGGGCGCACCGCCGCGCGGTAGATCGCGCGCTACTCGACGCGGGAGTGTCCTGGCACGTCGCCGCCGAAGTCGATGGGTGGGACCTGCTCGTACACCTGGTCGGGCTGGGTATCGGCGCCACCATCGTCAACGGGTGCGTCCAACTCCCGACCGGGTTGCGCGGAATACCCATCACCGACCTACCGACGGTGCGGTACTGGGCCACCTGGCGCCCGCAGCGTCACGCCGTGGTCCGCCCCGTGCTCGACCAGTTCCGGCAGCCATGACCACCAACATCATTGCAGCGAGCCGGTTCCTTTCGTACGTGCTGCGCCACCGCCCCGACACCATCGGCGTCAATCTCGACGAGGGCGGCTGGATCGCCATCGAGACCCTCCTTGCGGCGCTGGCCGAACACGGCCGACCGATCACCCGCGACATGATCAACCAGCTTGCCGCCGGCACCAACAAGCAACGATTCGAGATCCGGAACGACCGGATCCGGGCCGCCCAAGGCCACTCGATTCAGGTCGACCTGCACCTGCCACCCGTAGCACCCCCACCACTGCTCTACCACGGCACCGTCGAACGCTACCTCGCCCGCATCCGCCAGGAAGGACTCCAACCCCGCAGCCGAACCCATGTCCACCTCTCGGCCGACCCGCACACCGCCGCGGCCGTCGGCGCCCGGCGGGGCCGCCCGACCGTCCTGATCGTCGATGCCGCCGGCATGCACCGGCACGGATTCACCTTCTACCAGGCCGCCAACGGAGTCTGGCTCACAAAGCACGTCCCGCCCCGGTGGCTCGACCCATAATCCTCCTCACAAGGACACCTGCGTGCGGAAGAGTGCACTCATCTGACCCCGTGCGGGTGCGAGCCCGCTTACTCAGGCGAACATTGGCACATCCGCTGCGCGGGTTCCTCTACCGATGTGTGGACGTGCCCGGTTCGGCGATGACCAACGCTTGCCGTGTGTTGAGCCCGGGCGGTGACCTTGGAGATCCGTCGGTGGCAGGTTGTGGTTCACGGCGGTCAGGTTCTGTTCTTGACCTATCCATTGGCCCACGGAACACCCGTACTCGGGTGCAGCGCGTCCGCTGTGGCCCTCACCCGCTCAATCGTGCGTTGATCAGCATGAGTCACGGTCGTGTCGCGATCGGAATGGCGACTCTGGCTCTGATGGCGACGGATGTGAAGACTTCGGGAAGAACCGGCGCCGGAGGGTGATGTGGTTTTGGGCGGATTTCGCTACGTTGCGGCGCTATTCGTGACTGCGGCGCTGCTCGGAAGCTGTGACACGGCGGCCTCCGTATCGCGGGACGAGCCGGCTGCCTCAATTCCGAGCACCGGCACACCACGCAATGCTGCGAACCTACCCGACGGGTACACCTGGGCGGGTGGTGACGAGACGGGCATTCGATTCGCTGTGCCCGACGACTGGGTTCAGCGGGAGGATCTCGGCGACGAGGTGCGCCAGAGGGGCGGAATCGCATTCCTGGATCGAATCGGCGCCGAGATCCCTCAGCTTTGGGAGGCTCATCTGATCGCGTCGTGTGACACGCTGCGCGGCGTCACAACCATCGAGCAGCTCGAGGCCATGAGGGCCGGCCATCTGCGGCAGTACGACAACGCCGTGGTGGAGGTCCTCACGGTCGGCGGGACCGACCTAGTGCGCTCCGAGTACGACATCGAGACCGACGGCAAGGTCGAGCACTGGTATGCCTACAACCTGCTCGCCGGCCCCGACTGGATGTGCGCTATCACTCTGGTGACCCCGCTC
>DASTNZ010000224.1:0-30160 GCA_035762665.1 Jiangellaceae bacterium | reverse complement strand
CACGATCTTGTTGTAGCGCAACCGGTTGAGATCGAACTCCTCGTGGATGCCGGTGCCGACCGCGCTGATAATTGCCTGCACTTCCTGGTTCTGCAGAATGCGATCGATACGGGCCTTCTCGACGTTGAGGATCTTGCCCCGGATCGGCAGGATCGCCTGCACCCGCGAGTCGCGTCCCTGCTTGGCCGGGCCGCCCGCGGAGTCGCCCTCGACGATGAACAGTTCGCACTCGTCCGGATTCGTCGACTGGCAGTCGGCCAGCTTGCCGGGCAACCCGGCGCCGCCGAGCAGACCCTTGCGGCTGCGCGCAGCGTCGCGTGCCTTGCGCGCCGCCAACCGGGCCACGGCGGCCGCCTGCGCCTTGCGTGCGATCAGCTTGCCCTCGGACGGGTTCTGTTCGAACCACGCACCCAGCTGCTCGTTGACGACCCGCTGGACGAAGCTCTTGGCCTCGGTGTTGCCCAGCTTGGTCTTGGTCTGACCTTCGAACTGCGGCTCGGCAATCTTGATACTGACGATGGCGGTGAGGCCTTCTCGGACGTCCTCACCAGTGAGGTTGGGGTCCTTTTCCTTCAGCACACCCCAGTCGCGGGCGAACTTGTTCACCAGGAACGTCAGGGCCGCTCGAAAGCCCTCCTCGTGAGTCCCCCCCTCGTGCGTGTTGATGGTGTTCGCGAAGGTGTGCACCGATTCGGTGAAGCCGGCGTTCCACTGCATCGCCACCTCGAGGCTCATCGCCTGAGTCTGCTCACCGTTGGACTCGGCCTCGAACGAGATCGTCGTTGGGTGAATCGAGTCCTTGCCGCGGTTCAGGTGAGCGACGTAGTCGACCAGGCCGTTCTCGTACTTGTAGCGCACCTCGCGCGGACCGGCCGACTCCTCGGACTCCACGTCCTCGTCCGCACCCTCGTCCATGCTCTTCGGACGCTCGTCGCGCAGCGTGATGAGCAGGCCCTTGTTGAGGAAGGCCATCTCACGGAACCGGGTGGAGAGTGTCTCGAAGTCGTACTCGGTGGTCTCGAAGATCTCGTCGCTGGCCCAGAACGTGGTGATGGTTCCTGTTTCGTCGGTCGGCTCACCACGCTGGATGGGCTCGTTGGGCACGCCGTACGTGTAGGACTGCCACCAGCCGTAGCCGTCACGGGAAACCTCGACCTCGACCCGCCGCGACAGCGCATTGACGACGGACACGCCGACGCCGTGCAGTCCACCGGAGACCTTGTAACCACCGCCGCCGAACTTGCCTCCGGCGTGCAGCACGGTCATCACGACCTCCAGCGCGGGCCGCTTCTCGACAGGGTGCTCGTCCACGGGGATACCGCGGCCGTTGTCAGACACCCGCACTCCGCCATCCGGGAGCAGTACAACGTCGATCCGGTCGGCGTGACCGGCCAGCGCCTCGTCGACCGAGTTGTCTACGACCTCAGAGACGAGGTGGTGCAGGCCACGCTCACCGGTCGACCCGATATACATGCCGGGACGCTTGCGGACTGCCTCGAGACCTTCGAGAACGGTAATCGCGCTAGCGTTGTAGGAACCGTCGAGCTCGTCTGCTCCAGGCACGGCCTGGATATCCGACTGAGTCACGGGTTAGGGACCTCCTGCCAGGGGTCAGGCCGCCCTGCCCGGGCGGGACACTGGACGCCCGCTGAGGGCCGGAGCGGCCTGGATGATATCTCAATTCTACCCCTAAACCGGCCGCAGACCTGCATTCAGCGGCCCGTGAAGACGCCTCTGCGGCGCGTACTACTCGGTTGTGATTCCCCCTACCCGGGTTGATGGCGTCACCATGGCTCACCACCTGCTGGCGAACCCTCACGAGATTTGTCCGACCGCACCAGAACTGTGGCGCCGGCAACAACGACCAAAGGCCCCCAGTGTGATCATTTCGGTAGGCGATTCGATGGTGGTTTCGGGTGGACCGGACCCTATTCTTGAACCGCAATGTGGCGACTGATGAGCATGACGCTGGTGGCCATCCTGGGTCTCGGGGTGGCCGGCAACGTCATGGAAACGAGCTGGCGGCCGGTGGAATTCACCGTTCCGGCCGAGTTCACCGACGTCGCCGCCGCCCCACTGGTCGCCGGCCCAGCGGAGCACCACGAAATCGAGCGAGAGCAGATCACCGTCGAAATCGGCGGTGAGACCGTCCATGGGCTGGTACACACGCCATTGTCGAGCGGGCGGCATCCTGCCGTGCTCTTCGTACATGGCGCCGGGACGAAGGATCGCTCGGAGTTCGAAGAACAAGCCGACCACCTGGCGCGCGCCGGAATCGTTGCCCTCGTCTTGGACAAGCGCACGGCCAACTACTCCGCCTGGCACCGCGACTACGAACAGATGGCTGAAGATGTCCGCGCCGGAGTCGACGTCCTGCGTGACCGCCCGGACGTCGACCCAGACCAGATAGGGCTCTTCGCCGAGAGCGAGGGTACCTGGGTAGCGCCGGTTGCCGCCGTCGAAGATCCCGACATCGCGTTCCTGATCATGGTTTCTGCGCCCATCGTGGCGCCCGCGCAGCAGGCGACATACGCCACGCTGATGGCCCTCGAAGGCCTCGACGTGCCAGAGCCAGTCAACCGGGCCGTCGCCAAGGGCATCGGTACCGCCCTCAGCCTGCCGAACCTGCTGGAGTACGCGACATTCGACGTACTGCGCTGGATCAGGAGGGTTGACCAACCGATCCTCATGGTCTACGGGACAGAGGATCCCGCCGTGCCCACCATCGAAGGTGCGCGGTTGGTTCTTGAGTCAGCCCCGGGCGACGTGATTGTCCGGTACTTCGCAGGAGCGCAACACGGTATCCGAATGGGCGACGTCACCGGAGCGTTCGCTCCGGGGTATCTCGACACCCTCGCGCGGTGGATCACTGATCGCGATTCGATCGACTTGCCGAGCATCTCCGGCGGCGAGCCAGAACAGACACTGTCAGCGGAGGCGGCGCCCCGTCCTCGGTGGTATGCCACGGGTTACGCCCATCTTGTCGTGCTGACGCTCGCTGCCGTGGGCTACCTCGCCGGTCCCACTGCAACCCTGATCAGCTTGGTTCGCCGCGGCCGAGGCCGCGCACGCATGTCGCGGCGGCTGCGGCGGAGGCTGCGCTGGGTGCGGGTGCTGGGCCTGGCCAGCCTGGGCGGGCTGGTCGCCTACTTCGTCGGGCTGTCACACCTGGCGCTGAACCACTCGACGAGCCCTTTGCTCACGTACGGAGTCTGGGCACTCGTGTGGATCGTCACCGCCGGGGCGGTCATGGCGTTGGTGAGCCTCTGGTACAGCGATAGCTGGCGACGACTGGATGACTTGCACGTGACTGACACTGGTGTCGCCACGGCCCGGCGCGGCCTCACCCGGGTGGAGACGATCGCCGTTACCGGCGCGGTTGGAGGCACGATCCTGTTCCTGCTGATCGTGACGTACTGGGGCGTGTTCCTCGGTATCTGAGCGGACCCTTCATTGATCAACACCAAGTTGGCTCAGCCGTAGGTGTCACGAGGTCCACGGCCGGGAACCGAGCGCGGACCCTTGCGCCAGCTGGGCGCGTGCGGTCCGAGGACAGCCACCTTCGACACCACACCGTCTCCGATCTCCTCGTTGAGGCGCCGGACGATGGTCGGAGCCAGCAGCCGTACCTGGGTCGCCCATGCCGTGGAGTCAGCGCGCACCGTCAGGACCGTGTCGGCATACCTCTCCGGACGCACGTGCGCGGCGACGTCGGCGCCGACGATCTGATCCCACCGTGCCACGACGCCGTGCACTGCCAGGTCTTCACCCCAGCCGTGCTCGCCGACCAGTCGCTCCACCGCCGCGTCCAGCGCCTGCGGATCGCGATCATCGTCGGCTGGGCCACTCCAGCCGGCTCCTTCTCTGTACCGCTGACCGCTTCCCGTGGCCCGGCGGCTACTGGAGCCCGAGCGTCCACCGGTGCGTGAACGCCGGGAGGACTTGGCCCGCGCCACAAGCGACTGGGCCAGGTCGACCCCATCGGGGTCCCAGTCCGGTTCGGGGGCATTACGACCTTGCGGAGGCTCAGTGCCAGGACGTTCGGCCTCGCTCATCGCACCCTCCGGAGTTCGCCGGCCATCACATCGACGCGCGCACCGGACAGCGATTCGGGGACGTCTTCGGGCACAGCGGCAGTGACCAGAACCTGTTCCGCCGAGCTTACGAGCTCAGCCAGCCGGGTCCGGCGCTGAGCGTCCAGCTCGGCGAACACGTCGTCCAACATCAGCACCGGGTCGTCGCCGCCAGCACGGAGGAGCTCATACGATGCCAGGCGAAGGGCGAGTGCGAAAGACCACGACTCACCCTGGCTCGCGTATCCCTTGGCCGGCAACGGACCGAGGCTGAGCACCAGGTCGTCACGGTGCGGCCCGACCAGCGAGATGCCACGGTCGAGCTCTTCGCGACGCACGCGGCCGGTGCTGTCGAGCAGGGCGGCCGACAGCAGCTCACGGTCGGGTGTCAACTCGACGTCCGGCCCGAGCGAGCACTTGTAGTCGAGCCGCGCCGCCGCACTCGCCTGCCCCCCTTCGGTGGCGGCTACCTCGTCGTAGGCCTTCGCGACCAGCGGCCGGAGCTCTTCGACGAGTTCGAGCCGAGCGGCAAGTAGCTCAGCACCGCTGCGGGCTAGATGTGAGTCCCACACGTCGAGCGTGCGCAGGTCGGACGCTCCACCCCGACTGGCCCGCATCGCTGCGCCGGCGGACTTGAGCAGGGCGTTGCGCTGCTTGAGCACTCGTTCGTAGTCGGAACGGACACCCGCGAAACGAGGAGCTCGGATCACCAGCAAGTCGTCCAGGAACCGGCGGCGGGCCTGTGGGTCGCCCTTGACCAGGGACAGGTCCTCGGGCGCAAACATGACGGTGCGGAGTACGCCGAGGATGTCCTTGGCCGCCCGGGCGGGTGACCGGTTGATCCGCGCGCGATTGGACTTGCCGGGATTGATTTCGACCTCCACGAGCACCGTGCGCCCGGCCGACACCACGGTGCCGCGCACAACCGCCCGGCCAGCGCCCAGGCGCACCAGCGGAGCGTCCTGCGCGACCCGGTGGCTGGCGAGAGTGGCGAGGTAGCCGATCGCCTCCACCAGGTTCGTCTTGCCCTGACCGTTCGGGCCGACGAAAGCCGTGACTCCCGGCTCGAGCGGCAACTCAACCGCCGGATACGAACGGAAGTCGGCGAGCGACAGGTGCGAGACGTACATTGGGCGACGGTTAGTCGGCCGACTTGACGGCGTGCCCGCCAAACTGCTGGCGCAGGGCCGCCACTGCCTTCATGGCCGGCGAGTCCTCCTGCCGGGAGCCGAACCTGGCAAAGAGCGCGGCCGTGATGACCGGTGCCGGAACAGCGTTATCGATGGCTTCTTCGACCGTCCACCGTCCCTCGCCGGAGTCTTCGACGTAACCGGCGAGGTCGGTGAGTTCGGGGTCGACCTCCAGCGCCTCGACGAGCAGATCGAGCAGCCAGGATCGCACCACAGTCCCGCGCCGCCATGCTTTGAACGCTCCGTGCACGTTGTCGACCACGCCGGATGCTCGTAACAATTCGTAGCCCTCGGCGTACGCCTGCATCAGGCCGTACTCGATGCCGTTGTGGACCATCTTCGCGTAATGACCGGCGCCGGTTCTGCCGGCGTGAACGAAGCCCTCGTCCCGCGGGCCTTCCGGCCTCAGCGCGTCAAAGATCGGCATCAGCCGTTCCACGTCCTCCGCCGATCCGCCGGCCATCAGTCCGTATCCGTTCTCCAATCCCCAGACTCCGCCAGAGACACCGCAGTCGACGTAGCCGATGCCTCGCTCGCCGAGCAGAGCGGCGTGTTTCTGGTCTTCGGTCCAGCGTGAGTTGCCACCGTCGACAACGACGTCGCCCTTGGACATTAACCTGGCCAGCTGCGTGATGACCTCATTGGTTGCGTCGCCGTGCGGAACCATCACCCAGACGGCTCTGGGCGGGGCCAGCTTGTCGGCCATTTCCTCCAGACTCGCGACGTCCCTCACGGCTGGGTTGCGGGCATATCCCACGACGGTGTGCCCGGCTCGGCGCAGCCGCTCACGCATGTTGCCACCCATCCGGCCGAGTCCGACGAGTCCGAGTTCCATCGCAGCTCCTCCCTGGCAGCGTTCGTCGAGGCGGGTTCCGTACCCAACGCTAACCGGAGCGTCAGCACCGAACCCCAGCAGAGGCTGGAAGACCAGTCAGCCGGAGATGCGGACGGGCATGGCCAAGTAGCGGTATTCGCTCGTCGGTTCGGCCTCGAGGCTCTCGGCACCCTGCAGCACGGCGGCCTTCTTCGGGTCAGTAAATGACAGCACCGCGAACGGAGCGTTGACCGCCTGCAGGCCGTCCAACAGGTAGCTCGGGTTGAAGCCGGTCGTCATCGCCGGGCCGTCGACACTGGCCGGCAGGGCCTCCGAGGCCTGAGCGTCGTCGCCGCTACCGGCTTCGAGCACGACCTGCCCGTCATCGAAGGAGAGCTGGACGGGCGTGTTGCGCTCAGCGACGAGTGCGACGCGGCGCACCGACTCGATCAACGCCGACATTTCGACTCGGGCCGTCGTTTCGATCTCGGTCGGGAAGAGCCGTTGGTAGTTGGGCACCCACTCGCCGTCGATCAGCCGGCTCGTGGTGCGCCGCCCGCCGGCCGCCAGGCCCAGCAGGCTGTCCTGGTCAGTGCCGGCGAGAGCGAGCGTTATCTCGCCACTTGGCGCGAGCGTCCTCGCCGCATCGACAAGCGTCCTCGCTGGGACGAGCGCGATGGCCGAAACCTCGGGCCGGGCGGGACGCCACGTGAACTCGCGGACGGCCAGCCGGTACCGGTCTGTCGCGGCGAGAACAACTCGCTCACCCTCGATCTCAACCCGAATGCCAGTGAGTGTCGGCAGCATGTCGTCGCGGCCGGCGGCGACCGCCACCTGGGACACCGCTTCAGCGAAGACCTCGCCGTCGACCGTGCCGGAGGCCTCGGGCAGTTCAGGCAACGCCGGGTACTCATCGATGGGCAAGGTGAGCAAGGTGAAACGGGCACTGCCGCACGTAATGACCACTTTGGTGCCGTCGGAGGTCAGATCGACTGTGCGGTTGGGTAGTGCCCGGGCAATGTCCGCGAGCAGCCGGCCGGAGACCAGCGCGGTGCCGGGATCGGCAACTTCGGCGGGCACCTCGCAACGGCCAGAAACTTCGTAGTCGAACGAGGAGAAGGTGACGGATCCCTCGGCAGCATCGATACGCAGCCCTGCCAGGACCGGAACAGTCGGCCGGTTAGGCAGGGTCCGCGCCGTCCAGGCGACGGCGTCAGCGAGCACGTCACGCTCGAGCCGGAACTTCACAGCGGCACCGTCCTTGTCTTGGGTCTTGCCTGGGCGGAACCCAGGGCCAGCCGTCCATATCCTTCCACGACGTTCCGACACACGGAGCTATGGCCGGTAATCCACAGTTCGATGCGGAGCGTGGAGCGGACGAATGGGTTCGATAAGTATGGTCTCGGAGTATCTATAGGGCCGGTGGAAGGTGTGGATAAGTCTTGTCGCCTCTGGTGAATGGCACTGCGGCAATACACGACGGCTGTGGGTTCGGCAGTTGAGTGCCGTGGACGTCGGCAGGTAATCCACGGGTGCTGGACGGCTGTCCCGATGACATCCCAAACTCTGTGTGGGCTATCCACAGAGTTCTCCACAGCCTGTGTGTAATGGATCATCCGTGCCGTCGGTCGTTTCAGCAATGCCGTCACTGACGGGCCTGCTGTTTGATTCGGTTCGTGAGTTCGGTGACCTGATTGAACACGCTCCGGCGCTCCGCCATCAGCTGGCGGATCTTGCGCTCAGCGTGCATCACGGTCGTGTGATCACGACCGCCGAACTGCTGGCCGATTTTCGGGAGCGACAAGTCGGTGAGCTCGCGGCACAGGTACATGGCGATCTGGCGGGCCGTCACGAGCACTCTGCTCCGGCTGCTTCCCTGCAGGTCTTCGATGGTCAGACCAAAGTAGGCCGCGGTCTGGGCCATGATGAGCGCGTCGGTGATCTCGGGGCCGCTGTCGGTCGGTACGAGATCCTTGAGCACGACGTCGGCAAGCGCGAGGTCGACCTGCTGCCGGTTCAAGCTCGCGAAGGCCGTGACACGAATCAGTGCACCCTCGAGCTCGCGAATGTTCGTGGCAATCCGACTAGCGATGTACTCGAGCACGTCTGGCGGTACATCGAGTCGGTCTTGTGCGGCCTTCTTGGAAAGGATCGCGATCCGGGTCTCGAGGTCTGGCGGCTGGACGTCGCAGATGAGGCCCCACTCGAACCGGTTGCGGAGTCGGTCCTCGAGCGCGGACAACTGCTTGGGGGGCCGGTCGGACGTGATGACGATCTGCTTGTTCGCGTTGTGCAACGTGTTAAAGGTGTGGAAGAACTCTTCCTGCGTCTGAATCTTGCCCTCGAGGAACTGGATGTCGTCGATCAGCAGGACGTCGACGTCACGGTACCGGCGCTGGAAGGCCGAGGCTTTGTCGTCGCGGATCGAGTTGATGAAGTCGTTGGTGAACTCCTCGGAGCTGACATAACGCACCGGGGTTCCGGCGTAGATCGTCCGGGCGTAATGGCCGATCGCGTGCAAAAGGTGCGTCTTGCCGAGCCCCGACTCGCCATAGATGAGCAGCGGGTTATAGGCCTTGCCGGGCGCTTCCGCGACTGCGACGGCGGCCGCATGTGCGAACCGATTGCTGGAACCGATGACGAAGGTGTCGAAGGTGTACCGAGGGTTGAGCCGTGGCTCCACCTCGGTTCGCCGGCTGATGCCGTCGGCGGAACGCTGCGGCGATATCGGCCCACCGGCGACCTGGGTGTCGGCGAGGCTGGGGCGCAAGGCGGTGACGGTGGCGCTGCCGGTTTCGAGGGGTTCGCCGGCGTGTTCGCCGTCGGTCGAGCCGTCTGTTGAGCCGTCGGTCGAGGCGCTGGTGGCCGGCGGCGTCGAGCCGTCCCGCTCGGTGGTCACTGAACCACCCGCGCTGGCATCGGAGTCCGTCGGAGGAGCAACGCTGACCGCCAGGCCGACCTGGGTGCCAAGGACGCGCGCCAACGCATCGACGAGCATTGGGCGAAGACGTTGCTCGAGCTGAATACGGGCGAATTCGCTGGGAACCGCGACTACCGCGGTGCCTTCGACAAGAGTGACAGGACGGGCCTGCGCGAGAAACGCCCGCTGTTGCGGGCCCAGCTCAGCGGTCTCGAGTGACTCGAGCGCCGCCCCCCATGCGAGCCGGAAGTCGCCGGTTGGCTCGTCCGTCACATCTCACTCCCGATGTAGTCGCTGGCTGCCCCGCACAGTGTCGGGTATACCGCCGTCCACATACTCATCCACAGGTGTGGACGAAGTGAAGCAGCGGCGCTAACCACCCCCGTTGGACTCTTGTGAGCTGCGGAAACCTTGCGTACACCCCCCGATGAGGCTCAGTAGCCGCATTGCTTAGTGGAAATGGCGACGCTAACAAGTACTGCGGCGTTCATCAACCGCTCTCTCAAGGATTTCCGCCGTCCAACGGCGTGTCGTCTTCGATTTGGGCTGGTTCACCTGCGACGGTGGCCGGTTACGGGCGCGTGCCCGCCTGTAGTCGTTCAGCTGCCTGGCCGCACGGCTGCGCCAGTTTGACCCTGCGGGTCCTCTCCGCGTACCGTGGATCGGTCCGACGAAGCGCCGATTCGCCGTGCGCTGTGGTGCGCGCGCACCGGGCGGTCGTCGGTCCATGACTGACTGACCCCCGTAGATACGGAGCATGCACCGTGAAGCGCACTTTTCAGCCCAACAACCGCCGCCGAGCGCGTAAGCATGGTTTCCGGCTGCGCATGCGCACTCGCGCCGGCCGCGCGATCGTCGCTGCGCGCCGCCGCAAGGGCCGTGCCCGCCTCTCCGCCTGACCAGCACAGCGCCCGCCGAGGGGTCCGGGTGTTGCCTGCTCAGAGCCGGCTGCGGCGGACTCAGGAGTTTCGGAGCACGGTACGGCAAGGTGTCCGTGTCGGTCGGCCGCTCGTCGTAGTCCATCTCGCACCCGGACGTGGCTCGAGCGAGCCGGTCCGGGCGGGTTTCATCGTCTCGGGCGCGGTTGGCGGCGCAGTAGTTCGTAACGCGGTGCGGCGGAGACTGAGACATCTTCTCCGGCAGCGGCTGGACCGGCTTCCCGCCGGCACGCGAGTTGTGGTGCGCGCCCGTCCCGAGGCGGCGGCAGCGCCGAGTGCGGCGCTTGCTCGAGACCTGGATTCGGCTTTCGACAGGCTCGAGGAGCGGGCGGTGAAGGCATGAAGACGGTCCTCGTATTCCTGCTCAAGGCCTGGCGGCTGGTCGTCAGTCCGCTCTACGGGCAGACATGCCGTTATTACCCGTCGTGCTCGGCGTACGCGCTCGGTGCGGTCGAAAAGCACGGCGCGCTGCGCGGGAGTTGGCTTGCGATACGGCGGCTCGGCCGCTGCCACCCGTGGACGGCCGGAGGCGTCGACCTGGTGCCGGAGCCGCACGCTTATCGTTGGTGGGGTCGTGCCGATGGCACCGACGGCGAGACCGAGCCGGAATCCCCCCAACCCGTGGCCCGCCCTGCGAGGAGCCTGAACACCCGTGGATAGCGTTCTTAGCCCCCTGTACTACCTGGTCAGCTGGATCATGATGGGCTGGCACTGGTTGTTCGAGAGGGTGTTCGGCAGTCCCCATGACGGGCTCAACTGGCTGCTCGCAATCATCGGTCTGGTTGTCGTCATTCGGATCCTGCTGATCCCGCTGTTCGTCCGGCAGATCAAGGCGCAGCGCAACATGCAGATCCTGCAGCCGAAGGTGCGGGCACTGCAACAGAAGTACAAGGGTGATCGCGAGCGTCTCCAGCAGGAGATGATGAAGCTCTACAAGGACGCGGGTACCAACCCGTTCGCGTCGTGCCTGCCGATCCTCCTCCAGGCGCCGTTCTTGTTTGCGCTGTTCCGCGTGCTGCATGGGGTGGCGAATGACGTGCCGCGGGGCGCGTTCCAGAACTACCCCGACCTGTTCGAATCCGCGGGCAATGCAGAGATCTTCAACGCGCCGCTTTCGGCGACCTTCCTCGATGCGCCGACGGTCCAGGTGCGGGTCATCGCGGTTGTGCTCGTGGTGTTGATGGTGCTGACAACGTTCCTGACTCAGCGCCAGATCATGCGTAAGAACATGCCTCGGGAGGCGCTGGAAGGCCCGTTCGCACAACAGCAGAAGATCTTGCTATACGTGTTGCCACTGGTGTTCGCCTTCTCAGGCGTGTATTTCCCGCTCGGTGTGGTGATCTACTGGCTGACGTCGAACATCTGGACCATGGGTCAGCAGTTCTATGTGATCCGGCGCATGCCGGCCCCAGGGTCTCCCGCGGAGGAGGCTCGCAAGCGGCGAATGGAGTCGAAGGCGCGCCGGCGGGGAGCGCCTGCCGCTGAGGAAACAGCCGAGCCGACTGCCGGGGAGAGTGGTCCGGTGACTATCGCGGAGCCCGTGCGGCGACAGCCGAAGCGAACCACCCGGGCGCAGCGAAAGGGCAAGCGGTAAGCATGGACGAGAGCAACATGACGGTGACCGACGAAGCTGTGGAGCCGGACGTCAATGCCCTTGAGCGTGAGTGCGATATCGCGGCGGACTACCTCGAAGGGTTGCTCGACATCGCGGACCTAGACGGCGATATCGACATGGACGTCGAGGGCGATCGGGCCATGGTTTCGATCGTTGGCGCCGATTTGAGCGAATTGGTGGGCGAGGACGGCCTCGTGCTGAACGCGCTCCAGGACTTGACGCGGCTCGCAGTGATCCGGGAAACCGGTGAGCGGAGCCGGCTGATGCTGGATATCGGCGGATTTCGAGCCCGCAAGCGGGCCGAGTTGACGGCCCTCGCCGAGCACGCCGTGGCGCACGTGAAGGAGTCCGGCGAGCCGGAGGCGCTCGGCGCGATGACGCCGTTTGAACGCAAGGTCGTTCACGATGTGGTTGCGGCTGCGGGTTTGACCAGCGAGTCAGAGGGTGAAGAGCCGAAGCGTTACGTGGTGATCCGGCCTGCGTGATGGGCTCGGTTTCACGTGAAACAACGGGTGGCCGAGCTCCGGCACCGCCGCCCGTGGCCGTTGAGTACTTTGCCGATCGGTTGCCGACGATCCAGCGCTACGCCGATCTGCTAGCAGGTGCAGGGATCGAACGCGGTTTGCTCGGGCCACGTGAAGTGCCGCGGCTGTGGGAGCGACACCTGCTTAACTGCGCAGTGGTTCACGAGGCGATTCCGCGGGATTCGGCCGTGGTGGACGTCGGTTCTGGAGCCGGCCTGCCAGGGCTGGTACTGGCCATCCACCGGCCTGATCTCTCCGTCACCCTTGTGGAGCCGTTGCTGCGCCGGTTCACGTTTCTTAACGAAGTTGTCGCTGACCTTGGCCTGCCGAACGTGAGTGTCGTTCGGACGCGGGCCGAGGATCTGCACGGCGAGATCGAGGCAGACGTGGTGACCGCGCGCGCGGTGGCGCCACTGGATCGATTAGCCCGATGGACACTGCCTTTGCTGCGAGCTGGAGGGATTCTGGTGGCGTTGAAAGGCAGCTCGGTGCACGAAGAACTCGCTGATGTTGCCGGCGCGCTGACGGCGCTTGGGGCGGTGTCCTGGCGAATCAGTGAGTACGGTGCTGGTGTGGTCGATCCACCGACCCTGGTGGCCGTCGTGAAGGTTGGAGACGTGACCCAGGGCCGTGGGCGCGACGATCGGTTGAGGCGCCGGAGGAGTTAGGGATGCAGATCCGCGGCGGTGGCCTAGGCTGGCCGGAGGCCGAAAGTGATGACGCGGACAGCAAGCTTGGCTGGCCGGATGCCGGGAAAGACGGCGCATCCGGCGGGTTCAGCTCGCCGGGCGGGCAGGCTGAAGTCGAGGAGACAGGTGAGACCAACGATGGCCGGTGAACAGCAGTCGGCGGTGGGCGGCGAGATGGACGCACCGTTGCTCAAGGTTTCCGAGCGTGCGGGTGCGAAAGCGGCAGCCCGTCCGGCTAGGCCGGTCACGGCGGCTGAACTTGCAGGCTCGCACATGACCGGCGCAGTGGACACTCCCATCGGCCGGCAAGCGGCGACTGCTGTGATGGCCGAGGCGACCCGCCGGACCGGCCTACCGGCGCCGTTCCGCAGCCGGGTCTTGGTGGTGGCGAACCAGAAGGGTGGTGTCGGTAAGACCACGAGCGCGGTGAACCTGGCGGCCGCGTTGGCTTCGTGCGGCCTAAGGGTGCTGGTGATCGATCTCGACCCGCAGGGCAACGCAACGACGGCATTCGATATCGATCGCTGGAACTCCGACCTCCCCAGCGTGTACGACGTGCTGATCGACGGCGTGCCGATTGACGAGGTGGTGCGCAAGGTAGATCGGTTCGAGTCTTTGTGGTGCGTTCCCGCGACCATCCACCTGGCCGGGGCCGAACTCGAGTTGGCAGAGGCGGACGCGCGCGAAAAAGTAGGCGCCGTCGCGGCGGGAGAGTCTCGAGGCAATGTCAGGAGGCTGCTGCGATCGGCACTGCGTGAGCACATGGCAGTCACCCAGCACGGCGCACGGCGCTACGACTACGTGTTCATCGACTGCCCGCCGTCCCTGGGGCTGCTCACGGTTAATGCCCTGGTGGCCGGCGACGAAGCGCTGATCCCGATCCAGTGCGAGTACTACGCACTCGAGGGACTGCTGCAACTCCAGCAGGCGATCGAAATGGTTCAGGCTCATCTGAACCCGGCGCTTCGGGTATCGACCATCTTGCTCACGATGTACGACGGCCGGACCCGGCTGTCGGCCGATGTTGTTGACGACGTGCGGGAACACTTCGGCGACGTCGCCCTCCGCACTATGATCCCGCGCTCCGTAAGGATCAGTGAGGCCCCAAGCCAGGGGCAGACGGTTATGACGTGGGATCCGGGTTCGAGCGGCGCGATGTCGTATCTGGAGGCCGCCCGGGAAGTTGCGATCCGCGGAGCCACCGATCGATCCAAGCGACCGGAAGATAGTTAGGGGAGGTTCGATGTCGGAACGCCGGCGCGGTTTGGGCCGCGGCTTGGGTGCGTTGATCCCCACGACCCCGGATGAGCGTGACCGAAGGAGTGCGTCTGTGGCGACGGTTTCACGTGAAACCATGTCGACCAACGGAGACGGGGGAAGGCCGGCTGCGACTCGAATGGCGGAGGACCTGCTACCGGTCGATGGTGCCCGGTTCGCTGAACTTCCGGTCGAGTCGATCCAGCCGAACCCGCGTCAGCCCCGCCAGATCTTCGACGAAGAGGCGATGGCTGAGCTGGTGTACTCGGTCCGAGAAGTCGGGCTGCTTCAGCCCGTCGTCGTCCGCCCTGTCGGAGCCGATCGGTACGAGCTCGTCGTGGGTGAGCGACGGTGGCGAGCGACGCAGCAGGCTGGGCTGGAGTCCATCCCGGCGATCATCCGTGAGACGCAGAACGACGCAATGCTGCGCGACGCGTTGCTTGAGAACCTGCACCGCAGCAATCTCAACCCGCTGGAGGAGGCGGCGGCCTACCAGCAACTGCTAGACGACTTCGGCTGCACCCATGACGAACTGGCCGCTCGGATTGGCCGGTCACGCCCGCAGATCTCAAACACGTTGCGGTTGATGAAGCTGCCGCCACTGGTTCAGCGGCGAGTTGCTGCGGGAGTACTCTCGGCCGGCCACGCCCGGGCCTTGCTCGCGCTGCCGGATGCCGCCGAACAAGAACGCCTCGCTCAGCGGATTGTGGCCGAAGGCTTGAGCGTCCGGTCGGTTGAGGAGATCGTGGCGCTCGGAGGTTCGGCTGCCGAGCCTAAGGCCCGATCGCGTACCCGATCGGCCAAGCCGGTGGCACCACGCCTGGCCGACATCGCGGCGGAGCTCTCTGATCGCCTCGATACCCGGGTGAAGGTGGACCTCGGTCGAAGCAAGGGCAAGGTCACCATCGAGTTCGCCAGCATCGACGACCTCGAGCGCATCGTCGCAACGATCGGCGTAAACCCGAAGGTGTAGCCAGTCCAGGTGGGAGGTCGGCCATGGGATCGGTGAGTCGCCGGTTCGCCGTGCTGACCTTGGACAATCTCGACGACATCGGCCAACCCTGCCGATCGTGTGTGTTCTGGGAGCTTGACGAGGTGGCCGGTCGGCGTGCAGTTGAGGGCGGCGACCCGGAACTGGAAAAGGAGGCCTGGGTGTCCGCCACGCTTCTGGAGTGGGGCTCATGCGGCACCATCGCCTACGCCGGAGATGCCCCCGCTGGGTACGCCATCTACGCCCCGCCTGCCTTTGTGCCCCGGTCGTCCATGTTCCCTACGAGCCCGATCTCGACCGATGCGATCCAGCTCGTCACGGCCCGTGTCACTCCCGACCTCCGCGGTCAGGGCTTCGGCCGGGCCCTGGTCCAAGCAGCGGCCCGCAGTCTCGTCCGGCGTGGCGTCAAGGCGATCGAAGCGTTCGGCGACGCTAGGAACGATCAACCAACTTGCCTACTACCGGCGGATTTCCTACTTTCTGTCGGTTTTAAGACAGTTCGCCAACATCCGAAGCGGCCGCGATTACGACTCGAGTTGAGAACAGTCATCACCTTGACCGAGGAAGTCGAAGTCGCGCTCGACAGAATCATGGACGCCGTACGTCCCGAACCGGCTCTGCGCCCAGCTTGACCGGTCAGTGGTTGATCGTGCAAGAACCGGGGGACACGCCGGCGATGCATTGTTGCTCCGAACACCATGAATCGGCATTTCTGCGTGTTGCCGGATTTTTGCATCAACCTGATTGGGCCAGGTCGCGAAGCCGCAGGACGCCGGTTTGGGCGTCTTCATGAGATGGCAGGTAGACCCGCTGGACGGCCACGACGATCGCTTCGGCTACCACATCGCGGAAATGGGGGTCGGCGAGTCGGGCTGCGTCGCCTGGGTTGGTGATGTACCCGAGCTCGACTCGGACGGCCGCCATCCTCGTGCGTCGCAGCAGATCCCAGGTCTTGGCATGAGTGCGGCAGTCGACCAGGTCGGTCCGTGCGACGATCTCACGCTGGATCAAGCCGGCGAACATCTCGCCGATCGCACTGTTCGCCCCCGGCCGATCGTGCCCGTAGAAGTAGGTTGCCACTCCACATGCCTCCGGGTTGTGGTAGCCGTCGACATGAAGAGATATGACCAGGTTGGCACCTGTCTCGTTGGCGAACTCTGCGCGCGTGACCTCGTCCAGATCGTTGGCCAGACTCGAGCCCCGGGTGAGATACGCGTGCACGCCCGTGGCAGCCAGCCGTCCCTCTACTCGGGCAGCGAGATCCTCAACGACGGTGGCCTCCTCGAGGCCGTTGCCGGTGCATCCGCGGTCCGGACCGCCGTGCCCCGGATCAATGACCACGATCTTGCCAGGTAGCCGCTTGCCCGCACGCTGAAGGGCGTCGGACGCGCGCAGGCTGTCCGGCCGCCCTCCGGTGACGATCGGCGCGAGCCGGCCCAGTGCCTTGAACGTGCTCGGTCCGCATGTGCCATCGGAGGGTAAGCCGGTGTTTCGCTGGAACTCTCGCAATGCCTCGCCGGTTCGCGGGCCGAAAATGCCATCAACCCGGCCCACGTCGAAACCGAGTTCGGTCAGCCGGCGCTGTAGTTCCAGCACGTCATCGCCGGACTGGGGGTTGGCGACGACATACGACAGTAGCCGGTCGCCCAGGCGCCAGCGCGCCTCCTCGAGCACGCGGTAGGTGGCCGGCCCGACGACACCGTCCGCCGTCAGTCCCCGCTCTTGCTGGAACTGGCGGACGGCATGGTCGACGTCGATGTCGAACGTGTCCAGCGGAACGCCGGACTCGGTGTGGTCAAGCAGGCCCAGCTGGGCGAGCTTGATCCTGATCTCGGCCACCGCCGGACCGGAGTCGCCGAGGCGATAGCGCAGGGTCATGGAAGCCATGCCGTCCTTCACAAGCAGCGTTGACCGGCATGCTACCCAGGTTGCTCAGCCGACGAACCCGTCGAGGTCGCGCAGCAGAGCCGCCTTTGGCTTGGCACCGATGATCTCCTTGACGACCTGACCGTTCTGGAACACCTTCAGTGCTGGGATCGACGTGATCCGGTACGCGGCCGTGGTCTGCGGGTTCTCGTCGGTGTTGAGCTTGACGATTTCTAGCTTGTCCTGCGTGGCGGCGATCTCCTCGAGGACCGGAGCGATCATCCGGCATGGCCCGCACCACTCGGCCCAGAAGTCCACCAACACCGGCTTGTCGCGCTGGAGGACCTTCTCGGTGAAGTCGCCGTCGGTGACGTGCTCGATGGTGCTCACAATGAGTCCTTCCGTGGAGTAGTGATCAATTATCAGCCGCGGCGAGCGCGGTCTCGGGCGCCGCAGGAGCGTCCGCGAGCTCTGTGAGGTAGCGCTCGGCATCGAGCGCCGCCTGGCAACCTGTGCCAGCAGCGGTGACAGCTTGACGGTAGATGTGGTCGACGAGGTCGCCGGCGGCAAAGACGCCAGGAACGTCTGTACGCGTCGACGGATGGTCGACGAGCACGTACCCGGACGGGTCCACCGCCACCTGCCCCGCCACGAGCTCCGAACGTGGGTCGTGACCGATCGCAATGAACAGTCCGGTCACATCGAGGATGCGCTCGTCGCCCGTATCGGTGGAACGCAGTCGCACCCCACTCACCTTCTCGTCGCCGAGCACGTCGACCACTTCGGTGTTCCAGATGAACTCGATCTTGTCGTTGGCGAACGCCCGCTCCTGCATCACCTTGGAGGCGCGAAGTTCATCGCGACGGTGGATGACGTAAACCTTGCGGGCGAACCGGGTCAGAAATGTCGCCTCTTCCATGGCGGAGTCACCACCACCAACCACCGCGATGTCCTGCTCACGGAAGAAGAAGCCGTCGCAGGTGGCACACCACGAAACGCCGTGGCCGGAGAGACGCTTCTCATTCTCCAGGCCCAGCTCACGGTAACCAGAGCCCATGGCCAAGATGATGGCGCGGGCGCGATACTCGTTGCCGGAGCCGTCACGCACCACCTTTACGTCCCCGGTGAGGTCGAGATCAACCGCGTCGTCGGTGATCAACTCGGCTCCGAAACGCTCCGCCTGGGCTCGCATCTCTTCCATCAGCGCCGGACCCATGACGCCATCGCGAAAACCGGGGTAGTTCTCCACGTCGGTGGTGTTCATCAAGGCTCCGCCCCAGGTCACCGAGCCCTCAAGGACGATCGGTTCGAGCCGGGCGCGGGCCGCGTACAGGGCAGCGGTATAGCCGGCTGGTCCGGAGCCGACGATAATGAGGTTTCGAACATCAGTCACTTGATGGGCCTTCCCAGACGCTCCGCCGCCCAAACAGCGCGGCTGCTGACGTCAACAGATCCTAGGGTGGCCGCATTCCCTTGCCGAGCCTTGGCGGCGGTTCGGTCCGACCGAGTCTGAGATAGTCGGGCATGGACGTCGAGCAAGCGGTTGCACGGTACGACGCTACGCTTGGCAGCTTCCTGCTGTTCGACGGCAGCGGCGGCCTGGCGCCGACCGGCGACGGGCCACTGTCCGGCCTCGTTGCCGCAGTGAAAGACCTCATTGACGTCGCAGGCTGGCCGACGACCAACGGGACCGGTGGTGATCCGCCCGAACCGGCTGGCCAGGACGCGGCCGTCGTGGCGCAACTGCGCCGCAGTGGCGCGCGAATCATCGGCAAGACCGCCCTGAACGAGTACGCCTACGGCGTTACCGGATACAACCCGCACCACGGGTGGATACTCAACCCCCGCGACAGGTCGCGTACGGCGGGTGGCAGCAGCGGCGGCTCGGCGGCGGCGGTCGCGGCCGGCGTGGCCGACATCGGTGTGGGAACCGATACCAGTGGCTCCATCCGTCTCCCAGCCGCCTGCTGCCACATCTACGGGTTCAAAGCCGCGAACGCCGCCTACGACATGGCCGGCGTCACGCCGCTGGCCCCGTCGCTCGACTCGATCGGGTTTCTGACGGCGAACGTGGCGGACCTGTGCCGGGTCCTGGGGATCGAGGGCTTGCCGGCTGCCGACGAGGTGCGCGTCGGCGAACTCGGCGTCGACCTCGAAACACCGGCGTTGCCGCGCGACCATTGGACGATCTTCCGCGCCGAGGCCTGGGCGATCCATGGTGAGCGGTTCACCTCGAATCCAGAGCGGTACGGCAAGGACGTACAGCGTAGCCTTGGTCTGGCCGCCGGCGACGTGACGAAAGCCAAGCGTGTGGTCGCCGAGTGGCGCGGCCAGTTCGCCGAGGCTGTGGAGGGCTTCGACGTCCTCGCCGGACCGGTGCTCGACGGGGCTGCGCCCCTGGTGGACGCGGTCCGCCGCGATTACGAACGAGGCGAGACGTTCGTCCGGCAACGGCTGCTGCGCCACACTCCCGTCTACAACGCAATGGGTTGGCCCGCGCTCAGCTGCCCGACCGGCACTGGAAACGTGCAGCTTGCAGCAAGGCCCGGTGACGAGGCGAAGCTGCTCGCCGTCGCCGCGTCGACACGCGTACCGGACTGCCGTTAGTCCAGTTCAACGGTCAGCTCGGCGAGCGCCTCGTCGATGGACGCATCACAGGCCGGCAGCACCCAGCCATGGACGGACTGGGGATCGTCACTCTGCAGCACCACCAGCACGGCCGACTGGCCGGTGAGATCCGTGGCGGCTGAACCGACAAGTTCGGCAGCGAGCTCGTCCGCCAACTGGACACCACAGGCCTCTGCGCCGCCTTCTGTTGCCTGGCGCTGTGCCGCCACGGCACGGATTTCGCTCTCGAACTCATCCACCGGAATAGCGAGCTGCCCGTCATCGGCGTCCAGCGGAGCAGCCGCGGCCTCCTCCTCCGCGGTCTCGAGATCGCCGTCCTCGGCACCGGCACCGGCGTCGGCATCGGTGTCGTACTGCTCTGCCGACTCCTCAACGGACGCGTCACCGCCGGTGTCGTCGTCGCCTCCGCCTCCGGTCGCTGCGACCCAGCCCGCAAGGCCGACAACGCTGACCGTCGCGGCAGCGGCCAGTAGTTGTGGTGCCCTCCGCCGGAACCATGACACCTGGATAACAGGGGCCGGCTCCTCTGCGGGTGCCGCCTCGTCCGTGAGAGCCCGGTCGAGCCTGGCTACGACGTGCGCAGGAGTGGGGAGCGCGGGCGGGGCAGCGGCCAGCATGGCGGACACCGACGCGAGGTCCGCCGTGGTCGCCCGGCAGGTCTCGCACTCTTCCAGGTGAGCCTCCACCGCCGCAGCCTCGTCCGGCCCAAGCAGGCCTTCGGCATGCTCGGCAAGCAAGGAGGCTTCGAGGTGCCCGGTCGTCATTGCGGGTCACCTCCAGGGGGCGCAAGTTGAGACGTCGGCGATGTGGATGGGACGTCGGGCGGCACCGTCCGGTTCCCTGCCCGCTGGTGAGGCACGAGCAGTGGCAGGAGCTTGGCCCTGGCGCGAGCGCACCGGCTCTTGATCGTTCCGACCGCGCAGCCAAGCATTTCGGCGACCTCGGCGACCGGCAAGCCTTCCATGTCGACCAGCACGAGAGCGGCGCGCTGCTCGGCGGGCAGTGTGGCGAGCGCGGCCTCGATGTCCAGCCGTGTCGCCACGGCGTCAAACGGATCCGGCCCGGCGCCAGCGAACGTCAGAACACGATTTGCGTCATCCGGAAGCGGGTTGGCCGGTCGGGCTGCGGCCCTGCGGACCCGGTCGATGCAGGCGTTGACGACTATCCGATGCAGCCAGGTGGTGACCGCCGCATCGCCGCGGTACGACGTCGCCCGTCGGTAGGCGTTGATCAACCCATCTTGGAGCGCGTCAGCAGCATCGTCCGGATCGCCGAGCGTCCGCAGCGCCACCGCCCACAACCGGTCTCGATGGCGCCGGACGAGCTCACCGAACGCGTCAGGATCCCCGCCGACGTGGCGGCGCATGAGCACGTCGTCGTCTACCGTAGGGATGTCGCGCGGGTGGGTGGTCAAGACCGGTGCACCTCCCGCTGATGGCCGCCTTCGAGCTCAGACCGGACCCGTAGTGCGGCGCTGATCCTAGTCGACGGTCACGCTAACGGTGCTGGACGCGATCTCTTCGCCGTCGACTTCGCCGACCAGGCGCCACTCGTTCTCGCCGGTACGGCCAGTCTGCACCCACGTGCTGAAATCACCGCCGGCCTGAGTCGTAGTTGTGACCGGGTTGTTGGAATCCGGAAATCCGGACCAATCGCCGCCACCTAGGCGCCGCTCCACCCGCAGTACTACACCCTCTTGGGCTGGCTCGATGGCACCGGACAACGTGATCCGCTGGCTGCCGGCCACCGAGGTCGGGTCCGCCGTGAGCGAGATCGTGATCTCCTCCGGCTCGTCCTCTTGGGGTGGGGTGGTCTGCTCGTCCTCTTGGGGTGGGGTGGTCTGCTCGTCCTCCGCCTCGGCCGCTGTCTCGCTCGGAGCCGAATCATCGCTGACGGTGCGATCGGGTGTGGATACGCCGCTGAGCAGCAGTTGCAGACCCACCCACGCAACCACCAGCAGAAACGCGGTGGCAGCCAGGACTCCTAGCACACGGCGCGCCGTCGTCGAGCCGCCTGATCGAGGAGGCATGGATTGGGCCGTCGGAACGGCCCGGTTCGCAATAAGGGGAGCCGCCGGCTCGTCGAGGACTGCCGGTGGTGGCCACCCATCGTCGCTGCTGTCGCTAAGCGCGCCGTTGCCGAACGTCGAGGCGGCGGTTCCCGAGCTGAGCGCGTCCGCCACCTCTGCCGGGCTCAGCAGTTGGGTTGCGTGGTGGCGATCGGCATTGCCGAGCGTCCGGTCGACCACCTCGTCCAGATGTCGGGGTACGCCCGGGCGTACCTGACGGGGGGACGCGAACCGCCCGTCAATGCGAGGGGCGATCGGCAGCCCATGCCCTTCGGAGTCCGGCCATCGCCCAGTCAGTGCGGCGTACAGGATGCGGCCGATGCCGGCGGCGTCAGCCTGTCCGGGATCGGCGTCCGGTACTCCGTGTAGGGCCGCCTCTGTCGCGAGCCCGGCCACTTTGACCGATCCGTTCGGTGCGACCACCACGGAGCTCGGTTCGAGCCGGAGATGGGTGAGCCCTTGGGCATGTGCGGAGGCGAGGGCCTGTGCGAGCTCGCGCCCCAGCGTCGCGGCCTGCTCGGCATTGAGTGGTCCGCCTGCTAGCAACGCCTTGAGATTTTGGCCAGTGATCCATTCGCGGACCACATACACCGTGTCGGCCTCGGCGTCGACGTCCAGGACTTGAAGGAACCGCGGGTCACCTACCTGGGAGGCGGCGCGGGCCGCCGCAACCAGCGCGTCGGCGCGCGGATCGTCCGTGGGCACGGTATGTACGAACACCGCCCTGCTTAGCACCTCGTCGACCGCTCGCCACGAACGCACGCCACCGACCTCGTCGAGCAGGTCCTCGACGCGGTAACGGCCGGCCAGCAATTGACCGGGCCGGACTGCTTGAGTGGTCACGACAGCCCCAAACTCACAAGCGGCCTCCCCGTTTCACGAGCGCCTCGGCCGCCGGTCGTCGTCCAACTCCCGATCACCCTCGGCGCGGTCTCGGAAGTCAATGCTAGGCCTGAATTCGGACTTGTGTGGTCGGACCCGACGAGCAACCAAGTTGATCGCATCTCGGACCTCCCCGATGCGGAGCAGATAAGCAAGGCCGACGAACACGATAAGCCCGGAGAGGCCGCCAGCCACCACGATGATCAGATCGGCGACCTTTTCCGGAAGACCGGACAGCGGCCCGTCCAGAACCACCAGCAGGCCGTAGCCGCACACGCCGGCAGCCACCGCCGGAATTAAGAGCCAGGCGATATGCCCGACCAACCCGCGCCCGCCCAGCCGGCCGATGCGACGACCGAGCACTGTAGCGCTCACCGTCGCACCGATCACGTACGCAAGGCTGTAGCCGGCGGCGAGCAGTACCGTCGTCGCCTCGATCGGTGCGAAGGCGGCGACGATGATGGCGTTAACGATCATCGTCACGGCGATCCAGATCTGGACGAAAAAGGGGGTTCGAGTGTCCTGCAGGGCATAGAAGCCCCGCAACACTACGTAATGCACGGTGAAGGCCACCAGCCCCGGCAGGAGAGCGGCCAGCGTCCACGCAAGCACGGCCGTCTGGTCGCTGGCCGCACCGTAACCGAAGATGAGCGCTGCGAGCGGAATCGCCAGCGCGGCAAGTAGCGTCGCTACCGGCATCATGATCGCAACACAGATCCGCAGCGCGGACATCAGGCGATCGCGCACGAGCGCGTAGTCACCGTCGGTCGCATGATCGGCCAGCTTCGGCAACAGAGCGGTGGCGAGCGATACGGTGATGATCGCGTGCGGTACCATCATGATCAGCATGGCGTTGCTGTAGACGGTGATGCCGGCCTCACCGGAAACCGATGCGCCGCTCGCCGTGCGCACCACGATCACGTAGGCGATCTGGTTGACCAGGACGAAGGCGAGTGTCCAGGCCCCCAGCCGGCCAGCCGTCCCCAGGCCTGCGCCACGCCAGTCGGTCCGGAAACGCAGTCGGAACCCCGCCCGGAGGAGGACCGGGAGAAGGATCAGTGCCTGCAGCGCCACACCCAGGGTCGAGCCGATTCCGAGCAAGGCGACCTCGGTAGTGGTGAACGGCTCATTCTGTTTCGGTCCCGAGGCGGCCAGGTAGCCGGCGAACACGGCGATTGCCACGATGTTGTTCACTATCGGCGCCCACATCATCGGGCCGAATCTGCTTCGGGCGTTCAGCATCTGCCCGACAAGGACGTAGAGCCCGTAGAAGAAGATCTGGGGCAAGCAGAATCGGGCGAACATCACCATGTTGTCGAAGAAGGGGCGGTTCTCCGGTGCCAGCCACTCGCGGTCGACGAAGAGCCGCAGCAGCCATGGCGCCGCCGCTATCGCCACGATGGTTGCCGCCCCGAGTACCACGACTACGAGGCTGAACAGCCGCTGCGAGTAGGCCTGCCCGCCGTCGGCGTCCTCCTTGATCGCACGGACGAGCGCCGGCACCAGGACCGCGTTGAGCACCCCGCCGACGACCAGGATGTAGATCATATTGGGAATCGTGTTGGGCAGGTTGAACGTGTCAGCCGTGGAACCGGTCAGGCCGATGGCAGCCGCGATGACCGCGGCCCGGGCGAAGCCGGTCAGCCGGGATACGACCGTGCCGGCCGCCATGATCGCGCTGGAACCGAGCAGGCCGGTCTGGCGGATGGCGCGGGACTGCCCGTCCGCTGGCAGTTCGGTCACCGGCTCGCCCCCTCCAAGGGAGCATGGTCAGGGAGGTGAGGATCTGGCTGACCGGGTGTCCCGTTTCGGCGCTTACCCCGGACAGTCCGGACCGCCAGCCCGGCCACGAACAACAACGCGGCGCCGACGATCAAGAACCAGCCGATGACGCCATATTCGGTGGCGTTGACCACTGTCTGCGTGGCGGTTCCGAGCGGTGTGCCGTCCACCGTGGCGAGTTGAAGGGCGACGCGCACTTTGCCGTTCGCGACGGCTTCGGCTGTGACGCGGACGATCTCGGTCTCGCCGGGCTCGATGCGCTGTGCGGTGACCGATCCCACGGACATTCGATGCGGGTTCGCCGACTCCAACTCGAGTCGCACGGTCACAGGGACATCGAGTTGGTTAACGACGTTGACGGGAAACGCACCTGTGTTGCTTGACAGGGTCACGGTCGGGGCCACCTGTACAAAGACCTGCGAGAGTAGGGCCCTCACTTCGCTGTCCGCCGCTGCGATGAAATCCTGACCGGTGCCTGGGTCGGCCCGCCAGCCGGCTGATGCGGCGCGGACGGTGACTGCACTGAAGTCGTCACTGTCAGTCGGCTCGGCCAGCAGAGCCTCATACTGGGCCACCCGGGCCAGCAGTTCGGCCGCGGCATCGGTGGCCGGTGAGTTCTGCGCGCCGGCGGCAGTGTCTGCTTCCAGCAGTGTGCCGGGGGTCCGCTCGGTCGCGATCTCGCCCAGTGCGACCGGCTCGACCCAAGGCGTCTCCGTCCAGATTTCGATCAACCTGTCCGCGACTTGGGGATTTGGCCGCCAGCCGAGAGGCGGACTGACTACGACGGGTGCAGGCTCATCGTCGGGAGCGTCCAGTACGGCCAGCGCCGTCGCTGCCAGCCAACGCTGCCGCAGGGCGATCGCATCGTCGGAATAGATGAAGGTTGAGCTCAGTGAGCTGTCCACGACCAAGCCCAAGACCTGGCCGTTTCCGGCCGGAAGGTCAATCCACGGCTGCCCGCTGGCATCAACGGCGTCGCTGGGCACGACCGCGGTGGTAATGCCCGCCGCTCGGTACGCAGCCAGTTCCGCTGCCAGGTCAGTCCCCACGGGCCACGCTACGGTGCGGGTTCCTGTCGGCAGGTCCTGAGCTGCGATCGCAGACAGCCGCGCAGCAGTGCCGGCCAGCCGGGTCTGATCGGGCCGGTCGAAAGCGGCGATGTCGGGCACAGCGAAAGGCAGCAGCCAGGTCTCGGCCTGGTGGGATGTGGAGTCGAACTCAGCCAGCCAGCGTTCGGCGGAGCCGGCCAGGCGATCGTCGCTGTCGCCGATCGCAGCGACAGTGTCCAGCACGTCCGGATCGACGACCCAGGTGATCGGAGCATTGCCAGGGGCGTCGAGCAGCGTGTTGAGCCAACCGGCCGGGCCCACGAACCCGCCCGCGTCCACCTCGCCGAGCGTCCCGTCCGGTTGGATCGCCGGCGAGCCGGAGACCGGCCACAACATGGCGATCTCAATGCTCTGCTCGGCGTGATCGATCAACCACGGAACAAGACTGAGCGTGGTGCCGGCGTCCACGCGGGCACCGGGCACGTTTGCATTCCCTTCCCGAATGTCGATGCCGAACACGTACACACCCGGGTGCTGGATCTGCACACACGGCGCCGCACCAGGTACGGCTTGCGGACACGACGTCTCGAGCTGGGCCTCCACGCGGAAGGTCTCGGTGCGTCCGGCCGGGATCGACGTGGCCACCTCAGCGAAGACATGGCCGGGCCGCGAGCCCCACACCAGCCGTGGATCGGTATCGACCAGCTCGAGCTCCGTTCGGGAGCTCAGGGCATTGAGGTTGTGTCGCAGCAATGCCTGCACGTGCACCAGCGGAGCATCGGTCACGTTGGTCACCGTGCCCTCGATCACTAGCAGGTCACCCGGCTCTGGTGCCGCCGGCTCAAAGGTCTTGATGTCGATCTCTACAGACGGTTCGTCAGGTCCGACCGGGCCGGGGATGGTGGCGCTCTCCGCAAACCCGGTAACGGCCGGCGGCATCGTGACGGTCGCTGCGCCGGGATCGGCTGCCGGCATGGCGCCGGCAGTGAGTGCCTGTGCGCCTGCGGCGAGTAGCGCTCCGAGCGACGCGACCGATTTGACTACCCAGCGGAGGCTCGGGTGCCAGGACTTCATTGCGCGCCGCCTGCTCTGGCTGCGAGTAGCTCCGGAAGCCTCCGCAGCAACCGCCGTTCCGAAGGGTGACGCAGCCGCCTCTCCAGCTGGTCGAGTGGCACCCAGGCCACCTCGCTCACTTCGACGTCCTCCGAGGCCAGTGTCCCGCCGACGGGAGTCAGCAGGTAGTGGTGCACAGTCTTGTGGATGCGGCGCTTTCCGGCCACAAACCAGTAGTCAATGGGGCCTAGAGTGGCAGCAATAGCGGCCTCGAGGCCAGTCTCCTCGCGAATCTCACGAATGGCGGCTTCTTGCGTCGTCTCGCCGGGCTCGACGTGGCCTTTCGGCAGGACCCATTCCAACTCGCCCTGGCGGTCGATCCGTCCGATGAGGACGCCCCGGGTGGCGCCGTCGATCCGGTCGACTACGAGTCCTCCCGCGGACGTTTCACGAACGGTACGAAGCTTGCGCCGCCGCGGGCGCCAGCGAGTACCATCGTCCGGCTCTCGCGAGGACGCTGGCGGGCCGGGCATCCGCTCAGGGTAGCTACCCTGGTGGGTTGTGACGAAGCCGACCACCACTCTCAGCTCCGCGCAGCGCACCGCCGTCCGGCACCTTCTCCGGATCGCGCCGGTGGCCGATGAGCTCGCCGATAGGTTCAGTGCCGCGGGCTACGAGATCGCGCTAGTGGGAGGTTCGGTGCGCGACGCCCTGCTGGACCGGCTCGGCTCCGATCTGGATCTGACGACGTCTGCGCGCCCCGACGAGACCATGCGGCTGCTGTCCGGGTGGGCGGACGACCTGTGGGAGGTCGGCAAGGCCTACGGGACCATCGGCGCCCGCAAGGACGGTTTTCATATCGAGATCACGACGTATCGCAGCGACGTGTACTACAGGTCCAGCCGTAAGCCGGCGGTAGCGTTTGGTGATTCGATCTTTGATGACCTGGTGCGGCGCGACTTCACGATCAACGCGATGGCGGTGCGGCTGCCGTCACGCGAGTTCGTCGACCCGCATGGTGGGCTGAATCACCTCGTCCAGCGACTGATCACCACCCCTGGTACGCCAGAGGCGTCGTTCTCGGACGACCCTCTGCGGATGCTTCGCGCCGCCAGGTTCGCCGCCCAGCTCGGCTTCGACGTCGATCCGCCCGTCGCGGAGGCGATACGCGACATGGCGGACCGGATCTCGATCGTGTCGGAGGAACGGATCCGCGACGAGTTCTCAAAGCTCCTCATGTCGGCCCGGCCACGGCCGGGGCTCACACTGCTGGTCGACACCGGGCTGGCCGATCGCATCTTGCCGGAACTGCCCGCTCTGCGGCTGGAGATCGACGAGCACCACCGGCACAAGGACGTCTACGAGCACTCGCTCACTGTCTTGGAGCAGGCCATCGGTCTCGAGCCGAGGCTGCCGGACGGCGGTCCGGACCTGGTGACCCGGCTCGCCGCACTGCTGCACGACATCGGCAAACCGAAGACCCGCCGATTCGAGCCGGGAGGCGGGGTCAGCTTCTACCACCACGACGTGATTGGGGCGAAGCTGGCCCGTAAGCGGCTCACCAAGCTGCGGTATCCGGCGAGTGTGGCGGACGACGTTGCCCGGCTGGTCGAGCTTCACCTGCGGTTTCACGGCTTCGCGGGCGGAGAGTGGACCGATTCCGCAGTCCGCCGATACGTTCGCGATGCTGGTCACCTGCTCGACCGTCTGCATGTGCTGACCCGGGCGGATTGCACGACCCGCAACCGGCGCAAGGCCCAGGCGCTTCGGGAGGCGTATGACGCGCTGGAGGAGCGCATCGCGCGGCTGGCCGAGAAGGAAGAGCTCGCGGCCATGCGCCCTGACCTCAACGGCAACCAGATCATGGAGATCCTCGGCATCCGGCCAGGGCCGGTAGTGGGCCGCGCCTGGCAGTTCCTGCTGGACCTGCGACTCGACCGCGGGCCGGTAGGCGCGGACGTGGCCCGCGAAGAACTCCTGAAGTGGTGGGCGGACCAACCGGAAAGCCGCTCCTGACCCCCGTTCGATCACGTTCGGCAGGCGGCGCGACTTACCTACACGCGTGCATGCCTGTAGCTGCGTTGCCTGCTCTGGTGGGCGGCCCAGGCAGGGGCCTCAGTCGACCAGCTGCAGCGCGGAGTACACGCGTAGAACGCCCTCGCCGTACCGCTCGTCAAGCTGGCGCTGAAGGCTGCCGTCATCGGAAACGACCATCAGCTCGACGTAGCCGATCGTGATGTCGATGCCAGAACCGAGTACGTCGCTGCCGAGTTCGTCGTGTATCTGGCGCTGAACGTCCTGCAGTTCGGCCTCGGTGTGCGCCGCGCGTGTGACGCACAACGCACCACCCCAGATCTCGCGAAGCTCTTGTTCGTGCCGCTCCAGGTCACCCGTGAACCGGACGGTGAGGATCAACTTCGTCGGATCGTTCGCGGCGGCTTCGATCTCCTCGTCGGCGATTCCCGTGTCACCGGACAGTGCCGGATTTATCGACTGATCGAGCCAGGTCCCGGCGTGGTCTGGTTGGCGCGACGCGTACTCGATCGCCTCGGTTATCGCCTCCTCGGTAGCCGTGGCTTCGTCGACGACCGCCCAGCCCTCAGGTGGTTCGTCACACGGGGTCGAGAACTGCGGATCAACCGGACCGTCGGGCTTGGCGGGTGGTGTGGGCGGCTCGGTGAGCGCGAAGTCTTCACCGTCATACGTTCCTACGACCGTGTAGCTGCCCCAGGTCGTCCCGCCGGCGGATTCGAAGTCGTCGACGTCGTCCCAACTCCAGTTCGGAATGTCCGGGCCGCCACACTGGGGCGGCAACGACTCATTGACGCCACCGAGACACAACTGGGGTCCGTGGTCCGGACTCTCCAGGACCAGCGCAGTTGCCGTATAGCGCTGATCCGATTCGGAGGGCGGCTCATCCGTTGTCGTCCGTGCCGTTTGATCACCGCAGGCGGCGACTGTGAGTGCGGCCACTGCAAGCATCACTCGCCTCATGACGCTTCGACGCTGAGACGGCTGGCGCGGTTCCCGTAGAAGATTGCCGTCGACGGACACCGATCCATGATGGAACCGACCAACAGTTGCCAGCGTCGAAGGACCATGCGTAGACATGTACTCGTCCTCGCCTTGGTGACCACTGCCGCCGTCGCTGCCTGTGGCGACGGTACTGACATCGCCATCGGGGAGGATCAGACCTCCACTTCCGGGACGGTCGCGGTCCACATCGAGGAGCTCGACGGCGTCTTCGTCGAGGGCTTCGAGGTCGGCCTGCGGTTCGAGACCCCGGAGGGGGACGTTCTCGGGTCGACCCTGTGGAGCGACTTCGTCCTGACCCAGGAAGACGAATCCCTCGACGCCTATTACGACAGCGTGTTCGAGCAGGAGGTCCCGGCAGGCACCGTTGTCGTGCTCGCAAGCGCGAACGTGGGTATCGGGCCACCGCCCGAGGTCCCGGATCTAGACGGGCCTCTCCGGTGCCGGCTCGAAGTGGAGGTGCCGGATGGCGGACGCGTTGACGTGGAGGTCACCTTCGACGATCCGGACGACTGCCTCCGGCTGCGCTGAACGCGCAACAAAGGAGCAGCGACGCCCGCCAGGCGGGGCGCCCTGCAGCCGGCACGAAACAACTGCTCGGACGCCCTCCTCCCCGCGTTGGGCTAGTTGCCCCTCGTCACACGTCCTGGACGATGGTCATGGCGTGTTCGACGAGTTTGACGAGGACTTGTTTGACGGCTTGGCGGTTGCGGGCGTCGGTGATGATGAAGGGGGTTTCGTTGCCGAGTTGGAGTGCGTCGCGGACGTCGTCGATGGTGTGGTGTTGG
>DASTNZ010000223.1:0-2075 GCA_035762665.1 Jiangellaceae bacterium | reverse complement strand
CACGCGATCTCGTAGTGCTGAAGCGGGCCGTAGTTGTGCCAGTAGCCCCCTTCCTCGTCAACGTGATCGCCGTCGTGATCCAGGCCCATAAGGCAGGCCAGCGACGGCTTCCCGTACATGCCGTGCTTGGCGCCGCACATCCTCGGCGGTGGAACTGGAGACGGATGTGGCTGCGGCGATCCGGGTTGGGGCGGTCCGGTTGGTGGGTACTCCGCTTCGGGTGTCGGGTAGGTCATCAGGCCACCTGCCTTGCGTCGATGTACGCCCAGAGGTCGGTTTCCTTGACCCGAAGACAGGGCTTGCCGGTCTTGGAGCCGATGTCGATCGCCGGGAGTTCGCCGGCATAGATGCGCCGGTAGACGGTTAACGCCGACGTGTTGAGCACCCGCGCGGCTTGCTTGATGGTCAGCAGCTTGCGGCCGGGCTGCTCACTGCCAGGGCGCGGCGGCGGTGGCGGGCTGTCGGGTCCGGCCATCAGGCAGCCCTCTTCTCGACGCGCTCGAACAAAACCTCGACGGTGGTCCCGAGGTCTTCGGCCATCCGCATCGCCAGATCCAGCGAGGCAGATGATTTGTGGGAGCGCAGGTCGAACAACGTTGCGCGGTGGACGCCGTGGAGTGCCGCCTGTGCGACGACGGTCTTGATCCCCTTCGCGGCGGCGAGGGCGTCGTAGACGTGCACTCGAAGTAGGACACGTACGTCATTCTTGGGCATCTTCTCGTCGCCTAAAGTCGTCGCTTCCACGCCTCCGACGCTAGGCCGTCGCTTATTTACGACGCAAGAGCGACGTCCAAGAGCATCTAGATTCGTCCGTTCGGCTGAGTGAGTGGATCGCCGTTCGGGCCGTACCGTCGTGCTTATGCTACGCAGAGAGGGAAGTCGGCAGGCGCAGAAGCGCCAGAAGCTCATCGATGCAGCCCGCCTCAAGCGCGTCGCGCAAAAACGACGCCCGCCGGACTATCCGCACAGGTGGGACGACGCCTACCGTCTACGTGTGGGCGACGGTGGACCCAACGAGTGGGGGCTGTACCTACGCCGGATGGCCCGATCACGCGGCATCAGCGTCGCCGAGTTGGCACGACGGTCGGGAGTCCACCGCGCAACGATCTTCGGCTACATCCGCGATGGTGGCGAGAGCGCGACGATCGCGAGTATCCGGATGATCGCCGACGCTCTCGGGGACTCGGTGGAGAACGCTGTATTGGCCGCCGCGAACGTCCGCCCGGTCGCAAGGGCCACGGACCCGGAGTCCGATCCCGAGCTGGACGCGATCCTCTCGGCGCCGGTCTCGAACGTCATGCGGATGAAGATGATCCGGCGGCTCTTCGACATCCGCGAGCAGGAGAAGCAGCGCCACGCCGAGGAAATCCAGCGGTGGATCAACGAAGCGGAGGCCGGCTGATGGCCTGCGGTTTTGGCTACCAGCCTTCCATCATGGACCGGATCGCGCCTGAATCCCTTACGTGGCCTAGAGTGGCCGTTCCGGATAAGGCATCGTCGCAGGTCGGGGGTGCTTGATGGCCTGGGGTCCGCACCGCCTGCCGTCGGGTCTATGGTCGGCCACGGTCTACACGCCGGCCGGGCGACGGAGTAAGTCGCACAAGCTCAAGGGCGTCGTGCAGAAGTGGGCCGACGACCTCGAAGCCGACATCCGGCGTGGCGAGTTCATCGACGACCGCAAGGCGGCGATCACCGTCGGGGAGTGGTGGGAGCGCTGCAAGGACTCCCGGCATCTGGAGAAGGCATCGAGGAAACGCGACGAATCGCACTGGCGCTGCCACGTCGAACCCCGGTGGGGAAAGGTCCGCATTGGCGCCATCCTGAAACCGGACGTCGAGACGTGGGTCGTGTCGATGACCAAGGCCGGCGTCGGCGCCACCACGATCGAGGGCGCCGTCGGTGTCCTGCGGACCCTGCTCGATCAGGCGGTGGACGCGAAGATCCTGCGCGACAACCAGGCCCGGCGGGTGAAGAAGCCCAAACGCTCAGCGCACGTGGATAGGGTGCTGTCGCCGGACGAGGACGAGCGGCTTCTGTCCGCTCTCGATGCGCTGTTTCCGGGCCGGGCGAGCGCG
>DASTNZ010000222.1:0-10866 GCA_035762665.1 Jiangellaceae bacterium | reverse complement strand
GGTAAACAGGGTTCGCCGGGTCGGACAGATCGATGGCGATGAAGCCGCTGTCCCAGTAGGACAGGAAAGCCAGCCGGCCGTCTGCTGAGGGTTCGGCGCTGTGCCCATAGATGGGGTCGGCATCGCAGCCCTGGCCTGGCGCAGGCGGTCCGCCCAGGTCGTGAACGACGCCCCAGTTCGAAACCTCGTCTGGGGCTGCTGGCTCGGTGATGTCGATGAGCCTGAAGTCGCCACGGCCGAGCTCGTCGCGGCGACCGCTCGGCGACGCGGAGTCGAGGTATTCACTCGCAGGAACCGACGCATACACGAACGTCCGGCCGAGGTCGGCTCGGTGGGCGACCTCGAGCTCATGGATGCCCCGTGTGCAGCACCCCGTGTTGAACCGGCCGATCTCCTCCGGATTCGCCGGGTTGGTGACATCCCACACCTCAAGCCCACGGAACAGGTTCGTGTCGTATCGGGAGCCGCAGGTCTGGATGCCGGACACGGCGATGTCGTGGCCCGCGAGCGAGCCGTACCGCGCAGTGAACACGACGACGTCCTCGGCCGAGGTGTCAGACGGATTCTCAAGCTCGGTGACGACGTTGGGCTGCGTCGGATTCTGGACGTCGACCACGGCGACACCGGCGTTTGCATCGTCAGGGCAGAACCTGTTCTCGCCACCGGCTGACCAGTCCTGGAAACCCCAGCTGCCCACGTATGCGTACCCGTCGTGCACCCAGACGTCGGCGTTGAACCCCCGGTTGCCGAGGTCGTTGTGGCCCACTACCTCCATGTTCAGGGCGTCGCCAGGGGTCTTGGCAGCGTCGGCAGCCGGTGCTGTCATCGACGCGAGTACGAGGACCGCGGTTGCGAGCACCACGAGCCGAGGCCGTGCGATCATGACCTGCCTCCCTTCCCCGCTCGGCGATGAATCCGAGCCGGACGCCGACCATGCGCACGGGCGCGCAGCCTGGCCGAGCAGCAATCAGACTAGTGACGCGAGGCTGGCCCGCCAATGCCTTGGGCGTCGAAATCTGCGTCGCGGTCTCGATCACGTCCTGCACACGAGGAGTGAGTCTGTGCCGCAAGCACGCTCGCGCATAACTCGAAGCTGTTCGCCGCCCTCACTGCGCGCCTCTGCCGTGAAGAACGCCGGACCGATCTTCATTCGCCGCCGGATTTAAGCGACATAGTATGGTTCTGCCGAAGATCCGTCCGGCATTCTTAACGCTGCATGCCGGGAGTTCCCCGAAGTAGGGGAGCGACTTGGTGCATTCTGTGCGGAACCCCACAGTGCGATGCCTGGACCCGGCCGTCTGGCCGTGCCAGGATGCCGCGTGTCGAATACCGACGGAGACCTGCTTTCTCGCACCCCGCCGGCACATCAACGAACTCGAGGAGATGCCTGAGGTGCCGTACGACCGCAACCTGTGGACCGATGCCGAAGCAGATGGCTCCGGCGCTACCGACCGGCACATCAGGTAGCGCGCGATGGCCACCGGAGTCCGATCGCCTGCCCGGGCCCGCATCTCTGCCCGTACGCTTCGCCAAGACCGGTGGTGGCTGCCGCCGGCCGTCACCTTCGTTGCTCTCACCGCGTGGGTCATCTACTCCACGGTGCGGGTGTTCCTCCAGGAGAACTACTGGGTCAGTGAGCACCACTATCTGACCCCGTACTACTCGCCGTGTGTGTCTGACGGATGTATCCCGGCCGCGTCACACTTCGGCCAATACCTGCCGGACCATCCACTGATCCCGTACGCCGCGTTCAGCCTGCCGCTGCTGCTGATCTTCCGACTGACCTGCTACTACTACCGCAAGGCGTACTACCGGTCGTTCTGGCTCTCACCGCCGGCCTGCGCGGTCGCCGAGCCGCATGGCAGGTACACGGGCGAGACGCGGTTCCCGCTGATCTTCCAGAACATTCACCGGTACACCTTCTATGCCGCATTCGTCATCACCGCGATCAACACCTACGACGCGATCCTGGCCTTCGGTGGTGAGGACTACAGCTTCGGCATCGGTCTCGGAAACCTCATCCTTGTCGGCAACGTGATCATGCTGTGGTTCTACACGCTTTCCTGCCACTCATGCCGCCACGTCACCGGCGGCCGGCTGCGAAACTTCTCCAAGCACCCGATCCGCTACAGGTGGTGGACGTTCGTGTCCAGGCTCAACACGCGGCACGCGCGTTACGCCTGGATCACCCTGGGCACGCTCTTCATCACGGACGCGTACATCATGGCATTAGCGGCCGGCTGGATCACCGACCTGCGGATCATCAACTGACGGAGAGTGCCGTGCTCGGAGCGAAGCGGAGAGACGGAGCTCGACCAGAAAAACCGGAGAGACACTTATGACCGACCCCAGCACCATCGAGCGGCATTCCTATGACGTCCTGGTCGTGGGGGCCGGCGGCGCCGGATTACGGGCCGCGATCGCTGCTCACGACGCGGGGGCGCACGTCGCCATCGTCTGTAAGTCGTTGCTCGGCAAGGCGCACACGGTCATGGCTGAGGGTGGCGCGGCGGCCGCCATGGGCAACGTGTACCCCGAAGACAACTGGAAGGTGCATTTCCGCGACACAATGCGCGGCGGCAAGATGCTCAACCACTGGCGCATGGCCCAGTTGCACGCCCAGGAGTCGCCGGACCGAATTCACGAGCTCGAAGAGTGGGGCGCCCTGTTCGACCGAACGCCGGACGGACTGATCAGCCAGCGCGACTTCGGTGGGCACCGGTACGCGCGGCTCGCCCACGTCGGCGACCGCACCGGGCTGGAGCTCATCCGAACGCTCCAGCAGCGTGCCGTCGCGCTCGGCATCGACGTCTATATGGAGTGCACGATCACCCGGCTGCTGCACGATGCGGGCGGCATCGCCGGCGTGTTCGGCTACTGGCGGGAGTCCGGCCGGTTCATCGTCTTCGACTCGCCCAACGTGGTTCTGGCCACCGGCGGCATCGGCAAGTCGTACAAGGTGACGTCCAACTCCTGGGAGTACACCGGCGACGGCCACGCGCTGGCGCTAGAGGCCGGCGCGTCTCTGGTGAACATGGAGTTCGTCCAGTTCCACCCCACCGGCATGGTCTGGCCGCCGTCGGTTCGCGGCATCCTCGTCACCGAGTCGGTGCGAGGAGACGGCGGCGTCCTTCGCAACAGCGAGGGTCGCCGGTTCATGTTCGATTACATCCCCGAGTTCTTCAAGGCGGAGACGGCCGACAACGAAGAAGAGGCCGACCGCTGGTACACCGACAAGAAGAACAACCGCCGCCCGCCGGAGCTGCTGCCTCGCGACGAGGTGGCACGCGCCATCAACACGGAGGTTAAGGCGGGGCGCGGCTCACCGCACGGTGGCGTCTTTCTGGACATCGCGTCGCGCCGGTCGGCGGACTACATCCGCCGCCGCCTGCCGTCGATGTACCACCAGTTCAAGGAGCTGGCCGACGTCGACATCACCGCCGAGCCGATGGAGGTCGGACCGACGTGCCACTACGTCATGGGTGGCGTGGCGGTCGAGCCGGACAGCGGTGAGTCGTCCGTCCCCGGCCTGTTCGCGGCCGGTGAGGTGGCCGGTGGCATGCACGGGGCGAACCGGTTGGGCGGCAACTCGCTGTCGGACCTACTGGTATTCGGCCGCAGGGCCGGGCTCAACGCTGCCTACCGGGCCGGACGGCTGAAAGAGCGGCCGCGAGTCTCGGATGAGCAGATCCGCGAGGCGGCCGACGCAGCGCTGACGCCGTTCTCGGGTGCGGGAGACGAGAACCCGTACACCGTGCAGTCCGACCTCCAGGACGTGATGCACAGCCTCGTCGGAATCATCCGAACCTCCGCCGAGATGGAACAGGCGCTCAAGGGGATCGCCGAGCTGAAGAGCCGGGCCGCACGAGTCACGGTCGAGGGACACCGGCAGTACAACCCCGGTTGGCACCTCGCGATCGACCTGAAGAACATGCTGTTGGTCTCCGAATGTATCGCGCGCGCAGCCCTCGAGCGGACCGAGAGCCGGGGCGGGCATACGCGCGACGACTATCCGACGACCGACGACCAATGGGGCGCCATCAACTTGCACTGCGTGCTGGCAGGAGAGGCCGTCGCCATCGAGCGCCGACCGCTGCCGCAGATGCCCGACGAGCTCCGCGAGCTGTTCAAGTGACGTTCGATCACGTTCGGCAGGCGGCGCGACGTACCTACACGCACGCGTGCCTGTTCCTTCGCGGCTACCCCTGGTGGGCGGCCCAGCTAGACGATTGTGAGGAGCTGACATAGATGGGTTACGACCTGACGATGCACGTCTGGCGGGGCGACGCGTCCGGCGGTGACCTGGCGGAGTACGTCGTCCCCGTCGAAGAGGGAGAGGTCGTACTCGACGCCCTGCACCGGCTGCAGGCCACCCAAGTGGGTGATCTGGCGATCCGGTGGAACTGCAAGGCCGGCAAGTGCGGTTCGTGCAGCGCCGAGATCAATGGCAAGCCGCGGCTGATGTGCATGACCCGCCTGTCGGAGTACGAACCGACCGAGCCGATCACAGTGACACCGATGCGCACTTTCCCAGTCGTGCGCGACCTGGTCACCGACGTGTCGTACAACTACCGGAAGGCCGAGGAACTCCCTGCGTTCGCGCCCGAGCCGCGGCAGAAGGACGGCACCTACCGAATGATGCAGCAGGACGTTGAGCGCGGCCAGGAGTTCCGCAAGTGCATCGAGTGCTTCCTTTGCCAGAACGTCTGCCACGTCATCCGCGACCATGAGGAGAACAAGAAGGCCTTCGCCGGCCCGCGGTTCTTCCTCCGGTATGCCGAGCTGGACATGCACCCGCTCGACACCAACGATCGGCGACGGCTGGCGCAAGAGCAGGCCGGCATTGGCATGTGCAACATCACCAAGTGTTGCACCGAGGTCTGCCCGGAGGGTATCAAGATCACCGACAACGCGATCATCCCTATGAAGGAGCGGGTAGTCGACCGCAAGTTCGACCCCGTCGTGTGGCTCGGCTCGAAGATCCGCCGCCGGGACACTCGCTCCGAACCCGACCTCACCGCCTCCCCTGCGGCGGAGTGACCATTCTCATCGTGTTTGATCACGGGCGTCCGTGGTATTCCGACACTGAACATCACGCAACGTCCTGATCAACTTGTCGGAAGGATCGTGGCCCATGGCACTGCTGGGAGAGGACGGCGTCCGTGCCGCCCTGACCGAACTACCTGCCTGGCACGGCGATGCAAGTCAGATTGAACGTGCCGTGGAGGCGCCCGACTTTCTCACCGGCATCCGTATCGTCGGCGACGTAGCTCAGTTGGCGGAGTCGATGGACCATCACCCGGACATCGACATCCGGTGGCGCACGGTGACGTTCCGGCTCTCGACCCATTCAGAAGGTGGCGTGACGGCCAAGGACATCGAGCTGGCCCACAGCATCGACGACGCAGCCGACCGCCACGCCGGCACCTTACCGTGACCCGCTGACAGTCAGGGGGAGAGGGTCGGACCGGGGCCACCCGGCAAGCCAAGGGCATACGTCCCGTCCGCGCCCGTCACCGCCACCGCTCCGGCCTCGACCGCCGTAACGGCTGCCCCGGCCACCGGCGAGCCCGCGCCCGTCACAACTCCCGACAGCTCCGCCTGCCGGGCGTCGATCGCCCACGCCACCGCGTTCAGGTAGATCTTCCGCGCATTGTCCGTCCAGCGCTCGTCCGGCCAGCCGTAGATAGAGGCGGCCAGGCCGCCCAGCAAGACATCCACGCTGGCCGGCGAGCTGAACTGGTAGCCAACGGCGTCACCAAGGGACGCACCCTCCACGCGGGATTGCAGCCGCCCGATCGTCATTCCGCTCCAGCCGGAGTACGCGCCATACTGCTGGTTCGAGTTGCTCAGAGTGCTGGTCAGCAGCTCGATCGGCTCGCCGACAGGGAAGCCGGCGAAGATGGGGTGCTGTGCCGTCGGTACGTAATCCACACCCACGCTGACAAAGTCCCAGGTTGCCGACGCCGGGTCACCGCGCAGCGTCGACAGCAGCGGAATCGGGAAGGTGCCGCCGTACTGACTAGGAAGATTCGTCGAGACACCCGCTGCGTGCGCCGCGTCCAGTGTCTGCAGGAACGGCTGCTGATGCGAGCTGAGGAAGCTGGCGTTGAAGACGACCCGGTCGTAGTCGGCGACCCGGCGACCGCTGCCCCCGCTTGGGTCTGCCAACTACCGGGACGATCAACACCGTAGATGCGACACAGAGTCGCGCAAAAGGCTTACTGATCAGTACACGGTCGATCACTGCCATCCCGGCGATCACCTTGCACACCACGGCTTGCGGGTGACGTGAAGGTCGACCGGAACAACAACGCCATGTGGTCGGCGTACTTATCACGAGACCAGCCACGCTCCACCAGCAAACCTTCGAGGACGTCCCAGGACATCAGGGCCCAGAGCATGTCGGCAGCGGTGTCGGCCGTCCACGGGACGGCCAAGTTGCCCTCCTCGTCCAGCCAGGTCATCAAACGCCGGCAGCCCAACCGCCACCGCCGCATGATCTCGGCCCGCATTGCTGCCGCGTCCGGATCGATTCGCCGTACCTGATCGACCGCTTGAGCGATCGGCATGATTCGCGGGTGCGCCCGCGCGAGATGCCGCGCCCACTCGTCGAGCGCGGCCAGCGAGTCGGGCGACTGCCAGACCCGCTGCAGCGAGACTCCGAGTTCCTCGGCCTGGCCAAGGTGCCGCAACAGCTCGGCGAGTAGCTCAGCGCGTCCGGTGAAATGCAGGTAGACGGCCCGGCGAGACACCCCGGCGCGCTCGGCGACGGCGGCCATTGTGAGGGACTCGAAGCCGTCCTCCTCGATGATCGATCGCGCGGCTGACAAGAGCGCTTCGGCCGTTCGCCGGCTCCGCGCATTCTGTGGCTGGATGATCGACTTCACCAAACGAGACCTGCCCGGAATAACTTCACGTCGTGTGTACTTGAAGCAAGTATACGCACTGTGAACTTCAATCTGAGAGGCAACCAATGTCCGACCGCGAAGTGAGCATCTTCACTGACGCCGAGCTCCAGTACCTGCAGTCCGAGCGTCGCCTGGCGCGAGTGGCGACCGTCGGGCCCGATGGCACACCGCACGTGACTCCCGTCGGGTGGGCGTACGACGCCGGTGCCGGCGTGATCGAAGTCAGCGGGCACGATTTCGCCGCAACCAAGAAGTTCCGGGACGTGACCAGGACCGGCCGGGCCGCCCTCGTCATCGACGACGTCCTACCTCCCTGGCAGCCCCGCGGCATCGAAATCCGGGGCAAGGCAGAAGCGGTCACCGAGCCGACTCCCATGATCCGCATCCACCCGACCCGGATCGTCTCCTGGGGTATCGACGACCGCCGGGGGCGCAACGCTCGCGACGTCCCGCCGCGCTGAGTCAGGTGGATCGGCGCCCTGCTTCTTCGGCGACGTGGCGCAACCGATCTACGTACTCTGCCCACCAGTTCTCATCCCGGTCGGGCAGGTTGGTGTTGGCGGCTCGCAGCCCAGCGGCACCGTCGGTCAACTCCCGGACGATGTCAGCGTGCCCGGCATGCCGGGCCGTTTCGTCGATCATGCGGACGAGGACCTCGTGCAGCACGACCTGCTGCCTTCCCGGCCGCCACCACGGAACCCACCCAGGTGCGTCCAATTCGAGGGCGTCGATCGTCTGGTCGGCATGCGCCCACGCTCGCTGGTAGAAGGCGACGACCCAGTCGCGCGACTGGTCGGCGGTTGCCCACATATCGGCGTTCACTTCGGCGTCCGGATCGAGCCAGGGCAGCGGTTCGTCAGCGGGCCGGTCGAAGACACGCCCGAAATACTCGAATTCCATGCTGCCCACGTGCTTGACGAGCCCGAGCAGGTTGGTACCGGTCGGCGTCATCGGCCAGCGCAGCTGCCGCTCGCCGAGCCCGTCAAGTTTCCACAGCAGCGAGTCGCGCCCAGCCTGCAGATATCTCTTCAGGATCTCTTTGTGCGTCACCACGGCGCTCAGGCTATCGGTCCGCTCTGTCAGGCTTCGCCGATGTGAACGCTCGCGTACCTCGGCTTGATGCGCTCGTTGACGAACCGCCCCAGGCTGTCCGACCGCAAAAGCGCGCCGTAGACGATGCGCTCGACGCCGAGGTAGCGGTAGACCTCACCGGAGACGAACTCCACCTCGAGAGTCTGGCTTCGAGGGTCGTAACCGACGGAGCGCACCGCGGATGAGTTGACCAGCTGACGTCTCATGATCCCTGGCGATCATCCGCTAGAGCTCGCTGGAAATCAAGGACGGCCGGCCCGCTGGCGTGGTGTCCGGTGGGGACAATCGGGCATGGCCACCTCCGTGACGCCTGAGCAGTTCTTAGCCGGTACCGAGTCGGGAGTCGCGACTTTCCGCTGGGTCTGCGACGTACTCACCAACGCCGGGCTCGACTTCACCGTCAGCACATCGAAAAGCCAGGTCGCGTTCCGCCGCCAGCGTGGGTTCGCCTACCTCTGGATGCCCGGCCAATACTTGCGCCACGCCGATGCGGAGGTCGTTCTCTCCCTGGGCTTGGAGAACCGTATACCGTCCAGCCGGTTCAAGGAGGTAGCCCGGGCCACACCGACGATGTGGATGCATCATTTGGAGATCCACTCCCTCGACGATCTCGACGACGAGGTCGCACGCTGGTTAAAGCGGGCGGCCGAAGCGGCCGGACCCCCTACACGTTGAACCTGTACTTCTACGCAGGGCCTGATGACCTGCGGCGGGACCCCTAAGACTTGCTTTGTCCTGCAACGGAACCCATTGGTTGCCGTTGGGTCGACAGGCCTTGCGGACTTCCTGCGGACCATCCGCGGACTGATCTTCGCCCGCGCCGATTGCGGGTGCGGGTCGCGCTTGCCCGGCTCGCCTGCCTTGAGGTTGCGGTCGCGGTGTGCGGCGACCAGGTAGCGCGGGTCGTCCCCCGACACGGTACGACCCACGGTGTGGTGCACGCTGCTCATCGGATGGGGTGGCTTGAGCCGCAGGTCGATAGGCTGGTTGCACAGCTGACACCCAGCGGTCCCGGGTCAGGATGACCAGCCGCAGCCTGCGCCACGCCGGGGTGGAGCCGTTGGCCCAGCTGCGGGACATGGCTACTCGGCCGTGCCTTCCGTCTCAACCTGGTCGGTGATGTCCGGTCCCTGCGGCGCCGGGGTCAGCGACCGCAGCAGTGCGCTGGTGATCGGGTGCTCGGTGTCCAGTGGGATGCCCGCGGCCCGCAGCGCGTTCATGGCGCTGACGGTGCGGACGTGCCGGCGAACCTGGCCGTCGATGAGCCAGATCCGGTCGGTGCCTGCCTGCTTGACCATGAGCATGCCGGGGTCCCTCCTGATCGTGGGGGTGGGTTCGGGTTCTGGCTCGACAGGTTTCGCTGTGAGGGTGCCGTCGGCAATGCGGGATCGGGCGGCGGCGCCGGGGCATTCGGTTTGCGCGCCGGCTACTTGGCCGTGGCCGCGGACGTCGGTGCGCCTGGGCCAGCCGGGCAGGAACCGGTTGTGGTACCAGTCCCGGAATGCGGCGACCATGGCCTGGCTAAGGCGTTCTGTTTGACCGAGCAGCAGCAGCACACCCACATATTCCTCGTTGGCGTCCCTGTTGGTTGCGCTGGCGCAGTGCGCGCCCACCAAGTTGCCCCGCCACTGCGTCGAGCGCAGCATCCACACCCGGCCGGCCTGGTCGATGGCGACGTTGTAGCCGATGTCTTGCCAGCCGTTGGTGTTGACGTGGTGGTTGCGGTACGACCGGAGCCGTTCGGCGATGGCCTCTCGGCCAGGGTCGCCAATGGCGGCCTGCGTGGTGCCCGGCCAGTGCACGGCCACGCCTCGCAGCTTCGACCCGGTGAGCGTGGCGCCGGACGCCGACGTGGACGTCCACGCCGACCGAGGCAAGTACTGGACCATCAGCGGCCCGTCGGGGTGTTCCGTGCCGCCAGTGCGGCGCTGCCGGTGCCGAGCACGGCGCCGAGCATACCGAGCCACAGGGCGGCTGCGCTCTCGGCGCGGAGGCCGTAGAACACCGCCAGCGGGACGGCTGCGGTGGCGATCCGGTACACAATGGCGCGCTCGGCTTCGGACATCTGGTCCTCTTGGCGTCCGATGGTCGGACGTTTGGTCCAGTACAGGGCCGGTAAATGGACGAATAGCTGCATCGGACAGGTACAAGCGAAGACGTTCGTGAGGAGATCCGAACTGCCGGTCCTGATCGAGTCGTTACCCAGACGAATACCCGGTGCCATAACACCGTCGTGGTATGAAGTGCTCCTCTACTCGTGTCAAGTAACGCCAACTGTGGTGCACACAAGTTAGAGCTGACCACGATCCTGGCGAATCACGTCGGCGGGTACGCCCAGGGCGACGACCCGGCCCGCTGCATGTTCGCCGGTGAGGGTGAGAACCCGTGGCCCCGGGCGGCCCCGATGATGGCCGAAACGTTGGTTGTTGGCGGAAGTGTTGCGGACTCTGTGCGGACTGGGGTGGTGCCAGATGGCCGCTGACCTGCGATGGAACCCTCCAGTCAGACGTGGAACCTGAACTCCACCACGTCGCCGTCCTGCATCACGTAATCCTTGCCCTCCATGCGGACCAGGCCACGTGCCTTGGCCGCCGCCATCGACCCGGCAGCCACCAAATCGTCGTACGAGACGATCTCGGCCTTGATGAAGCCGCGCTGGAAGTCGGTGTGGATGACGCCCGCTGCCTCCGGAGCGGTGGCACCCTTGCGGATCTCCCAGGCGCGGGCTTCCTTCGGCCCCGCGGTCAGGAACGTCTGAAGGCCCAGGGTGTCGAAGCCGACTCGGGCGAGCATGTCCAGGCCAGGCTCGTCCTGCCCCATCGACTGGAGCAACTCCAGCGCGTCGGCGTCGTCCAACTCCACC
>DASTNZ010000221.1:0-3532 GCA_035762665.1 Jiangellaceae bacterium | reverse complement strand
GTCGGTGACCCACGTGCCAGCCTGGTAGTGCCCACCGACCGCGACGTACTGGCCGTTCTTGGTCGGCACGATGTTGTAGTTGTGAATCGTGCAGTTCTCGTCGGGCTGTTGTGCCCGCGGCAGCACCCACTGGCCCAGCTTCTTGCCGTCCTCAGCCCGGTAGAAGAACATGCTCTTCTTGACATCGGGGTCATCGGCCGCACACTCGCCGAGCGCTCCACCTCCTGGCTCCCAGCCGAGGATGATGACCTCGCCGTCCCAGGTGAACGCTGCCGAATGCCAACTGCCGTTGCAGAGCGGGTTTCCGGGGACGTTGCAGACACCCTCCTCCTCGATGTCGTACAGGAACCTGGGGTTGTCGAGCGAGCCGCCACCGGGAGCACCGATGCTGAACACATTCGTGTGCTCATGGCCCGCGACCGCCAGCATGTTGACGTCGCCGAGGAGGGCTCCGACGTCGTGCCCGTGGTGCGCGTTGCCAAGATCGACGTTGCCGATCCAGTGCGCACCGGCCGGGTTGTCCAGGGGAACCTCGACGATCGACATAAAGGGCCACATGTTGCATGGAGCGGCACCGACCGAGGTCACGGTGTAGACGACGAGCCGGTTGTTGTCCAGATCGGGCACGAGCGTGGCCGTGTGCGAGCCACAGCCGATCGCACCGTTCTGGAGTTCGCGGTCGGCCAGCGGCCGCTGGCTCAGCTCCACCTCGCCGATGAGAACCGGATTGCTCAGGTCGCTGATATCCCATACATGGAGACCTTCGAACCCGACCGGTACAGGCTCCCCGTCGCAGAGCCTGCCGGCAGGAGCCGGGGAGTTCCACGTGCGGACCAAGACGTCGTCCCAGACGACGATGTCGCCCTGGTCGCCGTTGCACTCAGGATGCGAGATCAGCTTGGGGTTGCCTGGAGCGGATATGTCGACGACCCGGAAACCGTTGTAGTTGCCGTTGAATGCGATCCTGCCCCAGAACGCGATATCTGAGTTGACTCTGCGTTGATCGACTGGCACGCCGAAGAACGTGGCCGGATTCGGGCTGTGGCCCAGCGCGTGGATGTTGTTGGTGCTCGGTCGAGTCTCGTGGTCTGCTCCGGCGGGCAAGGCGGCAGCTAGCACGGCCAGTGCAGCTATCGGCAATACCCATTGGACTCGTAGTCGCATGGCGTAGTTTCTCCTTTCGGTCGATGAATACGCGACATGCGTGTGCCCCCGCCGAAACCGGCGGGCTGCGACTTCTCGCGTACAGCGAGCGCGGACAGGGGTCATGAGAATGCATGGAGATGCTAGGCAAACCATGCGGCCAGATTTCGCAGCCGCAGCACCGACCGCCGCGGCATGGCAAGTTGGGTGCCACCAGAGGCGCCACGGTCCGGATTGTCCGTCGAAATCGGCGCCTCGGCAAGAGGCCATCGCTAGCCTGGGCGACCGCGTCTACGCTCGGAGCGTGAGTTTCACTGCTCGAGCGCTACGCGGCCTTGCCGCGGCCTGCGTCATGGCGAGCCTGACCATCGCGGTACCTGGCGTCGCCTCGGCACACACCAGCCTCAAGGACAGCACACCAAAGGACGAGTCCACGGTGACCAGCGAGCTCGACATCATCGAGCTCGAATTCACCGATGACGTGACGGATCCGCGAGTTGAAGTGCTGGACGCTGGTGGGCAGAACCACGCCGATGGCGAGGTAGTACTGGACGGTGCCATGGTCCAGCAGGCGGTCGGTGGGCTCGAATCCGGTGAATACGTCGTCGCGTACCAGGTCGTGTCGGCCGACGGCGACCCGGTAAGCGGCACCATCACCTTCACGTTGGACCTCCCCGAACCTACGCCGGAGGCCCAGCCGAGCACCGAGGAAAGCAGGCCCAGACCACAGCCGTTACCGCTCCCACGCCAGAAAAAACGAACGCAACAACACCCGAGGTGACGACCGCGACAACACCTGGGACGGACGACGACGAGACCGTGGCCGTGTCGAGTTCCGGCTCAGGCCCCCTAGTGGCGGCGCTGGTGGCCGCAGCCCTTGTCGTCGGGGCCGGGGTGTACTTCGTCGTAAGCCGATTCCGTAGGCGCGCCGACGTCGCCGAGTAGCCGCAACGCTGTGCGCCACGCGGGCCTGTGGATTCCTGGAACCCCGCCCTGTTGGTCCACTGCCGCTCAGGCGGCTATGGCCGCGGGCCAGTTAGCTGTGGATGTACCGGCCGAAATCCCGGTCGCTCTACTCGGGTTCAGGCGGGTCCACCGGTCCATCGGTGCTAACGACCCGGCAATACAGCGCTAGTCGCTGCGACGTTTGTAGCAAGTTCTGTCAGGACCGAACTTTGGCATTGACCGGCGTAATCGCAAAGAGCACACTCTGGCTGTATGCGCCGGGGACAGGGCGTGATTTCTTTGGCTGTGGGCTGAAAGGGGAGCGGGTACTTGTACGTCCCGTGCCCCGGAACCCCTATCTGCAGGAGGCAGTCCGATGACAACGTCGTCTTCACGGTTGGTACTCCTAGCCGCCTTGGCCGCACTGATTCTGGCCTTGCCGATTGGTGCGAGCGCGACGCCACCCGACACCAATACGGCAGTCGCCACGTTCGACTACACAAAGAACCTCAAGCCGCTGGGGTTCTCAGCCAGGACGATTCCGCTCGACAACACCGTGCCTGGCGCGGGAAGCTTCAACTCCGACCTCGCCTTCTGGGGCGACATGGCCGTCCAGGGCACCTACGCGGGCTTCCGGTTGATCGACATCTCGGAGGACGGTGCCCCCCAGGAGATCATCAACTGGGAGGAATGTTTCAGCCGGACCAACACCGCGGGCAACCAGGGCGATGTGATCGTCTGGGGTGACTTGATCATCCGATCCTGGAACTCCCCGACCCCAGTACCGCTGGGCCCAACCGGGCAGCCGATTCCTGCCACGGACCCCGCCCGCTTCACGACCCCGGGGGCGTTCTGCGGCGACTGGCCGATGTTCCGCGTGCCGCCGACGCCCACTCACCCGGTCAACCCGCCGGCGGTCGACCGTGGCCAGGAGGGCGTGCACGTCATCGACATCAGCGATCCGACTGACCCTGAGGTCGTCGCGTTCGTCGACACCCCGTGCGGTTCGCACACCGAGACGGTGGTTCCGGACCTCGCCAACAACCGGCTGCTGGTCTACAGCAACCCGTCCGCCAACACGACCTTCGGGTCGCCAGAGCCGGGCTCGGAGCCGGTCCACTGCCGTGGGCTCGACATCCTCGAGGTGCCGCTAGACGACCCGAGTGCGGCGTCCTACGTGCGATTCTTACCCACCGGCCATCCAGACACTCCGCCGGCGGAGCTCCACCCGTGCCACGACACCGCCGTCATCCTCGGCGACGTCATGAAGGCTGCCTGCGCTGGCGGCAGCGGCCCGACTGTCTGGAGCCTCGACCCCGCCGACGGCGGCTCGCTGGACGATCCCATGTTCATGTACCACCGCGACCTCGGGACCGGCATCGGCCACACGGCGGCCTTCACCTGGGACGGCGAGGTGCTCATCTTCGGGCACGAACCGGGCGGC
>DASTNZ010000220.1:0-20426 GCA_035762665.1 Jiangellaceae bacterium | reverse complement strand
ATCACCCATTCGCCGGTCCTGAGATCGGTCAGCCTGGTCTTTGGGAGCGGTGACCCAGGTGAGCCTCCGTATCTGACCGGGTTGACCATGGACATAGCAGGTCCTGAGGCCTTGGTCCGCGTTGAGCTGTGTGACCCCTTCGCCTGAAGATCAGCGCCCATCCGCCAGCAAGGTGACGGGAAGTGGCCCGGCGCCGGTGCACTACTGCGTAGCAGTGAGGCCCCCGTCAATCGTGAGGATCTGTCCGGTCACGAAGGCTGACGCGTCCGAACAGAGGAGCAGCGCCGCCCCTACAAGATCGTCGGTCTGCCCGACGCGGCCGAGCGGGATTCGGCTCTCCAGTCCTGCACGGAAGTCTGGGTCCTCGAGCAGGCCAGCAACCTGCGGTGTGGCCACGAACGTGGGCGAGATGGCATTGACCGTAATACCGTGCTTCGCCCACTCGGTCGCCCACTGGCGGGTGAGTGCGTTGAGGGCGCCCTTGGCTGCCACGTAGGCCGAGTAGCCGAGGCTGATTCCGAGTTGGCCGCGCACGGAGGAGATGTTCAGGATGCGGCCGCCGCGGCCGCCCGACACCATCGCGCGCACGGCCGGTTGGGTCGCCAACAGCGCGCTTCGCAGGTTGAGGTCGACAATCCGGTCCCACTCACTCTCGGGGTACTCCTCAGCTGGGTAAAGCGCCGATCCGGCCCCGCCACCTACGCAATTGACCAGCACGTCTACCCGCCCGTGCGCCGCCATGACCTGGTCGATGGCCTTCTCCGCCTCCCGACCTTTGGTGACATCGGCCACGACGGAGGAAACCTTGCCGTTCGCATTGACGCTTTCCTCGGCTTCCTTGAGGTGCTCGGCCGAGCGACCCACCAGCACAACCTGTGCCCCGACGTCGACGAAAGCCTCAGCAAGACGCATGCCGATTCCGCCGGTACCGCCAGGAATCACGACCACCCGACCATCAATTCTGAAGCGATCCAGCTCGTTCATCGATCATGTGCTCCCTCCGCCCGTGCGCCGACGCCGCGGTAGCGATGTTGGAGCGTCGCGTCAGCTCCAAGCATGGCGGCGTCGACCTCGTTGACGATCCAACCGGTGACCGTGATTGCAGTGCGCGGCGCCGGCTCCACCGCGACGGGACAGGCTCTGCTCAACGAGTAATAGAACGATGCCTTCTTCGACGAGGTCATGGATGATCGCCACGAGCCGGGGGTCTCCTGTGTCGCAGACGTCGCCTCGATCATTGTGTTGTCAGGATAGTCCTTCATGCAATCGGCCAATGCCCGGCCCTCGCTGCCGGACAAGGAGCCGCCTCATGAATCTCGGCGCCACCCGCATCGCCGTTTCGTGGATACGTCGCGTGAGTTCCGTCAGGGGCTAGTCAGCAGAGAACGTTTACTGTAGGGTCATCGCAGGCTGAGATTTCAGCCCTGGTTGCCGGAGTAAACACGAACGGTCGGACCCCTCTTACGAAAGGAGTCTGTCTTGGCCGTCGAACCTGTAGATGCCCTCATCGTTGCCGCCGGGGCATCCGGCGGTTTCGTCGCCAAACGACTCGCCGAAGCCGGCATCCACCTCGACTGGGGGCTGATCGCCCGCAAGCAGTGCGCGACGAGTCCGACCATCCGCGGCGTCCGCGATGACTATCCGATTGTCGAGGACGACTCGCCGGTCTCGCCGCTGACGTTTGATGGCGTCGGCGGCTCGATGCAGATCTTCGCCGATGCCTTGCCGCGGATGCTGCCGTCGGACTTCCGGACGCGCTCGTTCCGTGGCGACAGGACTTTCAAAGTCTACCAACACCTATAGTAAACGTTCTCTGTTGACTGGCCCCGCGGGACCGGAGCGGATCTCAAGCGGGAGCTACGGAGGAGGCTCGTAGCACATGACTGGGATGGCACGGCTAAGGGCGATCGGAGGGATCCTCGCGATCGCGTTGCTGACCGTCGCCTGCGGCGGCGACGACGGCGGCAGCGAAGACGGCGGCGGCGAAGGTGAAGGCGGCGGCGACTACCGCATCGGCTACTCGAACGGTGGCGGCGTCGGCAATGGCTTCCGCGAGGAGCAGGTGTGCACGGCGAAGGCTGAGGCGCTTGCGTCCGGTGCTGTCACCGCGCTGGACACCATCCATCGCAACACCGATGCCGCGGGTCAGCTGTCCGACATTCGTGACCTGATCGCGGCCGATGTCGACGCGATCGTCTTCAATCCCAACGATCCCGACGCGCTCAACCCGGCCCTCGAGGAGGCAAACGCGGCCGGCATCAGGACGATCTCGGTCGACGCGTTCGTCACCAATTCCGACACCTACAACCTGTACAACAACCAGGTCGAGTACGCGTACTTGGGCGCCACGTGGCTGTTTGAGAAGCTCGGCGGTGAGGGCGTCGTGTACTACATGCGCGGCTTCGCCGGGCACCCGGCGGACACCGATCGCCACACGGGCTTCCTGCAGGCGCTCGACGAGCATCCTGGCATCGAGGTCGTGCCGAGCATCGACGGGGTCCACACGGGCTGGGATCCAGCGACCACGACGCAGCTGATCAACGACTTTATCGCCAGCGGCCAGTACGACGGCATCGATGGCATCTGGACCTCGGGCATGGACTCGCAGGTCGTCGACGCTATCGCCGAGGCGAACCTCGATTTCGTGCCGATCGTCGGCGCCGACCTCGGCGCATTCGTCGGACAGCTCCTCGACTCGGAGAACTACCCAGGCCTCGAAGGCTCGGCGGTGACCAACACCGCAGCCGTCGGCGGCGCCGGCATCAACCTGGCGATCAAGCTGCTCAACGGAGAGGACATCGAGACCGACGCAGATGCCAGCCAGCCGAACACGGTCCTGCTCGATCCGGTGCTCGCCGATAACACGACCGACGAAGGCCGGGAGCTTCTCACGTCGTGGCAGGTCGATGGCCTCGACCCGCTCTGGCCGCTCGGCCTCCAGATCGAGGGGTGGACGACGTACACTCCTGAGCAGGCGATCGCCTGCAAGGGTCCGGGCGACTAGCCCGTCGACCTGAGGGCTGATCTATGCGGTGGGACCACGGCGCTGCCGGGGTCCCACCGCCTCATCCCACCGCGAGGACCTATGACCGCCGCCAGGAGTCCTGAGTACCTGCTCGAGACGTCGGACGTCTCGAAGCGGTACGGCGCCGTCGTGGCCCTGAAAGCGGCCTCACTCGCGGTGCGACCGGGCGAGGTGCACGCGCTGATGGGCGCCAACGGAGCCGGCAAGAGCACCCTGGTCAAGATCCTGACGGGCGCGGTCCGTCCCGACAGCGGCACGATAAAGATCCGTGGCCGGGAGCGCACCGTGCACTCGCCGGGGGAGGCGCGCCGCGGCGGCCTCGTCTCGGTCTATCAGGAGCCGGCCCTCATCCCAGACCTCGACATCACCTCCAACCTCCGCCTCACCGAGACCCCGCTCGAGCCGTTCCGCCACTGGATCGCCGAGCTCGGCCTGCCGCAGCTCGACCTGGCGAGAATCGCGCGGCGGCTGCCGCTCGCTTCGCTGCGGATCATCGACCTCGCGCGCGCGCTTGCCATCGAACCCGACGTCCTGATGCTCGACGAGATGACCGCGGCGCTGCCGGCGAACCTGACCGAGCGCGTACTCGACGTCGTCGGCGGCCTGCGTCGGAGCGACCGCTGTGTAATCTTCATCTCCCATCGAATGAGCGAGATCGCGTCGGTCTGTGATCGGGCCACGGTCCTGCGTGAAGGCGAGACGGTGGGCGTCGTGGACGTCACGGCCGACTCCGCGGATCGGATCGTCGAGCTCATGCTCGGCGAGGTCGTCGAGGACCTGGCCGATCGATCAGACGAGCGAATCGCCGCCGCGTCGCGCAGCCCCGGCGAGCGAGCTCGCTTGTCCGTCCGCGGCCTCGCCTGGGAGACGAAGCTGCGCGACGTCTCGTTCGATCTGTACCCCGGCGAGGTGCTCGGCGTCGTCGCCCTCGAAGGACAAGGCCAGGATGAGCTGTTCAACATCCTGGGCGGCTCTGAGCGCCCGAACGCCGGAGAGCTGCTCGTCGACGGTGTGCCGACCGCGTTCCACCACCCGGCCGACGCGATTCGTGCCGGGATCGTCTACGTCCCGGCCGATCGAGCCGAGGCGCTGCTGATGCAGCGCTCGGTGCGCGAGAACATCACCCTCCCGTTCGCGGCCCGGGTCCGTCGGTGGGGCCCGATCAGGGTCGCCGCCGAGCAGCTGCAGGTGCGGGCGGCGATCGACAAGCTACAGATCGACACCCGCGCCCAGGGCGAGGTCCGCCGGCTGTCTGGCGGCAATCAGCAGAAGGTGACGATCGCCCGCTGGGTGACGAGCGGCGTGCGGACGATGCTCTGCTTCGATCCGACCCGCGGGATCGACATCCGGACGAAGCACCAGATTTACCTCCTCCTGCGCGACCTGGCTGAGTCCGGTGCATCGGTCCTGCTCTACACCTCGGAACTCAACGAGATCCAGATCGCCTGCGACCGCGCGATCGTAATCTTCGGCGGGAGCGTCGTGGCCGAGATCGACGCATCGGAAGCCGATGAGGCGACGCTCTTGCGTGCGGCCCACAACCTGCGCTCGAACAGGGCCGTGCCCGAGCCGGCCGGCGAGGCCGCCTCGGTCGAGACGGCGACGCGCACGGGCGGCAGCGCATCGGTGAGCGAGCAATGACCGCCACTGCTAAGACCGCCGATGGGGCGACGGCCCGGCTGATCGACGCGTTCGCCGGATGGGGGCGCCGAAACAGCTGGACGCTCGGCTTGATCGGGTTCCTTCTCGTGCTCCTCGTCTTCACGAGGATCATCCAGCCCACGTACGGCGTGAACGGGATCCGGGGGTTGGCCGTCTCGGTCCTGCCACTCGCGCTGGCGGCGACGGCCCAGGCAATCGTCGTCATCTCCGGCGGGATTGACCTGTCGATCGGCTCGATGATGGCGCTGACGAGCGTGGTCGCGGCTACGTCGATGCAGGGCCAGAGCGAGCAGACAGCGATCCTCGTCGTCCTCGGCGTCCTCCTGCTCGGCTTGGCCCTCGGCGCCGTCAACGGGATGCTCGTGGTCGGGACGCGCGTGCCCGACATCGTAGTGACGCTGGCGATGCTCTTCGTGTGGGCAGGCTTCGCGCTGCTCATCCTGAACGCGCCCGGCGGAGCCTCGGCGATATGGTTGCGGGACCTGACCCGCGGCTCGCTGCTCAGCGAGTGGATCCCGAAAGCCGCGGTCCTGCTCGTCGTCGTGGTCGCAATCATCTGGATCCCGATCCGGCGATCGAGGCTCGGGCTGTCGCTCTACGCCATCGGCAGCGATCAGCTCGCGGCGTATCGCAGCGGCGTGCGGGTGGCGCGGACGAAGGTCGCCGCATACATGCTGACTGGCCTGTTCGCGGCGCTGGCAGGGCTCAGCCTCACCGCCACCACGGGGATCGGGACGCCTGTACCTGGGCTGCGCGAGTACACCCTCATGAGCGTGGCCGCCGTCGTCTTAGGCGGCATCAGCCTGGCCGGAGGTCGCGGCGGCGTAGCTGGTCCCATCCTCGCCGTCGTCATCCTCTCCCTGCTGCGCACCGACATGACATTTCTCAGGCTCAACACAAACCTGGCGACCGTGGCTCAGGGGATCATCCTCGTGGGGGTCGTCATGATCGGCAGTCTCGTCCAGCTGCGACGGAGCCGCGAATGAACTGGATCGCCGACGCATCGGGCGTTCGCCGGCCATGGCTGACGGCCGCCGGTTGGCGCGCGCTCTTCCGCGACATTCCGATCGTGCCGTTGATCGGGATGCTCGCCCTCCTCGTGATCCTGAGCGAGCTCGTCCGTCCCGGCATTGTTAGCCCGAACTGGGCTGGCGTGATGCTGCGCGCCGCGATCCCGCTGGCGATCCTCGCTGCATGCCAGACGCTGACCATGCTGACCGCCGGCATCGACTTGTCGGTCGGGGCGGTGGCGTCGATGTCCGGATTCGTCGTGGCTACTCTCGCCGGCGGGCCCGGGCTCGGGGCCGGGATCGCGGTGGCGCTCACGGCCGCCGCCGCTGCCGGGCTCGTCACAGGCATAGGTGTCGGCGTCTTCCGCGTCCACCCGCTGATCATGACCCTCGGGATGAGCCTGGTCGTTCTCGGGCTGGCGAACGTCTGGCAGCTGCAGATGGTCCAGACCGGGGCCGGCGTGCCGGGCGAGTTCCGCTGGCTGGGCGCCGGCATGTTCGCGGGGATGGTGCCAAACAGCATGCTGCTTTTTGTGCCGCTTGCCGCGCTGATCCTCTACGGCTTGCGTCGGACTGGCTACGGGCGCCTGCTCTACGCGATCGGCGACAACCCCGTCGCCGCTCGGCTCTCGGGGGCACGGGCGTGGCAGGTGCTGACCGTGCTGTATGTCATCTCGGCCGTCCTGGCAGGCATCGCCGGTTTCCTTTACTCGGGCCTGACGAACACGGCGAGCGTCACCCTCGCCGACTCGCAGGTTCTGCCGTCGGTAGCGGCGGCGGTCATCGGCGGGACCTCGATCCTCGGCGGGCGGGGCGGGTTCGGGGGCACGATCGTCGGCGCGCTCATCCTCGCCGTCATCGCCTCGCTCCTCTCGTCGCTCGGCTATCCCGAGGCGCTGCGTCAGATCCTGTTTGGCGCGATCATCGTCTTCGTCGCGGCGGCCTACGCCCGCGTCACGTCGGAGTCCTGATCGCGTGCCGGACCGTCCGCCCGCGCCCCGCGGAGGAACCGGGACGATCATGGTTGCTGGCCCTGCTTTTCCTTGTCCCGGTCGGGCCGTCTTCCTTCGTCCGGGCGGGGTCGTCGTCCTACGGCCGCGCGTCGTCTCCCGCACAGGCCAGGACCCGGCCGACTCGCCGGGCGCAGTCGCCGGACGCCCCGTCGAACACCTCGCGGGACCGCTCCGCTCCTATGACGGCGGCGTTTCTGAGCACGTGAGGCAGGGCGTTGGAATGACGTAGCAGCTCCGCGGTCTGCACCTTGACCTCATTCACGACCGTCATGCTCACGAGGGTGGAACCGGGCACGTCGGCCGTGTCGCCGAACGGGGAGTTGCTGAGGATGGCCTACGCGAGCCGTTCAACTTGCTCGATGAACATCGCCCGCTGTGGCCGTTCACCCCGACGACCTGCGTGTGGTACGTCATCGACAGCTCGCACCTGACTGAACAGCATCAAGCTGATGATCATCGAGGAGGCGCGGGTGGCCTACCGCTCGGTGCCCGCGCTTAGCACATCGTGAATGTGGGCCGATCGACGAGCATGGCCTGATTCGTGCCGCCGATATCGGCGTGCGGGGCCCCGTTCGACCGGCGCACCGGAGTCGCGTTGTTTTAACCTGCCGGGCCAGTGGTATGGCATGCTGCTGCGCGACCGGCTGGTCGACGGTCTGGGCTCTCCCGGTCGCCGTCGTCAACGACGCCCGCGCGTTCACGCTGGGCGACGCCCGGCTCGGCGCGGGACGGGGATGCGACACGCTGGTCAGCATCACTCTCGGCACCGGCGTGGGCGGCGGGGTCGTCATCGGTGGCAGACTCATACCGGAGCGTGGGGCATGGCCGCGGGGCTCGGCCCAGGTAGCTCGCAACCGTCGCGACTGCGTCCCGACACTGCGGATCTCCGGCCCGAACGCCGTTGAATGCCGCTCCCAGAGCGGTTGGCACGACCATGATCTCATCCATAGCTTGCGCGACACGCCAGCGTTCTTCGCCAGTTGCTACTACTTGATCTTGTCAGGTTCTCGTCAGGCGGCCGACCGGGCTCGGTAGTCGTCGAGAATCCGCGCCGTCTGCGTCGCACCTACCCGAGTGACACCGAGGGACAGGACTGCGAGCAGATCGTCCAGACTTCGGACCCCGGCTGCGGCCTTGACCTGGACGTCCGCCGACACCGTCCGTCGCATCAGCCGAAGATCATCGAAGGTCGCCCCCGACGGCGCGAACCCCGTCGACGTCTTGACGAAGTGCGCCCCCGCTGCCTCGACGAGGCGGCAGCCGCGCACCTTCTCGTCGTTGTCGAGGTAGGCGTTCTCGAGGATGACCTTGACCAGGGCGGCATCGCGCGCGGCGTCGACCACTGCCCGGATGTCCTGCTCCACCAGGGCATCCTCCCGTGACCGCAGCCAGCCGATGTTGATCACCATGTCGAGCTCGGTCGCCCCCTGGGCCAGCGCACGTTCGGCCTCGAAGACCTTGGTCGCCGTCTCGTGCGAGCCGTGAGGAAAGCCCACGACGGTACACACGGCTACGGACGAGTCGGCCAGCGCCGCCACGCACCGGGACACGTCCGCAGGCCGGACGCATGCGGACGCAACCTGGTAACGGTTGGCAAGCTCGCAGCCCGCCATGACATCCTGCAGCGTCAACTCTGGTCGCAGCAGCGAGTGGTCGATGCTGCGGGCAAGCTGCTCGTAGGTGACATCGTTCACGGTGAGGGCCGTGTCGAGGGCCTCCATAGCCGCGACAATACGCGGCTCGCGGAAATGTCTATACAGCTTACTGACCTGGTGTCGAGCTAAGCGATGCCACCACGGGTCTGTCGTCAGATAGCCTGTAGACGTCGCGCTCCGCCGCACTCTGCGCGTCGTCGTTGTCGCAGCGGCGACGGCACGTCGGTGTAGGCGCCTGCCGGCTCCAGAGCGGTGAGTCTTGCGGCGAGCTCTGCGCTCGTCGCACGGACTATCGATGGCGGCGACTCGCCTAGAAGATTTCGTGGCGTTCGCGTGAGCTCTCCAGTAGTGCACCGTTAGGGCGAGGCGATGGCAAGCCGGTCGAGGCGTTGCGGGTCGGCGATGATGTCCAGTGCGACGATCTTGCCATCGATGATCACGAGGATCACGACCGTGACCAGGCGTCCGCGTGTGACCAGGATGGCCGGGGCGCCGTTGGCGAGCCCGGTATGGGCGTGCTTTGCTCGGTTCGCGAAAGCCAGCGCCTGCCGCGCCACGGTCTGAGCCCCGCGCACGCTGATCGGTGTTCCCGATGGGGCTGCGTAGGCGTCGGCGCGGGCGGTGACGTTGGGGTCGAGCAACTCGAGCAGCGCGGCGAAGTCGCCGTTGCGTGAGGCGGCGAGGAAGGCGTCGACGACCGCCCGCTGCCGGGATGGATCGGCGTTAGGTTCCTGGGCGCTGCGTACCCGATGTCGGGCGCGGCTGGCCAGCATCTTGGTCGCGTGGGTCGAGCGGCCGGTGATCGGCGCGATGTCGGCGAAGGGCACGGCGAACACGTCGTGCAGGACGAAGGCCAGCCGCTCGGCTGGGCTCAGGGTGTCCAGCACCACCCGCAGGGCGATGCCGACCGATTCGGCCAGGACTGCCTCCTGCTCCGGGTCGGCCCTACCGCCGGCTAGCGGTGCGTCAAGGGGAACCTCGCGACGCGACGCGACGCGACGCGCGCAAGCGCAGCATGTCAAGGCAGATACGCGCCACGACGGTGCTCAGCCAGGCTCGAGCGTTCTGGATGCCATCCGTGTCGGCCCGGACGGCCCGTAGCCACGCTTCTTGGACCGCGTCGTCGGCTTCGGTTGCCGAGCCGAGGATGTGATACGCCACCGCGCGCAGGTGGTGTCGGTGCGCCTCGAAGTCCTCCACACAGTTACCTTTCCGCGCCCCTGTTCGTCATAGCACTGACGAGTGACAGCACGCAGAAGTAACAAGGAGAAGCCCATGGCACCGTCGACTTACACCGTCGAGATCGCACGCAGGCCCGAGGAGGTGTTCGCTTTCGCGACCGACCCGCTGCACTTCGTGAAGTGGCAGCCCGATGTGGTCAGCGTCCGCATGCTCAACGACACCCGGTTCACCACGGTCCGGAAGATCAGCGGCGCCGAACGCACCCTGACCCAACGGATCATCCGCAACGACCCTCCACGCAGCTGGGCCGCCGAAGGCATCGACGGACCAATCCGACCGCACGCGACGATCGCCATCGAGCCGATCGACGACGGAACCCGCTCACGCGTGACGTTCACACTCGACTTCGAGGGTCACGGAGCCGGGGTGGCGCTCGTACCGCTTGTGCGCCGCCAGGCCCAAAAGGGTGCACCGACCAGCTACCACAACCTGAAGAAGCTCCTGGAAGGCCCCGAACAATAGCGATCACGCGGCCAAGATCCAGCGGCACGATGGCGGAGACGACCCTCTCGCCGGCGGTCGCCTGTCAAGTTGCGCCCCACTGACGACTTCGCTTGAAGTGGACGTTGTCACGGACTCCGGCGAAGCGACGATCAGCGTCCCAATGCCATCGGACACGAGGAGCCTGATCGCGGCCTGGCGACACTTGTGCCCAGACTCGTCATGCCTGCAGCGCGCCCCCATAGGGATGCGAACCCCAACCCCTTATTGATGCCGGCGAGGATCGCCCTACGTCTCCCTGACCGACGGCCGCGGCCCACGCCGGTGCGCGATCACGCAGGCCGCAGCCCTGATCTCCAATGGGGCAGGTATGACGTGGATCACTTGTCGGAGGTTGCTGCTTGGCACAACGTTGCCAAGAAGAACTCCTCGGAAAAGAACTCCTCGAGCGGCGCGTCGTCGTACCGCGTGGATTTGCCGTTGATCGTGACTTGTCCACTGAAGGTCGCTGCTGCGTTGTAGGGCTCCACGAGGGTGCCCACAACGCGGAACAGCGCCGGTCCTTGGGCGGGACGTAGGTCCCAGATCGCACCTTTGGTGATGATCGTCATGATCTGGTCGTCGCCGCGGACGTCGAAGGTCTCGAAGAACCGCACGGTGGAGCTGATCTGCGCGGTAGCCGGGCCGGTCGGCGATGTGCTGAAGTAGTCCACGTCGTTGGTCCGGAACTCGCGGTAGTAGTTCAGGTAGTCATGGTCGTAGTACCGGGTCTGGTAACGGTCCTCGACTCGGCTTCCCCAGATCGGGACGTCGCACGACGCGTCGTCGACTGGAGCCCAGTCATGGCGGAGGTGGCGTTCACCTGTGCAGACGGGTCCGGTGCGCTTGGCCTTGCAGTCCCAGGGCGCGAACGTCGGGCTTAGGGCGGGCACGAGTCGGGTCTCATCGACTTCCTTGTGACCGGTTGCGGACGCGACGCTTGGTGTTGTCGCGGCCAGAAAGGCGAGGCTCAGGAGAGCACTGATGGCACGGGTCAGCCGGGGCTTTGTTCACGGTTGTCCTCCTCGGGTTCGGCGGCGCCGGCGTTGGAGCCGTGAGTCGTCACGGGGGAGTCTCGAATTCGATCGGTGGAGCCGAATTGCACGCTGTGGTGTCGGGGGGCGTTGTCGGGTTGCCCACCCAGGCGTTGCGGGCGCTGATGGCGCATTCGGCAAAGCCGAGTGTGTTGTGTGTGTTGGCGGGGATTTCGATCGACCATGCCCGTGATTGCCGTGCGGCTTGTTCTTGTGCCCATTCGGGTGGGCTGTAGGAGTCGAACTGGCCGGGCAGGAACAGCAGGGGCACATCGGTGTCGACGGGTGCGATGTTTGGAGCGTCACTCGGCGGGACGTCCCAGGCATCGCACGCGCGGACGTACGGGCTGTCGCCGAACACGGCTTGGTAGCTCGGGTCGTTGTCGATGGCCGCGGACAGTGCGTCATGGTCGATGAATGGCAACTGGTCGCGGCAGAACGTGGTCAGGTAGACGCCGAGGCTGAACCCGTCCTGGCCGGAGCACAGCGGCCGGTAGCCGGCGCAGAAGACCGGGTCGTTCGCGACGATGGACAGCACCTGCGGGGTGATCTGTCCGTCGGCGGCGGCTGCGATCATTTCGGGCAGGCTGCGCAGGTTGCCGGGCCCGTCGCCGCCGAGGGTGAACCGGGCGACCCGGAGCAGTTTGCCAGCGTCGACGGTGACATCAATCGTGTCTCCGTCGGCGGTCTCGTATGTGCCGTCGAGCGGTGCCTTGGCGAGGCGTTCGAGAGCAGCGGTCCAGGTCTGTTCCAGATTCGGGTAGGACGCCGAGCACTCCGGATCAGATTCACATGCCTCGAACAGTCGCTTCAGCGCCGCGCGAGTGCCGAGCGCTCCGCCGGTCAGCTCGTCCAGTTCGGGAAACCAGGGGGAGTCGGCGTAGGCGGCGCCGACGCGGTCCGGGTGGGTGCGTAGGTACTCGAACAGGTAGCGGGACGCTGTCCCGTAGCTTCCCAGCATGTACCACTGGTCGATCCCGAGGACAGTCCGTAGATCTTCCCGGTCCGCGACCACGGAGGCCACATCGTAGGCGGCCGGTTCGATCCCGGACGATCGCAGTCGCTGCGCACAGGCCCCAACCGCGTCCACGAACAACGCAGTGAGTTCGTCGTCGCCAGTGAGGCTGATGGCGGCGCGCTCGGTGAGGGCATCGACCTCCGGGCAGCGCAACGACGGCTCTGAATACGGACCTGCACCCCGGTGCTCCAACTCGATCACGACTCTGCCCAATCGAGTCGCCCCCGTCGCGATACCCCCACTCATGTCGTAGGGATCGCCAACGTTTTGGCCGATGCCGCTGACGATTCCAGGCGCCGGAGTCGCACCGACCGGTGGGACCCGGATCACCAACAACTTGACCGTGGGCCCGTCCTGCTTCGACCGGTCCTCCAGAACAGTCAGGTAGCCGCACTCGTGATCGGACAGGAACGTCGATTCGACCTTGGCCGGGCAGTCGGTCCACTCCAACGACGGCTGGAACGCCGCGTCCGGGCTTCCCGTGCACGCGCCGGCGACGATAACCAGCGCCCCAGCCAACGCCCCGACCCCGGCCAGGTTCACCTAGTCCACCTTCTCGTACTCACCAGGAAACAGCACGGTCAGGACGAACGCATCGAACTCGTCTACAGGCTCGACGCCGAACTTGGACAACGTGAGTACGCCGCCGTCGAAGCTCCACTCGATTGCATTGACGCACCCCGGGCAGCCATCGCTGGTGAGGACCCACCGTCCGTCCTCGTCGTAGGTGTAAGTCCCAAGGTCACCCGGTTCGTCGGCCTGACCGTCGAGGCTCTGGAACTGCGTCCAGCGGCCATCGTCGATCTTCCAGGTGATACGGATCTCGTTGACGCCAGCGAACCCCTGATCGAGCACGCTCTCGTCGGCCCCTGCGGCCGTGAGATCCTCGCGGGTCTCGGTCTTGACAAAGGTGCCGAGGGGAATCACCTCGGACTCGGCTGAGTCAGGCGCGGCTTGCGGTGTGGATGGTCCGGTCACCTCGCCGGCCATGTTCTCCCCGTCCTGTTCGCCAGGCTCAGCGCTGCATCCTGCGATCACGAGCAGAACGGCGCTGGCCAATACGGCCGTAGTCCGCCTCATGACAATCCCCCTTGATGTTCGCCGTTACCGATTCACACACCTGGCATGCGGGCACGGTTGACGCCGGTCACGGAATCTGCTGCCAGGTACTCGACGCGAGCACGGCCACGCGACCTTCGCACGAGTCGTCGACCGGGGTCAGGGTCAAGACTCCGTCGGCCAGCGACCAGGCGTAGATGCCTACGCCCTGGCCCGAGCAAAGATCCTGCTCGAACACACTGGTGCGAAAGCGATCCGCTGCGGCTTCGAACAGCGCAGCAGACAGCACGCCGCCGTACGAAGCCGGCGCGTTCACCACCATGGTGCCGTCGGCGTTGAGCCGCATCGACCAGTTGCCGGCCAAGTCGTGGTCGCGCACCACGGACGAGCCTTCCTCGACAATGGTCGCGAAGGCGCCGCTGAGCTCCTGCACCACCGTCGGCGTGGAAGGCGCGGCCGGATCCGGTGTGCCGATCACGCGCTCGACAAGCCTCGGGCCAAACGCCACAACGGCGGTAATGGCCGCCGCGGCCGCCAGCACCGACGCCGCCCACCGGATTCGGACGCGCCGCTTGTGGCGTCCCAGCACCTGCTCCAGCCGCAGCTCGGTCCACGGATCGAGGCTGTTGGCGTTGCGGGCGAAACCCTCCCGCAGCCGCCGCTCAACGGACATCCTCGGTCACCTCCTCGGACAGCACGTCGGCCAGCCGCTTGCGGGCTCGGTGTAGGTGTTGCTTGATCGTTGAATCCGACACCTGCAACAACCGAGCGATCTCGGCGACCGGCCGGTCCTCCCAGTAGTAGAGGACCACGGCAGCCCGCTGCATCGGCGCCAAGGCGCTCACCGCCTGCGCCACGTCTGGATCCGGCAGCCGCTGCTGGTCTGTGCCCGCGGCCTCGCGCTCGAGGGTGGGACGAATCCGCTCCCTGCGTGCGTGCCGGACGGCCATCCGGATCGCCACCCTGCGTACCCATGCGTCCGGTCGCTCGTACCCGGACACGACCCGCCAGTTCTGCAGCATCTTCAGGAACGCCTCCTGCGCGATGTCCTCGGCGCGACCACGGTCATGCACGATCAGAAACACTGTTCGCGCCACGGAGGCGAACTCCGCCCGGAACAACCAGGCGTACTCCTCCCTCGCCTCAGCGTCCACCGATCACCTCGATCGCCAGCAAAGCTCCCCACCAAGGCACAGTCGCGACGCGCACCCGCGGTTGACACGCCCCCCCGTACCGTCCCTCGCTTCACGGCTTGCGTTAGCGCTGCAGGAACGCCAGCACCGCACGGACGCGGCGATGTTGATCGGGATCTTCGACAAGCCCAAGCTTGTCGAAGATGCGTTTGATGTGCGCCTCGACGGTGCGATCGGTGACGAAGATCCGGTTCGCGATCGCGCGGTTCGACATTCCTTCAGCCACCAACGACAACACCTCTCGCTCGCGGTGGCTAAGCCGGTCGAGCCGGTTGTCCCGCCGCTGGCGCGCCAGAAGCTGGGCAACGATCGTCGGGTCGATGACGGTCTGCTCATCGCATACTCGCCGCAGGGCGTCGACCAGAATTGCCGGGTCGAAGACTCGCTCCTTGATCAAGTCTTATCAGGCCACACGCGATCACGAACCACCCGGTGAACAGGTCCGGCAGCCAGTGGCCCACGTCAGCCCAGCCGTAGCCAGCCCACTCCGCAGCATCGCCGACCGCGACGGCCGCCACCACCCATGTCGTGCGGCGAGCCACAGCGAGTCAGTCCTAGGCCACAAGCTGGGCGAGTGTCTCGCCCGACAATGCGCCCTTCGGAATGAATCCGCGGGCGGCTGAGCGAGCCAGCCGGTCACCGTAAGCGGCCGCATCATGGCTTGAGGTCAGCACCACGATCGGCGCGTCAGGCACTCCAGCGAGCCGCTCCGCGACCACGAGGCCGTCCATGCCTGGCAGCTGGATGTCGAGCAGGACGACATCCGGCGACAACGCCGCCACTGCCTCGACCGCTGAGACGCCATCCGCGACCGAACCGACGACATCAAAGCCCTCGACCTCGAGCATCTCGCTGGCCGAGGCGCGGAAGCGAGCATTGTCGTCAACGATCAGGACAGAGGGTCGCATCGTCTCCATCGTCACAGAAATGTCCGCCTCCGGACACTGTTGCTGGTACGACATCGTGCTCGATGCGTGGTTGCGTGGCCTTGGGTTCAAGAGCTCAGTCTGCGCGAGAACCCGGACTCGTACCGCCGGATGCACGCCGGACTTGCCTTCCTGCGCACCCGACACCAATAGCGACGCAACGTGCGCCGCATTGTGGCTAGCCGCATGTCGATGGCGGCATTTCCTCGGCCTGCCTCGATGTGCCGACGGTGTGTCGCCTCCCTAGCGTCAAAGGCGGCCAAGTTCCGCGAGCCAGGAGGTGCTCCGATGAAGATCACAAACACTCTCCCGCCAACCGAACACCGATTTACCGAGTCGCGCGGTCGTTGGGCGGCCCGCCACCCGGCCGTGAGAAGAGTCGCTGCCGCTCTGTCGGCGACGCTGCTACTTGCGGCGGTGGTGGCAGGCCCAGGCGCCCCGGCAGTGGCAGCCGGACGAGGAGACAGTGTCGACCCCGCCGTCATGCAGCCGTCGCTGAACCCTTCATTCAGTCCGTGGGAATGCTGGCAGACCGGGAGCGGCATCGTCTGCGATGGCGCTCGAAGCCTGTCGTGGACGGGCGCCGAGACCGGTCTGGTCTGCGACGGGCACGTCGTCTACACCACTGGGACTGATGAGCGCACCCAGCGGCGGTTCGGCGATGAGGCCGGGCGGGCCTTGGCCACGATCCAGCATGTGGATATTCGCGAGACGCTCAGTCTGAGCGCCGATGGGACAGGCCCGACGCTGCGAGCCGCAGGCCATTTCCAGGAGCACTTCGAATATGCGATCCCAGGTGACCTCTCGTCGCGGACCGACACCTATACGGGGCTGGATGTTCGTGTGACTGGGCCCGGCGTTGGACTCGTCCTTCACGACGTCGGCGTCAAGACGTTCGACATCGACGACAACGTTCTGGCGGCGCACGGACCGCACCCTGTCGTCGAGGACTTCGAGGCAGCGTTCGCGAAGATCTGCGATGCCTTCACGTAGTGCACCGCGCAGGAAGTGAACCTCTGGCAGGGCGCCGGCGCCGACCGGCAGATCGTCGTCCTGGACGCGGTATCGCTACTGCTCCTTACACCGCCGCGTACGCCCTGGTCTGACGACTCGGCTGGCCGTAGTGAGGGCGTGTCCGACCCCGCTCGTCAGCAAATCACGCCGTGTGGTATAGGCGCCATCCGACGTCGCTCGGACGGGAGTTCATCTGCGAGGCGGTAGGCCCCAAAAGCCTCACGGCTGGGGAGGTTGGACCCTACGAGTCGGACTCGGACAGCGCGATGATAGTTCGTTGGCAGGAATGACCAAGAGAGAGGTGAACAGTGATGAGCAAGGAGAACCTGGCCCTGATCAAGAAGGGCTACGAAGCGTTCGGCAAGGGCGATCTCGACTTCATCCGCACGATGGTTTCGCCGGACGTTGTCTGGCGCACGCCAGGATACGGGATGCTCGAGCACGAGTACAAGGGCACTGACGGGGTGATCGCCTACCTGTCCAGCCTGTACGAGTTGACGGAGGGCACGTTCAAGAGTGAGTCGGAGTGGCTGTTCTTCGACGGCGATCGAGTTGTCTCCCTCGACCACATCACGGGTACGCGCAAGGGGATCGAGCTCGACACCTACGTGGTCCACGTCTTCTTGTTCCGCGACGGCAAGGTGATCGAGGTTACGGACTTCGTCTCTGAGCCCGAGCGCAACGCGGCCTTCTGGAGCTGAGCCCGTAGGGCTGTGCAGAGTCCCGGATCGGCCCCGGCTCTATGGGAACGACTCCATCGGGCCGGGGCCTTTCGCCGCCGATCTGCGCCAAGAATCTGGACGCTCACAGCGCAGCTTCGGGCGACGGGCCGCTTGAACGCGGTCATATCCGACAACATGGGCCGACCGTGCTGGACAGTTGTCCCAGGGTGTCACGCCGGCCGACGGTGACGCCGTACACGTCTATCACCCGCGGCGTTGCCGCCGAGGCGGGCTCTGACGTAGGCCTTTTGCCAGCTAGCTGCGCCGGTGGCATTCACGATCCGCCGCCCGAGGAGAACATGGCTACGACCTCATCGACCGTCCTCACCCGGCACATGCGCGGGAAAACGTGGTCGATGAAGAAGGACCGTTGCGGCTCGTAGCCGGTCAGTCCATCCTTAACGATCACGACTTGGTAGTCCATGTCCCGTGCGGCGTACGCCGTACTGGCTATGCCGACGTGGGTGGAACCTCCGACCAGCAGCAGCGTGTCGACGCCTCGGCTTCGCATGCTCAGATCGAGGTGGGTCTGGTAGAAGGCGCTCCAGCGGTGTTTGGGTATGTCATAGTCACCCGGCTCGGGTGCGAGTTCCAACAGAACCTGATACGAGCCACGCGGGCTAGTCGGACCGAACGGCTGAGGGCGGCTCCACGGCCGCATGGCTCCATCGGTGTCGGTGAGTGTGCGGTTCGTGTCGAGCCCGTCGGCGCGGTGGTCTGCCCGGACAAAGAAGACTGGGATATTTCGCCTTCGACACTCGGATATCAAGCGTCGCACCGGCCCAATGGCTCCTGCCTGTTCGATGCGCTCGCGATAGCACTCCAGCATGTCGAAGACCACGAGGCCGGTCCGCCGGCGATCAAGCATGGCTTCCGCATTCACCTGAGCAAGCTTCACTTGTGAGGGTGGACGGCTCGCTGATCTGAGTGGTCACGCTCGTCTAGCCTGATAGTTGCACCATCGCCCAGGCGCGGTTGTCGACCGTATTCTCGTAGGTCGCGCCGGCGGTCACCATGTTCCAGCTCAGCATCCAGTTATATGTGTCCTCGAACCGCTCGCGGGTGTACGGCTGGGGCGGTGCGAGCACCAGCCGCCACGTCTGCAGCTCATGCGGCTCCAGCAGGCCACCTGTCTCCTGGGTCAGGTAGTGCAGGTACGGCGCCGGATCTTCATGGAACTTCTCGACGGCGCGTGTCTGCGCCCGGAACATCGCTGCCAGGGTGGGACCGTCCAGATCGTCACTAGCCGCCTCGCTCCGGCTGGAGTGTGCCTCGACGAGGATGCGGAAGCCCCACTTCTGGGCCACGCTGATCCAGGGTTCCATGACACAAGCCGCGGCCACGTCACCCCTCCGCACCGCCTCCAGCCGGTCCCGCATCGTGCCGACCTGGGTGGTCTTGAGGTGCTCGCGGGCCAGGAAGCCCTCCATCATCTTGAGGGTGGTGAAGTTGGAGCCGTTGAATGGCGTAAGGGCAATCGGCTTGTCCTTCAACTGCTCCGGCTCGTAGTACGGCGAGTCCGGAGCGACCACTATGGCGAACTTGGACATGGCGGCACCCAGGGCGACGATCTTGCGTGGGCGCAGGCCGCAGTCGGCCGCCTCCACGGCCCGCTTCAAGACCCCCCACTCGCACATCCGGTACTGGTCGAGGCCACCATCGTTGTACATGGTGTCCAGGGGGCGGTCGAACATCGCTTCCCGTTTGAGGATCTCAGAGTTGGTTGTGACCTGAGCCATGCCCGGTGCGGTGACAAACTGAATGTCCAGCCCTTCAGCGTCGAAGTATCCCTCGTCACGCGCCACGATCACGGCAAGATCGTGCACCGCATTCATGATTGCCAGCTGAATGGTCTTAGACGTCCCATGGGTGGTGGTCACTGCGTGCCTCCTCGTCCGCACAGAGCACTGCAAGTGCTGAACTATAATACCATTATGTGTTTAGCTGCGGCACTAAGTCGGAGTCGCTCGAAGCAGATCAGCAAGCTGGCGATCGTTTCGCTCACCAGCCGTGTGGACGCAGCTCGGGCTCCGTACCCACTGTCGGCCGAGGATCTCGTGGTTGTGGCCAAGGCGTTGGCCAACGGTGGGCCGGCAGCGGTCGCCGGGGGCGGGCAGTGAGTGCGCTGAGGTTGGCGTTGGCGTGTGGCGACTATGACCGCACCAGAGCGCTCGAAGAGGCGACCATCCGGCCGGACGGGATCGAGCTGACGTATCTGCGGTTGCCGGTGGAGGAGACGTTCTTCCGGATGCTGCGCCACCGCGAGTTCGAGGTAGCGGAGCTGTCCCTGTCGTCCTACGTCGTGTCGCTGCAGTCTGAACCGGCACCGTTCGTGGGTCTGCCGGTGTTCACGTCCCGCATGTTCCGGCACGGATCGATCTACGTAAACGCCGACGCCGGTATCGCTGAGCCAGCGGATCTTCGCGGCAAGGCCGTGGGGCTTCCCGAGTACCAGCTAAGCGCTGGAGTGTGGATCCGGGGGATCCTGGCGGATCACCACGGTCTGCCAGTCGACTCCGTGACCTACTGCACCGGTGGTCAGGAAAGCCCGGGGCGCAGCGAGAAAACGGGTCTCGAGCTGCCCGCAAACATCAGGGTCAAGCCGATCGGACCAACCGACACGCTGTCGCAGCTGCTGGTGACTGGCGAGATCGCCGCGCTCTACACGCCTCGCATTCCCCGGCCGTTCGCCGATGGCGACCATCGGGTGCGGCGGCTGTTCCCGGATGTCGTGGCCGCGGAGAAGGCATACTACGCCGCGACAGGGATCTTTCCGATCATGCATCTCGTCGTGGTGCGTCGCGACGTCTACGAGGCTCATCCGTGGGTGGCGCAGTCGCTGTACAAGGCGTTCGTCCTGGCTAAGGCCGAGGCCAACGAGCGCCTCTACGACTCGTCCGCCCAGCGCTACATGCTGCCGTGGCTGATCCCGCACGTCGAAGAGGCGCGGGAGCTGCTCGGCGAGGACTTCTGGTCGTACGGCCTGGACGCCAACCGTGAGACGCTCGCCACCTTCCTGCGCTACCACCACGCGCAAGGCCTGTCGAAGCGGATGCTCCTGCCCGAAGACCTGTTCGCTCCCGAGGCCACCGAGGCGTTCGTGATCTAGCCGACCTGCCGTCAGCTCGTCGAGAGTCCATGCTCGCAGCCGCCGCCGTGGTGCTGGCCGCATCCCTCCTCGTCAGAGTCGAGCACACCGACTCGTCAGCGCCTCGTGAAGAGGCTCAGGACGTGGCACCTGCCGGGACGTCGTACTCGGGTGCGTTCTCGAGGTGGGCGACGTTGTCGTAGCCCAGGTAGCGGAAGAGCCTGTTCTGCGCCGAGAGCAAGACGACTGGTTCCTCGTCGGAGCCGTTGAAGTGCTGGTGCACGG
>DASTNZ010000219.1:0-12004 GCA_035762665.1 Jiangellaceae bacterium | reverse complement strand
ACCATGACGAAGGCCGCGCTCGTCACCACACCGGCTGACGCCGTGATGCCGTGTTCAATGGCCGTCCGGTTAGACATGCCGGCCAGTCGGCCCTCGCGGATCCGGCTCACCACGAAGATGTGGTAGTCCATCGACAGGCCGAAGAGGATCACGAACAGGAACAGCGGCAGCCAAGTGATGATCGCACCGGTCGAGGAGAACCCGAGCAGTCCCTCTGCCCACGAGTTCTGGAACACTAACACCAGCAACCCGTACGCCGCTCCCACCGACAACAGGTTGAGCCCAGCAGCGGTCAGCGCCACCGTCAGCGATCGGAACGCCAAGGTCAGCACGACGACACTAAGCAGCATCACGAAGCCGATCACGTAGGGCAGCCGCTCGCCCATCTGGTCGCGGAAGTCATTCTCCCCGGCGATCGGCCCAGTGACGCCGGCGTCGATGCCGTCCAGCGAGCTAAGCGACTCGTCCACCATCGCTCGCAGCGAGTCCAGGGATTCGCGCTGCTGAGCGTCGTCCAGCCCGCCAGCAACCGGCACGAGGAACCGGACGACCTCTCCCCCGGCAGCGAGCTCGACGGATGGGACGCCCGCGGCGGCGAATACCGGATCGGCCTCCGTACGCTCGGTCAACTCCGCCACGGCTGCCTCGACCGCCGGGACGTCGAGCGACCCGCCATCCTCGGCCCAGACCGCAACGGTGTGGGCTGTGCCCTCCCGCGGGTACGCGTCGGAGATCCGGTTCAGCGTCTCGACCTCGGCGATCGAACCCGGCAGGTCGTCCAGTTCCGGCTCGCCCAGTTTCATTCCCACAGCTGGAGCCGCCAGCGCGCCCAAGGCGAGGACACCGACCGTGAAGGACACGGCGGGACGGCGCAGCACCGGGCGGAGCACTGCCGGCCAGAACCGCGATCCGCCCTCACGCCGGGTCAGCCGCCACAGCAACGGAATCCGCGGCCGGTCCACCCAGCGGCCGAGCAGCGCCAGCAGCGCCGGCAGCACGGTCAGCGACCCGACCACGGCCACTGCGATGACCAGAATCGTCCCGACCGCGAATGAGTCGAACACGGCGAGCCCAGCGAAGAACATGCCGGCCATCGCCACCACAGTCGTCAGGCCGGAGACGACCACAGCGCGTCCGGACGTCGCCGCGGCGATCTCGATGGAGCGCTCGACGGGGTCTCCACTGGCCCGCTGTTCACGCTCCCGGCGGATGTAGAACAGCGAGTAGTCGACACCTACGGCCATGCCGATCAGCAGCACGACCGAGGCCAGCATCTCCGTCGACGGGACCAGGTACGAGGCGAACGCCGACAAGCCGAGCGCGGTGGCGACCGACGAAAACGCCAGCAACACCGGGACGCCGGCCGCGATAAGCGCACCGAACACCACCGCCAGGATCGCGAGCGTCACCGGCAGTGACATCACCTCGGCGAGCTTGAAGTCCTCCTCCACCACTTGGTTGATCGCTTCGCCCAGCGAAGCCTCGCCAACCTGCTCGATTGACAGGTCTGAGTGGCCCGCCGCGATCGCGTCAACGGCCGCTTTGAGCTCCCTGGCAACCGCGGCTGACGCTTCGTCCTGCTCGTCGCCGTTGCCGTCTACCTCCTCCAGCGACACCTCGACCAACATCGAGCTGCCGTCCTGAGACGGGACCGGCTCGCCCACCGACGCTACCCCTGAAACCGCGGCAGCAGCGTTGGAAAGCTCCCGTAGAGCCGGCTCTGCGGCGGCCATGTCGAGCGTCCCGCCGTCGGCACTCTGGACCAGAACTGATTCGGTCGGCACCTCGCCGAAGTCGGCATCGCGCAACGCTGTGTCAGCCGGTCCTGAAGCTCCTACGGTCATGGACGACTCGTCGAGGTCCTTACCGCCGATCGCGCCGCCACCGATGACGGCTGCGGCGACGAAGGCGATCCACAGAAACAGCGCGAGCCAGCGGTGCCGAGCGCTCCAAGTGGCGATCGCGACGACCGGCCCGCGCCGCGGTGGCGGTTTGGGTGCGGACGGTTCTCGTTCGAGTTCGATGACGGTTGGTGTGGACATGTGTGACCCCCAGGTAAGGACTCCTGATTTCGGCCCTTCGAGGGTCTCGGCAAAGCGGCCCGCCGTACATCGGGGAAGGTCCCAGCGATCGTGGGGGGATTCCCTGGTCGTTCCCCGAGGCCCAGGCGCTCACCTGGCGTCTCTTACTCAGGGTCGGGCCAGGGTCGGCGCCGCGCGTTAGGCGGTGGACGCGCAAGCGAACCGTGCCGAGCGCCACTCCCCTGACGATCAAGCCGGCCGCGAGCAGGTTGACCGCATTGATCGATTCGCCGGGCACGAATGCTGCGGAGGCGAGATCAACCTGCCCTGACGCGGTCGTGTCTACGCGATCTGCTGAAAAGAAGCGGCACGGCACCCGGCAAATCCGGGTGACCGACGATGCGATGCGCCCGGTTGCTTCGGCGCCGCAACCGAGTCGCTAATCGGCCTTGGGAATGACGATCCACAGAATGATGTAGACGAGCTCCGCTGCCCCCGTGATCGCGAAGATCACGAACAGCACCCTAATCAGGAACACCGAGATCCCGAACCGGTTGGCCAGCGCAGCACACACGCCGGCGATCATCCGACCCTCACCGGCGCGAGGCCGCTCAAGCGCACGTGTAGCCATGACCTAATCCTTACCAGCAAAGCGGATCTGAACCTCGGATCTTCTCTCCACGTACCCGTAGTGGGGGCACAGGTAGTACAGGAGAGGTGATCAAAGTGGAACCACGCCCCACCAGACCGTACCTGCTTCGCCGCCTGGTGGTCGGCATACCGATCGCCGCGGCCGCGCTCCTCGCGCTGAGCGGTCTGTCCGCTCCGGCCAGTGGTGGGACCACAGAGGATGCTGTAGATCTCAGCACCGTCCGGCTCCTCACCGTCGGAGCCGGGAATACCGACCACTTCCTCGAGAAACTCGTTGCCGGGTTCGAGGCGGAGAGCGGATACGACGTCATCGTCACGGAAGGTGCCATCGACATCTTCGACCGGGCCCGCGCCAGCGAGGCCGACATCGTCATGGCCCACTTCGGGTTCACCGAACTGGAGGATTTCGTCACGGAGGGGTACGGCCACTGGCCCACCACGGTCATGTCGAACTCCGTCGCGTTCCTCAGCCCGCCCGGCGACCCTGCCGGTATCAAGGACGCCGCGGACCCAGTGGAGGCATTTCAGCTCATCGCTGAGCAGGAGCATCCCTTTGTCGTCAACAATCTCGGCGAAACCCTGTTCATCACGGACACGGTGTGGAACGCGGCCGGGCGGCCGGACAAGGGAGACTGGTACATCGACGTCGGCCTCAGCGGCCCACAGGCGGTACGAGCGGCCGCGCAGCGGGGCGCCTACACTATGTGGGGCCTGCACCCGTTCTTCATGATTCAGGACAGCCCACAGCCGGTGAGCCTGGAGGCAGTGCTGTACAACGACTCGCTGATGCAGCGGATTCTCGCGACCGTTGTCGTGCAGCGCCCGCCGGGCCGGGTCAACGAGGCGGGGGCATTCGCCCTCCAGGAGTATCTGGTCCGACCTGACACTCAGGCCGCGATTCGCAACTTCCGGACGCGGGGTATTGACAGGCCCATCTTCTGGCCGGCCGCCAACCAGAACGACAACTGATCAGACTCGTGCGCCGGCCCGCCTGGGTGCCGTGCGAAACCGGGTCGGCGCACGACTCTATCGATGGTGATTCAGCAGGTTGCGCGCGAGCTCGCGCGCGGCGTCAGCGAGCTCGGACGGAGAGACGACAAAGGCATCCGTCCCCGCGGCCATCAGCAGCAAGCCGAGCCGCTGCTCGACCGGCCGCAGCAGAAGCGCGCGCAGCTTCACCGAATCCTCGTCCTCGGCGAGCAGTTCGGCAGACTCGGCGTACAGCTCGACAGCCCACCGGGCACCCTGCGGGACGACGACCTCGACGGCCTGCAACTGCCGGTTCGCGGCGGCCAACTCGGCCGCATCCTCGGGCCTTGAGAACGTCTCGTCCAGGACCTCCAGCTCGCGGATACCCGACACCAGATACGTCCGGATGGCGCCGTCCCGCCCGACTACGGCCGCGTCCACCTCCCAACCCCGCCGGGTATGCAGTACTCGGTATGGCTCGATCACCCGCTCGACGACGCCGGGATGCCAGGCTCGGGCGTACACGATGCGGGCCCGCCGGCAGTCCCGGGCCGCCTCCCGCAGCACCCGGGCGCGGTCGCCGAGCCACCGAGGGCCTCCCCGGTCGAAGCCGTCGAGCACACTGTCGTCGAGTTTCGCGAGCGCCGATTCGAGCACGTCGTTATCCGACTCCTCGGACAGCAGGTCGTGGCCCGCCCGCGAGACAACAGTCAGCTCGCCCAGCGACAGGAACTTCGCCCCAACGTCCACCCCTGTCCGCAGGTCCCGAAGCCGAACGTACGCGGCGCTCCCGAAGTCCGGGTATTCCTCGTCGTCCCCCGGCAACGGGCCGGCGACGAACTCGATCACCGGCTCCCGGTAGGCGCCACTCAGCCCTGGCGGGACGTCCGCCTGGTAGTAGGCACGGATCTCCTCACGCAGCTCGTCTTCGCTGGTCCCGAGCTGAGTCGCGAGGTCCGACAGGCGCATTCCGGCCGGGTGCAGGGCAAGGATCGGTATCGCCCGGGCGACCCGCGCGAACCTCGTCACGTACCGCGGCGTAGTCATGATTCTCCTGCGAGGCGGGCGAGCTCGTCGATGATCTCTTTACGGACATCGTCCGGCCTGCGTACCCGAACCCGCGTCCCCAGCGCATAGAGGCGCGTCCGGAATGCGGAGCGGTTTGTCACGCGAAGCGTCAGCACTGCCCGGTCCCCGTCCGCACGCTCCGCGACCACGGGATGCAGGGCCAACTTGACCTGCTCGACGAATTCCGGAGCCGTCTCGACCTCGACATCGGTCGGAGGGTCGACCTCCCACGTCGTGGGGTTCAGTGAATTGGGCGCGACCTCTTCGCCGGGACGCGCGGTACCCGGCTGGTCCAGCGAGAGATTCTTCATCCGGTCGACGACGAAGAACTTCTCGGTGCGGCTCGCTTCCTCCCACCCGACGAGGTACCACCCGGATGGCCCCGGCTGGACGACCCTCGGATGCACGGTGCGGGGCCGGCCCTTGTACATAAACTGCACGACCTGTCGATTCGCGGCCGCTATCAGGCACAGCGGCAACCGCGTGTCATGCGTCGGCCTCGGTTCGACTCTGGCGTGGGCGACGGGGTGTTCCGGCGGGCCGGCGTCCGTCCCGACATACTCGGCGAACTCCTCGACGCCCGCCAGGCGCCCCACCCGGGCCAGCTCCGCCTGCTCGGCGGGGGTCAGCTCGACGCGGAGCCGGATATCGCGCGCGTGCAGGACGTAGTGGCCCTCCGTCCCCGGATCAGCCACGTTCTGGATGTCCCATCCGGACTGGTTGAGATAGCTGATGTCCTTGGTGAGCATCCGGCGCTGGCTGTCCGGCGACGTACCGCCGTACCTCGCCACCTCCAGCAGGCGCTCCTGCGTGGTACCCGCCTTGCCGGCCCCTTCGAGCACGGCAAGAATTCGTACCAGTCGTTCAATCGGACCCAGCTGATCGCGTCCGCCCCTGGACACAGTCCCCCCAACAATCAATTGGGCGGCCTACCGTGCAGATCATGAACCTCATCGGCGAGTTTGTCCAGGGTCTGACTAATCCGAGTTCAACGAGCCGAACACCCACCATCACGCACGTGAGGGTGATCGACTGCAGTCCATTCCATACGGCTCGACGGAGGGCGTCTATCCAGCCACCGACGCATATCGCGTCCGCCCCTGGACATAGTCCCCCTGGTGGCTCTGGGCGGATTACCGTGCATCATTTACCTTATCGGCGCATTTGACCAGATCCTGGCTCGAAGAGTTAGACGGATCCGGTTGCCATGCTCGCGGCGTCATGACGTCCGACGCACGAGAGTGCGATCATGGCCTGATGCTGAGCGGCCGGTTGTTGTTCGGCGTGACGCTGCTCGGGTTTGTGTTGGCCGGCCAACATGCGCAGGCCGCCGAGGCGATCGAGTTCCTCGACACCAGGCCGGTCGTCATCGATCTGGACGACGCCGAACCGGGACAACGATGGCGAGTTCAGCTTATCGACCTCCAGCAAGGCACGTCCGACATTTCCCTGCACGTCGTCTTCGACCCGGCTGGAGTGATCACAGTCCATGACTCAACCGTGCGCAGCGGCGGTTCGGGCGAGATCGTGGAGTTCACCATCGAGCTCGAGCGCCAGATCGAAGGCAGCGGGGAGCTGGTCGCCGTCGGCGCCGGGGGCGTGACGACGCGCCGCCCCATCAGCACTGCATTCGCACCAGCCACCGAATCGCTCACGGTCGGGAGCCTCCAGTTCGCCGGCTGGCGAATCGCTCCCTTCGTCGACTTGGTGCGGATCCCAGAGGTACATATCCCCGATGCACCCGGGCACGCGGCAACCGACCAGCCACGCCGAGTCGGCGTTCTCACGTCGACCAGAGGTGACGTTGCCGAACTCATTCGGACCGGAGACGGCTTCGCGGTGGACGGCGTCGACACCGTGGGTGAGTACACCGGCGCCACCGACCTGATTCCCGAGTCCGACGGCGGAGACGTCGAGGCGACGGTACAGGTGCGCGATCTCCCTGCTTGGCCGCTACTGGCACTGCTGGCCGGGCTGATGGTCGCGTACCTGCTCGACCGCTACCAGCGCCGGCAACGCCCGCAGCGGCTGCACGAGTGGCGGCTGGCCAGACTGAGGGAGCAGGCCCGCGGGAGCCAGAGTCTGACCGGTGGGAAGCTGCGGATCACAACGCCGCGCGACGCCTCCGCTCAGCTGCTTCTCGACCATCTCATCGACGAAGCACGTGCGGGATTCCACCCGCACTTGACCGACGCCGAACGCGCGGCATGGGAACCCGGCGGCGCCGAGTACATGCGACTCACGGCCACGATTCGAGAATTCCGGCTGCGCTGCCTCGCGTTCAAGGGCCTGTTGGACGAACGTGACTCCTTCATCCGGTCGGCCGACCAGGCAGATCAGAGCGGAATCAGCAACGCGCTGGGCGTCTCCGCGGTCGGGCATGCGGTGCGCGAACGATCGATCACCTCGCCGGCGGACCTCGCCGACGTGGAGAAAGACCTGACCCAAGGCCGAGCGCACCTCGAGCGGTTCAACGCGATCTACCGGGTCCTCCGCCGACTGCGCCGTGACGGTTCGGAAGACGTCAGGATTGCCGCCAGTAGTCTGCTTGCGAAGCTGTTCGCCCACTCTCCCGACCTTGCCGAGCTGGACCGGAAGTCGCGTGACCTGCAGGACACGTGGCAACGCCAGCGATGGGTCGAGGAGCGGCCGGCGGGGCCCTGGATTGAGGCAGAGTACGGCCCCGGCGGCCCGGTAACCGGCCAGGCACCAACCTCCGCGGGTCCGCCACGTGAGCAGAGCCCAGCTCGACGGGCACTGGTGGCGACCGTGGCCGTGGCGGCGGCGATCGCCATTGGCATCGTCGTCCTCTCAGTCATCCGGCTTGGCCCCGACGGCATGCCGCCAGACGAGGTGACACCAACCCAGACCAGTCCGCCGCCGACCTCGGCACCGACATCGCCGTTGCCCGACGCACCTGTGGCCACACCGGCCGCCGGGCTCCCATTCGAGGAATCCGACATTCGGGCGCCGTCGACTGAGCAGACGATGTGGTTCGGTGTGGTTGCTCCGGTGCTGCTCCTCGCGGCTGTGGCTGTGTTGGCGTGGCTCATCTCGCGGTGGCGGCGGAACCGGTTCAGGCCCCGGCCGGACGACCTCGATTCGACGACGATCGACCGCGAATACCGGCGGGACGACCGCCGGTTCTCCGTGCTCGCCGGACTCCTGGTCGTGCTCAGCGGCATGTCGTTGCTCTATGCCGGCAACCCGACCTTCGGAACACCAGGCGACTACCTGGCTGTTGCCCTGTGGGGCGCGGCGGTCGGCGAGGGGTTGCAGTTGGCGCGGCGGCTCTGGCCGTCGCTGCCCATATCGGGGGCGGCAGATTGAGGGGGACGGCCGGGCGGCCGTCCCCCTCGCTATGCGCCCTGGACTAATCGCCGAACAAGTGGTCCAGGCTCTTGTCCATCACGGCAGTGCGGCTGTCCGCCCCCGTGATCCCCTCGAGGCCGAATCCGAAGAACAGCGTGTCGGCGGTCGATGCCACCGCGCCCTCCTCGAAGCCGACCGACTCCGTGCGCTCCCAGTTGTTCGGGTTAGACCCGCTACCGGGCGGCGGACCGGAAACGATCCACGCTCCGAGGCCCGTCTCAAACGACTCGGCCCCGGCTTCGGTGGACACCTCGACGAGGTCCACGAAGGCGCCCAGACCCTGGACGGCCCAGTCGCTGGCGTAGCTGATGGCCACCTCGACCTCGCTGCCCGCGTACTCGGACAGGTCGATCGACCACTCCTCCCAACCGGCCGACCGGCCGCTGGAAGCGTTCCATTCACCCGTCGTTCCGGTCGGGTCGCAGGCGTTGTTCCCGACCTGCGTCTGGTAGTGGTCGAGGTGCGGATGCAGAGTGCGCCATCCGCTCGAGTTGGCTGCAAGACAGCTTTGGCCGGTGGACTGAGAGGTGTGCCCGTTTTCATCCGGCAGCGTGGTCCAGTCGTCCTGATCCACCGTGTGCGCCTCGACGAACACGAAGTCCCAGTCCGGCTCGGTGTCGTAGGAGAACCGGAACGTGAGCGTCGGGTTCTCGGAGGCATCGATGCCGGTCAGGTCGATCGTGCGCATCAATTGCTTATAGCTGACGTCGCCCATATTGGAGTAGACGTACCAGTCGCCGTCGAACGGCTCGAAGACGCCACTGAGACCGGTGCTCCACACCGCCGGCGCATCACCGGCGAAGTGTGGGAACTCCTCGCCCAGCACGCTGCTCGTGGTGACCAACGAGGCCGTGTGGACGTGGTTCTGTGCGCTGTCGGCTCCGTTGAACTCCCACGACAGACCGGTGTACGGGTCGGCTACGCCGTCCACGCTGAACGGATTGCCATCGTCGTCGGTACCCGCGTCGCTGTTGTAGATGTACGACCCCAACCAGTACTGCTGGAAGTCGTTCTTGTCCGACAGGACCTGGCAGCGGTCCAGCACCTGCACGCCGCCCACCACGCAGACCTCACCGGCCACCGGGTCGTACAACTGGGTACCTGCGAGGCCGTTCTCCAGCGCACCGGCCCACTGCCCGTTGTACAGCAACTTGCCGCCCTCGTTGAGGTAGGCCCGGAGCTCGAGCGTCAGGTCGTTGCGCATCCGGTCGACGTTCCCGGCTCCACGGCCCGCAGTACGGGTGACGAAGTCGTTGCCCGTGTACCAGACAACCGCGTCGTAGTGCGACAGCACGCCGAGATGGTCCGGCGCCTGCCGACCTTCGGCGTCGACGTCCCAGACGGCGTACGTCCGGCCGGAGTCGGCAATCGCCTTCTCGAAGTACTCGAGGTAGTTCGGCGCATCGGGTGACGTGCTGGTGTAGCCGGGGACGTTGGACGCACCGGTGCGGTCCTCCTGCGCCAGGATCAGTACGTCCGCGCCGGCGTTCTCGACCACGTCGAAAGTGACGTGCTCGGTCGACTCGCCGCCGCCCGAGAACCAGTACTCGACTGTGTCGCCAACCTCGAGGCCCGAGACCTCGGCACGGAAGTACTGGTAGTAGGCGTTGTACGCGTTGTTGCCACCGAAGGTCTCGCCGTCGGGCGACGGCGATGCCGGCAGCGTCGTCATCTGCCCGCCGTTGATCCGGTAGTGCAGCTTGACGTTGGGCAGCGACTTCTTGGCCAGCACCTCGACGGGCTGGGTGGAGCCGCCGCCGTGCGACACCTCGACCTTGAGGTCCGAAGACGGGTGATTGGTCTTCCAGGGGTCGATCTCGGCCACGTCGAGGTAAAGGTTCTTCGTGCTGATCCCCATGTGCGAGACCGGATCGTCCGGCGTCCGAGCCGAGCGGGCCACGTTCAGCGCGAACTGCAGGTTACGCTCGAACTCCGCCTGCACCAACTCCTCGTCGTCGGGGAACACGAAGCCACAGCCCTCGCAGCCCTCGGAGAGTTCGGGCGTCCAGGCGAGCACATCCTGGGTGCCATGCGCCCAGTCGGTGAACTCGCCGTTAGTGATGTACAAGTCGGCACCCGGCCCGGGATCGAACCCCTCGACCGCCGGATCTGCGTCGGTACCCGTCAGCGCGACGTAGATCGGATCGTCGGCCGAAGGCGTCTGCACCTGCCAGCCGGCCGTGTAGAGCAGCAGTTGGCCGTACGAGTGGTAGCTGATCGCGAAGCGGAAGTCCGCCATGTCGAACAGCGCCATGTTGGCGACGGTCTCGGGTTCGGAGGCGGGCGCCGGCCCACGGTAGGTGTCGCTGGTGATCAGCGATGACGAGCCCTCTTCGTCGTAATTCCAGTGCTCGGGGAAGTTGCGGTTCAAATCGACGCCGTCGTTGCTGTCGATCACGCCGTTGTCGTCGTTGTCGCGCAGGTTCTTACGCCACAGCCGCTCGACATCGAACGTGTACTGGTAGCCGTCCGGGTTCATCACCGGCACGAACCACAGTTCTGTCGTCGCGAGGAGGTTGCGAATCGTCTGGTCGCTGTCGGCGTTCTCGAGGTAGTGGAGCATGAGCCGCCGGTTGACCTCTGTGGCGATCCACTCCCTGGCGTGTGCGGTGGCCTGGTAAAGCACCGCGGGCCGAACGCCGAGCGGCACGTGCTGCGCGTTGGAGGTCATCCGAAGCGCGAGGATGTCGCGGCCCTCATGAGTCGTGCCGATGGTGTGCAGCTGGGTGAGCATCGGGTACTGCTCGGCGACATCACGCAACTGCTGCTCGATCCCGCCGTCGCCGTCCCACGGCCGCCAGACTTCGAAGCCGTTCTGCTGCTGCAGTTCGGCCGCTTGAGTCGCGGTCAGGCCGTCCTCGTTGCGAACCACCTCGAAGTCGAAACCCTCGCGCTGCAACTTGTTGCGATCGTTCGGCCGCAGGACCACTTGGACGACGAACCCGTCCACAGTCTCCTCGACGTACGCGATGTCGTGCCCGCTTGCAACAAGCTGCTGGTACTGGCTCTCATCTACCGTTGCCTGGTAAAGCTCCAAACGTGCCCGCGAGTCGGGCCCGGGCTGTGCCGTGGCGGTACTTATGACCGCCGCGGAAGCCACGAGCCCGAACATTGCGATGGCCACCACCACAACTCTGTGAAAGGCGCCCATCTCGCCTCCTTATGTCCCCCGCCGCCGGCCCACGACCCAGAATGACCGCACATCCAGCGCAGTACGGGCAGGCGACTCCATCTGAGACACAATTCACGGCGATGGCCGGGTTGGCAAGAGGTAACGCGCAGCCCGGGGTCAGGCGATGGACTCCTGGCCGTCCTCCACGACGAATTCGCCGGATCCGGCGGTGCCGAATTCCGACTGGCGAAGGGTGAGGGAGACCGCACCGGCACCGCCGCTCAACACCTCCGCTTCGGTGATCCGGTAGGTCGCCGGCACCGCGCCGTCGCCGAACAGTCGTTTACCGTCTCCCACCACGACTGGGAACTGGATCAACCGGTAGAGGTCGACTAGCCCGGCGTCATGCAGCGAGCGCGCCAGCTGCCAGCTGCCGTGCACCTGCAACTCGCGGCCCGGCTGTTCCTTGAGCCGGTGCACCTGCTCGACGATGTCGCCGCGCAGGACCGTCGTGTCGCCCCACGAGGCATCCTCGTCGGACAGGGTGTTGCTCACTACGTACTTCTTCCAGGTGTTGAGCGCCGTCGCGACGATGTTGTCCGGCTCGGTTACCTGCGACCAGTAGGCCCGCATCATCTCGAACGTGGTGCGTCCGAGAAGGAACGCATCGGCCTGCCGGAACCACCCGTCGACCGGGTCGAGCTGGCCCTCGGACGAGTGCTGCACGAGCCAGCCTCCGCGCTCGAAACCGTTGCTGGGATCCTCTTGCTTGCCGCCCGGACCTTGCATGACGCCGTCCAGGCTGACGAAA
>DASTNZ010000218.1:0-3258 GCA_035762665.1 Jiangellaceae bacterium | reverse complement strand
TCAGTGGAGCACATCCAAGGGCTTAGCCTCCCTGCGTCTGGCCGGCAAGGCCAGATGAGGGCTGGGCTCAGGTGTCGTGTACCTCGTGGGCGGCGGCCCAGCGACCTGACATCGCTAGTCGAACTGTCACGATCATGTACCACAGGCCGATGAAAGGCCCAAGGTCGATGGAAGCTGCGTGCTCTGGTGGTTCAGGAAATGAGGCCAGATTCAGAACGATCAGCGCGACCGCTATCACGCTGCCTGAGATGGCGAGTAGGCGTCCAAATCGTGGGTGGTGCCGCATGTTCCAGGCCAAGAGGACGGCGCCCATGGCCAAGAACAGGTCCCAGGCAAAGTCCAGGCCCAGTTGGATGCCATTCGCGGCCTCGAACCCGGCACGCAGGGCACGTTCGGGGCTGTCGGTCGACCCGGTCCCGAACTGCACCTCAAACCACTGCTTGAGGCCAAGCTGCGAGAAGAACATCAGCGTCACGGTGACACCAGCTGCGACGTTGGCCATGATGCCGAAATCCAGGGTGACGGTTCGGCGACGCGCACGAAGGACGTAATACAGGCCCGTAGAAAAGGCCACCAGAGCCGGACCGAACACGCACGCGGCGACGAGCCCCAGTACAGAGGTGGCAGGCGCGGCCAAGGCGAGGCCGTACGAGGCGCCCGCGATAAAGCCACACGCGGCGCCGACGCGAGTCCAACTCACTAAGCGCGGCTCAATACGCGACTCGCCTTGTCCAGCAGGGAGAGCGGCAGCTTCCGAATGAGCACGTCCGGTCGCCATACCGTGACCGTGCTCCTGACAAGGTGGACTTTGTTAGGGTCTATGGACCCGGTGGGCAGGGCCCAAGGCCTCCGCGGAGCCCAGCCGCTCCTCCAGCCTCCACCGCCGCACGGCATAGCGGTTTGCCAGAGCTCCGTCGAGTTCGACGGCAGGGGTTGCGTGGGCGACATGGATGGTAACCGTGCGCCCGGGTGCCACCGGCAGCGGGCCGGAACCGGGCCTTGGAGCCGTGGTGGCCATTCTCGCCACCGGCCGAGTCGGCCACCGGTGAAGGCTAGGCTGGGCAGGCCAGGGACGATGCTAGGGACAGGGCCGCCGGCCCTAGCAGCAACGCCTCCAGCTCCGCCGCTGAGACAAACCGGTACTGGTCGGTAGGCTATGTCCAGCGGCCTGATACGGCAGCAGTGTGTTGTACTCGCACACCCGGGCGTCCACCGCCGCCTGCGCCTCCTGAAGCGAGGTGCCGTGAGCGCCGCTGGTCGACCACCCCAAGCCTTCACGTGGCTGTGTGTGGCGGCTGGGCGTGTCACGCAGCGTCCCATAAGCGGTCGACGGCTTTTGATCGCGCGAAGAGCATCAGGCTGATGATCACAACCCAGATCCCAGCAAGAATCGCGGCGAAGAATTCGACGATCGGAACGAGTGCCAGCACACCGAGCACAACGGCAGCCCAGGCAAGGAACGGCGGGAAGAAGCGATGGCCTCGCAAGAGCGCTAGGCCGCTCGCCAATAGAAAGGTCGAAAGCCCGATCGCGATCGGATAGAAGCTCCAGCCGTCGAGCGCGTTGAGCGACTGCAGCGCCTGGTCCGAAAACTGCGACGTCTGTGCGGCTTCGGCGAGTGCAGCGTGAAAGAGCGACTGCACGGTAAGACCGGTGGCCGTGACCACCGCTCCCGCCATTGCGACGTTCGCCGACATGCGCCCAGTGGGATGCAGGCGCCTCAGTACGGCGCGGAGGTACCCAGCGAAGAACAGCAGGGGGACGGCGCCGAGCGCGACAAGGAATGCAGCGACTTGGTGCTTGGTCTCGTTGTCGTAGTCATCCCTGATTTCGGGGCCGAGTGCATGGTGGGAGGGCACATCGCCAATGAGGAGGTATCCCACGGCTACCAGCACGACGACGAGCCCTCCAAGCAGCGGCACCAATCGGAGCTCAGGTCTCGCCACCAAGGACCTCCCTGCGCCAATCATCCCGCATCCAGCCGGCTACGTCACTATTTCGGATGTCCGCGATACGCAGCATGCGGTCCGAGCCCAGTTTGGGTCATCCATGGGAAAGCTCTTGTGGCCTGTCGACCGCATTCGCATCACCTGGCACCGTGTTGATATCCCGACAGTGAAACCTGGATCGACGCCGATGCCGTGCTGGCGGACCCGCCTGCGGCAGGTGAGTTGGTCCACGCCGCGGACAAGGCCATCGGACACCTGACAGTCTTCGTGCCATGAACCCGAAGGCCTGGAGCAGCGCAGCCAGCCGCCACTGCGGCCCGGTCGTGACACGGTTCGTGATGCGAAACGGAGTCAACTAGCGGGAATTGCGGCCACCCACGAGGGCGGCGGCGTGGCTGTGGTTGCTGGTAGAGGCCAGATGAGGCGCAGGGTGCCCGGCCTTGTAATCGGGCGGTTAGGGGTGCGAGTCCCCTCGCCAGCTCCATCCGTCGCAGATCAACGACGGCGGCTGCGGCTGTGGCCGAGCATGGTGTGGACTGCATAGCCACTACGCGACCACCACGGCCATGGTCCGCAACATCGACGGGTACACCTTGGACGACCTGGCGACGGCGGTGCGGTCCGGTCGGCGCGGTGCTAGAGACCAGGCCCCGGGCGCGATCCGTCAGCGCGGCGCCACCAGGCCGGAGGCGGCCTTATCGTACTTCGCCGGCGTTCCGGCGCGGCGTCTCCCAGCCAGGGCGAGCAGCACAGGCCGCAGCTTCGGACCAGCGCGTGCGGTGCGTTATTGGGTACCACTCCGTCTCAGATGGACAGCAATGACTGTCACGGCAAGCGGGGCGCGCAAGACGATTTTCCCCTTATCAAGCGGGTCAACGACGACCATGTCCCGTAGCGGTCGTCTCCAAGCACGGTAACGCGGTCCTGGTGTCTAAGGAGGACTGAGACTCTATGGAAGAGACTGCCTACTGCTGCGCTCGCGCGCGAATGCGGCACGGTCGGCCGAAGCCACGGCTCAGGCTCAGCGAGGGGAGCCGCAGAGCATCCACTTGACCGCTCGTGAGGATCACGTTCGTCCCTATTGCCTGGGAGGACTACGTCTACTGGCATTCAGCCGACCGGAGGATCCTGAAGTGCTGTCAGAAGCCAGGTGACGCACGGGCTGCCCGTGGTCTAGGTGTTGCCGGAATCCTGGTCTGTTGGTGTGAGCTGTGCGTCGACCTCGATCGCCACATCGTCGGCCAGCTTGAGTGTTCCGAAGAAGGCCGAGTACGGCTTGATCCCCCAGTGGGACTGCTGCACGGTAGCG
>DASTNZ010000217.1:0-10327 GCA_035762665.1 Jiangellaceae bacterium | reverse complement strand
CGAGTCGTCGGCGAACTACTGTGTTGAGACGATGAACTCGGTCGACTACGCAGTAGAGACCTACGGCGTTCAAAGCGTCATGTCGGTGTACTTCGAAGGCGACTACGGCGGCGACGCGGCCGGCGGCGCCCAGATCGCCGCGGAGGCGCACGGGCTCGACTTCACCGCCGTGCCAACCCCTCCGGGTCAGGACAACCAGGCCGAGGCTGTCGCTCAGATCGTCGCCCAGGCACCCGACCTCGTGATCATCACCACTGGTCCGGCCGAGGCTGCGGCAATCGTGGGTGGCGCTGCCCAGGGCGGCTTCACCGGTCGGTTCATCGGCACCTATCCCACCTGGAACCCAGCGCTGCTGCAGAGCCCGGCCGGGGAGGCATTGCAGGCGATGTACCAGGTGGGTGGGGGTCTTCCGAACTGGTCCGGCGACTCGCCCGGCCACGATGCGATGCGCGAGGCGCTCGGGACCCCGGACAGCGTCAATGACGGTTACACCTACGGCTGGATCTGGCAGTACCCGATCAAAGCGGCGCTGGAGGCGGCGCTGGTTGCCGGCGACCTCACCCGGGCCGGTGTGGTCGCGGCGGCCACGTCGCTGACCACAGTCGATTATGAAGGGATGCTGCCCGCCGAAGCCGGCAACTACGCCGGCGGCCCTGCGGCTCAGGTTCGGCAGAGCTTGATCAACAACGTCGATCCGGAAGCGCCTACCGGGATCACCGTCGAACAGGACTACTTCGTCGGCTCGACGGCAGAGACCTGGGAGCCGGTCGTCTGCTACGAGGAGCTCGGTGGGTAGATAGCGTTCCCGCCCGACAACGGAGAAGTGCTGGGCGCACCCCTAGCCCGGCACTTCTTCATGATCGGACGCCGCGCCGCGGGCGCCCTCCTGGTACCACGCGGCTCAGCACGTCAGTTGGTGAGCTGAGGCACCAGTCCGAGGATGCGCGCGCTCTCCAGCGCGAAGTACAGCTCGGCACTGCTCGTCGGCTGGCTGAGACTGCGGTCCGTCAACTCCTCCACCCGTCGTAGCCGATAGTGCACGGTGTTGCGATGCACGTGCAGCCGTTCCGCGGCGGCCGCCGCCGAGCCATCCTCGGCGAACCAGGCTCGCAAGGTATCGAGCAGGAGGTCGCGGTTGGGCTCCGCGAGCTCCAATATGGGACCGAGCACTGTTTGCGCCACGTTGCCGCCCAGTTCCGGAACGCTTGCCAGGAGCACGGCAATTGGTTCCTGTTCGTAACGGACAAGGTCGCAGGTTCCAGGCGTCGCAGCCGCATAGGCGACCTGTGCCTGACGGAGCGCGGCGGTCGTCTGGTCGAGGCTCATGTAGGGCGTGCTCACGCCAACCCGGCCTCGGGCCAGTGGAGCGAGGTACTCGCACAGCTTCGGCACCGTGACCGGACCGCGCAGCGCGACTACCCCGACCTGCAGTTCGGTTTCGAGTCGCCAGACGGATGGGACGCCCCGTCGCCGTAACACCTCCTCGACCCCTCGTAGCGCCTCCTCCCCGGTGCGGGGCGTCTCGGCGGCGACGACAACGAAGGTGCTGTGGGCGGGCAGCTGTAGCATCGCCGCACATTCCCACAGCTGCGAGCCATCCTTGAGGTTGCCCTCGAGCAGGCTGCTCAGCAACGCGTTGCGAACCTGCATGTTGCGGCGGGCCTGCTCGGCGATGGTCTCCCGGTAGGCCTCGATGAGCGCCTCCGAATAATCGTCGATGATCGTCCAGACGTCAGCTCCTGCTCGAAGAAGCGCTTCTCGGGCGGGCTCGTTGTCCTCCGAATGCGCGACCAGGGTGTCCCAGATGAACCGACCACCGATGCGGTACGCGTGCAGGATCGCTGGGAGCGGTACTCCCTGCTCCGCCCGTCGCCGCCCCGTGGCCCGCGCGGCTTCGACGCCCGGGCGAGCGTCGCCGGCAAGCTGGATCAGGATGTGCTCGAGGTTGCGCCGGCATGACTCCCAGAGCTCGTGAACGGGCACTGCCTTTCCGTCACGGTACTGGGGCTCTGCACGCCGGATGCGTTCGGTCAGCTGGGTGGCTAGGTCATCGACCGTGGTCAGCAAGATGCGGCTGAGCGCCCGTACGCTCTGCTCGGCATCGCTGGCAAGCTGTCTGGTCATGGCACAGCATAGACCCGGTCAAGCCCTTGTGGTTGTGCATGAGCACAAATCGTTTGTTGATAACACGCTACGGCCGAACATCGACGTCCGGCCGTACCGCGGTCGACGATAGACGCGTCCGAAGCACATCAGAAACTTCGGCGGAAGCCGAGAGATCGCCCCATCGCGGGGGGTGAACGACCGATGCCAAACCTTGCCGTGAACCTGATCGAAACGGTAAGTGCCTACCCCGAACGTTCAGCGATTCGTCTTGGCGCCGCCACGACCTCGTTCCGGGAGCTTGACGAGCAAAGTGCACACGTTGCGGGCGCACTCCGGGAGCGTGACGTGCGGGTTGGTGACCGAGTCGCGATCATGCTGCCCAACCTTCCCGCCTTCCCGGCCATCTACTACGGAATCCTGCGAGCGGGCGGCGTGGTGGTCCCGATGAACCCGTTGCTCAAGGCTCGGGAAGTGGCTTACTACCTCGAAGACTCGGGCGCCAATCTGATCTTCGCGTGGCAAGGCGTCGCTGATGAGGCAGCCAAGGGCGCCGAGAAGGCGAGCGCCGAAGTCGTCGAGGTCGACCAGACTGCCTTCGCCGACTTCCTGGCGACGGCGACTTCGGCGCCTGACGTCGTCGATCGTCACGGCGACGACACGGCGGTGATCCTCTACACCTCGGGCACCACTGGTCAGCCCAAGGGTGCCGAGCTGACGCACGCCAACCTCAGGTGCAACGTCGATGTCGTGTGCGCCGACCTACTCGTGCTGACCCACGAAGATGTGATCTTCGGTGGACTCCCGCTATTCCATTCGTTCGGGCAGACAGTGACGCTGAACGCGGCGGTGGCATCCGGCGCGTGCCTGAGCCTGTTGCCGCGGTTCGATCCAGGGAAAGCGTTGCAGGTTCTAGCGGGGCACCGCGCGACCGTGTTCGCGGGGGTTCCGACGATGTACGGCGCGCTCCTCGCCCACCCGGATAGGTCGGCCTACGACGTGTCTGCACTGCGGCTATGCGTGTCCGGCGGCGCCGCGATGCCGGTCGAGGTCCTGCGCGGCTTCGAGCAGGCGTTTGAATGCAAGATCCTCGAAGGCTATGGCTTATCGGAGACCTCGCCCGCGGCATCGTTCAACCACCCCGACCGCGAGCGCAAGCCAGGCTCGGTCGGCACCCCGATCCGAGGCGTACAGATGCGCGTCCTTGACGAGCGTGGCCAAGAAGTCGCGCAGGGCGACGTCGGCGAGATCGTGATCCGTGGCCACAACATCATGAAGGGCTACTGGCAGCGGCCGGAGGAGACCGCCGCTGCGATACCCGACGGCTGGTTCCGCACAGGTGACATGGGCCGGGTCGACAGCGACGGCTACTTCTCAATCGTCGACAGAAAGAAGGACATGATCATCCGGGGTGGATACAACGTCTACCCCCGGGAGATCGAAGAGGTGCTGTACGAACATGCGGCAGTGGCCGAGGCGGCCGTCATCGGCGTGCCCCATCAGTACCTGGGAGAGGACGTGGCGGCCGCGGTAGCGCTCAAGCCCGGTTCCAGCGCGACTCCCGACGAACTGCGCGAGTTCGTCAAGAGCCAGGTCGCCTTGTACAAGTACCCCCGGCAGTTGTGGATTGTCGACGCATTGCCGAAGGGTCCCACTGGCAAGATCCTCAAGCGGGAGATTGTCCCGCCCGATGAGTGAGCCGAGGGTTACGCATGACCACCACTCGTGCTGCGCCGTCCGTCCCGGAGGAGATCGCCGACCACGCGACCCCGCTCGATGCGCTGCTCGTCGACGCCGCGCTGGGTCCACTCCGCCGCTTCGTCCCTGACGCCTCGACCGCCAGGTTCGCCGCCGGCCTGGTCAGCCGTCCCCGCACATCCGCTCAGCGGGTACGCGACTTGGCTGGCGAGCTGGCCAGAATCGGAGCGGGCACGTCGAGAGTCGCGCCGTCGCGGCGCGACCGCAGGTTCGCGGATCCAGGGTGGGTCGAGAACCCCGTGCTGCGGCGGCTGGTACAGGGCTACCTCGCCACTGAGCAGACGGCAGCGCAGCTTGTCGGGGACGCCGGTCTGGGGTCGCGTGACCAGCAGCGCGTCCGCTTCTTCGTGGAGAACCTGCTACAGGCGATGTCGCCCAGCAACATTCCCCTGGTGAACCCGGCATCCGCGAAGGCGGTTGTTGACACCGCCGGATTGAGCTTGCTGCGAGGCGGGATCAATCTGCTGCGCGATCTCGCCACCGCGCCCCGAGTACCCCAGATGGTGGACAGATCGTCGTTCCAGGTGGGCCGCAACATCGCGGTGACGCCCGGCGCGGTCGTCCTGCGCAACGACCTGTTCGAACTCATCCAGTACCGCCCGCAGACCGACCAGGTCCGCGCCGTGCCGTTGCTGATAGCGCCGCCGACGATCAACAAGTATTACGCGCTGGACCTGTCGCCAGGGCGGAGCCTGGTGGAGCACCTGGTCGCCCATGGTCAGCAGGTCTTCGTGATCTCCTGGCGCAACCTCGATGCGCGCTACGCCGATCGCGGTATGGATGACTACGTGCAGGCCGTGCTCGACGCGCTCGACGCCATGCAGCGAATCTGCGGGAGCGACCGCGCGGCCATCTTCGGCTTCTGCTCCGGTGGCATCATCGCCAGCCTCGCTGCCGTCCACCTGGCGGGCACCGGTCAGCTAAACCGGCTGGCCGCGCTCGGCCTCGGCGTGACGGTGCTCGACTTCGCCGACGCCGGCGTCGCTGGCGCGCTGGTCGACCGCAGGCTTGCCGAGGCGGCAAAGGCAAAGTCCAAGCGCCGCGGCTATCTTGACGGGCGCGCCCTGGCCGAGGTGTTCGCCTGGCTGCGCCCTGCTGACCTGGTATGGAACTACTGGGTGAACAACTACCTGCTCGGCAAGAAGCCGCCTGCCTTCGACATCCTGTTCTGGAACGCCGATACCACGCGAATGAGCTCGGAATTACATGCCGACTTCGTCGATTTGGCCATCAACAACGAGCTGGTCCGCCCTGGCGCGACGACGGCCCGCGGCGTCCAGGTTGATCTGTCCCGGGTTACCGTCGACACGTATGTCGTCGCCGGGATCACCGATCATCTGACCCCCTGGCAGAGCTGCTACCGCAGCACTCAGCTGCTCGGGGGAGAGAGCAGGTTCGTGCTGTCCAGCAGCGGCCACATCGCGGCGCTGGTCAACCCGCCGGGCAACCCGAAGGCCAGTTACCTGACCAGCAAGGAGAATCCGGCCGACCCGCAGGCTTGGCTCAAAGGCGCGGAGACCCGCCAGGACAGCTGGTGGCCTGATGCTGTCGCCTGGTTCGGCGAGCGCTGCGGGCCGGAGAAGCCGGCCCCAGACCAGCTCGGCGGCGGGGGCCTGCGGCCCCTCGTCGACGCACCGGGCACCTACGTCTTCGACACGTGAGGAAGGAAGCGATGCACGAGGGTATCGGTCGCTCGCTGGGCACCGACTATTTCCGGATCGCTGACCAGTTGAGTCGGGAGGAAGTGAGCTACTGGCGGCGCACCCGCGACTTTGTCGACGACGAAGTGCTGCCGGTCATCAACGGTTACTGGGAACGCGCCGACTTTCCCCTGCCACTGATCAAATCGATGGCCAAACTCGGCATCATCGGGGACGGTATCGACGGGTACGGCTGCCCCCCGATGAGCCCCATCGCCAGCGGTCTGGTGCACATGGAGCTGAACCGTGGTGACGGAAGTCTGGGAACCTTCCTCGGCGTGCAGGCCGGGCTCGCCATGCAGTCCATCGCCATGCTCGGCTCGGACGAGCAGAAGCGACGGTGGCTGCCCCCGATGGCGCAACTTGAGAAGCTCGGCGCATTCGCGCTCACCGAGCCGCTGCACGGCTCGGACGCTGTCGCGCTGGAGACGTCAGCCCGTCGAGACGGCGACGAGTGGATCCTCAACGGCTCGAAGAAGTGGATCGGGAATGGCACCATGGCGGACGTGGTGGTCGTCTGGGCCCGCGACACCGCAGACGGTCAAGTTAAGGGGTTTCTGGTCGAGAAGGGCACGGCCGGATACGCCGCGACGCGCATCGAAGGCAAGGGATCTCTCAGAGCGGTGTGGCAGGCTGAGATCACCCTGACCGACGTTCGGGTCTCCGATAACAACCGGCTGCCGGGGGCGAACACCTTCAAAGACACCGGGCGGGTGCTCGCCGGCACCCGCAACGCGGTGGCTTGGGCAGCGCTCGGCCACGCGACCGCCGCGTACGACGTCGCGGTGACCTACTGCCGGCAGCGTGAGCAGTTCGGCAAGCCCCTGGTGAGCTTCCAGATCGTGCAGGACCGGCTGGTGAAGATGCTCGCCGAGGTCTGCTCCATGCAGCTGTACTGCCTGCGGTTGGGCCGGCTCATCGAGGAGGGCCGGATGACCGACACGATCGCGGCGATCGCGAAGATGAACAACACCCGCAAGGCCCGCCAGGTGATCTTTGAGGCGCGGGACCTGCTCGGCGGCAACGGCATTCTGCTGGACTTCCACGTCATGCGGCACATGGCCGACATCGAGGCCATCCATACCTTCGAGGGCACCGAAACAATCCAGACTCTCATCGTGGGGAGGGACATCACGGGTGTGGGCGCGTTCGCGTAAGCGAGCCACCATCCGGTTCGTCGACGTCGACGGAGTCCGGTTGCGCACGTCGGTGCGCGGCACGGGGGCGCCGGTGCTGGTCATCACCGGGCTCGGTGCCAGTCTCGACCTCGGCGTGCCCTTCGAGCGGGAGCTGGCCGCACTGCCGCTTGAGGTGATCAGCTTCGACTCGCCGGGCGTGGGGCAGTCCTCGGCCTACTCCTGGCCGCGGCGGATGCGAGGCGTGGCGAGCACGGTGCAGCGCATGGTCCGCGCCCTCGGCTACGACCGCGTGGACGTGCTCGGCATCTCCCTCGGGGGAGTGATCGCCCAGCAGTTGGCCCATCAGGCGCCAGATCTGGTGCGGCGTCTCGTCCTCGCCGCCACCGGGCCGGGCATCGGGGGGGTGCCGGGGTCACCGAGGGTGCTGCTCTCGTTGGCCACGCCACGCCGCTACTACCGGCCCGACTACTACCGGCAGATCGCCGGACGGATCTACGGTGGCGCCGCTCGCAAAGACCCGGATGCGCTGCTACACGGGTCAGTTGCGCAATTCGTCGAACGGCCGACTCTGCGTGGGTATCTCGGCCAGATTTACTCCATCACCGGCTGGACCAGCGTGCCGTGGCTGCACGGGCTGCGCCAGCCGACCCTGGTGCTCGCAGGCGACGACGATCCGATCGTTCCGCTCGTCAACGGCCGGATCCTGGCGCGGTGTATCCCGAATGCACGGCTGCACGTCGTGCGCGGCGCGGGTCACCTGTTCCTGTTGGAACGCCCAAAGGAGATGGCCGCGCTTGTCGCCGAGTTCCTCACCTCAGAGCCCTGGACCGGCGCGACGACCAGCTCAAATGGCGGCCGACCCGGCGTGAGTCGGCAGGCCCGGAACTCTACGGAAACGGAAACCTAATGCGCACAGCGACGGTAGCCGACCTGCCCGACCTCGAAGGTGTACATCTCGGCTCGAGCTCGTGGCACGAGATCAGCCAGGACCAGATCAACCAGTTTGCCGACGCGACCGGCGATCACCAGTGGATCCATATCGATCCGGAGCGAGCCGCCGCTGGTCCGTTCGGCGCCACCATCGCCCACGGGTACCTGACGCTCTCGGTGATCCCCGCGCTGCTCGGCGACCTCCTGCAGGTCGAGGGCGCGGCCCAGGCAATCAACTACGGCCTGGACAAGGTCCGTTTTCCCGCCCCTGTGCCGGTCGGCTCGCGGATTCGCCTGACGGTCGCTGTAGAGGAGGTCGAGCAGGTGCCCGCGGGGTACCAGGTGGCAATCGCCGCCACGGTCGAATGTGACGCCAGCCCCAAGCCCGCCTGCGCCGCGCGTGTGCTCTACCGCTTCCTTGGGTCCACGTAGAACGCTGATGGCGTCGATCAGCGGGACGGGCTGGGAGCGGTTCGACCGGTTGGTCGGTGATTTCTCGAGCGTGTCGATCTGCGCGACGTCACCTTGGTGGGCAACGATTGGGGTGGCGCGTTGGGGTGGCGCGGAGCTGCTGATCACGCATGGGCGGGCGATCGCGTGGGCCGGGCTGGTCCTGGTTGCCTGCGAGGCGTTCGACAACGACCCTCCGGGCGTGCCCGGGCGCTGGTGATGGATGGCTCGGTCGGGGCGCCGGGTCGGTCGTGCCATGCGACCACAGCTGTCTCGCGCTGACTTTGCCGCTCGCTGGTGGCAGGGTGCGGGCGTCGGCTCATCCGGGGAGGGTGCTGCCCGGAAAGCTTCGCGTGGGGTGGATGTCATAGGTGAAGATGCCGGACCGGACGCCGGGGTCCTTGGACATGATTCGCTGCACGTCGTCAGTGGTGGCGTCGAAGATGCCGATGCCGGCGACGCCGCTGTCGTCCAACACCGGGCACACGATCGGCATGAGACCGGCAGCACGGAGGGCGAAGTTGCGTTTGCCGTGTGCCCACACGGTGGTAGCGACCTCGTGGTCGAGGTCGGATCCTGAGGTCGAGGACTTCGGGGTGGCCTTGAGGATGACGATCGTGTATGGCGTGGTTGTCTGCAGGGCGTCGCTGAGAACGTTGTCGGTGACTTCCGGTAGCTCGCTGTCGTCGGTGTAGCGCATGCGGTGTCTCCTGTCGGCGTCGAGATGGTTAGTGGCTCGCATCAGTGCGCTTGTGCTTCGGCCTCGCGCAGGATCCATGCCTGCTGCGCGCCTGATGCGTCCCACACCGGTTGCAGTGTCTGGCGGAATGACCTCGCCTGCTCTGCGGATGGGAACTGCAAGCTGAGCATGACGTGGTTGGTGTCGTCGGAAGACTGATAGATCCAGTGGTGCGTCACACCGTGCTGCTTGCGTCCATCGGGTCTCGGTCGAAGACGGCCTTCCATCCGGCGAACTCTGCGACCCGGTATTCGATCAAGAGAATTGCCATGATTGCCCTGTTCGTGTTTGTCGTGCGGAACTTCGTCGGTCCCGCCGCTGGGGCGAAGGACGCTGGTGCCCGCGTCAGGGACGGGAGATGCGCGCGGCGGTGGTCTGGGCCGCCCTGGCGAAGGCCGCGAGCGCGATCTCGCAGAGCCTAGCGAGAGCTAGTTCACGTGACCGGTTGTCCCGGTCATCGCTAGAGCTAGGTGCTCTTGACCAGTCCCACCACATTTCCTTGCGGATCGGAGAACTGGGCGAAAGTCACCATGCCCGGTATCTCGGTGACCGGTACGACGGTCTTTCCGCCAGTCTGTTCGATCCGATCGAGATAGGCCTGCGGATCGTCGACCTCGATGTAGAAGATGACCTGGTTCGGGCCGCGGGCCTGACCGATGCCACCACCGATCGAGCCTTCCTCGCCGGTGTCGACCAGTGCGTAGGCGGCCTCCTCCACGAACTGCAGCTTCCACCCGAACACCGCAGCGTAGAACTCGCACACCGCTCGGGCCTCGCTGGTGTTGATCTCGAACCACGTGACTGGAGTTGCCATCGCCCCCACCTCCATCTTCCTGCTATGGTTAGTTACCATGCACGGTAAGCCTTCACGCACGGTGCGTCAAGACGCACCATCCATCGATCTCGGCGTGGTCTTCGACGCGTTGGGGGATCCCACCCGCAGGGCCATCCTGGAGCGGCTTCGAGACGGCCCCAAGGCGGTAGTGGAGATCGCGCAGGGCCTACCAGTGGGCCGTCCCGCGGTGTCCCAGCATCTGAGGGTCCTTAAGGACGCGGGCCTGGTCTCCGACCACGCGGCCGGGAACCGGCGGATCTACGGGGTAGCAGTCGACGGAATGGCGTCAGTGCGGGACTATGCGCAGTCGTTCTGGTCTGCTGCGCTGAGTCGTTACGGACGGGCAGCGGAGCGGGCTCACCAGGCGACAGCGAGCAGCACGAACGGTGATGGCGATGGTCGATAGGCATCACGACCCCGGCCCCGAGATGTCGGCCGGGGTGGTGCATCAACGCCTCCAGGTGCCGCTGTCCCCGCCCGAGGCGTTTCGGCTCTTCACCAACGGTATCCAGGAGTGGTGGCCGCTCGAGGAGGGCTACTCGTACGGAGGCGATCGGGCGAAGGAGGTTCACCTGGAGCCCCGGCTCGGCGGCCGCTTTTATGAACGCTTCGTCGACGGCGACGAGTTTGATGTAGGCAGGGTCACTGTCTGCCAGCCCCCCGATCGCATCGT
>DASTNZ010000216.1:0-5171 GCA_035762665.1 Jiangellaceae bacterium | reverse complement strand
CCTGCTTCGTTTCGCCGGTGGTACCAGCGACCATATAGCCGCCCTCGGCCTCGAAGTAGCTGACCGGCGTGGTGTGCGGCGTCCCGGTCTTGCGACCAGGCACGGTCAGCAAGAGAATCGGGGTCCCACCCCTAGCGGCACCGCCGATCCTCCCGCTCGATCGGGCGGTACAGGAACACGGCGAACCTGTTGCCGGCTTTCATGAGCCTTTTCACGGCGGAGCTCACCCGACGTCCCCGCCCTCTGCTGCCTGAGCATCACCCCCGGCTTCGGAGGATGTCAACGGTCCGCATCCGGCCAGCCAGACAGGTTCGTAACCTCGAGGTGGCGGGTCCATTCTCACATCGACCAGATCAAGAGAACATCCGCTGGTGCAACCGATCTCCCGTCATCGTCTTGATGTCGATTGGCTCGACCATCGTCTTGATGTCGATTGGCTCGACCGAGATCGTATAGACGAACAGGAAGATGTCGTGGCAAATCGTGAAGACCATCTCGTATTCATGCATCCACCACGTCGATCGCCTCGACGTAGCTCCCGCGGCGCTAGTGCCTTGGAGGGCTGGCCGTCACTGCTCAGATATTGAGACGACTAGTCGATGGGAAAACGTGTTCTACCAGCCCAAGCGTCGAAGGCGTGCGGACGGGGGGTTACAAATTGTGGAACTGCTGGTATAAGGAGGACAACGCCCATATGGAGTCGCGATACCAGGTATCCGCGCTTCGCGCGTGAGCCGATGGGTGGCCGCCGAACCCCAGCTCCTCCGGTGCGAAGACAAGGAGTCAACTTGACCGACACACCCCCCCTACAGAGCCCCTACCAGCGTCTCGGTGCCGAGGGAGGTATCTCAGCGGCCATAGATAAATTCTACGAGCTCGTCCTCGAGGACCCGTCGCTGGCACCCTTCTTCACCGACGTGGACATGCCGGCACAGAAGCGGCATATGGTGTTCTTTCTATCCGCGGCAACCGGCGGACCCGACAAGTATGAAGGCCGGGACATGGCGGCCGCACACGCCGGGCACAACATCACCGATGCACACTTCGAACGGGTGGTCGAGCACCTCGTCGCGACGCTGCAGGGACTCGGCGTACCGGACGATCTGATCGGGGACGTCGGCGGAGCCTTGATTCCGCTGCGCGGGCAGGTCGTGTCGGCTTCGTGATTCGCGACCCGGCGCTACGGACATGAATGTCGACAAGCTGAAGGAAAGCTGGGTCCAGGTAGCCGGACACGGCGGTGACATCGTCGCGCATTGGTTCTACGCGCACCTGTTCGTGCACTACCCAGAAACTCGTGACCTGTTTCCGGTATCCATGGCCGCGCAGCGCGACCGACTGGTCCAGGCGCTGGGGCGGATCGTGTCCAACGTGGACCAGCTCGACGACCTGGTGCCGTACCTGGAAGACCTCGGCCGGGACCACCGCAAGTTCGGCGCGCTCGCTGCCCACTTCCCCGCGGTGGGCGATTCGCTGCTAGCCACGTTGGCACATTTCAGTGGAGGCCGCTGGACGGCCACCCTGGAGGCGGACTGGGCTGCGGCATACGGTCTTGTTGCGGACGTCATGACCAAGGCCGCGGATGATGCTGCGCAGACAACTCCCGCTCACTGGGAGGCCCGAGTGACCGAGGTGGAGCAACGCGCCTTCGACATCGCCATTCTCCGGCTGAGCACCGACGTGCCGGTGCCCTACCAGGCCGGGCAGTCGTTGGCTCTGGAGGCTACCGACATCCGGCCGCGGCTATGGCGGTGGTACTCGCCTGCCAACCCGCCTGGGGGCACCGACATCGAGTTGCATGTGCGGATGGTTCCGGGCGGGGCCGTCTCCAGCGCACTGGTGCGCTCATCCTCGGTGGGAGATCGCGTGCGTCTCGGGCCTCCAATCGGCCATCTGGCGCTTGAGCCGGACTCTGTCCGGCCGGTGCTGATGATCGCCGGAGGGACCGGGTTCGCACCGCTGAAAGCGGTGATCGGCCAGCTTGCGGCCGCCGGCGAAGACCGCCAGGTCGCACTGTACTTCGGGGTGCGTAGGGTGGGAGACATCTATGACTACGACGCATTGGAGAAGTTGAACGCCGCACACGACTGGCTCACCGTGACCATCGTGGTGTCCGAGGACCCCGTGTGGCCTGGCCCACAAGGCCTGGTCGGCGAAGTCGCGTTGGCAGCCCAGGACTGGTCCGGGCATGACGTGTACGTCTGCGGCTCACCCGACATGGTCGCTGGCACCGTGCAGATGGTTATCGACCGCGGCATCCCCACGACCCAGATCAGGTATGACGCGTACTAACACTCCTGAGGGGAGCAACGATTGGACACCGACGGCAAGATCAGCGCCGATGATATACGGCGCGTGACCTTTCCAGAGACACGCAGCCGCGAGCTAGGCCTGGACGCGGACAAAGTGCACGCGTATCTCAACCTGGTGGCAGACACCATCGACACCTACGAAGCCGAGATGGCCAACCTGCGCCGGCGCATCATCGACCCGGCGAACCAGGCACGCGTACACCAGGCAGTAAACCTGCTCACTCGAGCCCAGCAAGTTGCCGATGAGGTCGTGGCCGAAGCGCAGGCCTACGCCGGCCAGGTCACCGGCGAGGCGCGCGCCGCCTACGACACGGCCCGCCACCGCGCCAACGCGATGATCGAGGAGCTGCAACGGTTCGTCGGAGAGGCCGGACATCGCATCACCGACGCCTACAACAGCACCCGCAGCAGCGATCAGCCGGGTGGGCCCACACAGCAGACGTTCCGCCCACGATCGGAGCAACCAGCACGTCGGGCGTGACCGCAAAGCGACTCGACCGAGTAGCTCTAGCCCGGCTGCCGATATCGTGAGAGCGGCTGCGGCGAGACGCTTGAGCTGGCGTACGCGTCTCGCCGCGGCTCGCTCCGGCTGTCCTTTGACCTGGCCAAGGTGCCCGCGGCCCCGGCTTTCCATGCCACGGCGCAGCGAGCGTCCCCTCCTGCGGGTGCACCCGGGCGCGTCAAGGACGGCGGTGGCCACAGAGAGACGTCGGTCGACGTGATCCACATCAGTCTGAACCAACCGGCGTCCTCGCATTGACCGCCTGCAGATAGATCACCCCGGTCTGCAGCAGAGCCGGTCAGAATCCTGGACGCTTCGCTGCCGCTCTCTTAGGCTCCTCTCCCGGAAGTTGTGACTGCCAGCAGTGGCCGTCATTTGCCACGCCTAGCGGCACCCCTCGCCGAGAGGATTTCGCTGGTCACAGGTGAGCTGGTCGAAAGGCGGCGTTTTGGGGGCGTTCTGGACCCAGCCGTTGTAGACGAGTGGGATCGGCAGCACGCCCTGTCCGCCCATGCCAGCGTTGCCGACGACGCGGTCGTCGGAGTGGGTGCCCCGGCCGGCGGTGAGCACGACGCGGCCGATCACCGCAGCATCGGTTGGCTCGCCGTCGTCGTTGGGGTCGGGATCAACCACGATCAGGCTGTTGGAGAATTTGCTGGAGACATACGCTAAGTAGCCCCCGCCGCGCTTGGCGCCGAAGTTAACGCCGTGGCAGCCAGCGTCACAGGGCAGGCTCTTGACCAACGTGTCGTCGTCGGCGTCGATGATCGTAATCGTCCCGGTCAACGTATTGGCCGTCACGACGTACTTGCCGTTGGGGCTCACGGGCGTCTGGATGGGGAGCGCCCCGATCGGCCCGGTGACCGCGCCGCTGATCGGGTCGTAGTTGGCCAGCAGGTTGATCGTCTTGATCACCCGCTGTGCGGACATGTCCACGACGCTGATCGTGCTGTCCAAGTAGTTGGAGACGTAGTACTTGCTTGCGTCGGGCATCATCCCGGTCGCGATCGGTAGCGTGCCAGTGGGCAGTTTGGCTGAGATCGTGCCCGCGGGGACGTCTATCAGCGTCGAGTCGTTGGTGTTGGAGTTCGGCGTCGCCATCGCATGGCCGTCCGAGCTCATCCAGTGGGCATGGGGCTGCCCAGCCAACTCGCCCGCGCGCTGGACGGGGATCCGGCGATCGATTTCTGTCGCATTCGGGCTGAGCTCCACGACCGCGTCCTCCCCGTTGAGAGTTACGTGCACCTGATCGGTGTCGGTCCTGGTCATGACGTGCGCTGGCGCCTCGCCGACCTCGATATTCGCCACCAGCCTGCCGTTGTTCCGGTCGAATCCTGCCAGCGCCGTCCCGAACCACTCGGTGTTATAGATCACCTGCTGACTTCGATCGGTCCACATGTTGTGCGGGTTGTTGAGGTTGATTTTCGGTAGCGCGAACTTCTTGGTGACCCGCCAACTCGAGGTATCAACCGCGGTCGCAGCTCCGGGCTTGGTCTTACGTGCGGTCAACTCGTACTGGGTGTCGATCCAGACCTCACCGACGCCGGTTGCCGATGGCGCCGCGGCGGCGGGGAGTGAGACCGGCTCGTGGAAGTAATCCCCAAGGAAAGCATCCAAGTTGGGGATCGACACTGGTGCGCCGCTCGGGTCATATGCGAGCACTGGAACCGGCGGGTACACGGGGTCCCAGGTCGTCGCCTGGCTTGCGCTGAAGACCTGGTAGTTAGCCGGGTTGGTAATGACAAAGAAGGCCCGCACCAGCCGCAGCGCAAGGTCGGAGGCGGTCGGGATGGTCACGCCGTTGATCAGTGTGATCGTCTTGCCCAGGTCGAGCTCAGGCGTGGCCGGATCATCGACGATTACCGCGCCCAGCATGAACGGGTGCAGCTCGCAGACAAACACGTACAGGCCTGGGGTGGTCAGCTGGACGATCTCCTTGCCCCTATAGGCCGTGGGCTGGTCGAACGGCATGTTCGCGGCGCCGGTGGGGAAGAGCAGGCTCGTCGTCGTGTGAACGGTCTCGGTCTCGGGTTGACGGATGATGAAGTGGACCTTGTCCCCTGGGGAGGCGACTACGAGCGAACGGGTACCAGCGATATCCACGCCGGCGTCGAACCAGTTGCCCGGATTGTCGGTCAAGACGAGCTTGTGAGGCGGCGTGTCCGCCGCCGCAACCGAGTCGCCCGTCGAGCCGGCCCCGGTGAACGCGAGCAGGCTCACAACTGAGGCGAGCACGACCGCGCTGGGCCACCGGCTGATCCGCCGGCGGTTCCCTCGTATGCTCGATCGATCGCAGCGGTAGAAAGCGAGTGCCATGGTGACCGCCTCCTCGTAACGCACCCGTCTCCGGATTCGAC
>DASTNZ010000215.1:0-20839 GCA_035762665.1 Jiangellaceae bacterium | reverse complement strand
CATGCCCGACATGGGCATCGACGTCGTCGTGTCCACCGCCACGATGCTGACCGCCGTCGCCCTCGGGGTGATCGCCGTCGGTGTCGCGCCGCTGCTCACCGCCCGTCGGCTCCGCCGCATGGACATCCCCGGCACCCTGCGCGTGGTCGAATAGCCCGCATACCAGCTGGTCGCTACGAAGGCATGAACCCGGAACATCGACACGCCGCAGCTCGGGGCAGACGCGAGCGGCGGCTGAGTGGGTTGCAGGGTAGAAACCGCAGCGAACCACGCTGCCAATGAAGAACGGAGTACACGATGCGCAAGCGCACTCTCGGAACCAGCGGTCTGGAGGTCTCGGCCATCGGACTGGGCTGTATGGGTATGAGCTCCGGGCTGGGACCGGCAGGAGAGAGAGGCGAGATGATCTCGCTGATCCGGGCGGCCGTGGAACGGAGCGTGACCTTCTTCGACACTGCAGAGGTATACGGTCCGTTCGTCAACGAGGAGCTCGTGGGCGAGGCGCTGCGTCCAGTCCGCGACCAGGTGGTGATCGCGACGAAGTTCGGCTTCGACATCGACGCCGACGGTCGTCAACACGGCCTGTCCAGCCGCCCCGAGCACATCAAGAACGTGGCGGAGGCCTCGCTCCGCCGGCTCGGCATTGACCCAATCGATTTGTTCTACCAGCACCGCGTCGACCCCGATGTACCCATCGAGGACGTCGCCGGAGCGGTGAAGGATCTCATCGACGCTGGCAAGGTCCGCCACTTCGGTCTCTCGGAGGCCGGCGCGCAGACCATTCGGCGCGCGCACGCCGTCCAGCCGGTCACCGCCCTGCAGAGTGAATACTCGTTGTGGTGGCGCGAGCCCGAGGCCGAGATCATGCCCACGCTGGAGGAGCTCGGTATCGGCTTCGTTCCGTTCAGCCCGCTGGGCAGGGGTTTTCTCACTGGCACCATCGACCAGACCACGTCCTTCGCGGGTAACGACATCCGTGCCAGCCTTCCGAGGTTCTCTTCGGAGGCGCGCGAGGCGAACCAGGTCTTGCTCGACCTGCTTGGTGAGATCGCGGTTCGTAAGGACGCCACCCGCGCACAGGTGGCGCTCGCCTGGCTGCTCGCCCAAAAGCCCTGGATTGTGCCAATCCCGGGAACACGCAGGCTGGAACGCCTCGAGGAGAACATCGCAGCGGCAGACCTCGAGTTGACCGCCGAAGACTTACGCGACATCGACACCGCCGCGGCGCAAATCGATATCCAGGGTGCCCGTTACCCTGAGTCGCTCCAGAGACTGATCGACCGCTGACGGCGGCATGCCGACGTGCTGCCGGTGTGCACCGTCAGCTCGACCCACCGTCTCGCGCCAGCAGCGCTGGTCACTGATGCTCCTGGGGATGCATCTCTCCTGCCGTCGGTTGGGACCTGTCGAGGAGCGCATTGGGAATCGGGCTTGCGGCTTCCGCCGGTCCACCGGTCAGCTGCTGCGCGCCTTCGTCGGTCCGCTGGTCGACCGTTGTCGATTCGGCCCCGGCGGTCTTCTCGACCGAGGCATGCTCCAGGAACCGCAGCAGCTCGACAGGGAACGGGAGCACCACAGTCGAGTTCTTCTCGGCGGCGACCTCGACGATCGTCTGCAACAGGCGAAGCTGCAGGGCCGCCGGGCTGGCGGCCATCATGTCCGCCGCCGAGGCGAGCTTTCGCGATGCCTGAAACTCGCCATCGGCAGTGATAATGCGCGATCGGCGCTCCCGCTCGGCCTCGGCCTGTCGCGACATCGACCGTTTCATCGACTCGGGCAGGGCGACATCCTTGATCTCCACTCGGTCGATCTCGATACCCCAGCCGACGGCCGGGCTGTCGATCATCACCGCCAGACCCCGGTTCAATTCCTCGCGGTTGGACAGCAGATCGTCCAGCTCGCTCTTGCCGATGATCGACCGCAACGACGTCTGCGCGACCTGCGAGACCGCGAAGGTGTAGTCCTGCACGTTGATCGTCGCATCGATCGGATCGTGGACGCGGAAGTAGACCACAGCGTCCACGCGAACGGTCACGTTGTCCCGCGTGATGCCCTCCTGCGCCGGTACCGGCATCGTCACGATCTGCATGCTGACCTTTTGCAGGCGATCGATGGCAGGGACGATGAAGGTTAGACCGGGACTTCGTGGTGGGGTCTGCACTCGACCCAGGCGGAACACCACTCCACGCTCGTACTGCCGGATGACTCGTGCGCTCAAACCGAACGCGATCAAAGCGAACACGACCACCGAAAGCACGACAACCAGTGCAACCATGATGACCTCCTCGGCCGATAGTTGCCTCTCTTTGACGCTATGGCGGCCACGCCCCGGACACCAGAGGTCGACGGGCGAATGTGCTCCCTTTCAGAGACGCATGCTGAACCCGTGTGGTGGGCTGTAGGGCTCCTCGCGGCTGCAAGCTGCTCTCCGCCCCACCGCTCGGCGCCGAGGAAGCCCGAGTCACGATCCTCAACTCAGGGAGTGCAACGTCGAGCTCGCGACCCTGCCACCGTCCCGCGTCGAAACCGAGACGCGGGACGAGGCGGCACCAAGACTCTCAAGTGATGGGAACCGCAGCGACCACCTCAGTCGGCTGCCCAGTCGGCGAGCCGGTGGCCGGTTCCAGCGAGACCCCGATCAGATCCGCGTTACCAAGGCCGGTGACGAGTGTCGCGGAGCTGCCTGCTCCGGCCTCAAGTACTCCGGCGGAGACCAACTCGCCGTCAGTGCCCAGCCATAGCTGGTAGGCCTGGTCGGCACTCGGGTCCGGCAGCGTGGCAAGGACTACCACGGCCTCGTCTCGCTGCTGGGAGCGGATGACCGTCACCGTCCCGGAGTCGCTCGCAGGCTCCCGGAACACCGCGGCGTCGGGAGCCGTGAGCACCGCTTCGATCTCAGCCGCGCGTGACTCGGCCGCCGCCGCCCGCTCCTGTTCCTGCTGTACCCGCTGCTCCTGCACGACGTAGCCCAGCCCGCCGGCCCCGACGACGAGCGCTCCGGCTACAGCCACCACGGCGGTCCACCGCCGCCAGCCAAGCTCTGGCCAGCTCCACGACCGGCGCTCCCGCCTCGCACGCGTCCGGCTGGCCTGTGGGGTGCGCGCGATCTGGGCGAGCACTGCCTCGCGCAACTCCGCCGGCGGCTCGGCCGAGGTTGCGTGGCTCAGCTGGGCCGCTGTCGCGGCGAACTCGGCCACCTCCAGTGCACAGCTTTCGCACTCATCGAGATGGCGCTCAAACGCAGCTCGCTCGACGTCGTCGAGGGCATCGAGGACGTACGCTCCGGCGAGAGTGTGGACATCGATCACGCAGCGCTCACCCCCAGACAGTCCCGCAATCGGATCAGGCCGTCACGCATTCTGGTCTTGACGGTGGGCACAGCGGCGTCCAGTAGCCCGGCCACCTCCCGGTACGTGTAGCCGCCGTAATACGCAAGAGTCAACGCCTCCCGCTGCAACCGGGTCAAAGTCTCGAGACACTGCCTTACCTGCTGCTGCTCCATCCGGGTCATGGCGGACTCGACGACCTCGTCGTACGGTGTCCCCGCCGAGGATGCCGCCACCTTCTGCATCCGCTCCGCGCTGGCCTGCTCCGACCGCACCCGATCCACCGCGCGCCGGTGTGCAATCGTGAAGATCCAGGACGTCGCGGATCCACGCGCTGTGTCGAAGCGGATGGCGGTGCGCCACACCTCTAGCAGCACCTCCTGAGTGACTTCCTCCGCCTGACCCGGATCCCGCAGGACGCCGCGCACCAGGCCAAACACCCGAGCTGCGAGGAGGTCATAAAGACGCGCAAACGCGGCCTCGTCACCACGAGCGACCGCCCGCAACAACGCGTCGGCTTCAGTATCGGGCCGACCGGCGTCGGCCGCCGGCCGACCGCGGGCAACGGAGACCACTCGCCGCGCGCGCCGCATGCCGTCACGCTGCGCCCGTGGACTCATCCCGGCTCCCTCGGTCAGATGGCCCGACGCTACCCGACCGCTTTGACCAATCGGTCCGGCGGCCGGGTAGGCGTTGGTGCCATCAGGCTAGGGAGATCGCGGCGAGCAGCATTTCACGACCCCTCCAGTTCGGCGAGGGTGCGCGCGGCAAGCGGCGCCTCGACAGGTGAGAAGTGCGGGTTAATGTCCAGCGCTCGGCTGAGGTGATCCTTAGCGGCGGCCGAGTTTCCGAGGGACAGCTCGATCATCCCCAGGTGGTAGGCGTACTCGGCGTTGCGAGCACCGAGTGAGCCCGCCCGAAGGGCGTACGCCCGGGCCTCGGCATCGCGACCGTTCAGGTGCAGGGCCCACGCCAGCGTGTCGGCCACGTCGGCGAACTGACGCCGCTCCCACTCCTGCTGTGCGAGCCGTAGCGCCTCGGCTGGACGCGACCGCGCGATGGCCAGCTCAGCCCCCGTCAGGTCGTCCTCGCCACCATTGGCAATGAACAACTCATGTGCTGCCTCGGCCGACGAGAGCTGGGCTTCCGCCTCGTCGTCCCGGCCGGCGGCGCGCAGCACCTCGGCATACGCGAGCAAGTGGTCGGGAGTCGGCGCCGCGGCGGTCAATTCGGCAAAGCTGACGAGCGCCTCATCGAGGTCGCCCCTCGCCGCCGCGACCTGTGCCAGACCCTCCCGAGCCGGCAGGTATGTCGGGTCGGCGGCTGCGGCGGCAGCGTACTGCGCCTCGGCCTCGTCGAGGTCACCTCTATGCCAAGCCAACTCCCCGAGTTCGTGGTGGCAGAAGGCGATGTCGGCAGGGTCGAACGCGGCGGCCAACGCCCGCTCCATCAGGTCTCGCGCCTCGGCGACACGACCGCGCTGTTCGAGGTCGTACGATGCCCGCGCAAGAGCCGGCAGCGCCGGCCTCAGGTCGAGCATCTGCTGGACAGCTTCGTTCGCGGCCTCGGCGTTGCCCAACTGAGTCTCGGCGTCGGCAAGCACCCCGTACCCGTTGGCGTCGTACGGGTTGAGTACCAGTGCCTGTTGCGCCAGCTTCCGGGCCTCGCCGAAGTCGTGCCGAGCATTGGCGAGTGCGCCGAGGGCCGAGAGCGCTGCTGGGTTCTCATCCGGCTCTATCGACAGTGACTCGTCCAGCGCTTCCTCGGCCCTCGCGTAGAGAGCCGGGTCCACAGTGATTCGGGCCTTTTCCAGGTAGGCCGATCCCAGCGCGGCCCAGGTGACATAGTCACCCGGCACCTGGCGCAGCCGTTCTTCAGCGCGGTCGATTGCGGCCTCCAGCCGATCGGTGCCGCTCTTGCTCGCGCTCTGCACGAAATCGGGAGCGGGGGCCGCCGACGGCCGGCCACCTAGGAGCCCGACTGCCACCAACACCAGCCCGGCGATTCCCGCCACGGTTACCAACCCCGCCCAGAGCCGGAACCTCGGAGTTCCGGCCCGGGACGAGGTGTTGGTGTGGTCAGTGCTGAACATCGTCGATCCCGAGCTCGGGACGTGACGGTGTGGTGGCCGCCAGCAGACGCCGACGCTGGCGTTGGAACCAAAGGTGGAACGCGGATACCCCCAGCAACGCTGCAGCGGCACCGGTCGCGAGGATGAGCCCAACAATTGCCATCGGCGAGATCGAGCCGCCATCAGACTCGACGACCGTAGAGGCCAGTTCCAGCGACGGGTTCGCCTCCGAGTCCGACGTGTTCGCTGAATCCGACTCCGACACGCTTGCAGAGTCCGAGTCCGATCCCGGCCCGCTGGCCGCGCCGTCCCCGCTGGCCGCGTCGTCCTGGTCCGGCGACAGATCCTGCGCCGCCTCCGGGCCCGACCCGGCGTTGACCGCGCCCTCATTCGGGAGGGCCACGTAGGGGAAAACGTCACCAAACGGGTTGTCGTTCGCATCCACACTGTCGCCGGCCGCCAGGGCGTCCACCAGTTGACCGGTCTGCGCCGCTCCCGCCACCGCCTGCAGGGAGATGTCTACGACATCGTCGGAGAGCCGCCGCCCGTTCGGGAACCCTTGAAGGTCGCCCGCGAGCACGCCCAGCCGCTCCGGGTTGTCGCTCACCGGCACCGACAGGTTCAATCGCAGCATCTCCGACGGCTGGAACTTGTCGGGGTTCACGTCCTGGTTGTTCAGTTGCGAGTTGAGGTCGGCCTGGATCGGGCCATCTCGCTTGGTGGTGATGCCGGTCAGGAAGATCTCCACCAGGTCGTCGCGCGGAGTAGCCGGCGCCGGGATGCCGTAGATCGCCTCCAGCAGCCGCGCCACCTCCGGGTCGGTGACCCTGTCAACCACCTCTTGTACGGTGGCGTCCTTGTCCGGTGACAGCGAGTTGAACGCGTCCTTCAGGCCGGCCGGTACGACCACCTCGTTGACCAGCGGGTTGCCGAGCCGCGAGACCTGCACCCAGTTGCCGCTCGCTTTCTGGTCGCTGCCGTCAGTAATCCTGACCCGCGTGCGTTCCGTGGTCGTCCAGATTCCGATCACGGGATTGCGGTCCGGGTCGGCACCCAGCGCGACGTCCTCGAACGGCACCTGCAACGCAATCGTGTTCACGTTGTAGCCGGCCAGGGTGTCGCGGCCGGTCTCGCTCAGGTCGCCGCCATACAGCAGATCGAAGACCCGTAGGTCCAGAAAGAACGGATCATCGGCCTGCCCGGCGAACACCTGCCAGCCGCCCGGCAGCATGATCGTTGCCTCGTCGCGCAATGCCCCGTAGTCCGGCATGGACGCCGGCCCCACCCTGGACGGCGCGACCGGCGCGTCGCTGATCCGAGTCCGGAACGGCGCGCCGTCGAAGGACGACTCGAGCGTGTACGTCTGCCGGAACAGCAGGTTCTCGTCGTCGAGGGAGGTCACTGGCCCGTTGTTGTACAGGAACGTGGAATTGCCCCGGTTGTCGACGTTCTGGAAGGTCCAACGGAACCTGGCGTCCGCCACCCCGTCGCCGTCGTTGTCGATGTTGATGTAGTACCTGGCGTCGGTGGCGAACGGGTAGAAGTTCGGTCCACCGTCCGGTTCCGAGAACGGCATCCAGTTGGCGATGAACGTGACGTAGCCCGGACGCTCTGGGCTTACGAAGGCGTACAGATCGGTGTTGTCGGCGGCCGGATCCATTGCGATCAGCGGCGCCTCGCGGTGGCTGGATGCATTGGCAGGGCCGGCCCCGGCCACCGCACCGGCCAGCACGGCAGTCACCGCGGTCACCGTCGCCGCGGTCTTTCGTCTTGCGGACATCGTTGGTCCTCCTCGTCGTCGGAAGGCGTGTTTCGCCTGCACGAGGACTTCGGAGGACGGCACGTCATGGCTCGGGCGTTGTTAGATACCCCACAGTTCTCTTCGAGGACCCATCCGACGAGGCGACAGCCACGAATCTCCTTGCCCACAGCCGCTGCCGCCGTGCCTTCGGCCGGGCACGAACCCTGACCTATCCGCGGGACAAGCGTTCTCCGGCACCTAAGCGTCCAGGGCGTACTGCCGCTGCCTCAACGCTGACCTGACGACGGGGTCCCGGGTGCCTATCCACCAGCTACTCGACCCCCTCGAACTCGTTTCCATACGACGTCCAAGGCGATACTCAGAAGGAGGACCAACGCCAGCGCCGCTGCGGTTGCCGGTTCGTCGACCAGGGTGGTGGTCGCGAACGTCACCAGCACGACAACCGTCGTAACTACGCCGAGCACCAGCACCGAGGCCCGTGCACCAGTCTCGCTGCGGAGTCGCAGATGGCCGGCGGTTACCAAGGTGAAGACCACCAGCGCGACCGCGCTGCCGATCGAGGCGATCGCAGACAGGTCGAACGCGACGGCGAGGATCATGGCGGTGATGGCTGTGACCACGAGCCCGTTGGGTACCCGTTCCCGAAGGCGACGACCAAGCAGCGGCGGGAACTGGCCGATCGATGCCATCTGCTCGCACAACCCTGCAGCGGGATACAGCCCCGAATTCGTTGCGCCCGCCGTCGCGAACAAGGCGGTCACGCTCATCAGCCAGTACCCCGCCGAGCCGAGCACCGGCTCGGCCGCGACCGCCAGTGCCGTTCCCTCAGAAGAGATCACCTCGTTCACCGTCAGCGTGCCGAACACACCCAAGGCAACAGCAACATAGATCACCGTCGCGATCCCGAGAGCCAGGTAGACCGCTCGCGGTAGCTGACGTGATGGATTGGCGAGATCCTTGGCCGTAAACGTGATGACGCCGAAACCAAGGAAGGCGAAGAACGTCAGCGCGACACTCGACACGATGTCCCGAAAGCTCGGATACCCGGAGAACGCCAGCAGGCTGGCATCCATGTTCGCCAGCGTCGCCACGGCGAACAGCGTCAAGATGCCGATCACCACGATGACGACGATGGTTTGAACCCTGGCAACTGCCTGCGAACCGAGGACGTTCAGCGCCGTCATGACAAGGATGATCAGCACAGCGAAGGCCTTTGCCAAGCCTGTTTCTCCGTCGGCGACTGCAGCGCTGGCATAGCTCCCGAACGACACGGCAACCATGGCGGTGATGATCGCGTTCGCCGCGAAGAGCAGCCACGCGATGATCCCGGTCACGCGTCCGTTGCCGAACTCGCGGACCACGTACTCGAGGAATCCTCCCGCCGACGGGTACCGCGCACCAAGTTTCGCGAATGAGTAGCCCTGCAGGCCGGCGACAGAGCCCGCGATCAGGAACGAGAGCCAGACGGCCGCTCCAGCCACCTCACCCGCCGCCCCCAGCAGTGCGAAGATCCCCGCGCCGACCATCGCACCCACCCCGATGAACGCGGCCTGCCGCACACTCAACGCATGCGGGCTGCGGTCGTCGACCGTCGCGGAACGGATTTCGTCTCCCATGGCGCCCCCTGCTCATCCAATCCAGGTCAGCGACACCTGCTGGGCGCCCTCAGTCACCCTTGAGGTGCTGGTACGGACTTATCCGAACGACCGTAACGGGGCCGACGCCGTTGTGAATCATCCTCCGAGGGTGAACCGACCCAGTTCGCAGCCACAGGGGCAGATGCTCGGCCCGGCGTGGAGAGCGTTGAGGTCGGCCCAAGCAGAGCCGAGCATGGCGTTTGGCCTTCTCGGCAGCAACCTTGTCTACTGTTGACGCTGGGCATCACACTCTGGCTGATGCTCGGGGCAATAGGTGTTGAGCTGGGGTTTGGCATGGCCCTGGTCGTGGCTGTCGCCACGGATCTTCTTCGTGGATTCGTTTCTTCGCAATGCGGTGGCTTGAACGAAACCGATACATCTGACCTTATCGTCGGGATCAGTCATATGTTCCAGAAAGGTGATAAGCAGGACCAGCGAAATGGTGACTGCAATGACACCAAGTGCCGCTCGGCACCACACGACCCTGACAGGCCCGACGCCATCCCGGAGGAGTGAGGCCGGTGAGCAAATGATGAGGTTTCAATCGCCGAGCGATGACGGTTGGGCGGACGAGCACATCCGCCTTGAGGGCAAGTCAGTCCACTACCGTCGCAGCCTTGGCGGCAGCGGAGTGCCCATCGTTCATCTTCATGGCTTCGCCATCTCCGGCACGTATCTCATGCCGACCGCCCGCCTGCTCGCTGACGGTCGGGTCAACGTGGTGCCCGACCTGCCCGGGTATGGGCGCAGCGAGCGGCGAGGGCATGTGCTCGGCATCGCCGATCTGGCCGAGGCGCTCCTCGCAATCCTCGACCAGTTGCATTTCGATCAAGCCGTGCTCGTAGGCAACTCCATGGGCTGCCCCATCGGCCTCGAGGCCGCCCACGCCGCGCCGGGACGAGTCCACCGCCTGGTCCTGGTTTCCCCAGCGGGTGGCATTCAGAATCAGCCTCTGGCGCGCGCCGTGCTTCAACTTGCGCGCGACGCAGTCCGGGAGAGCCCGAGGATGATCCCCGTCGCCGTGCCCGACTATCTGAAGTTCGGGCCGCTCAACGCGCTCCGACTGTTTCGTGAGCTCACCCGTTTCCCGTCGTTGGAGCGGTTGCTGCACACACCGGTTCCCACGCTTGCCGTACTGGGCGGCCGAGATCCACTCATGCCGCCCCCGCATCGGGTGCGGGATGTCGGAAGACTCGCGCCTGATCACGTGAACGTAGTGCTGATCGAGCAGGCCGCGCACGCCATCAACTTCAGCCATCCCAGAGAGCTCGCGCACGTCATCACCTCATGGCTGGACGGCCGAGATCTCCAGGACGGACCCAACCAGCCGAGCGGCGTTCGAGTAATACGCACTCGGCGCGACGGCTGACCATGGGGGCACCGAACCCCGGGCGGGTCCGTGAGCACCCCGGCACATTTCACTACCCGCACCACTGAATTCCCGATCCCGGTGGCCGCCCAGAGCCGATTCCGGAATAGTCAGCACCGCAGGGCATGAGCCGGGAAAGATCTACACCACACTGCGGCATGTGACGTCTGGCCATCGGGAACGGGTTCCGACTAGCCAGATATTCGCGCTCAACGGGTGGCTGGAGGGACCATGGCAACGCTGCGAGAACAAATCCTGCGACGCAAGCCTGTCAGGGAAGTGGCCCGGGAGACTGGGACGGATACCGGCCGCAGTGAGCTGGTACGCACTATCGGGCTCTTGCCACTTTCCGCGATCGGTATCGGCGGGACGATCGGTACCGGTATCTTCTTCGTGCTGTCGGAGGCAGTTCCCATCGCAGGACCGGCGGTCATCTGGTCCTTCGTCTTCGCTGGCGTGGTCGCGGGGCTGACGGCTGTCTGCTACGCCGAATTAGCCGGCGCGGTTCCGGTCTCCGGATCGTCGTATTCCTACGCGTACGCGACCCTCGGCCAGGGGCGACGCCCATGGCCGCGAGCCGCCGCCCTACACCGCCGGAGTGGGCAGGCTCGCTGACGATGCACGCGTCGCCGAGTGGGCCGCAAGCATGGAGGTGGCCGCCCAGAAGGTCACCCAGCAGGTCAAGGACCTGTAACCCGCTCCGCCTCCGCTGGAGGTCGTGATCGGGTACGGCGAGGACTGGGACGAGGGGCTGCACGACATTGATTGGCAGGACGGCGACATACTTACCGTCGGCTCGAGCTCCGTCGCACCGGTCGCGCAGGTGTTCCTCGGGTCCCGCTCTGGCAAGATCGTCCGGCACTCGCCGGTGCCCGTCGTGCTCGTTCCGAGAGCGGCGGCTCAGGTCTTAGCCGCCCAGTGACTAACTCGAACCAACCACCTTCGCCGGCTCGCCCCGCGCGCTTCGCACTCGCCTTGGGCAGCGGCGGCGCCCGGGGATAGGCCCACATCGGCGTCATCAAACCACCGGCTGGGATCGGCCTTCTGACGATTCGAAGACTCGATGTCACATCTGGGCGACTTATGTCGTCTTAGTGATTGAGAGAGATAACAGACACCGACAGAAGCTCAACGATGCCATGACTGATTCCACCTCGCCGCAATCGCGCCTGAGTCGCCCGCTGACCACCCGGGGAAACGTGGATCGAACGCACCCTGAACTGGCCGGGGAGGTGGAACCTGATGAGCCAGTGGGTGGTCCCGTCCCGGATCCCGGCCTGCCGGATGCCAGGCCACGGCTCACCGATGTCGAGCCCAGAGCCCGGCAGCGAGCAACACGAGAGATAGCCGGCGCGTTCGCAGTGGCGGCGGTGTTCGTCATCGCATCGGTCGTTTTCTACATCGGCTTTGCTGACAAGGCTGGCGGGGATGAAGCCAACATCGGCAACCTGCACGTCTCCAATCTCGTGCTTGGCCTTACGCTCGGCCTCGCTGTGCTGCTCGCCGGTGTCGGTGTGGTGCACTGGTCGCGCGGATTGATGACTGGCACGGAGGTCGTCGAGCACAGAAACGCAGACGATGTCGGCGACTCAACACAGCAAGACTCCGGCGGAGGTGCGACGGGCAGCGGGTTCGGGCGGCGCAGGCTGATTCGCAACTCCCTGCTCGGTGCGCTCGCGCTGCTGCCGCTGCCTGCCGTCGTGGCACTGCGCGGCCTCGACCCGGTTCCCGGCAATAAGCGCGAGCGCACCGCCTGGGCGGAGGGCGTCCGCTTGCTGACCGACGTCAGTTACCGACCTATTCGAGCTTCCGACCTTCAGGTGGGCGAGCTGGTCGGCGTCATGCCCGCCAGCTTCCTCGACCTACCAAACGACGGCCCGGCGCGGTCGAACGAGCGGGCCAAATCGCCGGTCGTGCTCGTTCGCATGCGACCGGAGGAACTGGCTCCCGCTGAGGGGCGGGAGAACTGGCACGTGGACGGCATCGTCGCCTACTCCAAGATCTGCACCCACCTCGGCTGCCCGGTCAGCCTCTATGAGCGCACGACGCATCACCTGCTGTGCCCCTGTCACCAGGCGACATTCGATCTCGCGGACAACGGCGCGGTGATCTTCGGCCCGGCTACCCGGTCGCTACCCCAGCTACCACTTGCGGTCGACGACGATGGATTCCTAGTTGCACAAGGCGACTTCACCGAGGCGGTCGGGCCGAACTACTGGGAGCGCGAAGCATGACCAAAGCCGCCCAGACACCTACGAAGCCGAGCCGCAACTGGGCCCTGAGGCAGGCGGGAAGGGTGGTCGATTTCGCCGACCAGCGGATCACGGCGAGTCGCTGGTTGCAGCGCAAGGCGGGCAAGGCTTTTCCCAACCACTGGTCGTTCTGGCTGGGCTACATTGCGCTCTTCAGCCTCGTCGTGATCCTGATATCCGGCATCTTCCTGACAGTGTGGTTCAAGCCCTCAATGGCACCCGTCGCGTACGACGGGGCGTACGCGCCCTTGCACGGAGTGGTCGTCTCCGAGGCGTATGCGTCTACGCTGGAACTCTCCTTCGAGGTTCGCGGTGGCCTGCTGATGCGTCAGGTCCACTACTGGGCCACGCACGTATTCATCGCCGCCATGGCGGTACACCTGCTCCGCGTCTACTTTACCGGCGCATTCCGCACACCGCGGAAGCTCAACTGGTTGATCGGCCTCGGTCTGCTGGTACTGGGCATCGTCGGAGGCTACACCGGGCACGCATTGCCGGATGACCTTCTCTCGGGGACGGGCCTACGGGTCATTGAGGGAGGCATGCTCGCCATCCCGATCGTCGGGACATATCTGTCTTCCTTAATCTTCGGCGGCGAGTACCCGGGAGACGACATCGTCTCCCGCCTCTACGTGTTCCACGTGTTCCTGATACCAGGACTCATCGTGGCGCTACTCGCACTGCACCTGATCCTGGTCCGGCGGCAGGGGCGAACCCAGTGGGGCGGCGCCGGCAAGACCAACCGGAACATCGTCGGCTCTTCGTTCGTCGTGCACATAGCCAGGGCCGGCGCGTTCATGCTGATCGTCCTTGGCGTCATACTGCTGATGGCGGCCACGCTGCAGATCAATCCGGTCTGGTTGCGGGGCCCCTACGACCCGTCACAGGTCGGCGCCGGTAGTCAGCCGGACTGGTATATCGGGTTCCTCGATGGCGCCCTGCGGCTGATGCCGCCGTGGGAGATCGACGTCTTCGGACACGAGTTGACGATGAGCGTGCTCGTCCCAGCGATAGTGCTGCCCGGGATCATCCTCATTACACTGGCGATCTACCCGTGGATCGAGCAGAAGATCACTGGTGCGGAAGGAGACCGGAACATTCTGGACCGGCCGCGCAACATGCCCGCTCGTACTGGACTCGGTGTCGGGTTCATCGTCTTCTATCTCCTGCTGTGGATCGCCGGTGGCAACGACGTGCTCGCAACCGTGGTGGACGTCCCAGTGAACTGGGTAACGCGGTTCCTGCAGATCAGCATCATCCTGCTGCCGCCCCTGGCGTACTCGATCACCAAACGAATCTGCCTCGGCCTCCAGCGCCGTGACCGCGACAAGGTAGTGCACGGACGCGAAACCGGCATCACCGTCGTCAGCCCGGGCGGTCGATTCGCCGAAGTGCACCTGCAACTCAACCGGTATGACGCGTATGCGCTCACTTCGCATGAGCGTCAGGCACCACTCAAGCCCGGGCCCGAACTGGACGAAAACGGCATTCCGGCGCCGCGGCAGTCCTGGTCAAAGCTCCGTGCCCGGTTGTCCAAGGTGTACTTCGGCGACGTAGTCGATCAACCCACGACGGAGGAGATCAGAGCCGCCCACCACGACTCCCGGCATGAGGTCACCACGTTCGCACGTCCTGGTGTCGGAGAGGACACTCAGCGATGAGGAGTGACGTTCACCGGCAAGGCGGACGCGATCCGCATGACGTTCTCGGTGTGCCCAGAGGCGCTGACCGACAGCAGGTGGTACGGGCATTTCACCGGAAGGCCAGGCGCGGCGGCCACCCCGATACTGGCGGCAATGCCCAGACATTCGAAGATATCGTTCGAGCTCGGGACGTGCTTCTCGACCAAGCGCGCCTCGCCGCTCACGAGCCCGATCGGGTTGCGGCACAAGCCAGAACGGCACCGAGTGCCAACCCACGCCCGGCTTACTCTCCGCCAAGGGAGACGAGCAGGCTGGCGATAGTCACGGCAGTGCTCGCCTTACTTGGCCCGCTCTTCTGGCCCGTCGCGATCGTTATTGGTCACCTCGCCCAGCGCCAGATTAGACGAACCGGACAAGGCGGCGGCACGTTTGTCCCTATTGTTCTGTTCTTTCTCTATGTGCTCACCGTCCCCGCGCTGCTGCGAATCCTTAGCCTGATTCTCATCCGCTAGCGAACGCACGATCGAGGGCGTGATACAGGTCACGTAAGAAGCTCGCCCGAGCCCTGGCCGTCGAGTCCGGCTCCGGTCAGCCCGCCGGGGCCGCGGCCAGAACCAGGTCTGACGTTCGGCTTACTGGTAGGTCGCGGCCACCGGCTCGACGCCGACGACGCCGAGCGCCGTGGCGAACTCCGGCTTGATTACGGACAGCTCCACCGGGAAGTTGTCCAGGGCACGCAGGTTGAGATGATGACCGCCGTCCGACTCCGCGATCGCCGAGTGCGACACGCCGGCCCCGGTCAACCGCTGTCCCCAAGTCAGCAGCGTCTCGACGTCGGACACCGCGCACGCGACGTGGTCGAGCCCGACGTTGTGCTCATCGAACCCACCGGAGACCGTGCCGCGATGGTCGGACAAGACCACCGCGAGCCTGGACGCGCGCTCGAACACAAAGCAGAACTCGTCGCGTCCATCGATGAGTTCGAATCCCATCACATCGACCCAGAACCATTTGGCGGCAGCGAGGTCACGGACGCTGAACGAAAGGTGTGACAGACCGAGGATTGCCGGAGTCATCGCGGCCTCCCACCTTGGTCGGGGCGAGTGTCCCCGTACCGCTCAGTGATGAGCCCTGCCCATAACGTCCGCGAGACGTTGATTGGCGGGACTCTCGTTGAGAGACTCCGACTATGACCTCATACTCGGTCAATGATCGCGCGGTGGCGCGGGCGCAGCGGCTCATCGACGCGCGGCAGTACGTCCTTGATAGTGACTGGGGAGAGGTGCAGCCTCGCGCGGCAGCCCAGAACGCATTTCTGAAGTCGCATAGCTGGGAGGAATACGCCGAGTGGCATCTCGGCCTTACCGGCGGAGCTGCGGAGCAGACCAAGGCCAGGTACGCGTTCGTCTACGGCGACTTCCGTCGGGTTCATCGGACGGGCTTGATCGCATGTGTGTATCGGGCAGCTGAATGGCGCCACAAGGACATCGAACTCGCAGCTCACGAACTCCTTCAGCGTCTTGACCGAACCAGCGCCTGAGTCTCAGGTCGACAGGATTCGGACGACGTGGCGGCGCCATTTTCCCGCACACGCTAACCCGATCAGGAAGGATGTCTCAGGCAGCTCTGTGACAGCTGCGAAGACTTTGACCTCGTGGTAGCGCTGTTCGCCACTGGAGCCTGCTGATGGGTTGCTGCACTTGTGTTCTGCCCGCAGGCTGGACAAGGAAGAGGGCCCCGTGAGGGGCCCTCTCTTCGAACTCACTCTCGGTGGACATCGCTAACGGACTTGGCCGCGGATCTCCCCGCCGGGGAAGTCCCCGGGACCGGTGTTGGGCGGCGCCACGCCATCGTTCGTGTGCACGTTGACATAGGTGTCGCCGGTCTCGATTGCGGCGAGGATCGAGGCCAAGTCGGTCCAACCGCATGCGTTGCCGGGGTCGGCGGCGGTGATCGTTCCCTCGGCCAAGGTCCCGCTCACCGCACCGCCCGCCGGTGCCGCGCTGTACAGGGTGACGCCGACTGGGCCGTTGACGCCGGCGGCGCCGCAGTGGATGTGCGCCGCCGCGACGTTGTTGATGTCTTCCACGTTGATCTTGAACAGCAGTACGGCTCCGTCCTCGCGGAGCTTGAATTTGGCCACGCCGGTCGCCTGGGTGTCTCGGGCCGGGACTTCCTGGTCGCCAGATAGCGGCGCCACGAAGTTCTCGCCGGCCGAGGCCGTTGGCGCCAGCGTGAGTACCGCCAGCGCGGCCGTGACGACGAGCACGATCGTCCTGCGCATTCCTTTCCTCCTTCGGACTTAGCGTCGGGAGATCTCGTGGACCTCCCCTGGTCCAGCGACACCAGGAAGAGGGTTCCCGTTCGGACCGGTCTCGATGTCGGTCACGACCGAAGTCTCTCCCGATGAGCAGGCTTTCGCTTTCGGTGATGTCGAACTTGTGGCTGTTGTCGGCGACCCGGTCCTCGAGTCGGGGGTCGTCGACGCTGATCTTTGCACGGCTGCCGGTCAGGTTGAAGTGAAAGAGGTGCCCACCTTCGAGGAAGGTTCGGGCGCCCACAATCAGGTCGCCAGTGAACGGGCTCCGGTTGATCCGCGTCCCGCTCAAGCGCACGGATCTCGATCAGTTTCTGCTCAAAGATCGGCGGAACCTCCGCTCGCGCCGGCATGCCATCGCCGCACTGGTGCCGATGAAACTCCTCAAGACAGCACGGCCGGACGCGCGGACCGGTTCAACGCCCTGGAGATCAACAAGCACTTCGCTTGCGCTCGCAGCTCGAGCCCGCTTGGTTACGCGGATCCCGTCACCTACGGGTAGGCGCTGTTGGTGTCCTCGAGCGTTTCGATCTCTGCGTTTGTGGTCGAGCGTCGACGAGCTGTCACCGTCAACCCGCACGCTTTGGTTCGACTCTCTGCCACACGTGGCGAGGTGGGCTCGCTCGCAGGCGGAGGATACGGATTGGGCGCTCCTTGGGGACCCGACCATGCGACCGCGTTGTGTTATGCCATCGATGACAACGCGAGCCAGTACGCTGACGCAGGATGTCCCCGCGGTGGTACACCTTTAGGCAGGTTAGGCGGCGTGGATGACGGTTCCGAACGTTACCGATGCGGTGGGTGCGGGGGATCACGCGTGTTTGACGTTCACTGACGGCGAGGAGCGGCTGGACCTAGTCGCGGCGTTCGTGCGCGGCGGGCTGCGGGCTGGGCACAAGGTGGTGTGCTGGACCGATGCCATCGACCCTGACGGCCTAGCGGTGCAGCTGGCAGACCGATCGGTGAGACCGGGCGCGGCCATGCGTCGCGGTCAGTTGCGGCTGTCACCGATATCGGACTCGCTGCTGGGTGCGGGCGCCGTCACTGCCGCCGCGATGGTGGATGTGCTGTCGGGCGAGCTCGATGCGGCCGCGCGGGAGGGATACCCCGGGCTGCGCATCACCGCCGACATGGCCTGGGCTACCCGGCCGGTCGGCGGGGTAGAGGAGCTGATCGCGTTCGAGACCAAGGTCGCCGACCTGTTCGCTGACGGCCGGCTGTGCCTAATTTGCCAGTACGACAGGGAGCGATTCGACGCAGTCACCCTCGCCTTCGCGGCCAAAGCACACCCGAAGACCGTCGCCGCTCAGGTCTATTACGAGCACCCGTTCCTGCGGATCTGCCGCCAGTACAGCCCGCCCGGGGTGCGCGTGGCCGGGCAACTGGACTACCGGCAGCGGGACGTCCTGGAGCAGGCGTTGGGTGAGTCCCTCCGCCTGGACCGCAACCCACACGTCAACCTGACTCGGTTGGATTACATCGACGGCGCGAGCGCCGGGGTGATCGTGGCCGCCGCCACGCGGCTCCCCCGCTCGCGGCGGATGACCGTCAAATGCCAGCGGCTCGTTGCGACCGTCCTCGACCTTGTTGGCGCGGATACTGCACCGGGTCTCCGGGTACAAGTCAGTCATGAGCAGCGGTGACACGGCCGCGTCTCCTCCCCACCGGCGGCGGGCGAGCCCGCCACGGCCCGACTCCGTCGACGTCGACGAGACCTTCGACATCAAGAGCCTTCACATGCTGCGTCAAACTGTCGCGGCGCATGCCGGCAGGCTCGGCGCTCAGAACGACCAGGTCGAGCGACTGATCATTGTCGCCGGAGAACTCGCCACCAACGCCATCCGCCACGGGGGCGGCCGAGGTCGCCTGCTCCTCTGGCATCACGACGACGCCCTCTACTGCCAAGTCAGCGACCAAGGCCCCGGCATCACAGACCCGACAGCAGGCACGTCGCCACCGAACCCGCTCGCCGGTGAAAGCGGCGGTCGCGGACTGTGGATCTGCCGCAACCTCGCCAGCGAACTCACCATCAGCACCGGACCAGACGGACGCGGCGCCATCGTCCAAGCTGTGATACCACCCTAAGGCCGGCCTTCTTGCCGTGGTCGACCACGCCGTCGAGGGCGGCGGCTGACCATGCGCAGGGTGATCGTGCGGCGTGCGCGGCGCGACCATGGAGGGACGGACCGAGTTGGTGCCTGCCTGTCCGAGCTGCTCGAGGTTGACGTGCTGGATGAGGAAGAAGCCGCCATGCAGCCACTGAGGACGGGATCCGGCCCAGGTGGTTGTGACCGGTTGGGCCCGTTGTCGCTTTCCATGATCGCTGCTCGTCACTCATCATGTTCTGAAGAACTCTCGTAACGTCGGCTCCAGCTTCTTGGGTGCGGTGACCACTGCGCCGTGGTTCACACCAGCCACGGTCCGGTACCGGGCATTGGGAAGGACCTCCACGAGCCCCGTTGCGGCACGGCGTAGGTGCGGTGGGCTCTTGCTCCCGTTCATGACCAGGGTTGGGACCGTGACGGAGTCCCACAGGTCGCCTCGCAGCGGGTTCCCTTGTTGTTTGTCTCCCATAACGGCGACGTCGTAGGCGATGGTAGGCGCCATCGCCTTGAGGTTCGACCACATCGGTGGCATGAGTCTCATCAGCCACACGAATGCGGCTGGCATGCCGATGCCTTTGGTCATGAAGTAGGTGACCGCTTCAGCTCTACGGTCGGCTGCTATCAGCTCATCGACGTGGGAAGCGAAGTCAGCCGGTGGGCGGGGATCGCTCGCGTCAACAACGAACGGCGGCTCGAAAAGCGCTAGCTTCTGGACGGCCACGCCCCTGGCCGCCGCCTCGAGCGCGAGGGCCGCACCGGACGAGCTACCGAAAAGGAATGCCGTATCGCCGGCAGCCTGCACCAGTGCCGCGATGTCCTCAACCTCCCGTTCTACCGAATAGGGAGCCGTATCGCCGCTCGCTCCCCGGCCGCGCCTGTCGTAGTTGATAACTGTGAAATGGAGTGCCAGGAGGGCCGCGAGCTTCTTAGCGTCGGATCGGTCCGACAGCGCGGACGCCACCAAAATGATCGGCGGGCCGGAACCGCTCGTCTCGAATGCGATCGTAGTGCCGTCGTTGGAAGTGACGGTCTGTCCTAGGTTCATGTCGGTTCTCCTGTCCGGGTTTCATGCCGAGCGCTCACTTGTATGACGGGGACACGCCTGAGAAGGAATCGGTCCGGCGCGAGACCATCACTTTGGCGGCGCGCGTACAACGACGATTGCGCCTCCAACCGGCCACGGCAAGGAACGGCCAGTGGCGCCATAACCCACCACTCGCGTCGCCCTGCTCGACTCCCCGGCCGCGGGGGCATGGGCCTCCGGCCCTCCTCGCGTCGGCTTATCCAAGCGTCAGTGGGAGGCCAAATGCCGGGAACATGACCGGCTCGAACGCCGTGATCTCCGCGACCTTTCCACCTTCGAACCGCAGCACGTCGAGCACCTGGGCCTTGTACTCGCCTGGCAGCGTCTTCGCCGCTTCCGCGCTTGGCCGCTGGCAGTAGTGCGCGACCGCGAGCTGCCGGTTCGCCTGGGTGGGCACGCTTCGCCAGCGTCCGTGGTACCACGTCGACGCCGGATCGAACACCTCGGCGTGAAGGGCAATGATCGCCTCGTCTCCGAGGAACCACTCCGGGTGTGGCGGCATGGTCAGCCTTACCTCTGCGGCGAGCAGTTCCGCTATGGCGCTCACGTTGCCCCGCTCGTGGGCGTCGATGTAGCGCTGCAGCAGCGCGCGTTCTTCCGCGGTTGGGGCGGGCGACGGCGCCCAATTGTCGCGGTGTTCGGGCAGATGCTCCCTCACGGTGGCGCGTGCCCGCTGCAGGGCACTCTTGACAGAGCCGACACTGCCCTCTAGCAGCGCGGCGGTGTCGTTGGCTGGCCAGCCGAGGACATCGCGCAGGATCAGCACCGCCCGTTGTCGTGGCGGTAGATGCTGGATAGCCACCAGGAATGCGAGCTCGATAGTCTCCCTGGCCACGACTACGGCGTCGGGTTCGGCTTCACTAGGCGCGACCGGGTCCAGCAGCCGGTCGGGATACGGCTGCAGCCAGGGCACCCTCGGTGGGGCATGGACGGTGGCACTCTGCTGCGTCCCCAGCACAGCCTCATAGGAAGCCGGACGGCGTGGGTGGCGGTCCAGGTAGTCCCGACTTGGGCCACGAATCTGGGTTGATCGGCATCGCAGCCCGCTGACCTGCTGGTTCGATGGCGCGGAGGTTGGGATTTGCACACTAAGTTGATCTCCTAGGGTGTGCTGGTGGCGTATGTGCGCACTGTGAAGACCGCCTCGGGGGCCATGGCGGTGCAGATTGTGTACTCGTCGCGGAAGGGTTCGCGGGACATTGAGCACATCGGGTCGGCGCACGACGAGGTCGAGCTTGAGCTGCTCAAGACGGTCGCCCGTCAGCGGCTGGCC
>DASTNZ010000214.1:0-2698 GCA_035762665.1 Jiangellaceae bacterium | reverse complement strand
GCTGGTCACCAGCATCATCGCCGCACCGTCGTTGATACCGCTGGCATTGCCGGCCGTCACGAGACCGTCCTTTTTGAATACCGGCCGCAGCCGCGCCAGGCCCTCCGCGGTGGAGTCGGGCCGCACGTGCTCGTCGGTGGTGAAGTCGACGGTCTGCTTCTTCTGCTTGATCGGCACGGGCACGATCTGGCCGGCGAAGAGTTCCTCGCTGTGGGCCTTGGCCGCGAGCTGGTGGCTGCGGGCGGCGTAGGCGTCGCAGTCCTCCCGGGTGATGCCGTACCGCTCCGCGACGTTCTCCGCGGTGATGCCCATGTGGTAGTCGTTGAAAGCGTCCCACAGGCCGTCGTTGACCATGTGATCAAGGATCTTGGCGTCCGGCAGTCCCATGCGGTAGCCATAGCGGCCCTTGGGCAACAGGAAGGGCGCCTGGTCCATGTTCTCGATCCCGCCGGCCAGCACCGTGTCGGCGTCGCCGAGGGCGATCTCCTGGGCAGCATTGATGATCGCCTGCAGTCCCGAGCCGCACATCCGGTTGAGGGTCAGTCCCGGCGCCTCGACCGGGACACCACTCTTCACCCCGACCTGGCGGCCGGGGTTCATGCCCTGACCCGCGGACAGGATGTTGCCGACGATCACCTGGTTGATGCGCGCGGGATCGATACCCGAACGCGCAAGCACGGCCCTGCCCACCGTGGCACCCAGGTCCGTGGCCGGGACGTCCCTGAGCGCCCCGCCGAACGTGCCGATCGCGGTGCGCAGCGGAGTTGAGACAACGATGTCAGCCGCGCTGTTCCCGAAACCCATTGTCCGTCACCTCTCCGTCAGGAATTCAGCGATGATCTCGGCCAGTTCCACCGGCCGGTCGAACACACGAGGTGTCCGCCGCCGCGTTCTTTGTCTCATTGTCGTGGCTGGATGTTTTGCAGCCGGACCGTTCCTCGGGCGACGACTCGGCCGCTCTGGTCGGTGATGCGGACGTCCCACAGTTGCTGGGTTCGTCCCTGCTGAACGGGTGCGGCGGTGACGGCGACGGTGCCGGTGGTCATCGAGCGGAGGAAGTCTGTGTTGTTGTTGGTGCCTACCGCGATTTGGCCGCGGTCGGCCACGGCGGTGGTCGCGCCGACGCTGGCGGCGCTTTCGACGGCTGCGGTGTAGACGCCGCCATGGACCACGCCCCAGGGGGTGTGGTGTGCCGGGCCGAGATCGATCACGCCTTCCACCCGGTCCCCGGCGACGTGGGTAAGCCGGAGCCCGGCGGCCGCCACAAAGGCGCTGGCGTTGTCCAGGTCTGGTGCACCCGGAGGTTGTGCTCCGGTCACGGTCGTTCCTTCGTCAGCGCGCATGTCTCCTCAACGTTGTCCGGGTGGCTTGACGCCGTAGCTGCCGTTAGCGGGGGGTCAGGTCCGTGCCGAGCGCCCGTCTGACGTCCCGGCTGATGCTGTCGACCGGGTGAACGCCGGCGAGCGCCCCCGATCGGCTTGCCCTTGCCGATGGGGGTTCGGACGGCTCGACGATGACCGCGTCACCCATCGCGGTCGCCTCCTTGGACTCGGGTGCGGAAGGGGTTGTCGGCTGCTGAGGGGTGGTCAGGTCAGCGGCGGGAGAATCCGGCGGGATTGCCGGCCGAGGGCCAGCAGCCGGCCGGCGTGACTCCAGACGGCGGCGTCGTCCACTGCCCAGCCGCTGCCCGCGTCCTCCGCCCGGATCCGGACCAGCGCCCAGCCGGCGCCGGGCGCATCATCGAGCGCGGTGCCGAAGTGCACGGTCAGCTCGGCGGAGGGCACCGGCCGCGGGGTCGTCCAGGTGGCGAACAGCGCCGGCGGCAGGGCGTCGGTCAGCACCGTCGCGGCCTCGGCGTCGAGCGGACGGTCGTCCCTGAACCGCATCCAGGCGACCAGCTCGGCCCGCTCGCCGCCGGCCAGCGGCCGGGCCGCGGTAGCGGGCCGGATCTCCAGCTGCCGAGCGAACTCGGCCAGCTGCCGCGGCAGCGCCAACGGCGGGCAGTCGTCGGGGCCCAGCACCGTCGGGGCGCAGCTTCCGTTGTGGTCCGGACCGGAGCGCGACGCACCGAAGGTCGCCGAGCCCACCAGCACCAGCGCGCCGCCCTGCTCGGCACGAAGTGAGCACACCGCGGCGTCGCGCCCGACCCGCTCCACGACGGCGTGCAGGGCCAGCGGCCGGTCGGCGACCGGCGCCAGGAAGTGCGTGGCCAGCGCACGCACCGGACGGTCCTGGCCCAACTCCCCGACCAGCCGGGCCCGCATCGCGGCCAAGCCGAGCGCGGCCAGGTAGCCGCCATGGGTGCCGGGACCAGACCCCCACGAGCGGTCGATCCACGTCACGAGGGGCGCCGGCCCGTCATTGCGCGGGGTCCCGCCTGGCTCGATCGCCGCCGCGCTCATCAGGGCTCCCATCGGCTGGTCAGTTTGAAGACTGGACCCACCATAGAGAGTCTGGGTTGGAAAGTCAAACCCACCCTCCTATACTGGCGGCATGACGACGATCACGCGCCCCTGCTCGATCGCCGACACCCTCGGCGTGATCGGCGAGAAGTACTCCCTGCTGGTCCTCCGGGAGATCTTCTTCGGCGTCCGCCGCTTCGACGCCATCGCCCGCAACATCGGCGCCCCCCGCGACGTGCTTGCCGCCCGGCTGCGCCACCTGGTCGAGGCCGGCGTGCTGGAGAAGGTCCCCTACA
>DASTNZ010000213.1:0-9198 GCA_035762665.1 Jiangellaceae bacterium | reverse complement strand
TTGCTGGCGGACCGATGTCGCTCCGCACAAACACTGATGGCGGCCCTTATGCGCTCCGCCCCGATGGCACTCATGACCCCCGTGGTACGTCTCCTCGCAGCCTCCCCAAGAGAAGAGGCACGGGTCAGGGTCGATGGCGAGATCGGCTCCTGGGCTGACGCCCACGGGGCGAGACGCCTCCCTAAGCTCGGCCCGTCGCCGCTCGATCTCAACCACAGCCTCGGCACGACCATGCTCGAAACCGCGCCAATACTGTTCCTTGCCGAACTCGACCGCCATCTCGTGCGTCCAGGTGCGGGGCTGCTCGCCGGTCACCGCCCTCACCCGTTCCGGTAGATCGCGTTCACGCCGGGCTTGTTCACACCCACCCAGCCCTTCACATCCCAGAACGTCAACCCCGACGCCGTCGAGTTGTACGCCATCACCGCGTTCGACGTGTACGACGGGTGGTCCAACCCCAGCGCGTGGCCGATCTCGTGCAACACCACCCAGCGGGACACGCCCCCGTCCGAGTTCAACTGCAACGCCTGATTCCAGGTGAACACGTACGTCCACCCGTTCGACGTCCACGGGTCCGCGGCGGCCGGGCGCTGCCACGACGTGTAGCCGCTGCGGAACCGGCCCCACCAGCGCACGTCGCCGTAGTCGCGGGCAAACACCTTCACCTTCTGCGAATAGCCCGAGCAGTCCGGCCGGGTGATCACCTTCAAGTCCACCGCCTGGTCCCACGCGTACACCGCCGAGCGCACCGGGATCACCCAGCGGCGATCTGAGATGGTGTCGGTGGTGAAGCACACCGGCTTCGACGGATCGGCCCACCTGGCGCCGCCGTACTCGGCCTGCACGCCGGGCGCCGCGAACGCCGCGGTGCCGACCAAAGCCAGCACCGCGAACACGACCAGGGCGCCGAGCGCGGCGAACACCCACGTCGCCGGGTACGACGTACGGGCGCGGTAACGGCCGCGGGTGGCGCTCATCGTTTGCACTCCGCGACCGGGGAGTACGGCTCGACAGTCACATGGGCGTACCCCCAGCGGGTGCGCACCAGCCAGCCGCGAACGGCCGGGCCGTGACGGTAGTCGCCGCACTTGTAGAACTGCGCCATCTCGGTGTAGCTGGCCGGATCAGGCAGCGGGCGGGCCGCGTTCGCGGTCGGCGCCAGCACCAGTGTCAGCGCAAACAGGATCAAGGCCACGGCGACCGGGCCGAAACCCAGCCAGAACGAACGGCGATGCTTACCGTGGGTCGTCATCTCACGCCCCCGCGGCGGCCAGCAGCGGCAGCACCACGAACAGCGCGAACGTGCCCGCGCCCACGTAGCCCAGCACGAGCCCGGCGACCGCCAGACCCTTGCCCTCCTGGCCCTTAGTCTTGATCTGACCCAGCGCGACGTGGCCGAACACGATGGCCAGCGCCGAACCGATCCAGAACGCCCACACGATGCCCAGCACGAGCGCGGCGACCGCGAGGCCGTTAGTGCCGGCCGGCTGCGGCTGCGGCAACTGCGGGTAGAACTCCAAGCGTGGCGGCGGGACGTACTCCACGCGCTGCTCTGGTGCGTGCTCGTTGGTCTGGTACGGGTCGTTGGTGCTCATGTCGTTCCCCTTCTGCGTTCCCCTGGGTTTGGCCTGCCGCCGGGCCGGGGAACACCTTCCCGGCGGCAGGGATCTCATCCGGCTTCGCGCCAGATCGCGTTGACGATGTCGTGCAGCGAGGCGTCCAACACCTGCGCGTAACGGGCCGTCGTTTCCGGCCGCGAATGCCCCAGCAGCCGCGACACCCGCAGCACGTCGCCGGACTCCACGTACGCCGCCGACGCGAACGCGTGCCGCAGCGTGTGCCCCGTCCAGCCGGTCGGCAACGCCTTCGCCACCGCCTTGCCGACCGCGTTCGGGGTCATGTGCCCGCCGTGACGGCCGGGGAACAGCCACCCCGCTTCCGCGCCGTTGGCGTACCGGAACCCGGTGCCGCGGCGGCCGGCGTCGCGGCGCTTGTGCTCGGCATCCAATGCGGCGCCCAGCGCGTCGTGCAGCGGGATGCTGCGGACCTTGCCGCCCTTGCCGACCACCCGGAGCACGTTTCCGTCGACCTGGTCCAAACGGAACGAGGCCACCTCGGCGCGGCGCAGGCCGGCGTAGCCCATCAGCATCATCATCAGCCGAGTCGCGTCGTCCGCGCCGGCCAGTGTGCGGCGCATCATCTCTTCGGGGATGGGCCGCGGCTCGACGGGCGCGATGCGCGGCGCCTTGATCTCGGCGGCCGGGTTCCGTTTGGTCAGCCCGGCCCGGATTCCCCACGTGTAGAACGAGTTCAGCGCCGATCGGTACGATTTCCGGGTTTCCGGCGCCCAGTCCTGGCCGGCCATCCATGACACCAGGTCATTGGCCTTGACTCGCCACGGGTTGCGGCGCAGGATCTCGTCGCCAAGGTGGCTGATTTGGTAGCGGCGCAGCTCGATCGTCCGCTCTCGGATTCCTTCGGTCCTCATCCAGCTTGCCCAGCGGTCCACCGCCGTGGCCCAGTTCATATCCCCCTGCTCCCCGTCACCCGCTTCAACATCATCGATCTTGGGCGGCAGTGGGTCAGTAGTATTGCCGAGGGTTGGGACTGTTGCCATCATCCGGCCGTCCGATCTTGATGGGCCGTTTGGACGATGGGGCCTCTGCGAATTCGCCGGCGCAGTTCGTCAATGGGCTTGGCTATTTCCTGGAGTTCGAGTGTTGACGGCGGAGTCGAGGAGTCAGTCAACCAACCGGCAGGTTGGTGGTTCGAGTCCACCCGGGGGAGCCTACTCAGGTTAATGACCTTGGCGTCGTCGGAGGCCAGCCAATCCGGGTCAACCCCCGTCTCGGCGGCCAGCAGACCGAGCAGGACGCGGAGCGGGCGGGTATGACCCCGCTCCCAGTTCACCACTGAGGTGCGCGTCACACTGAGCCGGTCGGCTAGCTGCTGTTGTGACAGGCCGGCGTGCTCGCGGGCCTTGCGGATCTTGTCCGCCACGGTCCACTGCGGCACGACGCCGCGAAAGGTCTCGACGCTCATGGGCGTCCTGCCTTTCTCTCAGCTAGGGCATCGGCGAGCTCAGTGGCTTGGTGGGCGACGAGCCGAAGTTGGTCAGGCGTCATCCAGGGCCGGTGAGCCAGGCAAGCGCGTCCGTTGACAGCGACACCGATCGAGTCGCGGGCGACGATGGCGGTGGCGTGCTCCCCGCTGGGAAGATCGAGGGTGAGGGTCATCATTCGCGTAGTCATCGATCACTCAGATGGTCTCGATCTTGGCGTCGGCGGGGACGTAAGTGGACTGGACGGAGTAGTTGCCGCCGATCAGCCGGAGCTCGACGGATGCGCCAATGATGCGGGTGTCAAAGACCTCGCGCCAGTGGTTGCCGATGCGGACGGTGTCGCCGCCCTTGATGTCTTGGGCTAGGCGGGTGGTGGTTGTCCTCATGTGTCCAACGTAGGACACGCGGGCCAGTTCTGTCAAGAGATTCACCGAAACTCGTGCCGTCCGATCATTGACATATGTCCAACCCGGGACTAGCTTAGCCACATGACCAACCTAAGCCAACTGCTCACCACTGCCCAAGTGGCCGAGCAGCTCGGCGTCAGTGTGCGCACCGTCAACCGGCTCGTGCACCGCGGCAAGCTGCCCCCCGCCGAACAGATCGGCGGTAGGGCCAACGGCCGCGCACTGGCCCATCTGTTCGACGCGCGCGACGTGGAGAACTACCGGTTACGGCGCGAATTGGCGAAGACGGCATGACCACAGCCATCCGCCTCCTCGCTGAATCGATTGCGCGAGTCCGTGAACTTCATCGCCGCGTCGAGGATGCCTACACCGGTTATTGCAACGAGGACGGCCTCGTCTGGCCATGCCCCACCTACCGCGCGCTCGAGCCAACGCAGGAAGGCCCAGCCGGAGAAGGCCAGCGCGGCCTTCGGGACCGGCTAATCGACGCACTCATTGAGATCAAGCCGCGCTTCGTCATCAGCAGCGACGGCATCAAGGTCGTGGTCGAGGACACGATCGACGCGCTCCTGCCCGTCATCGAGCAATACATCGAGCGGGAGGTGACGTGAATGGGCTACGCCTACTACGTCCTGCCCGATGGCCGTGAAGCTGGATACGGCGTCAACGCGATCTGCGACCGGGATGGATGCAAGGCGCAGATCGACCGGGGTCTGGATTACCTGTGTGGCACCTGGCCAGGTGACCCCGAAGACGGTTGCGGCAACTACTTCTGCGGCAAGCACGAGTTCGACCACGACTGTCCTGACCGGGGCGACGACGCGGAAGATGGGCCGCCCTGCTGCGATCTGCACAACCGCAATTGCGAACCGCCCAGCGAACTGTGCTGCTGGGCCTGCACCGAAGCCAACCACCCCAATCATCTACCCCGCGAACGATGCGTGATGGGCGGTGGGGCGTCGTGAACGCGCCCTACTACACCGACGACACGGTGACGCTGTACCGGGCTGAGGCGTTGGCCGTGCTGTGCGATCTGCCGACCGGCAGCGTCGACGCCGTAGTCACCGATCCGCCGTACAGCTCAGGCGGACAGTACCGAGGCGACCGGGCACAGCCAACCGGCAACAAGTACAGCAGCGCATACGAGACCGGCCAGGACTTTAGCGGCGACAACCGCGATCAGCGGTCCTACCTGCTGTGGGTGAACCTTTGGCTCGGTGAATGCCTCCGCGCAGTCCGCCCGGGCGGTGTGTGTGTTCTGTTCACCGACTGGCGGCAACTGCCCATCACTACTGACGCGCTGCAGATCAGCGGCTGGGTATGGCGCGGCGTGGTTCCTTGGGTCAAGCCCTCCAGCCGACCACAGCCGGGCGGCTTCACCGCCTCGTGTGAGTACGTTGTCTGGGGATCATCTGGTCCGCTGGAGCGGGACTATACCAACGGCATCTATCTGCCCGGGTTCTTCCAGGCAATGTCGCCGCGCGTTCGCGAACACCAGACACAAAAGCCACTCAACGTGATGCGCGGACTCGTCGCCATCTGCCCCGAGGGCGGCACCGTCCTCGACCCTTTCATGGGGTCCGGCACGACCGGAGTCGCCGCCGTAATCGAAGGCCGCCGGTTCATCGGCATCGAACAGATCGAGCACCACGCGAAGATCGCCGAGCGGCGCATCCGTGAGGCGCAAGGCCACGCCGTCCCACGCGGTAGGCAACTCGCACTAGGGGAGGTCCCCGTATGAGTGCCTATTCCCCCTCCAATGGGGACGTCATGCGGATTCTCTTAGCCGCCGCCGAGAGAGTTGAATTGGCCTTGAAAACCGAGTCGGATCGGCTGGCTGCGCCGGGCGACGAACGCTCCGTTGAGCATGGGATCGGTGTCCTCAAAGCAATTAATGCCGCCCGCAAGGCGGTTCTTGCCGAGGGCGCTTATGCGCCTTGTCCGGCCTGTGGGGCCGCTGGTTCGGGCAACTTCGATTGTGTCACTTGTCACCAAACTTGGCGTGCCGCCTGGGGACACGTCTGCACTATTTGCGAGGAGGGTTCATGAACAGGTACGACGAGGCAACAGCGGAACGCATAGTCGAAGCGGACGTGTCGGAACAGCGGGAGCGCGTTACCGCACTCAAACTGCTCGGTGCCTGCCAGGAAGCTGCGCAGATACTCGAAAAGTATATTTCAGAGCTCGAAACAAGGCTCGAATCTATTCGTCTTGTTACACCAATAGCTGAGCCTGAGGACTCAAACGCTACCCCCGGCCCTGCGCATTCTGCCCTTGTGAATCAACTCACGGCTCTGCTCTCTCATTTAGCCGCGATCCAACAGCGGATACGGCGGCTTGAGCAGCAGGTGGAGCTATGACCAAGCCCCCGTCGAAGCCGATCGACGGCCGACCGCACCCCAAGCCGCCCGTGCCGCTGCGTCCGCTGCCCCGGCCGCCGGCACCGCCGTCGAGGCCAGGAGGGAAACAGGTATGACAGGCCTGACTGCGTTCGGTGTCGGCATTGCTGTCGGCTATCTGCTGTCGGTGTTCGTGGCGGTGCTGCTCATGGGCCGCGGCGAGTTCCCATACGACGAGCGCTACGACGACGAGCCGGACGACGACCCGCCGACGCTGCTCGACGGCTGGCACGGACGCGCCGGCCCCTAGACGGCGGGGTGGCCAGGACAAGACGCGCCAAGCTCTGCCAGCCGCCCCGACAAACGGCCCGGCTCCGGTTTCCCCAGCGGAGCGGGAACCCCCACCGGGGCCGGGTCCACAGACAGAGAAGCAGCGAGGTGATCGCCCTCTTCCCCGGAGCAGATCACCTCACCACCAACAGAAGGAGTGTCCCACATGAGCATCGAGCACTACATCGTGATCCGCTGCGACTATCCAGGCAAATGCGCTGATCGTTTCAGCTACGACACCGTCAAAGTCAGTGAGGCGCGGGCTGCAGCCAAGAAGTCCGGCTGGGCATATGGGCGCCGCAAGGACTATTGCCCGCGCCACCGCGAGTATGCAGGCGGTGAGCCGTTGTGACCCGCTACTTCACCGCCCCGGACGGCGCCGACGAGCCGACGATCTGGGAGCGCGCCGACGGCGACCCCGTCGTGGTGGTCCGCCGGGCCGAGCTGCCCGGCCCGCACGCCGACCTGCTGTGGTCGGTGCTGGTCGGGGTGCTGTGCGCCGACGAAGAGACGGTCGACCGCCTCGCTCAGATCACCTGCCCGTATTGGCCGCCTGACGGACTTGGCTGCGACCCATGCCGTGGCAAGACCCGCACCGTCCTCGCCGCGCTTCAGGAGGGTCGCTGACATGGCCCGCCTGTGGCTGGACCGTCACGCGGTGCCCGCCGTGCATCACGACCCCGGCCGGCAGACCGTCAGCCTCACCATTCACGGCATCACCGTGACGATGCCCGCCGACGAGGCCCGCCGGTTCGGCGACGAATGGGCCGCCGCGCTCGCCGGGCTGGCCGTGAAGGGCGCGGCGCTGGCGGAGGTGGACCGTGGCTGACGCTCAATATGAGATCACATGCCCACACGCAGACTGCACCGAGGCCCTGTTCATTGCCTGGGATCTCGCCTACACCCTGGATCCGCTCGACCTCAGGCCGGACATGGTCGACCAGGACGTGGGCGCCAGGGTCGCACCGATCGGTTCCCACACCCAAACCTGGCGAGTGGAGTGCGGTGCCGGGCACGTCGTTCTGCTACCGGCACAGTCGCTCGGGTGCCCGTGCCCGTTTGACGAGCAGGAGGGCGATACCTGCCCGCACGATCCCGACGACTGGGACCAGTCCGAGGAGTGGCGCAATTTCCGACCCCACGACGCTGAACGTCTGCGCGACATATTGACGCGGATCGGCGGTGCGTCGTGACCACCACCGCGATCCGCTCGGGCGCCCCCATCCAAGGCCCGCCCGGCCCCACCGCCGCCCTCACCGGGGCGTGGGGCGTCGTACAGGCGCCGCCGCTGGTGGACCGCGACGGCGGGCTGACCTACGAAGAGACGGGCAGCGCACCGAGGAGACGTGATGACTCGCTTGGAAATCGAGTGCCATGACGAGGGATGCGACTTCGCTCTTGAAGTCGAATCCGATCCAGAGACCGTGCGTGGCATCGCGCTGATGGCTACCGACTGGCACGCCGCACGCCACCCGAAGGAGAAGTGATGACCATCACCGTCCACGACACCGCCACCGGCCAGCAGCTCACCGTCCGCGAGGTGAGCGCCGCGCTGGCCCTGCCGGAGCAGCAGGTGTCCGCCCCGTACAGCCGCGCCGTCGGCATCCTCGACGCCTGGGTGCGGGACTCCCGCCGCGCCGTGGACGAGTTCGCGGCGTGGATCGAAGGGCAGACCGCGCAAGCCAAGGCCGAGATGCGGCAACTGTGCGACGAGCTCGGGCTGCCCATCGTGTGGGCTGTGGCCGACCCGGTGCCGCCGGTGTTCGCCGCCATCCGCGCCCGCTACGGCCCGATCGGCGGGCGGTCGCCGTTCGACACGTCCCCCGCGCCGGATGAGGCCATGCCCGGCCGGGCCGTGCTCGCACCCACCCGTAACCCGCTCGCCGAGGCGTACGCGGAGCGGGAGGCGCGCGGCTGGACACCCGACCCCGCCGACTACGACACGTGGGTCGCCCTCGACCCCACCCCCGAAGGCAGCTACGTGCGTGTCGGCCGCGGCGTGGACTGGCGAGCCGAATGGGCCGAGCTCGTCGACGACCTGGGGCGGCCCATGCGGGCGCTGCGGGCGTGGTGGCGGGCCAAGCAGGCACAACGGGATGAGCGGATGGGAGTGGAGCAGTGAGCGACTGGGACGGCCACGGCTACGACTGGACAGCCGACCACCGCCGAATCCACGGATGCGGCGGCGAAGACTGCGTCACCGTCCCGCTGCCCAAGAATGACGCCGACCGGGTAGACCTCGCTGCCGTGATCCTTGGCGACCGCTACGAGATCAACGAGCGGCTCGCCGAGTGGGAACGGGAACTGCTGGACAAGCAGACCCGCATCGACCCGGCTGATGTGAAGGTCGGCGACGTCGTGGAGGTCTCTCACGACGGTCCGCCGTCGTGGCGGCTGGAGGGCACCGTCATCGACCGGCCAACGACGCCATCAGGGCTGACGCTTCCACCGTATGACTTGTGGATCTCGTTCAAACCGGGTGGTGAGTTACTGATGCCGCGTGACGCCACTGTGCGCCTGGTGCGCCGTGCCGAGCCGGACCCCGAACAGTACCGCCGCATGCACGAAGTGTGGGCCGAGGCCGAGGCTGCAGTGACCGATCCCGAGGACGGCGGATGGCATCACAGCGACATGATCCGCGAGCTGGTCCGCCGCGGCGTCACCGTGCGGAAGGACACCTGACATGGCCTACATCGGAGGCGGCGCCCAGGGCCCGATCGACTGGAAAGCCCGCGAAGGCGTGCGGCAACTCACCAAGGAAGTCGCCGAGCTGCAGCGGCAGGTCGCCGAACTGCAGACCGCGCTCGCCGCGCGGGACGAGGCGCCGGACACCGTGGGCGGTGATCACACATGAAGACGTGGAGCTACGTCGAGTTGTTCAACGGGGGTTATTGCCTGGTCGACGATGACGACCTTGCGTTTATCGCCCCATTTAGATGGCGCGTTCAGCGAGAAGGGCCGCGCGCCTTCTATGTCGTGGCGTCCGGGGGCTTTCGGATGCATCGCTTGCTGTTGTCCGCACCCAGGGGCCTGCTTGTGGATCACATCAATGGCAATGGGC
>DASTNZ010000212.1:0-8745 GCA_035762665.1 Jiangellaceae bacterium | reverse complement strand
GTGAATGGCGTCCCACAGCCGGTTGCGGCTGCGTGGATCGAGTCCCGTCGTCGGCTCGTCGAGGAACAACACCTCAGGAGTTCGGATGAGGCTGGCGGCCAGATCCAGCCGACGGCGCATGCCTCCGGAGTACTGGCCGGCAGACTTCGTGGCGGCGTCGGTCAATTCGAACTGCTCTAAGAGCTCGTCGGCTCGCAACCGGGCCTGCCGCTTGCTCAGGCCGAGCAGTTGACCGAAGAGCAGCAGGTTCTGCCGCCCGCTCAGGATCTCATCCACCGCGGCGTACTGGCCGGTCAGTGCGATCGCGCCGCGGAGCTTTCCCGCATCGCGCACCACGTCATAGCCGGCCACTGTCGCCCGCCCGCCGTCGAATCGCAGCAGGGTCGCGAGAATGCGTACCGCCGTCGTCTTTCCCGCGCCGTTCGGGCCAAGCAGACCGTGGACGGTCCCGGTGCGTACGGAGAGGTTGAACCCCTCCAGCGCAGCCGTGTCCCTATAGCGCTTGAGCAACCCCTCAGCGACTATCGCTCGGTCGTTCATCGGCCAGCCCTTCTCGCTCTGTGAACGACGTAAACTGTTTATACTGTACACGCCCTGTGTATGATATACACAGTTCTCTCCACCTCGTCAAGGGAACCGATGGCAAGCAAGAGCAACGCCCAGCGCACCTTCGAACTGTTGTGGGGTCTGCGTGAGCAGCCGACGCGAGGTCCCAAACCCAGTCTGAGCGTCGAACAGATCACTCACGTCGCCATCGAGATCGCTGATGCCGACGGCTTGGACGCCGTCTCGATGCGGAGGATCGCCGAGCAACTCGGCGTCACCACGATGTCCCTGTACCGCTACGTCCCGAGCAAGAACGACCTGCTCGAGCTGATGCTGGACGCGATCGCCGCGCCGGGGCCTGATCCGGCCGCCATGCCGGAACACTGGCGGGACGCCCTGCACTGGTGGGCTCGCCAGAACATGGAGGCCTTTCGCCGGCATCCCTGGCTGGTCCAGTTTCCGTTCAGCCACCCGCCGTTCGGACCGAACAACATCAGATGGATGGAATGCGCCTTTCAGGCCATGGAGGGCAGCGGCCTCACGGCGGACGAGATGATCTGGGTGCTGATCCTGCTGAGCGGCTATGTCCGCAGCGAGGCGGCCCAGGAGTTGGCCCTTCAGGAGGGCGCACGCATGACCGGCGTCGAGCCTGAGGAGTGGGGCCGGGTATACGGCGAGATGTTGCGAAAGGTTGTAACCGACGGCGAGCACCCTGCCGTCGCGAGAGTTGTCGCCGCGGGCGTGTTCGACGCCCCGGATCAGGGGTTGGACGAAGATTTCGAGTACGGCTTGCGGTTCATGCTGGACGGCATCGAGGCGCGGGTCGCATCGCGGCGTACCTAGGCGTCGCTCTTGCCGGCGAGGCGCGTCGTGCCGGCCGTCACCTACGCCGCAGGGAGTGGTTGGGCCACGGGCGGCGCGGTCGTCGATCTGACCATAAGCCGGGTGGGCACGGTGACGACCTGCTCGACGACTCCCTTCGTGGTCGCAAGTTGTTCGATGAGTAATCGAGCGGCGATCCGCCCTTGCTCGCGCACCGGCTGAGCGACGGTCGTCAGATCGAAGAGCCGGGCCATGTCGTGGTCGTCCACGCCGACCACCGAAAGATCGCGTGGAACCCGCAGCCCGCACTGCCGCGCCGCGTAGAGGACTCCCATCGCGATCTCGTCCGACGCCGCCACAACAGCAGTCGGTGAGGTCGTCCGATTACGCAGCGTGGCCCAAGCTCGCGTGCCGCTGTCCACGGTGAACTCCGCCGGCACGGCGAGATCGCGGTCGGGCTCGATGCCCGCAGCCCGCAACGCCATCTCGTAACCTGACCGCCGGTCCGGCGCGACCGGGAAGCCGAGCTCGTCGTGCGGATCGCCACCGACGAAGGCGATGCGCCGGTGACCGAGTTCGATCAGATGCTCGGCCGCTGTCCGACCTACGTCGACGTCGTCGATTCGTACTCCGGACAGGCCTGGCACGGTCGGCCCCACCGTCGCCACCGGACGGTGCAGCCGGCTGAGCGAATCCACTTCTGCCGCGGTCAGTGGCAGGCTCAGCACGAGCAGGGCATCGACTCGCTTGGTGAGCAGCTTGGTGTCGAGAACTCTCCGCCTGGCCGCCGCCACGCCCCCGAGGTCGTACAGCAGCAGATCGTGCCCACGCTCGACCAACACCTCGGCTGCTCCCTCGATCACTGCGGTGAAGAACCACCGCGTGATCCAGGGCGCGACGATGCCGACCGCGCCGGTGCGCCCCGTGGGCAAGCCTGCCGCACTGGGCGACGCGACATAACCCAGCTCAGCCGCTGCCGCCCGCACCGCTTGCCGGGTCGCCTCGGCAACGCCCGGAAGGCCTCGCAGCGCGCGCGAGACAGTCGCTACCGACACTCCCGCGCGCGCCGCGACGTCGACGATGCCGACCATCGCTGCTCACTCTCGGCCCAGCCGGGTCAGCCCTTCACGCTGCCGGAGAGTAGGCCGCGAACGAAGAACCGCTGCAGAGACAGGAACACGATCAATGGAACGATGATCGCGACGAGCGCCCCCGCCGTGAGCAGGTGCCAGTCCGACCCACGTGTGCCGGATAGTTCGGCCAGCCGGACGGTCAGCGGCGCCACATTAGGCGTCCCACCCACCATGGTCAACGCGACCAACAGGTCGTTCCAGACCCAGAGGAACTGGTAGATGCTGAAGGCCGCGATGGCGGGTACGAGCAGCGGCAACAGGACCCGGAAGAAGATCTTCACATGCCCAGCGCCGTCGACTCGGGCCGCCTCAATCAGCGACGGGGGAATGTCCTTCATGAAGTTGTGCAGAAGGAAGATCGCTAGCGGCAAAGCGAAGATCGAGTGCGACATCCAGACGGTCCAGAACGAGCCGGCCAAGCCCCAGTTCACGTACTCACTCAGCAGCGGGATTAGCGCGATCTGCAGCGGCACGATCTGCAGCGCGAACACCGCGACGAATAGCACGTCACGGCCACGGAAGTCGATCCAGGCGAACGCGTACGCCGACAGCAGCGCAAGCGTTACCGGGATCAGCGCCGACGGCAAGGCGATCGTCACAGAATTGACGAAGAACGTAGAGAACGCCGTTCCAGAGCCGAACAGCACCTCGTCGTAGTTAGCGAGTGTGAACTCCGGGTTGGTGAACCAGGTCCACCAGCCGGAGTTCTGGATCGACGCTTCCGGGCGAATCGAGCTGAGCAGCATGCCGAACGTGGGGACCGTCCAGAGGATCGCGATCACGATCGCGATACCGGACGCCCATGGCGACGTCAGCTTGGTCTTGGCCTCCGCGGCCCGCAGCTCGGTCTTGGTCAGCTTCCGGGGTGCCCGGGAGATAACCCCGGTGTCGCTGTCCGGCGGTACCGGTGGTGTCGACAAGGTCATCGGATCTCCTCCGCGAGTCGCAGCTGGCGGACCTGGTAGATCACCACTGGAATGATCGCCACAAACAGGAACACGGCGAGGGTGGCGCCAACACCGAAGTTGCCCTGCCGGAAGCTCTGGAAGTAGAACTCATTTGCGACGACGCTGGTCTCGAACTGGCCGCCGGTCATCGTGTAGATGATGTCGAAGGCCTTCAGTGTCGTCATGGTGATGGCTACTGCAACGACCACCAGCGCCGGCCGGATACTCGGCACAGTGATGTAGCGGAACATCCGGAATCCGCTCAGGCCGTCCAACCGGGCGGCCTCGATAATGTCGTCCGGAATGTTCTTGATCGCCGCCGACAGGAGCGTCATCGCGAGACCGGTTTGGATCCAGACCATGACAACGATCAGCCACAGCGTGTTCCCCGGTGCCGTGATGATGAACTGCTGCGGGGAGAAGCCGAACCACACGAGGATCTGGTTGAGAAGGCCGATCTGGTTGACGCCTTCTTGTTCCGGACGGTACGCGTAGACGAACCTCCAGATGATCGATGCGCCGACCAGCGAGATCGCCATCGGCAGGAAGATCAACCCCTTGGCCAGTGCCTCGAAGCGGGTACGGTCGACCAGCACCGCGTACACGAGGCCGATGAACGTCGCCACGATTGGCACGAGGATCACCCAGATCAGCGTGTTCCGCAGGACGAGCTGGAACCCGCTCTGGGTGAAGATGGCGACGTAGTTGTCCCATCCGATGAAGTTGTCGCCCGTGCGGTCGAAGAACGACTCGCGAATCGTCCTGACTGCGGGGTAGAGCAGGCCTAGCCCGAGCATGAGGGCGGCTGGACCAAAGAACGCAGCGGCGACTGCCCAGTTCGGCACTCGCTTCGCCCGGTCCGCTGAGATCAGGACAACGGTCATTACGGCGGCGAACATCAGGATCGCGATCACCATCAACAGGAGCTTGCTGCTCCAGGTCGTGGTGCCGACCATCCAAGTCGGCCAGAAGTCCCGGTCGAGTTCGATATTCAGCACGCCAACAACATTGAGCAGGAAGATGGCAGCTCCGCCGATAGCCGCCACGAACAGTAGGACAAGTACCACCGTCCAGACGGTCGAACCTTCCTTCAGCCCGGTTCGCCAGTGCGCAGGCGGAGGTGGCGCCCCCTCCGTCGTGGTCATTGCAGCAGACGGACCCTTGGCCACGTCTGATTCTGGCCTGGTGTCAGACAAGGCCACCCCTCCTCACTTGCGTGAACGCCGGTGTGCAGCGCCCTGCGGGCGGGGCAGCACACCGGCGCTCACGGTCAACTCACTCAGGCCAGGATTCCTCGATCGCGTCGAGAACCTGGTCGTCGGGCTTGTCGCTAGCGATCCATTCGGTCATCTCCCGCCAGAAGGTGCCGGAGCCGACCTCGCCGGGCATGATGTCCGACGCGTCGAACCGGGCCACCGTCTCCGGGTCCCGGAGCAGCTCCGCCGACAGCTGGTCGATCGGCGACTTGAGCAGTTCAACGTCGAGCTCGCTGTTGGCGCTCAGCCAGCCCGGTCCGGAAACCTCGGCCTTGGCGTTGGACCACTCAGGCGAGGCCAGGAACGCCTGGAACGCCTGCACCTCGGGACGGTCGTCGAACGCGGCGGCGAACTCACCCGCGATCAGCAGCGGCTTGCCCGAAGCAGGGTCGATCGGCGGCAGGTAGAACGCGAACACGTCGCCGTCCTCGGCCACGTTCGTCCCTTCCGGCCAGTTGGCCTGGTAGAACGACGCCTGCCGGTGCATCCAGCAGTTGCCTTCGAGGATCGGCAGCCCGCCATCCTGGAAAGCGGTGGACGCGATGCTGCGCACGTCGCCGAAGCCACCATTTACGTAATCGTCGTTCTTCAGGATGGATCCGACGCGCTCCAGCGTACTCGCCACCTCGGGCGAGTTGAACGGGATATCGTGGTTGGTCCACTGGTCATAGACCTCCGGCCCCGCCTCGCGGAGCATGATGTCTTCCATCCAGTCCGTCGCCGGCCATCCGGTGGCGACGCCGGACTCGATGCCGGCACACCACGGCTTGCCGCCATTGGCCACGATGTCGTCGGTGAGCGCGATCAGGTCATCCCATGTCTCGGGGATCTCGTAGCCGGCCTCCTCGAACATGCTCGGCGAGTACCAGATGAACGACTTGACGTTGGCGCCGATCGGCGACGCGTAGAAGGTCCCGTCCACCACGCCGAAATTCTTCCAGTCCTCGGAGTAGTACTGGTCGACGTGCTCTTCCGCCAGCTCCGCCACCGGGACGACCGCCTCGGTGTCCGTGACGATCGTGCGCAGCAGACCGGGCTGCGGCATGTACGCGATGTCCGGCGGGGTGCCCGCTTGAATCCGGACGAGCAACTGAGCTTCGAACTCCTTCGTGCCCTCGTAGGTCACGGTGCCACCGGTGCACTCCATGTACTGTGCCCACGAGTCGATGTGCGGCTGGTCCTCTGGCGCCACGATCGAGGTGAACACCGTCACCGTCGTGCCAGTCAGGTCGCCGTACTTCTCGTATTCTTCACAGCCTTCGGCAACGGCACCTTCGTCACCGTCGGTACCAGCGGTGTCGTCACCGTCGTCGTCACCGCCACAAGCCGCCAGAACCAGTGCGAGGCCGGTCAGGCCGCCGAGCACGGCAGCGCCGCGGCGCGTCTTGCTCATCGCCATAGTGGTAGAGCCTCCCTCCCAAGGCATATCCGTACCGGCCCAGGCGCTTGTCGCCCGCAGAACCGGCTTCTCTGAACGAAAACGTTTTCGATGCCAGTGCGCAAGTGAAGTTCGGTGATTCTGAGGTAACAATTCGGTCACGTCGGCCATCTGCCGGCAACCTCAGGACAGGCCTTCAGTCGGGGGGAACGCCGTCTCAAGCGCAGTGTCAGGCACCCACCCAGAAGAGCCTGAACTCTCAAGACCTCGAGGAGTGATTCACCCTACCTCAGCGTGGCGACGGGACTGCACGACCCGGAACCGTCCGGCGACAAACGCACCATCGGTGAAGGCCGCATTTGCCGCCGGGTTCGCACCTGTTCCGTGGAAGTCCGAGAAGGCCGCCGACTGGTTGACGAACACGCCACCGGTCAGGTTCATCGACAGGGCGACTCCAGCATCGACGGCTGCGCGCTCGGCCGCGTCCAGCACCTTCTCGTCCGTCGAATACACCGACGCGGTCATCGCTCCGTGCTCGCGAACCGTGTCGCGGAACAGATCGATGGACGCGTCGGTGGAGTTGGTAGCGATGAGGTACGAAACCGGCCCGAAGCACTCCGACGTGTACACGTCGGCATCGGAAGCGTCGAGCGCGAGAATCGCCGGCGTGCGGACGGTCGCGTCCGGCCACGCCGGGTGGGTGATCGCCCGGGACGCGAGCACGACCTCACGCCCGTCGGGTGCCGCCTCGAGGCGCTGCAGCACGCCGGCGTTGACTACGGCGCCGAGCATCTCCACCGCGCGGGCATCGTCGGCAAGCAGTTTCTCGATGGCCTGCGCGATTCCCTCACCGACTTCGGCGAACGACTTGTGGCCCGCGTCAGTCGTGATCCCTTCGCGTGGGATGTAGATGTTCTGCGGCGCAGTGCACATCTGCCCGGTGTAGAGGCTCAACGAGAAGGCGATGTTCCGACACATACCTGCGAAGTCATCTGTCGAGTCGATGATCACGGTGTTGACGCCGGACTTCTCGGTGTAGACGACGGCCTGGCGCGCATTCTGCTCCAGCCAGTTTCCGAAGGCGCTGGAACCGGTGAAGTCGATGATCTTGACCTCGGGACGAACCGCCAGCGCTGCCGCAAGCTTGTCCGCCGGGTCCTCGGCGGCCAGCGTGATGAGATTGCGGTCGAAGCCGTGCGCTGCGAGCACCTCCTGGGCGGCATGAACGGTGATCGCCAACGGCAGCACCGCCCCCGGATGCGGCTTGACGATGACAGGGTTACCGGTGGCCAGTGACGCGAACAAGCCCGGCCAGGAATTCCAGGTCGGGAACGTATTGCAGCCGATGACCAGCGCGACGCCGCGTGGCGCGATGTGGAACGTCTTGGTCATCCGCAGCGGCTCGCCCTTGGCCGGCTTCTCCCACAGAGCGGTGGCCGGCGTCCTGGTTTGCTCGTCGTAGGCGTATGCGACGGCTTCGAGGGCCCGGTCCAGGGCATGCGCACCGCCCGCCTGGAAGGCCATCACGAAAGCCTGTCCCGAGGTGTGCATCACGGCATTCGACAGCTCGAAGATGCGCGTGTGAAGGCGGGCCAGGATCTCCAGGCAGACGGCGCTCCGGGCGCCGGGACCAGCTTCTCGCCAAGCGGGCATGGCGGCCTGCGCAGCTGCCAGCAATTCGTCCAGCGCCTCGCCTGTGTTCGGGACGCGCGCGTAGGCGACGCCGAGCGTGGGACCGTACGGGCTTGTCTCCGTCGCAATACGGCCATCCGCTCCCGGGGTATCCAGGGGGAAGTCGGTTCCCAGCAGGGCCTCATAGGCGGCCTGACCCCCGGCCGCCGCCGTCTCGCCGTAAACCCGGGGGCTTGGCGACTCCGGATAAGCGGAGTAATACGTCCGGGTACGGATCGCGCTCAGCGCGTCGTCAAGAGTCTGCTGATGACGGGTGATGAGCTCGTCGAGAGACACGGCTACCTCCGCGCGGCGGTGCGCTCGTTATGACAGGGTCAGGCTGTGGTGCTCCTACTGTGTCACAAGGATGCAGGAGATACACGACTCCCCTGAAGGATGCCGCCTGACGGAGGGCCCCGCCCGGAGGTTGCCCCTGCACGGGCCCCCACGGTGCGGCAGACTCAACTCATGGCAGCGCTTGACCTCGATACACCCGTCGGAATCGTCGGGGCCGGCACGATGGGGGCCGGCATCGCCCAGGTGGCTGCAGTCGCCGGCCATCAGGTTCGGATCCACGACGACATCCCAGGCGTGGCCGCCGAGACTATCGACCGCATCCGGCAGCAGCTGGCGCGGCACGCCGAGAAGGGTCGGCTGGACGCTGACAAGGCAGAGCATGCAGGAAACTCATTGACGGCCGTTGCGTCCATCACTGACCTGGCGGGGTGCGGGCTCGTAGTCGAAGCGATCCTCGAAGATCTGGTTGCCAAACGCGAGCTTTTCGTCAGGCTGGAGAAGGTGTGCGGCCCGGACGCCATTCTCGCCAGCAACACCTCGTCACTGTCCATCACTGACATCGCCGCCGACCTTGACCATCCGGAGCGGGTGGCCGGAATGCACTTCTTCAACCCGGCTCCCCTCCTTCCGCTGGTCGAGGTGGTTCGGGGCGAGGCCACCAGCCAGGCCGTCGCTGACGTGCTGTCCGATACGGC